>NZ_CP032050.1:3467500-4087484 GCF_003687485.1 Euzebyella marina | reverse complement strand
AACTGAAGAGAAATACAGTTATGTCGCACCAATAATTGAAGTAGCTGAGAACGAATACAACTTAAATATACCACGTTATGTAGATACGTTTGAAGAGGAAGAACCTGTCGATATTGAGGCGGTGGCAACTGAAGTAGAAAGTTTAAATGCAAAGTTGAAAGAAAACGAAACCCTAATAGCTTCATTTTGTAAAGAACTAAATATTAAAACACCGTTTTAATATGCAGCATGAAAAACAGTTAGTGCCGAAATTGCGGTTTCCTAAGTTTTATAATGAGTGGAAAAAAATAATATTTGAGGACTTGTTTACTTTCTCGACAGGTAAAAATATTAAGCAGAGTGAAGCATCACCTGATTTTGAAATACCCTGTGTTCGTTATGGTGAGTTGTATCATTTGTATTCTGAAGTGATAACTTCAGTTATAAACAAGACAAATCTTGAAAGGTCTGAATTGCTTTTTAGTAAAGGTGATGAAATATTGTTGCCATCAGCAGGTGAAGACCCACTAGATATTGGTTCAGCTTCTGCATTACCTTTTAGAGATATTGCCATTGGAAGGACAATTAATATTTTAAGACCCAAGATAAAAGATGTTTACTCTCAGACATTTGTATCATATTTTATTAATCAAAAGCTAAAGAAGAAAATAGCAACCCTAGCAAAAGGGGTAAGTATTAGTAATGTTTATAATTCTGATTTAAAGAAATTAAAAATTAACTTACCTATTCTCCCTGAACAACAAAAAATAGCCAATTTCCTGTCAGCATTAGATGATCGCATACAAGCCTTAGAAAAAAAGAAAACCCTTTTAGAACACTACAAAAAAGGAGTAATGCAAAAAATATTTAAACAAGAGCTAAGGTTTAAGGATGATGATGGGAAAGAGTTTCCAGAGTGGGAAGAGAAAAGATTGGGTGATTTTTTAATTCACAAATCAAAAAGAAATAAAAAATTAGAAATCAACCAAGTATTAAGTGTTAGTAATTCCAAAGGGTTTATCCTGCAATCAGAACAGTTTGATAATCATAGAGTAGCAAGTAAAGATGTTGCAAATTATAAAATCGTAGAGAAAAATGATATTGCTTATAATCCATCAAGAATTAATGTTGGCTCTATTGCTACTTTAAAGGATTATGATAAAGGTATTGTTAGTCCTATGTATGTGATTTTCGGTTTAAAAAATAGTTTGGACTTAGCCTATTTTGAGAATTTAACAACTACATATTTATTTAATCATTTAGTTAAAGTTGGTTGTTCTGGTAGCGTTAGAGATAGCCTGAATTTTGAAGATTTAGAATCTTTCAAATTGAATTTTCCTTGTTTAGAAGAACAACAAAAAATAGCTTCATTTTTAATGGCTATCGATAAAGAAATAGAAATTATAAGCACTCAAATAGAGCAATCAAAAACGTATAAAAAAGGGTTGTTACAACAAATTTTTGTGTAATGGTATATACAGAAAGGGAAATAGAAATTTTTGTGAATAAATTTGAAAATGAGTTGATTCAAGCTGAAAAAATCAAATTTTCACTAAAAAGAACATGGTCCTCAAACTTTCCAAACAAACCTGGGATATATGCCATTTTTGATGAAAATAAATTAGTCTACATTGGTGAAACCGCCAACCTCAAAGAACGTATGAAGGAGGTCAAAAGAACTTATAATCATAGCTTTAGAAGAAAACTAGGCAGGTTTATTATAGAGGGTGCCAAAATCACTAATGGTAAATTTGAAGAGACACTCGAATTGAAACTTAATGATTATTATTTAGAGCGCATTTATTTTACTTATAAAGAGATAAATTTCGGAAGATTGGAAGTAGAATCGCATCTTATCCATCGTCACCACACAAATGGATTATTAAACTCATTAGGCAAAAGAAATAAAATAAATTAATGAGTACACAACCAGAGCAGGTATTAGAAAATCAGTTAATTCAGCAACTTTCAACTATCGGATATGCCAAAGTCAATATTCCAGATGAAGCTGCTTTATTGGGTAATCTAAAAGCTCAATTAGAAAAGCATAACAATATCACGTTTACGGCTAAAGAGTTTGAACGTGTGCTCAATATTCTTAGTAAAGGTTCAGTATTTGAAAAAGCCAAAACACTGCGTGAAAAACAACATATTGTACGTGATAATGGCGACAACCTATATTTCGAGTTTCTAAATACAGAACATTGGTGTCAAAACCAATACCAAGTTACCAACCAAGTGACTATGGAGGGTTCTTATAAAAACCGCTATGACGTTACATTATTGGTTAATGGATTGCCATTAGTGCAAATAGAATTAAAGCGTAGAGGCTTAGAAATGAAAGAAGCCTTTAATCAAATAAATCGCTATCAGAGGCATTCGTTCGGTGCTAAATCAGCTCTATTTCAATACGTGCAAATATTTGTAATTAGTAACGGTGTCAATACCAAATACTATGCAAATAACAGGCATCAATCTTTTAAACAAACGTTTTATTGGACGAACAAACAAAATAAGCGTTTAACTAACATTCTTAATGGGTTTACAAGTGAGTTTTTTGAGCCTTGTCATATCTCTAAAATGATTTGTAAATACGTTGTATTAAACGAAACCCATAAAATTTTAATGGTGCTTAGACCGTATCAGTTTTATGCAGTCGAAGCATTGATTGATAGAGTGAAAAACTCAACCAAAAATGGCTATATATGGCATACTACAGGTTCTGGTAAAACGCTCACCTCATTTAAGGCAAGTCAAATCATTATGAAAATGCCACAAGTTAAAAAGGTGGTATTTGTAGTAGATAGAAAAGATTTAGATTACCAAACTACTAAGGAGTTTAATAGCTTCTCAAAGGGCAGTATAGATGGTACAGACAATACAAAAGCCTTAGTAAAACAGTTTAGCGATGATACAAAGATTATCGTAACCACCATTCAAAAGCTTAATACTGCCATCAGTAAAAAGAACTATTTAACCAAAATGGAACAACTGAAAGACGAGCGTATCGTCTTTATTTTTGATGAATGTCATCGTAGCCAATTTGGGGAAACACACAATCGTATAAAATCATTCTTCAATAACCATCAAATGTTTGGTTTTACGGGCACACCGATATTTGCAGATAATGCAGTAAAAAACGAATTAGGAAAGCGTACTACTAAAGAGTTATTTGGTGAGTGCTTACATAAATACGTCATTACAGATGCGATTAAAGATGAAAACGTACTTAAATTTTCGGTAGAATATGTAGGGCGCTACAAACAAAAAGAATCTGCAACTGAAATTGATATTGAGGTAGAAGATATTGACCGTAAAGAGTTAATGGAATCTCCAAAGCGATTGGAAAAAATTGCAGATTACATTATTGCCAACCATAACAGAAAAACACATAGTAAAGAGTTTACTGCAATGTTTTGTGTAGGTAGTACAGATATGTTGGTGCAGTACTATGATATTCTGCATCGAAAAAAGGAAGAAGGTAAGCACAATCTTAAAATTGCAACCATATTTAGCTTTGTAGCCAATGAGGACGATGCAGATGCCAACGGTTATATTCCAGAAGAAGTGTCGGTAGTCGAGGAAGCAGCAGCCTTATACGGGATGAACAGCCATAAAAGAGATAAATTAGAAAGTTATATAGGACATTATAACCAGATGTTCGGTTCTAATTTTTCAACAAAGGACAGCCAGTCTTTTTACAATTACTATAATGATATTTCAAAGAAAGTTAAAGAACGTAAAATTGACGTACTGTTGGTGGTAAATATGTTTTTAACAGGTTTTGACAGTCCTGCTTTAAACACCTTATATGTAGATAAAAACTTAAAATATCACGGATTAATTCAAGCCTATTCACGTACCAATAGAATTGTAAACGAGCAGAAATCACAAGGTAATATTGTGGTGTTCCGTAATCTCAAAAAAGCAACAGACGAAGCTATTACACTCTTCAGCAATAAAGAAGCTATTGAGGTTATTATAATGGAACCTTATGAAGAATATGTAGAAAAATTCAATGCTACCTTTATCGATTTATTGCAAGTAACACCAACCGTAAATAGTGTAAATGACTTAGTAAGTGAAGAGGATGAATTAGAATTTATCAAGGCATTTAGAGAGTTGATGCGTCTAAAGAACACGATGACCACTTTTGCTAATTTCGATTGGGAAGATTTAGCAATGGATGAACAGTTGTTTAATGATTTTAGAAGTAAATACTTAGACCTTTGGCAAAAAACAAAACACGATACAGCAAAAGAAAAAGTATCAATATTAGATGATGTAGATTTTGAATTAGAGTTAATTCACAGAGACGAAATCAATGTAACTTATATTCTTAAACTACTGACAGCTTTAAAAGACGCGAAGAAGTCAGAACAGGAAGCTAAGAAAAAGGAAATTGTAGATATACTCTCTGGTGAAGCCAATTTACGAAGCAAACGAGAATTAATAGAAAAGTTCATTCAAGACAGTTTACCGCATATAGAAGATTCAGATAACATTCCACAAGAGTTTGAGAAGTACTGGACAGAAGAACAACAAAAAGCATTTGAAACCTTTGTAAAAGAAGAAAACCTATCATCAGAAAGAACTCAAAAACTAATTGAAGATTATCTCTATGCAGAAAGAGAACCGTTAAGAGACGAACTCTTGAACCTAATTGAAGGTGATAAGCCATCAGTATTAAAACGTAAAACTATAGGCGATAGAATCCTGCAAAAGGTGATTAACTTTGTAGATACTTTCATTAATGGAATGGATAACTAGTATATGAGAAATTGATGAAAGAAATAGTAGAAAAAATATATGAAATTATAAAGGACTACCAGTGTGACTATCCCGACAGAAAGTTTGAGATAACGGTTGAGCATATAATAAATTGGGCAAATCAATTTGGTGATGATGCAGAATTTGTATTGAGTGAGTTATTATATTTTTTACCAGAAGTTTATATATCGAAGGAAAAGGCTAAAGATTTATTACGCACAAGACTATTAGAAATTCAGAAGTTTTATGGTTATAAAACAATGAATGAAATGGTGGTTAACACACATTTTTTCGATACCCAACAAAACTATAAGAGTCAATCCGAACTACTTGTGCTAATTGATGATATTCTTCAGAGAGAGTATATGATTAATTACAAGGACAGCATTGATAACCCTAAGGCAAACTACATTTATTTTGACGATATTTTAGCAACTGGCGGTACGGTGTTTCGTGATTTATCAAACTGGCTTGAATCTAAGGATGATGGCGTAAGCGAAAATTATAAGGCTATTATCAATAAAACAAAGACATTAGCCATTAGTTTGTTTTGTTATCATTCATTTGGTTATAGCAATATGGAATGGCGTTTAATGAAGCAATTTGACGATAAAATTAAAAAGACTCTTATAGTTGGTAAAGACTATGTGGTTGAGAATCATATTAAAACAAAATGGATTGCAGAAAATCAAAAATTGAATTGTGTATATCCAATAGAAGAGCAATCACAAAAAACGTTAGAATATTTGGCGGGATTGGAAGCTGAAAATGATAGCGTACCTGCTTTTAGGCCCTCCAACTTACCGAAAACCGAAACATTTTTTAGTAGTCCTGAGAACAGAATCAAACTTGAAAAAATTTTTTTGGAAAAAGGAATTGAACTTCTTAGGAAGGTTCAAAAAGATGATCCAGATAGACGAAAACGCCCATTAGGTGATACGGTTCGTTCTCATAAAACTTTTGGTACAGGCACATTGTTTTTTACTTGGCGCAATATCTCTAATACTTGTCCATTAGTTTTTTGGTGGGATGTGTCAGGACACAATTGGACGCCACTTTTTTGCGTTAAGAACAGAGGGCAATAGATAAAAATTTCTATATTGTACAAAATGAAAATTACAGAACGTACTTATAATAAAAACGAAGTAGTCTTTTTTAAAAGCACTAAAGCTAATTTTGGAGGGTTGTCCAATATGGCCCCGGGTTATTCACTTCGCGTAAATGATATTATCATTCCTTCGGCAGAAGCCTTGTACCAAGCTTGCCGTTTTCCTTTGTTTCCAGCAATACAGCAAGAGATTATTGAGCAGAATAGTCCTATGACTGCCAAAATGAAAAGCAGAAAATATTTACAATACACAAGACAGGATTGGGAGGAAGTTAAATATTCAATAATGTATTGGGTTCTTAAGGTTAAACTGTCTCAGAACTTTGATGAATTTTCTAAAATTTTAATCAATACGAACAGTAAGGCAATAGTAGAATTATCTGATAAAGATAAAGATTGGGCTGCTGTTGAAGTTGAAAAAAACCTATTAGTCGGTAAGAATGCATTAGGCAGACTTTTAATGCAACTCAGGGAAGAATATATTCATAATGATAATTGCGTTGAATGCGTTCAGCCAATTGATATTTTTGGTTTTTTGTTGTATGGTTCAGAGATTGAAACGGTATGCAGTCCAGCAACTGAATTTGAGAATAACCTACTATTTGATTTAGTGCAATAGCTTCTCGCACTTATTAAAAGAAAATAATTCTAAACCCCCAATTTATTATCTCAAACTTCGAATATTGAATAGTAATTGTTACTATTCTGTTACTGTTTAAAATAAAAAACCCTGAAAATCAATTGATTAACAGGGTTTTGGTGTACTCGAGGCGGGACTTGAACCCGCACGGCCATAATGGCCATTGGATTTTAAGTCCAACGTGTCTACCAATTCCACCACTCGAGCCTCTATTGGCTTGCTTTATTTCTGTTTAAAACAGAAATCAAAAGCTAAGAGCTATCGCTAACTCATAAATAAAAAAACGCCGGCAAGCGGCGTTAGTTTTGAGCGAAAAACGGGATTCGAACCCGCGACCTCCACCTTGGCAAGGTGGCGCTCTACCAACTGAGCTATTTTCGCATTTAAAAGAACAAACTAACTCGGTTTGTTAGCGGATGCAAATTTAATACAATTATATAAATTGCAAAGAAAAACTAATTAAAACTTGCATCAATTTTCCTTTCCTTTGAATATGACGAATTTAAGAAGTCGCTTTTTTGCTTTTGCTCAGCATGCGCTTAATCTCGTTCAATTTCATCAACGCTTCAACAGGCGTGAGCGTATTGATATCTAAATGAACGATTTCTTCTTTTATTTGCTCCAATAACGGGTCGTCTAGGTTAAAAAAGCTAAGCTGCATCTCGTCTTGGGCCAACTGAATTTTATCGGTAAGCTCTTCGCTCGAGTGTGATTTCTCTAGCTTTTTTAGAATCTTGTTCGCTTTATGGATCACTTGTTGCGGCATACCCGCCATTTTGGCCACATGAATACCAAAGCTGTGCTCACTGCCACCCGGGGTCAACTTACGTAAGAAGAGTACATTGTCTTTCAGTTCTTTCACCGAAACGTTGTAATTCTTGATTCGCTCGAAGGTGTTGGCCATTTCATTGATTTCATGATAATGGGTAGCAAAAAGAGTTTTGGCACGAGCCGGATGCTCATGTAGATATTCACTGATGGCCCACGCAATTGAAATGCCGTCATAGGTGCTGGTACCACGGCCTATTTCATCGAGTAAGACCAGGCTGCGCTCACTAAGATTATTCAAAATAGAGGCCGTTTCGTTCATTTCTACCATGAAGGTCGATTCTCCCATAGAAATGTTGTCGCTAGCACCTACGCGAGTAAATATTTTGTCTACGTAACCAATTTTTGCAGCTTCGGCCGGCACAAAACAACCCATTTGGGCCAAGAGAACGATTAGGGCGGTTTGCCTTAATATAGCAGACTTACCGCTCATATTGGGCCCGGTAATCATTATTATCTGCTGGTCGTCACGATTTAAAAGTACATCATTGGCGATGTAAGCCTCGCCCAAAGGCAGCTGTTTTTCAATTACGGGGTGTCTGCCATTGGTGATTTCAATATCAGTAGTCTCGTCTACCTCTGGCTCCACATAATTATTCTCTTTAGCGAGCTGGGCAAAACCGCAAAGACAATCCAATTGGGCAATATGATGTGCATTGTTCTGAACTGCGTTGATGTATTCTTGCATCCAAACCACCAGTTGCGAGAACAATTGTGACTCGAGACTCTGAATGCGCTCTTCCGCCCCAAGAATTTTCGCCTCATATTCTTTCAATTCTTCGGTAATATAGCGCTCGGCATTCACGAGGGTTTGTTTGCGGGTCCATTCGCCAGGTACTTTATCACGGTGCGTATTGCGAACCTCGATGTAATAGCCGAAAACATTGTTTGATGCAATCTTAAGAGATGTGATGCCGGTTCGCTCTGTTTCGCGGGCGAGCATTTGGTCTAAATAATCTTTGCTTGAAAAGGCCAATGATCTTAATTCATCCAATTCGGAGGAAAAGCCATCTGCGATGGTCTTGCCTTTCGACATGTTTACCGGTGCTTCTTCGTCAAGCATTTCCTTGATTCTTTGGCGAAGCAGATCGCAAGTGTTCAATTGGTCTGAGATGAGGTTGAGAGCCTCCGACTGGCAATCTGCGGTAATTTGTTTGACAGGCACTACGGCTTCCAGCGAATTTTTAAGTTGAACAACCTCTTTTGGGTTGATTTTGCCCGTAGCCACCTTCGAAATTAAGCGTTCTAAATCGCCCATTTGCTTAATCGATTGCTGCAGTTTTTGATGCAGCCCCTCTTCGGTAACTAAGTGGGCGACTACTTGATGACGACGCTTGATTTTTTCAATATTTTTTAGGGGGAGTGCTAACCATCGCTTTAACATTCTACCTCCCATGGGTGATATCGTTTTATCGATGATATCCAGTAGGGTTACGGCATTCTGATGCGGTGAATGGTATAGCTCGAGGTTTCTGATGGTAAACCGATCCATCCAGATATATTCTTCTTCCGGAATGCGTTTAAGGTTACTGATGTGCTGTAATTGCCTATGCTGGGTCTCCGAAAGGTAATGTAAGACCACCCCGGAAGCTATAACCCCTAGGTTCAAGTGGTCGACCCCGAACCCCTTTAGCGTTTTGGTCTTGAAATGATTGGTGAGCGTTTCTAATGCATAATCTTCTTGAAAGACCCAATCTTCCATAAAGAAAGTGTGAAATTGATTCCCGAAAAGTTCCAAAAATTCTTTTTTGTGGGTTTTCGGTACCAGTACCTCGTTCGGTGCAAAGTTTTGAAGCAGTTTGTCAATTTGTTCTTCAGAACCTTCAGCGGTCAAAAACTCACCGGTAGAAATATCGACGAATGAAACACCGAGTAACTTTCTGCCAAAATGAACGGCGCATAAAAAATTGTTCGACTTGGCATTTAAAATATCGTCGTTCATCGCCACACCGGGTGTTACAAGTTCTGTAACCCCTCTTTTGACGATGGTCTTGGTCATTTTTGGGTCTTCGAGCTGATCACAAATAGCAACCCGTTGCCCTGCTTTGACCAATTTGGGTAAGTAGGTGTTGAGCGAATGATGGGGAAAACCGGCTAACTCGGTGCGGTCACCTCCGTTATTTCTATGGGTAAGAATGATGCCTAAAATTTTGGAAGCCTTTACGGCATCTTCTCCAAAGGTTTCATAAAAATCGCCCACGCGAAACAGCAGAAGGGCATCAGGATACTTTGTCTTGATGCTATTGTACTGCTTCATTAAAGGAGTGACTTTTTTTGCTTTTCCCATATGGCTCAATCCAATTTATAAAGGCTATTTTTGCCCGCAAGTTCAAAGAACGAATGTATCAATTTTGCCACGGAAACCCCACAGTTGTTGATATTTAGGAATAACTTTATCAACATTGGTTTCTTCAAAAGGGCAGATATCAAGAAATATGAGAAAACTAAGAAACGAAGAACTGGAAAGGCTTGATGTCGAATCGTTTAAAAGGGCTCAGAAAGTACCTATAGTATTGATATTGGATAATATTAGAAGCCTTAATAACATAGGTTCGGTTTTTAGAACTGCTGATGCTTTTTTGATTGAAAAAATTTACCTGTGCGGCATAACGGCAACCCCTCCTCATAAAGACATTAGAAAGACGGCGTTGGGTGCTACCGAAAGTGTCGAATGGCATTACGTGAAAGATACCGTCGAATTAATAGATACTTTGAACAAAGAAGGTTATGTGACTTTGGCAATAGAACAGGCTGAAGGTGCCCAATTCTTAAATGAGTTTAATGTGCGGGCCGACCATAAGTATGCCCTGGTTTTCGGTAATGAAGTAAAGGGTGTGGCCCAACTTGTAGTGAACTCTTGCCAAGGGGTTATCGAGATACCTCAATACGGTACCAAACATTCCTTGAATATTTCGGTCAGTGCCGGGGTCGTTGTTTGGGATTTTTGGTCGAAGTTAAATGCCCTGAAAGCTAATTAGGAGCGTACCGAGGGTAAGTGAACGGCAAACTTTAAAATCTTATCAAGAATAGTCTCATAGTCATCTTGACTTTCCACAAAATCAAGATCCTCTAAATCAATGACCAGATTGTTCTGCTCTGGATAACTTTTGATGAAATCAAAATACCCCTTATTGATTTGTTCTAAGTACGTAGGGTCGATACTTTGCTCGTAATCCCGGCCTCTTTTTTTAATGTTTTCCAATAACCTATCGGTCGATTGGTAGAGGTAAACATATATTTTGGGCTTTTTGACCTCTTTGTACATCAAATGGAACAGCTTGCGATAAAGGGCGTATTCATCTTGCTGCAGCGTAATTCTTGCAAAAATCAATGATTTATATATATCATAATCACTGACCATAAAGCTTCTGAAAAGATCGTATTGTGAGGTGTCGTCGGTAAATTGTTGGTATCGGTCGGCCAAAAAAGACATTTCTAATGGGAAGGCGTATCTAGCTTTTTCCTCGTAAAACTTCGGAAGAAAAGGGTTGTCGGCAAAGCGTTCCAAGACCAATTTACCATTAAAGTCCTCAGAAATTTTATGCGCCAAAGTAGTCTTACCAGCCCCAATATTGCCTTCAATGGCAATAAAGTTAGTGTTGGCAAATAGCTCTTCACGGTTTTTATATAATCTGAAAACCGTTTTTTCGAGGCGGCCCTTGTCGCGACATTCCTGAATAAGGTTGCGTGTATCTTTGTTAACCACCGGATGATAGAATTGTGGGGCAATATCCGCTAACGGTTTGAGAACGAATTTGCGATAGCACATTTCGGGGTGGGGTATGACCAATGTTTCCGTAAATAACGTTTCACGATCGTAATAAAGAATGTCAATGTCAATGGTTCGAGCTTGGTAGCCCTCTTCTTTGAATCGTACCCTTCCCAGCTGGCTTTCAATCTTTAAAAGGGTGTCTAAAAGTTTTTGGGGTGATAGTGCAGTACTGATTGACAAGCATACGTTCAAGAAATCATCGGAATCAAATCCCCAAGCACTGCTTTTATAGATGGGCGAAATGCGTTGCACATCCCCCGCCATTTTCTGAATCGAAAATACCGCAGATTGTAGGTTGTTCAGGGTGTCGCCCAGGTTGCTGCCCAACGACAGATATGCAAGTTTATGTTCGGCCATATTTGTAAGACAAAATAACAAAAAGAAGTGGGTAAGTTCAGCGACCGTTTATCAATAGTTATTCACCATTTTTTAAATATTGAAATTCGATACTGTCGCCATAAAAGCTAATTGAGGGCTTGGTCGAAATTATAAATAACGCTTTTGCTTACTGCCAATGGTATCTAGCTGGGGTGTATTATCTTTGAGCATTTTATAAATGCGATTATCGGTTAATTCTTGATTTGAAGTTATTTCTTATTGGAAGTAACAATTTCAACTTTCGAACGACCGATAGATTCTAGAATCGATTTTAGAGTATGAAATTTTTAAGAAACCTTTTGGCGGCCATATTGGGCTGCATGATAGCTTGTGGTATCATCTTCGTCATGTTTTTTCTGTTTGTAGGTATTGTAAGTAGCAGCGATGAGACGGTTGCCGTTAAGCCCAACTCTGTTCTAGAACTTCAATTTCAGCAACCTATTAGCGATTATGTCGGTGATAACGCTCTAGATCCCTTTGCTGGAGGGCTATTTGAACAGAACCAAGGGCTAGATGAAATTCTTCAGGCCATTATGGTGGCGAAAGATGACAATGATATTAAAGGTATTAGTATCAACAACAACTTTATTATGGCTGGTTTGGCACAGACTCAGGCCATTAGAAAAGCACTTCACGAGTTTAAAGAAAGTGGTAAGTTTATTTATACCTATGGCGATTTCTACATGCAAAAAGATTACTACCTCGCCAGTGTTGCCGATAGTGTTTTTCTAAATCCGGTGGGGGTTCTTGATTTTAGGGGACTTTCTTCAGAGGTGCTGTTTTTTAAAGATTTACAAGAAAAGACAGGAGTGAAGCTAGAGGTGATTCGTCACGGAAAATACAAAAGTGCGGTCGAGCCATTTATTGCTAATGAAATGAGCGATGCGAACAGAAAACAAATCAAAGAACTGATAGGTTCGTTGTGGAATTCGATGGTCGATGATATTTCAGAAGGAAGAAATATCAGTGCTGAAAATCTGAATATAATTGCCGATACCTTAGGAGGTCGCTCCCCAGAATATGCGCTTAACTCTGGTCTAATTGACGAAATAGCATTCTATGATCAATACGAAGGTAAGTTGCGAAATGCCTTGGACTTAGGAGCTGATGAGGATTTAAACATCGTTCAATTAAGCGATTACGTGTTAAGGTCCAATAAAAAAGTTTTGAAAAAAGGTAAGGATAAGATAGCCATTGTTTTTGCCCAAGGTGAGATTCTTTATGGTGAGGGTGGGACTGATGTTATAGGTCAAGGCATCATTAATGAAGCTATCATCAAAGCAAGGGAAGATAAAGAAGTAAAGGCGATTGTTTTAAGGGTCAATTCACCTGGGGGCAGCGCCCTAACCTCCGATATCATCTGGCGTGAGGTTGAATTGGCCAAAGAAGTGAAGCCTGTTGTGGTTTCAATGGGCAATGTAGCCGCGTCGGGAGGGTACTACATTTCGGTCGGTGCGGATAAAATTTTTGCTGAACCGACCACTGTAACGGGTTCTATCGGGGTTTTTGGAACTGTACCAAATATGGCGCAACTTGCAGAAGATATCGGCATAAACGCCGAACAGGTGGGTACCAATAAAAACGCCGTAGAATATTCTTTGTTCGAACCGATGGATGAAGGTTTTAGAAAAGTGGTTCAAGAAGGAATCGAAAGTACCTATCAAACATTTTTAGAAAGAGTTTCCCAAGGCAGAAATATTTCAATGGCAGAAGCTGATAGCCTGGCCCAAGGCAGGGTGTGGAGCGGGGTCGATGCCAAAAGACTGGGTCTGGTAGATGAACTGGGTAACCTAGAAGACGCCATTAATAGTGCAGCGGAGTTAGCGGGTATTGATAGTTATGGCATTAAGAAATTCCCTAAATACAAGACGGGCCTCGAAAGATTTATGGAAGATCTAGGGGGAGCTTCTGCCAGTCTGAAGGAAAAGTTCATCAAAGACGAAATAGGAACCGAGGCTTATTCCATTTTAAAAGAGGTGCGCACGGCAATGGACCAAAAGGGGGTTCAGGCAAGAATGCCCTTTGTTCTTACCATTAAGTAAGGTGTCGCTAAAAAGCCAAGGTAATTATTTAAATAACTTTAGGTTCAACCTATATTTTTTAAAAGGTTTCCAAAATGCTATGTGTTGAAGCCTTTTATAAGGGTTTCGGTTATGGCTTATTAGCTAATTTTTGTTGTTTTGTAAAGATAAACAAGCGCAAGAGAGTATCTTGTTTAGACAGCTACGATGACTTCAAACCTTATGACTGCAAAAGATAAGCGCCTCGCCTATAAAATTTACCTTTATTTAGGAGCTTTGTTCATTACCTCACTAGTGGTGTCGAATCTAATTTTTCAAAAATTTTTCTATTGGAATCCCTTTGGTGATGTTGAAGTTTTTGGGGTGTCGCTTTTTGAAATATCCGTGGGTATTCTGCCCTATCCGATAACTTTCTTGATTACCGATTTAATCTCTGAAATTTATGGTAGGCAGAAGGCCAATCAAATAGTTACGGCCGGTATTTTTGCCTCGTTCTTTTCTATGGGAATTATTTTAATCGCCGAAATAGCTCCTGCTATTGATTCATCTCCCATTAATGATGAGATTTTTACCAAAGTGTTTGCTCTATCACCTATTGCCGTTTTTGCCTCTATGATTGCCTATCTGCTGGCGCAGTATATTGATATAGCCATTTATCATTTTTGGAAAAGGGTCACGAAAGGTAAATACCTATGGGTGCGTAACAATTTCTCAACTTTTCTCTCTCAGTTTATAGATACCTTCACCGTAGTTGGCCTGCTTTGTATTTTTAAGATTTTGCCCTGGGAGCTTTTCTTCGGACTCGTAGTGAGCGGCTTCATTTTTAAGATTTTTATAGCATTCATAGACACTCCTTTCCTGTATCTTTTCGTATATATACTAAGAAAGAGGTTCAAACTGCAGATTGGTGAAGAAATTGAACTAGAGGTATAATAACCGTTCAATTTGAGAGTTGTATCGATACGGCCAATAAACTGTAGTAATGAGCCAATACAACAAATGAATTTTAGGTAGGTTACCACCTTTAAAAAGTTGGTTCAAATACCGGTTCAAGAAAAAAATATATGAAAAAGAAAATTTTCAAGATAGTAGGTATAGTAGTGGTGTTGATTATTGCGCTGCTGATTGCAATCCCATTTTTTTTAGAGGCCAAAATTGGCGATATTATTAAGAACAATGTCAATAACAACCTCAATGCCACCTTAGACTTTGAGGAGGCTGACTTAAGTCTTATAAAAAGCTTTCCTAATGCCGAAGTTGGGTTGAAAAAGGTAACCCTCATTAATAAGGCTCCTTTTGAGGGCGACACTCTTTTTGCTTCAGACCAAGTGGCTTTAAAAATGGGTCTAGGTGAACTTTTTAAAGGAGCCGGTGAGCCTATTGGCATTAGGAGCCTTACCATTGATGGGGCTTTGTTGAATATGACCATTGATGAGCAAGAGAATGCCAGTTTTGACATTGCCAAAGAGGATACCAGTACCCCTGAAACCTCACAAACTAGCAGTACCGAAGGTTTTAGTTTCGATATGCAATCTTACGAAATTTCGAATGCCAAAATCGTTTATAATGACCGAGCGGCCGGTATGAAGTTGGTAATAGAAGAGATGCAGCATAAGGGCAATGGTGATTTGTCTTTAACCACTTCTGAACTGCAGACCAACACCAATGCGCTGGTCTCATTTGAAATGGATAGTACCAATTATCTCAATAGGAATAAAGTGCAACTCGATGCGCTAGTGGGTATAGATTTGAATGAGAATAAATATTCTTTTCTGAAAAATGAGGCATACGTTAACCAATTGCCTTTGGTATTCGATGGCTTTGTGAAGGTCAACGAGAACAACCAAGAAATAGATATCAGCTTCAAGACACCATCCTCAGATTTTAAAAACTTTCTGGCGGTTATTCCTGAGACCTACAGTAAAAATATTGAGAACGTAAAAACTACAGGGAATTTTATTGTTGAAGGAGAGTTTAATGGTGTAGTAGATGAAGAGCATATACCCAAGTTCAACATTAAGATTAATTCTGAAAATGCTTCCTTCAAATACCCTGATTTGCCCAAATCGGTTCGAAATGTTTTTATTGATACCGAGATTATTAATACCTCCGGAATTGTAGAAGATACCCGAGTCGATATTGAAAGGTTGTCTTTTATGATTGATGAGGACAAGTTTAATATGAACGCCAAGATTAGCGAATTGATGGGCAATACAAAAGTAGATGCCCATATAGATGGTAGAATGAACTTGGCAAACATTGAAAAGGCATATCCTGTCCCTCCTGGGTTGAATTTAAAGGGATTATTGGTGGCCGATGTCAATACGGCCTTCGATATGAATTCCATAGAAAAAAAGCAGTACGCCAATACTAAGACCAACGGAAATCTTAAACTAAGCGATTTTGAGTATAAGTCTGAAGAAATTCCTAACCCCGTAAAGCTCAAAACCACTCAAATGACCTTCAATCCGAAAACGGTTACATTGAACGAATTGAGCGGTAGTACAGGAAAAACTGATTTCAGCGCAACGGGTACCATCAATAATTTATTGGGCTTCATGTTCAATGATGAAATGGTAGAAGGTAATTTTAATTTGACTTCCAACACGTTTGCTTTAAACGATTTTATGGTCGAAGAGGAAAGTGCTGAAGATAATTCCGGCTCCGAAGATGAAAAAGGTACTTCGAAAGGCTCGACGACCGAAGAGAAAATTAAGATTCCTTCATTTTTAGATGCGACCATCAATGCATCGGCAAACACCGTATTGTACGATAATTTGACGCTCAAAGATGTAAAAGGCACGCTACGAATTAAAGATGAGAAGGCGACTCTTTCAAATATGACATCATCGATTTTTGATGGTAAAATGGCTTTCAATGGTGAAGTTTCTACTAAAGAAGAAACGCCTTCTTTCGCCATGAAGCTCGATATGCAAAAACTGGAGATAGCCGAAACCTTTCAATCATTGGAGCTTTTTAAATCTTTGGCCCCAATAGCCCAGATATTACAGGGTAAACTCGATTCTGATATACAACTCTCGGGTAAGCTTACTGATGATTTGCTACCTGACCTTCTAACGTTAAGTGGTAACATTTTGGCCAATGTAATGACTCGTGAAATCAATTCGGAAAAGGCTCCATTATTATCGGCCTTGGATGGTAAACTGGATTTTATCGATTTACAAAAGCTCAATCTTGACGAATTAAAGACCAAATTGTCATTTGAAAATGGGTTAGTGAACGTAAAACCTTTCACACTTAAGTATAAAGATATTGCCATTAATGTAGATGGTAACCATTCGTTCGATAGAAAGTTGAACTATAAGGCTGTGATGGAAGTTCCAGCAAAGTATTTGGGCAAAGAGGTAAACAAATTGATTGCTGAAATCGATGATAGTAGTCTACAAAATTTGACTGTTCCGGTGGTAGCGAATATTGGTGGTAATTATTCAAGTCCGAACGTGAGTACCGATTTGACGGCCGGTATCAAATCGTTGACCAATCAATTGGTTGAAATTCAGAAGCAAAAATTGATCAATAAAGGTAAAGACAAGGCCAAAGATTTAATAGGTAAGGTGCTTAATAAAAATAAAAGCAAAACTGATTCTGCTAAGGCCGCGAATACGAAAGAAGATGTGAAGAATGTGATTGGGGGTATTCTTGGAGGCGCCAAAAAAGATACGGTCAACGAGGCTGCCACAGATACCGTCAAGAAAACGGATGAAGATGTGGTTAAAGAAAAAGCCAAGAATATTTTGGGAGGTCTGTTAGGTGGTAAAAAGAAAGAGACGGACCAAAAGTCTTCGGGCAATTAAAATGATTCCTTAAATCCGGCTTTAACCAGTCTTTGCCAAAGTTTTAATGCCATCGATGAATTGGTCGAGTTCATCTGTAGTGGTAAAAACATTGGGGCTGATTCTGCAGCCATGAACATTGGCGCCATCTACCGCTACAGTGAATATTTTGAAATCTTCCATGAGTCGGTCGGCTAATTCTTTGGGCGTCATATTGGCGAGGCCCACATTGGCAATTCCGCAGCTGCGCTCAAGATCCACAGGTGTATTTACTATCACATTTTTTAATGGTCGAATGGTATCACTCCAATAACGTTGCAAATATCTTAAGCGGTCTTCTTTACGTTTCATGCCAATTTGCTCGTGGTAATCTATGGCATCGTTAATAGTTAAATCGGTATGGACGGGGTGCGTGCCTGTATGGTTCAGTCTGCCGATGTCGTCGGGTTCGCGGTCATGCTCTGCCAAGAGGGGCCATATTTTTGCAATTTTGCTTTTTGAAACATACAAGAAGCCAGCACCGAGTGGCGCGGCCAACCATTTGTGAAGACTCGTGCCATAATAATCACAGCCGAGGTCATCAATATCAACTTCAAAATGCCCGATGCAATGTGCTCCGTCAACCAAGACCTCTACTCCTTTTTGATGTGCCATGGCACATATTTTTTTAATAGGAAGAATGTGCCCCGTTATGTTAATCATGTGACTTACAAAAATTAACTTGGTCTTTGGTGTGATAGCTTCTTCATAAAGTCTTATAATTTCCTCATCGGATTTAGGATGATTGGGAACAGAAACCAGCTTATTGTTGATTCCGTAGCGTTTTGAAGCTAATTTGAACTGCTCAAGCATGGCTCCATAATCTTGTTCCGCCATTATAGCCTCATCTCCCTTTTTCCAAGGATATCCTGCGATAATTAGGTCAAGAGATTCTGTGGCATTCCGAGTAATGATAAGTTCATCAGGTGCGCAATTGACCAGATTGGCCAATCGCTTGGCAGCATTTTTTTTATTGTCCCATTGAACGGTACGCATGTAATAAGAGCCTTCGTAATTAACCATTCGCATGTGCCCTTGAAGTTTTTCTAGGGTAGGTCGCGGAATGATATTGTAGTAGCCGCTCTCAAGATTGATATAATCGGGTTTCAGGTCATAGTCTGAACGGATGTTCATCCAAAAATCATCGGAAACTGTTCTGGTGTGAAAGGATTTCGGGTGATTACCAAGAGTGGTATTTGGTAGAAGGGGTACCGAAATAGCCAATTGGCCAAATCTTTTTATAAAAGTTCTTTTGTTCATGGGAGGGAGGTTATCTCTACATAAGGTAAGATTTAATTATCTGAAATTGATGAGTTTATAGAAGGATTTAAGAATGAGAAAAAAATAGAATGCTAAAATGACAATAGTTGGTCGAAGCGAGGATGGAATTAGGAAAATCTTAAAGTAAAGGAAGATGAAAGCCTTGGCCTATAATGACCCATTTAGTGTACTTAAGATTCTTTTCTCTTTTTGTCCCACCAAATGTAGGCTAAGAAAAGTGCTAAACTGGCCAAAGAACCCCAAAGTAGGCCTGTTTTCAAGTTATCGCTATTTTTTCCTAGAAGGGCGATAAAAAATATGAGAGGGGCTATACCTATCAAAGTGGCTCCTATAAACTTCCAATAGCCCATTTTTAAAATTCCCCCGACAAAACTGATTGCATCATTTGATAAAAAGGGATTGAGCCTAGTGATGATTACTGCCCAAAATCCGTAATCATCCAAAAACTTTTCAACCTTTTTCTCCGATTTATGGCCGATGATTTTCTCCACTCGACCTTGCCCCAATAAACTGCCGATAAAGTAGCCCACACTCGAAGCGCAGAAAACGGAGGCGAAAACTATTAAACTGCCCCAAATAGGCCCGTAGGCAATAATGGAAACAACCATGAGCATAATGGAGGGGATGACAATTAAAAACATCTGTGCAATCATCGCTAAGATTAGAACCAACGGACCCCAAGCACCAAATTTTTCGACCCAGCTTTTGGTTTTTTCATTATCCCCACTTTTCAAGACGGCCCATGCCTCATCGAAAAATTGCTGAATCGAGGGAACGGTAAAATAACCTACCACCAATAGACCCAAAATGGCCAACGAAACAATCGTTGGCCAGTTACTTTTTGAAGTGCTATTTTTAGTTGATGAAGCATTCATTCACAAGCAAGTGCTTATATCTTTACAACCATTTTACCTTTATTCTTTCCTTCAAAAATATCGAGAAATGCTTGCGGAATGTTCTCGAAACCTTCGACAATCGTCTCTTCATGAGTTATTTTCCCCTCCTGTAACCATTGAGCCAATTGTTGAATGGCATTTCCAAATTCTTTCGCATGGTCTCTGACCAAGAAGCCCTGCATCAATACCGTTTTTTTGACTAAAATACCTTCATGACGAGGGCCTGTCGGGGTTTGTTTCGCATTATATAAAGAAATGGCCCCACAGTTAATGACCCTTCCGTTCTTATTGATGTTGTTGAGGGCCGCATCTAAAATCTCTCCGCCCACATTGTCATAATAAACATCAACACCGTTTGGGCAAGCTTCGGCCACGGCCGCGATCATATCATCTGTCTTTTTGTAATTGATGCCCTCGTCAAAACCAAACTTGTCTTTCATCAGGTCTAATTTTTCATCGCTGCCGGCAATACCGACAACCCTGCATCCCTTGATTTTTCCTATTTGACCCACGGTACTTCCCACGGCGCCAGAAGCTCCCGAAACCAAAAGGGTTTCACCTTCTTTAAGATCAGCTATTTTTTCGAGGCTGATATAGGCGGTAAGCCCAGTAAGCCCTAAAATTCCGAGATAGGCCGATAGAGACGCCTTCTTGGGGTCGACCTTGTTTAACCCGGTTCCTGCAGATGTTTGAAACTCTTTCCATTTAAGCATGCCAAAGACGAAATCTCCTTTAGCAAAATTTGAATTTTTAGAATCCATTACTTCCGCAACTACCGTTGATTCCATTGGAGCATTAAGCTCGAAAGGAGGGATGTATGACTCTTCATCGTTCATTCTTCCCCTTAAATAAGGGTCGACGGAAATATACTTTGACTGAAGTAAAATTTCACCATCCTCGATTTTGGGTTGCGGCTCTTCCGTAAATTTGAAATCGCTTAGTTGAGGTTTTCCAGTGGGCCTATTAACTAAATTGATGACATTGTTCATAAACATGATTTTAGAATTGAGGTAATCAAATTTAGTCACCTCTTAAATTTTGCCTTAACTGGATAGATGATGATTTTGCCTGCGAAGGCCTAACTTATTAGGCGATAGTCAGTGAAACATAATAACCTTCGCTACCTCTAACATTAAAAACAGTATTGTCTTCAAATATGAAATATTGTCCTTTAATACCTTTTAAAACTCCTTTGTACGAAGGTGTTTTATCTAAATTAAGGCTTTTAACCTTCTTTGGGTACTGTAGTACAGGAAAGTTAAGATTGGTCTCTGAATTAGATGCAATAAAATATTCCTGAGCTTCTTCGGGTATGTAGGTTCTTAGCTTGTTTCGCCATTCGACCAAATCTTCGTCTTCTACGTCATTGGTAAGCATTTTACGCCAATTTGTTTTGTCGGCAATATGATCTTTGAGGGCAACTTCAGTGATTCCGGCCAAATATCTATTGGGTACTTCTACTATTTCAATAGCTTCATGGGCACCTTGGTCGATCCACCTCGTTGGTACTTGCGATTTTCTGGTAACGCCCACTTTGATGTTGCTGGAGTTAGCCAAATAAACAATGTGTGGCTGTAGCTGTGCCTTTTTTTCATACTCGAGATCTCGGTCTTCTTGGTCTAAATGTGCCGTGCTTAATTCTGGTTTCATGATCCAATCGCCAGCCGCAGGTGTTTCGTAAAAGCAAGTTTTACAGAAGCCTTGTCGATAAATAGGCCTGTCTTGCCCGCAATTAAGACATTGATATTTAATAAAATCGATTTGCAGTGTTTTGTCAAGAATTTGATTTACATTGAGAAAATCGTTCTCAAAAAGCATAAAATATTGGATCGGATCTCCGGGTTCGGTTTGCATTTTTCGTAATACGCCTTCGTACTGCATAAAAGATTTTTCGATTTGAATATGATAACTAATAAAGCTAATTTTAGCAGGTTAAAGATACCTAAAAATGCCGATTCCGCTTTTTAATTCCATTGCATCGTGGCTGCTCAAAAAAAGATATCATCAAATAGAACTTTTTTTGAAATACCCGGCCGAAGTTCAAGAAGAGGTGCTTGATCAGTTGCTTGAAATAGCGGAGGATACCGAAATCGGAAAGAAGTATGACTTTCAGTCGATTGAAGATTATAAGACTTTTAAAAATCGCCTTCCTATAGTCACTTATGAAGAGGTTGAGCCCTTAATAGAGCGTACAAGAAGAGGTGAGCAGAACCTCTTTTGGCCCACGTCGATTAAATGGTTTGCCAAAAGTAGTGGTACGACCAATGCGAAAAGTAAGTTCATTCCGGTAAGTACCGAAGCTTTGGAAGATTGCCATTATAAATCGGGCAAAGATCTTCTGTGTCTCTACCTTAACAATAATGAAGATTCCCAATTGTTCACCGGCAAAAGTTTACGGCTTGGTGGTAGTAAAGAGTTGTATCAAGATAACGGTTCCGTTTTTGGTGATTTGTCGGCCATTCTCATCGATAATATGCCCTTATGGGCCGAATTTAGTAGTACACCAAGTAATAAGGTGTCTTTGATGAGCGAATGGGAAAGTAAGCTAAAGGCAATTATTAAAGAAAGTACCCAAGAAAATGTCACGAGCTTGGCAGGTGTTCCCTCATGGATGCTGGTCTTGCTCAACAATGTGATTCAAGAAACCGGTAAAGACCATCTATTTCAAGTTTGGGAAAATTTAGAGGTTTATTTTCATGGAGGCGTCAATTTTAGCCCTTACAAAGACCAGTATAAAAAGTTGCTGCCACGCAAGAGTTTCAAGTATTACGAAATCTATAATGCTTCAGAAGGTTTCTTCGCCATTCAAGACAGAAATGGGGCCGATGACCTACTTCTGATGCTCGACTATGGTATTTTCTATGAATTTATACCTATGGATGTTTACGGTACCGAACAACAGGAGGCCATACCTTTATGGGAAGTTAAAATCAATGTAAATTATGCTATCATAATTACCACTAATGCTGGTTTATGGCGTTACAAGATTGGGGACACAGTTCGGTTTACTTCCATCAGCCCTTATCGAATTAAAATTACAGGTCGTACGAAGCACCATATAAATGTTTTCGGTGAAGAACTTATTATAGAAAATGCCGAGGAAGCACTAAAAAGTATTTGTAAAAAAACCGGTGCGGAAATCAAGGATTATACGGCCGGACCTGTTTTTATGGATGGGAATGAAAAAGGGGCCCATGAATGGATAATCGAATTCAGAACGCCCCCAAAAGATCTAGCTTATTTTACCGAGTTTTTAGACAATGCCTTAAAATCTTTAAACTCTGATTACGAGGCAAAGCGGTATAATAACATTACTCTCAAGAGCCCTAAAGTACATATGGCGAGAGAAAACCTTTTCTATGATTGGTTGAAGGCAAAAGACAAGCTGGGTGGTCAGCATAAGATTCCCCGATTGTCAAATAAGCGTGACTATATCGAAGAATTGCTTCACATGAACAAATAAAAGAGGAAAATTGTCGTTTAATACTCAAATTGGATATTAAACTTAACCGACCGACATTTTAATCTAAAGAATTATGGCAGAAAGACTTGTGATCATCTCCGACATGTGGGGTTCAAAAAAAGGACTTTGGATTACATCGTACTTAGGCTATCTTCAGCAATACTTTAATATTACTTTTTATGATAGCCAGCAGCTGGCAAATCTAAAACTTCCTGTAAATACAGAAGAGAACATTCATAATGCCTTTATGAACGGGGGCATTGATACCGCTGTGGCGCATTTGTTAAAGAAAGAAAAAGAACCGGCCCATTACCTTTGCTTTAGTATTGGGGGTGCGATTGCTTGGAAAGCAGGTATTCAAGGTTTGCCAATGAAGTCTTTTTATGCAGTTTCTTCAACCCGCGTACGATCGGAAGACGAAAAGCCTAATTGTGAAATTCGGTTAATTTTTGGCGATAATGATATTTACAGACCAAAGACCGCTTGGTATGAAAAGATGAAAATAAACCCAGAACTTATTGAAGGGTTCGGTCATCATATGTACACCGATGATAAAATAATTCAAAAAGTCTGTCTAGACCTGTTGAATACGGTTACGCATAAAGCGGATAAATCAAATACAAAAAAGGAAAAAGCGGTTTAAAAACCGCTTTTTTATTCCTATCTATTTTTTAAATACTCTTTAGAAGCTAAGAAACAGCCTTAAGTTTTTTAATGGTCTCATGCGAGAGTTTATCTTCTGCGTAAGCTTTGGTAACCTTGAACTCGGTTTCTTCGTTACTAGGCATTTCGAACATGGCATCGGTAAAGATTGCCTCGCATAAAGAGCGAAGACCTCTAGCGCCAAGTTTATATTCTATTGCTTTTTCAACGATATAATCTAAAGCCTGAGGAGTTATGGTGAACTCAATCTCATCCATAGAGAACAACTTCTCATATTGCTTGATTATAGCATTTTTAGGCTCAGTAAGAATTGCCCGAAGTGTTTTCGAATCTAGAGGATTCATATGCGTTAATACAGGAAGACGACCTATTATTTCAGGAATCAATCCGAATTCCTTCAAATCTTTTGGAATGATATACTGAAGAATATTGTCTTGATCTAAATTGTCATCTGTCTTCGCGGCACTGTACCCAATAGCTTGCATGTTCAAACGTTTTGAAATGGTACGTTCGATACCATCAAAAGCGCCTCCTGCAATAAAAAGAATATTTTCGGTATTAACCTCGATAAACTTCTGGTCTGGGTGCTTACGCCCACCTTTTGGTGGTACGTTCACAACAGTGCCTTCAAGAAGTTTCAAAAGACCTTGTTGAACCCCTTCACCGGAAACATCTCGTGTTATGGAAGGGTTGTCGCTCTTTCTTGCAATCTTATCTATCTCATCTATAAAGACAATTCCTCTTTCTGCTTTTTCAAGATTGTAATCGGCTGCTTGTAACAAGCGCGTTAAAATACTTTCAACATCTTCACCTACATAACCGGCTTCCGTTAATACTGTGGCATCAACGATAGCCAGCGGTACATTGAGCATTTTTGCAATGGTCTTGGCCATAAGTGTTTTACCGGTACCGGTCTGGCCGACCATGATAATATTACTCTTTTGAATTTCGATATCATCATCATTGGACTTAGGTTGCAAAAGGCGTTTGTAGTGGTTGTAAACCGCAACCGACATTACCTTTTTGGTACGTTCTTGTCCAATAATAAAAGTGTCTAAAAAAGCCTTGATATCTTGAGGCTTCTTTAATGTTAGTTCAGAAGAAAGATCATTTGTTTTAGTCTGTCGTGACTCTTCTGCGACTATACCATGAGCTTGTTCAATACAACGGTCACAGATATGCGCATCTAGCCCTGCAATCAAAAGATTGGTCTCGGGCTTTTTTCTTCCACAAAACGAACATTCTAAATTTTCCTTTGCCATACGTGTGTGCTTACCATCGAAGAATAAACGAAAAGTTTTTCGTTTTGGTTTGTCATATTAGATGAAAAACCATCGTTACTCGATGTTCCGTCGAAATTACTCTTTATCCCTTACCAAAATCTCATCGATCATACCATAGGCTTTCGCCTCTTGTGCCTTCATCCAATAGTCTCGGTCACTGTCTTCGTTGACCTTGTCGATTGTTTGGCCTGAATGCTTAGATATGATTTCGTAAAGTTCTTGTTTGAGCTTTAGAATTTCACGAGCAGTAATTTCTATATCACTAGCCTGACCTTGCGCACCGCCCATAGGCTGGTGGATCATTACTCTTGAGTGGGGCAGACCACTACGCTTGTTCTTTTGCCCTGCGCAAAGAAGCACGGCGGCCATCGATGCGGCCATACCGGTGCAGATGGTCGCAACATCAGGAGATATGAACTGCATGGTGTCGTAAATACCTAACCCGGCATAAACGCTGCCTCCTGGCGAATTGATGTAAATCTGAATGTCTTTTGCCGAATCGGTGCTGGCCAGAAAAAGAAGTTGGGCCTGCACAATATTGGCGACTTGATCATTGATTCCGGTACCTAAAAATATGATACGGTCCATCATAAGACGAGAGAACACATCCATTGCGACTGCGTTCATTTGTCTTTCTTCGATGATGTTGGGTGTCAAGGCCACGGGGTACATGCTACTTACTATCGAGTCGTAATAAGTACTGCTGATACCTTGGTCTTTTATAGCGTATTTCTTGAATTCTTTTGCGTAATCCATGGTTCTTTCAATGTTAATTTACTCGTAGGTAAAAGATAAAAAAAAGTGCCGAAAATTAATTTTCGGCACTGTAAAGATACTTATTATTTTTCGGAAAATTAACCGTATACTTCCTTTACAAAGTCTTCGTAAGTAATCTGTTTGGTCTTAAGATTTACCTTCTCTTTATATAGGTCAAGAAGTTTTTGGCTCATCAGCTGTTCAGACAAACGCTTCACTTCGTCTTGGTTGCTCAAAACCCTATTGGCGATGTTCTCCAATTCTTCTTCCTGCGGATTCAACTGACCGAATTGGGCCATTTGAGATTTGATAAAACCTTTGGCAAATTCCTTTAGTTCTTCCAATTGAATCTGAAGGTCATTTTCTTTGATGATCTTACCTTCGATTAGTTGATAACGCAAACCTTTTTCAGACTTCTCATACTCTTCATTGGCCTGTTGTTCGGTAAGCTGTTCTTCACCTGTCATCTGAATCCATTTGGTAAGAAAACCTGTAGGAAGCTCAAAAGAGGTATTATCAATAAAATATTCGGTAATGTCGTTCAATAACTTTTGATCGGCCTGTTGTTCGAATTGTTTTTCAGAATCTTCTTTGATTTTTTCTTTCAATTCGTCTTCAGACTTCACTTCGTCTTTACCGAAAAGCTTATCAAAAAGCTCTTGGTCAAGAGTTGCCAATTCTCTCTTGTTGATTTCTTCGATGGTGAAGTCGGCCTCAATATCCAAATCTTTGGCCTTGTCTTGAGAAATGCCGAAAACACTTGAAAGTAAATAGTCTTCTTTAAAAAGACCTTTTGACTTTAAGGAAACAGTGTCACCTACTTTTTTGCCCAAAAGACTATCGATGGCTTTTTTACTTTTGATTTTGTCAAGTTCAAGAGTGGTCTTGTTGTCGATTTCCTCGGCTTCATTTTTGAAGGTTCCGGTTACTTCGAAGTTTTTATCTACTTCTTCTTGGTTGACCAATTTACCATATTGCTTTTGAATGCGCTTGACTTGCTCATCGACCATTTCTTTATCGGCAATAATCTTATATTGTGTAATTGGGTCTTTGGTCTCTAAAGGAACCTCGAAGCTAGGGGCCAAGCCAAGTTCGAACTCAAAACTAAGTTCTTCTTTATCCCAATCAAAATTATCTTGTTGTTTCGGAAGCGGGTTGCCCAGAACATCCAATTTCTCTTCCGTAAGGTATTTATTAAGGTTGTCTTGAAGTAATTTGTTCACTTCGTCGACTAAAACGGCTTTGCCGTATTGCTTTTTGATAAGGCCCATGGGCACGTGACCTTTTCTAAAGCCGGGAATGTTGGCAGACTTTCGGTAGTCTTTTAGAATGCCATCCACTCTATCCTGATAATCCTCCTTGGTGATGGCTACTTTTACGACGGCGTTTAACTCGTCAATCTGTTCTTTAGTGATGTTCATCTAGATATTCTTTTTATTTCCCTAAAATGGGTGGCAAAAATACTATAATTAATGTACCCCACCAAAGTTTTTAAGTCATTGGCGTTCAAAGCCTCGCTAAGATGTTTTGTCCTCTTTCAAAATTGAGAACAGTATCGACTGTAAGAACGAAAGCAATAGGCTGAAAAGCAAAGCCCACCATATACCATCAACAGAAAACCCGTCGATTAAATTATCGACCAAAAGAATAATGATCGCATTGATTATTAGAAGAAAAAGCCCTAATGTCAATATGGTTACCGGTAAGGTTAAAATGACCAAAATAGGTTTAACAATGAAATTCAATAGACTTAAAACAATGGCCACGATTACTGCGGTGAAGTAACTGTCAACTGAAACATTCGGAAGCACTTGGGCTAAAATAATTACGGCTAGAGCGCTGAGCAATATTCTTAAAATCAGTTTCATAATTTGGTTGTTGTTTAACTAAATGTAAGACTTTTGCTTGAAATGAAAATTAGAATCATGGTTGATTAAATATGCTTTCATTTTAATCTTCGATGAACACCAACGATTTTTCGAAAAACTGTTTTGGGTTTTCGGCGTGAAGCCAATGACCAGCCTTATCTACAACTTCAATTTCTGCCTTTGGAAAATGTCTTTTTATGGCATCTCTATCTGCTTCTTGAATGTATTCAGACCTATCTCCCCTTAAAAAGAGAGTGGGACCACCATAGGTTTCGTTCGACCCGATGTTCTCTCCGATTTCGGGCATACGTTGTGACAAAACCTCTAGATTGAAGCGAAAACTTAAAAGGCCTTTCTCTTTCCAATAAAGATTCTTTAATAAAAATTGCCTAGTACCATAATCCTTTATGTGTTGTGCCAGCGCATCATCAGCTTCACCTCTAGAACCTAAATCAGAAAGATTCAATTTCTGAAGTCCGTCTATGATAGGTTGGTGATGAGGTGGGTAAAACTTAGGGGCGATGTCTGCAACTATTAATTTTTGAACTTTTTCAGAATAGGTACAGGCAAATTGCATGGCAGTTTTGCCACCCATAGAATGTCCTATGATAATTGCTTGGGAAAGTTCATGAACGGCCATATAATTTTTTAAGTCCTCCGCCAATATATCGTAGTTGAACTCTTCTGACCAAAAACTTTTTCCATGATTTCTTTGGTCTATTAAATGAACTTGAAAGCCCTTTTCGGCATATTGGCTGCCCAAGGTTTTCCAATTGTCAAGCATGCCTAAAAATCCGTGAAGAATTAATAGCGGTTTGCCATCTCCGATAATTTTTGAGTGTAAGGTTTCGCTCATTTCAATCTATTCAAATACATATTAACCACGTTCTCAAGCCCCATGTACAACGATTCGCAGATGAGTGCATGGCCAATCGACACCTCTAATAAATGGGGGACACTCTCCTTAAAGTATTTGACGTTTTCAAGGCTTAAATCATGACCGGCATTTATGCCTAGACCCACCTCATGTGCTGATTTTGCAGCCTCTGCAAATGGGGCTACACCGGCTTCTTTATCGTTTTTTGAATAGGCTAAGGCATAACTTTCGGTATAAAGCTCTATTCTGTCGGTTCCGGTATCGGCGGCCGCCTTGACCATTTCGTTGTCCGGGTCGACAAATATTGAAGTTCGAATACCTTCACTTTTAAAAGTCTCTATAACATCCTTAAGAAAATCAAGGTGCTTAATAGTGTCCCATCCGGCGTTCGAGGTAATAGCGTCTTCAGCATCGGGTACCAAGGTTACTTGGTCTGGTTTTACTTCCAGGACCAAATCGATAAACTTTGAAACTGGGTTACCTTCGATATTCAATTCGGTTGTGACAATTTTCTTAAGGTCTCTTGCATCTTGATATCTGATATGCCTTTCATCCGGTCTCGGGTGTATGGTGATACCCTGTCCGCCAAAGTCTTCAATATCCTTGGCTGACTTTAAAAGATTGGGCAGATTTCCGCCGCGAGCGTTTCTTAGGGTTGCAATTTTGTTGATGTTGACACTTAATTTTGTCATTGGCCGATGTATTTTACCGTTCGGCACAAAAATACGAATTAGGCATACCTTTTGAGACTTTTAATTAGTATTTTGCGTCTAATACCTCGTAACCATGCAGATTCAATCACACATTCTTACAAACATACCCGCTTTTAAAGTTGAACAATCGCTAGCCGATGTCATTGCTTTTTTTAAAGAAAGTACGCACTCGCACATTGCGGTAGTTGAAAATGATGTTTTTCTAGGGTTACTGGGGGAAGAGGATCTCGAAAATTTCGATGGTGAAGATCAAATTGATCAATACCGCTATGAGCTCGATACTTTCTTTGTTCGAAAGGAAACTGGATGGCTTGATGTTTTGGAAACCTTCGCAAGAAACGAGGCCAATCTGGTTCCGGTTTTAGACGATAAGGGTCGGGTAGAGGGCTATTATGATTTGACTGACATAGTAAGTGTGTTCATCGATACCCCGTTTTTTACTGAACCTGGCGGAATTATAGTCGTAGCAAAAGGCCTCAAAGATTATTCTTTTAGTGAGATAGCGCAAATTGTCGAGAGTAACAATACCAAAGTTATCGGGGCATTTATAACCGATTCACGAAACGATGTTATTCAAATCACCATTAAGGTTTCATCAACTAATCTAAATGATATTCTTCAAACATTTAGAAGATATAACTACACTGTTATTTTTGGTAATGCCGACGACCAATTTTTGGAAGATTTAAAAGAGCGCTCCGATTATTTAGATAAATATCTGAACGTTTAAATTTTTCTTGAATAAACAGGTATTTCTATCCTTTAGCAATTTCCCATTCTTTATTTTTGTCCTAGCCCCAAGAAAAGGGCCAGAGAACTAATAAAGATAACCCATGAAAGTTGCCATTTATAGCCAAATGTTTCAAGATGATACGACTGAATACGTATCGAAACTGCTGAACGAACTTGAAAAAAATGGGGCAGAGGTGGTTATAGAAGAGGATTTGTGCGCTTACTTGAAATCAACCTCTTTAATCGACGATTGTAAAACTTTTTCGCATGATAAGGGTTTAGATGAAACCTTTGATATGTTTATCAGTCTTGGGGGTGATGGCACCATTTTAAGGGCTACCACTTTCGTTAAAGATTTGGGCATACCTATAGTCGGTGTCAATACAGGGCGACTGGGCTTTTTGTCAACTTTTAACAAAGAGGAGGTTCAAAATGTAGTGCAAGAGTTTGTAAAGGGCGATTATAGTATAGTTGAGCGTAGCTTGGTCGAGGTGGCGAAGGAATCGGATATTGCTGAATTCGCAGATTTGAACTTTGCCCTCAACGAGGTCACCATTAGTAGAAAAGACACTACTTCAATGATTACGGTAGAGACCTATCTTAATGGCGAGTATCTCACTGCTTATTGGGCAGACGGTTTGATTATATCTACACCAACAGGTTCTACTGGCTACTCACTAAGTTGTGGGGGGCCTGTAATCGAACCGACGGCCAAATCGTTGGTTTTAACCCCTATTGCACCTCATAACCTGAATGCAAGGCCCTTGGTCATATCAGATGATACAGAGATTCGTTTACGGGTGTCTGGTAGAGAGCATCATCATTTGATTTCTCTGGATTCTCGTATCGCATCGGTAGAAAACGGGAAGGAAATTCTGATAAGAAAAGCCGGGTTTACCGTTAAAATGATTGAATTCGCGTCTGAAAGCTTTTTGAAAACGCTGAGGAATAAATTGCTTTGGGGCGAAGATCGTCGCAATTGATCCTCCGGGGCAATAAATAACTGCAAACGCTGTTTATCATGTGAGAGCATTGATGAATCTATGCTGGACTTTCATTGGTGTATGTTTAAAGTTCAACCGATAGAATATGATAGTTAACGGCAATTGCTATATTCGCAAACTATTTCTAAGTATGAAGCGATTATTTATTGTCTTATTGCTTTTTGCCTTTGGCAAGGCCAGTTCCCAAACATACGAAATCGGTCTTTTCGCTGGTGGAGCCAATAATATTGGCGATGTGGGGCGCACTACCTATATTGCTCCTTCTGATATAGCCTTCGGTGGATTATTTAAGTGGAATAAGGCTAAAAGGTATGCCTGGCGAGCAAGCGTTATCTACGGTAAGTTTACCGCCGACGATTCAAAATCTAACGACCCTTCTAGACAGCAGCGTGGTTATATCGCCGATAATTCTATTTTAGAGGCTTCGGCAGGGTTAGAATTTAACTTCGTCGAATATAATCTTCATAAGTTGGGCCCTGCTTTCACTCCTTATTTATATACAGGTCTCACGTATTTTAGATACGACTACGATTACTTTGATGGGGGAGAAATGTTGAGTGTTTCACAAAAAGATGGTTCCTTTGCAATTCCAATGACCGTTGGGGCTAAGCTAAGATTGAACCAGTTTTTGATTTTGGGTGCCGAAATAGGTGCGCGATATACATTTACTGATAATCTAGATGGTAGCAACCCGATCAAGCTAAATGTGAGTCAGCAATTGGGAGACCTTCAGTTCGGCAACATTTTTAGCGATGATTGGTATGTTTTTTCAGGATTAACCTTAACTTACACCTTTGGTAGAAAGCCTTGTATGGACTGTTTTGAATAAGTTGCTAGCTTTTGCGTAGGTTTCTTTCCAGTATAGTTTTACCGTATTATGATGGATGTTCTCAATGAGATAGACAAACAAAATTTGCCTGTGCACCTTGCCGTTATTATGGATGGCAATGGCCGTTGGGCGAAGCAAAGAGGAAAGCGAAGAATATTCGGTCATGAGAATGGTGTGAATGCCGTTCGACAAACCGTGGAGAACAGTGCCAAGATCGGTATCAAATATCTAACCCTGTATACGTTTTCGACCGAAAACTGGAATCGCCCTAAGTTAGAGGTAGATACCCTTATGAGACTTTTGGTTTCATCGCTCAAAAAAGAACTTGACACCTTTATGTCGAACAATATTCGCTTGAATACGATTGGCGAAATTGAATCTTTGCCCAAAAAGGCCTATAGAGAACTTCACGAGGTGATGGAGAAAACAAAGAATAACGATCATATGACGCTTACCTTGGCCCTTAGTTATGGGTCTCGGCAAGAGATGATTAAGTCGATAAAACAGATAAGCTCCAAAGTTAAAAATAATATAATTTCAATTGAAAATATTGACGAAACAATTATAAATACTCATCTTTACACGCATGATTTGCCTGATGTAGACTTGTTGATTCGTACCAGTGGGGAGCATCGGATCAGCAATTTTTTGCTTTGGCAAATTGCCTATGCGGAATTATATTTTGTTGACGTATATTGGCCCGATTTTAGCAGCAAGCATTTGGCAGAAGCCATTAAAAGTTATCAGAACAGAGAACGAAGATTTGGAAAGACCAGCGAACAACTTATCAAATAATGGTATGAAGAGGTTCATATCCAGTGAACCAGTAATTACTCTCCTACTACTTTTTTTTACATCCTTAGTCGGCGCTCAAGAGCTCTCTTTTGACGATGGAAAAAGGTATATTTTAGGTGGGCTCGAAGTTACCGGACTACAAAGCTATAACGAACAAACCGTTAAAACCTATACAGGCCTTCGTGTGGGGCAGCCTATTACTGTGCCAGGTGATGAACTAAGTGAAATTATCAAGAAACTTTGGGGGCTTGAACTGTTTAAAGATATTCAGTTTCATTTGGTAGATATTAAAGATGATCAGGTTTTTCTGGAGCTCGAAATTACCGAACGGCCAACCCTTTCCGATATAAAGATTAACGGTATTAAAGAGAGAAAGGTCGATGATATTGTTAAAGATACCGACCTTAAAAAAGGGAAAAAAATAACGGAGAGCTTAATTGCAAATACTAAAAACTATTTAGAGAATAAGTATAAAAAGCAGGGCTACTTAAATGCAAAAGTAGCGATTGCGGTGGCCAACGATACAGCTCAGACCAATGCCCAAAAAATGGTTATCAATGTTGATAAGGGCGATAAGGTGAAAATCAAAAAGATGATTTTCGATGGTAACGAGCAACTTGCAGATAGAAAGTTGCGTAAGGCCATGAAAAAGACCAAAGAAAAAAGGTTTTGGCGTTTCTGGAAAAAATCAAAATTCATTGAGGAAGATTATGAGAACGATTTAGACCTTTTAGCCGATAAGTATGCCGAGAAAGGCTATCGCGATGCCCGTATCATATCTGATTCCGTAATCAAGGTTGATGAAAATAATATCAACATCAAGTTTAAACTTGAAGAAGGTAACAAGTACTATTTTGGTGATATTGACTTTGTTGGTAATACGGTATATACCGATCGCCAGTTAGCTTCTGTCCTTGGTATCAAAAAGGGAGATACTTATAATGGTGTGCTTTTGCGTAAAAGAATCGCTGATGACTCAAAGCCTGATGCAGAAGACTTAACAAACTTATATCAAAACAATGGGTACTTGTTCTCTACTATTAACCCGGTAGAACTTTCCGCCCAGAATGACACCATTAATTTCGAAATTCGAATTATTGAGGGTAAGGAGACCTACTTAAACCATGTTGAAGTGGTTGGTAACGACCGTACCAATGATCATGTGATTTATCGAGAACTGCGAACAAGACCTGGTAACAAATATGACAAGAGTAATATTATTCGAACGATTCAAGAGTTACAGCAACTGGGTTATTTTGATGCGGAGCAAATCAAACCGGATATTTTAAATGCGAACCCTAACGAAGGTACTGTTGACATCAATTGGAATTTGGTAGAATCTGGGTCAAGTCAGATTGAACTACAAGGTGGCTACGGTGGCGGTGGATTTATTGGAACGCTTGGTCTATCTTTCAATAACTTTTCCATAAAGAATATTCTAAATGGTGAGGCGTATAAGCCGGTACCTATGGGTGACGGTCAAACTTTTGCCATGAGGGTTCAGGCCAGTAGAACTTTTAGGGTTTACAGTTTAAACTTTGCCGAGCCATGGTTCGGGGGTAAGAAGCCGGTTCGCTTTAGCTTGAACCTTTCAAGAACCCAGCAATTTGGTGTCGATTATGCCAGTTCTTCAAGAAGTAGAATTGAAGTCGATAAGGATAGAGGTTTTGCCATTACCGGTATTACCGCCGGATTGGCCAAAAGGGTGCAATGGCCCGATGACTTCTTTACGGTTTCCCATGCCCTTAGTTATCAATTGTACGAATTTAATAACTACGATATAGGTCTATTTAATTTCGGTAACGGTAAGTCAAATTCGTTTGCATACACTTTAGGTATTTCGAGGAATGCGACTATGGGAGGTAGAATTTTCCCTAGAGGTGGTTCTAACTTCGAGATTACTGCCAAGTTGACTCCACCTTATTCATTGTTCAGTAATAAAGATTTTGAGTCGCTTCGTGACCGTAGCCAAGAGCTGGCCGAATTGGAAATTGAGCAAGGTGGGTTGACCGCTGCTCAAAATCAAGAACTGGAACAGATCGACCAAGAACGATTTAGATGGCTTGAATACTATAAGATAAAGTTCAAGGGTGACTGGTATACTACTTTGGTCGGTGACTTGGTTCTTCGCACCAATGCGGAATTCGGATTCTTGGGTAATTACAATAATGACGTAGGTGATGTGCCTTTCGAGCGATTCTTTGTAGGAGGTGATGGTTTAGGTAACTTTACTTTAGATGGTCGAGATGTGGTACAGCTTAGGGGATATGAAAACCAGTCAATTACCCCGGTAAGTGAATTGACCGGTACCCAAGAAGGTGGTTTGATCTATAATAAATTTTCATTGGAACTTCGATATCCATTGACCTTAAAACCTTCAGCTTCCATTTATGGGCTAGCTTTTTTAGAAGGAGGTAATGCTTTCAACAATTTTCAGGAGTTTAATCCGTTTCAAATAAAACGATCGGCCGGAGTGGGGCTACGCATATTTATGCCGGCGTTTGGTTTATTGGGAATCGATTTTGGTTACGGGTTTGATGAAGACCTTAGACCATCATCAATTGGCAACGGACCTAGCGGATGGCAAACACACTTCATAATCGGCCAGCAGTTTTAATATGAGATCGTGAAATAGCTAAAACATTCATTTTAAAAGTTTTAGTAATTTTGGCACGATATTTTCTACTGGATAAAACGATTAAAGTAATGAAAACTAAATCAAACGTTCTTTTAGTACTGGCCGTAACCTTGTTCTCAGCCATTACTTACGCCCAAAGAGGGGTGAGAATTGCTTACGTTGACATGGAATATATCTTGGAGAACGTAGAGGAATACCGAGAGGCAACCGAACAACTGGCCAATAAAGTTGAAAAATGGAAGGTCGAGGTTGAACAGAAGCAAAGTCAGGTCGAACAGATGAAAAAAGACTTGATGGCCGAAAGAGTATTATTGACCGATGAGTTGATTTCCGAAAGAGAAGAAGAGATACAGATTCTTGAAAAGGAGACGGTGGAGTATCAGCAGAACAGGTTCGGTCCGCAAGGTGATTTGGTGCTTCAGAAAAGGCAGTTGATTCAGCCTATTCAAGACCAAGTCTTCAATGAGGTTCAGAAGATCGGAGCGAATAAAAAGTATGATTTTATTTTTGATAAATCTGCGGATGTCGTAATGTTGTACTCCGAAAATCGGCACGATATCAGCGATTTAGTCTTGAGGGGCATTGCACGAACCAGAAGGGTTAGCAAGCCGACCAAGAAAGAGGTCAGAAGTAGAATCGAAGATTTTGAAGATGGCGAGCCAGAGGAAGAAGAAATAAGCGATGCTCTCAAAGAGCGTCAAGAGAGAGCGGCTCAAGCACAGGAAGCTAGGGAGAAAACAGCGGACGAAAGACGCGCAGAGCAACTGAAATTGCGAGAAGAGCGGAAGAAGGCTTACGAAGAAAGACGTAAGAAGCTGTTAGAGGAAAGAGAGGCCAAAAGAAAGGCCAAGTTGGAAGAAAGAGAGCAGCAAGGCGAAGAAGATAGTACAGAGAATAAATAATAGTTTATGCCCAGTTTGTCACAACTTTGAGTGATTGTGTAAACAAGAGGTCGAGAATTTTATATAGAAGTAAAATAACCATAAATTAACACTCAAATATTTTAACTAGAATCAGTATCATGAAAAACGTAAAGAAAATAGCAGTAGCTATTGTATTGTTTGTAGCATTTACCGGGTTTGTCAACGCACAAAGCAAAGTGGCCCATATAGATGTTACTCAATTGTTGAGCGCAATGCCGGAGATGAAAGCTGCTGAGGCTGAACTCAAGAAACTTTCCGAGACTTACAACGCCGATATTGAAAGCAGTGTAACAGAGCTTAGAAATAAGTATACACAGTACGAAAATGAGGCATCTGCAAAGACACCAGAAGAAAACGAAAAGAGAGCCCAAGAACTTCAAGGGGTTCAAAAGAATATAGGTGAGGCCCAACAAGCTGCACAAAGAGAACTTCAAAAGAAGCAACAAGAATTGTTTGCCCCAATTTCTGATAAAGCAAAAGCTGCCATTGAAAAGGTTGCAAACGCCCAAGGCTTTGATTATGTAATCGATGCACAAGCGGGAGGCGGACTTATCGTAGCTAAGGGTAAGGATCTTTTGGCCGATGTAAAAAAGGAACTAGGTATTTAATTGGAACTCTATACCTAAAAAAAGCCCGCTATTAAGCGGGCTTTTTTTGTTAACCGATTAATTTTTTTTTAATGTTCTGCCATCTCAATTGTCTGATGAACTTTCCTTCTTTCTCAGTTACCAAAAATGGTTTTTTCTCTTTCTGTGCTTCCAGATAGCCATACAGATTATCCATGACGGCTTGAGGCTTCCTTTGTTTCAAGGCCATTTTTAAGGAGGCGATAAGGCTAATGGCCAGGCCGTAGCGCATGGTGTACATCGCTTTGCCCTGTAGTAGTTTCGCTTTAGCATTGTACGCCCCGCCAGTAGGCCTTAAATGCTTCACTTTAAGATAATCATCCGTATATACTTCGAAACCGTGAAAAGCGGCCAACAACTCATCTACGGTATCCCATCCCATAGCACAGCGCAGCCCGCCAATAGCTTTATAGCAAGATTTAGAATAGGCTTTAAAAGCTCCCCTCACATGTTTTTTATCCATCGGGTGGTTCAATGCCCATTTTCCGTTGGCATCTTGCTCATAAACAAAGCCACCGGCAATACCCACATTTGGTTGCCCCTTGAATATGTAAGCAATTTTCTCAAAGTAATTGTCGGGAAGAATGACATCGGCATCTAACTTTACTATAAAATCATAATCATCATCCAAGAAGGCTAGTCCCTTTTGAAAAGCATTTACCACCTTGCTTCCAGGCATATGCTCGTTAGATGATTGTGTATTGAGTTTTTGAAAAATGGGGCTAAGCTCTATGAACTGATCAATAATCTGCTCAGTGCTGTCCGTAGAATTATCATTGACAAGTACGACTTGAGATGGCAAAAGAGATTGTCTTAATACCGAGGTTAGGGTATCATTTAAAAAGTCTTCTTCGTTGTGAGCCGGTATTACTATGTAATATCTCATTACTTGGCATTGTAGGTTGCTATAAGATAGCAACATGATATGTTAGCTTTCTTTCTTTTCGGCGTATACGATGTAATAGCGAGGGGTAAAACTTCTCAATAAGGGGCGAAGGCCTATTTTTTTTACTGGATTGGTCCATTTTTCACGAGCCTTTATTTCCCACCCCGCTTTTTCCAATAGCCAATCGAACTGCCAGTCTTCAAACTCATGGTAATGCCTGTCCCAAACATCGGTTTTAGACCGATAGGCAGGTGAAAACCATAATTTGAGGGGAATGCTCGCCACTAACTTTTTTGCCTTTATTTCACGAAGTACATTAAACGGTGCCAAGAGATGTTCAAAAATCTCGAAGGCCGTAACTACCTCAGAGGCTGAATTTAATACGGAATCAAACACTAAGTCCAAATCCTCTCCTTGCGTGTTTTCAACCTGATAACCTTCCTTAACCATAATTTCCGAAAAGGGATTTTTCACTCCTAAATCGAGTACGGATTCATCAGTGCTAATATGCTTTTTTAGAAAGGATAACGTATTTTGAAAGCGTTTGCTTGGGTATGAGTTCTCGTACATCGATTAAAGATTCAACTTTTGATTACCTAGGTGTTGTTCAATAAGATAAATTTCAAATATAATAACATGGGGCGTAAATCTTAAAACGACCTATTTTTAGTTACCAACCGTTATGGTGCAATTCCCTTGAATTTATTCTGCTTCTGCATACGCTTCTATTGGCGCGCAAGTACATATCAAATTACGGTCACCATATGCATCGTCTACTCTTCGAACGGTCGGCCAAAACTTATTATCCTTTAAGTAATCTAATGGGTAGGCGGCCTGTTTTCTACTGTACCCATAAGGCCATTCGTCATCGGTCACCAAGTCTAAGGTATGTGGCGCGTTTTTCAATAAGTTATCAGTATCGTCGGAAGATGATGCATCTATCTCTTCTCTAATCGAAAGCATTGCATTACAGAATCTGTCCAGTTCTGATAGGCTTTCACTCTCTGTAGGCTCAATCATAATAGTTCCTGCCACCGGAAATGATACGGTAGGTGCGTGAAAACCGTAGTCCATCAATCTTTTGGCTATATCAACAACTTCAATTCCATTCTTTTTGAAAGGTCTGCAATCGACAATCATCTCATGGGCCGCACGACCTCTTTCTCCTGTATAGAGAACTTCGAACTTGCCGCTCAACCTATTTTTAATATAGTTCGCATTTAAAATGGCGATTTCCGTTGAGTGTCTTAGTCCTGACTCTCCTAGCATTTTAATATATCCGTAGGAAATCAAACAAACCAATGAACTGCCCCAGGGAGCGGCTGAAATGGCTTTAATGGCTTTTTCTCCGCCACTTTTAATCAATGGGTTACCGGGTAAAAATGGTGCCAGTTGTTCTGCTACGCAGATAGGACCGACACCGGGTCCGCCGCCGCCGTGCGGTATAGCAAAGGTTTTGTGTAGATTGAGATGACAAACATCGGCACCAATCGTTGCCGGGTTGGTAAGACCCACCTGGGCATTCATATTGGCACCATCCATATAAACCTGACCTCCGTGGTCATGAATCATCTGGGTAATTTGTTTGATGGAAGATTCAAAAACACCATGTGTCGATGGATAGGTAACCATTAAGGCGGCCAGATGATCACTATGTTTTTCTACCTTGGCCTGAAGGTCTTCTACATCAATATTACCCCTCTCATCTGTTTTGGTTACGACTACCTGCATACCGGCCATCACTGCCGAGGCCGGATTGGTGCCGTGTGCGGAAGAAGGAATCAAGCAAATGTTTCTATGCCCTTCGTTATTTGACTCATGGTAAGCCCTAATGGCCATCAAACCTGCATACTCACCTTGGGCACCAGAATTTGGTTGTAACGACGTTGCCGCAAAACCTGTAATTGTCGAAAGATCATTTTCTAATTCTTTAAGAATGGTTTGATAACCTTCCGCCTGATCTACAGGAACAAAAGGGTGAATGTTGGCCCATCTTGGCATACTCAAAGGAAGCATTTCTGAGGCGGCATTTAATTTCATTGTACAACTGCCGAGAGAAATCATCGAGTGGTTGAGAGAAAGGTCTTTACGCTCTAATTTCTTGATATAGCGCATAAGTTCAGTCTCAGAGTGGTAAGAGTTGAAAACGCTGTTGTCTAGATAGCTTGAGCTGCGCTGCAAAGATTCCGGTATTGCATTTTCGCCCGATAGACCAGTAATGGGACTAAAATCTTTGTTTAAGGTCTTCGCGAAAATTCCTAAAATTTGATTGACATCATTGATGGAAGTTGCCTCATTTACAGCAATAGAAACCGATTCTTCATCAACATACCAAAAGTTGACCTCGTTTTGCTCGGCAATCGGTCTAAGCTTTTTAGTGTCGATTTTAACACTAACGGTATCAAAGAAGAAATCATTGGTCTGCTCTAGCCCTAGCTTTTCAAGTTCGTTTGATAGTGTTTTTGCCGTTGAATGAACTTTTTTGCCAATATAACGAAGGCCCTTAGGGCCATGATAAACTGCGTACATACCGGCCATAACCGCCAAGAGAACTTGGGCCGTACAAATGTTTGAAGTGGCCTTATCACGTTTTATGTGCTGTTCCCTGGTTTGAAGGGCCATTCGTAAAGCAGGCTTGCCATCAATATCTTTAGTGACGCCGATAATTCGCCCGGGTATATTTCTTTTGTATTCTTCCTTAGTGGCGAAATAGGCGGCATGCGGACCGCCGTATCCCAAGGGAATGCCAAAACGTTGTGTGGTGCCCACCACCACGTCGGCACCTGCTTCACCCGGAGGGGTTAAAAGGGTTAGACTTAAAAGGTCGGCGGCTACAGCAACTTTGATTTCGTGGTCTTTTGCTCTTGATATAAAGGGGAAGAGGTCGGTTAACCTTCCGAATTTTCCGGGATATTGTAAAATCGCACCGTAATATTCTCCGTTAAACTCAAATTCTTCGTGATTACCGACTTCAAGTATAATTCCCAAAGGTTTAGAGCGGGTTTCGAGCAACGCCAAGGTTTGGGGCAGTACTTCTTCGGAAACAAAGAACTTGTTAACGTTATTTTTTTTCTGCTCACGGCTGCGTACATCAAAAAGCATTGTCATAGCTTCAGCGGCCGCAGTACTTTCATCTAAAAGAGAGGCATTGGCCAAAGGCATTCCGGTAAGGTCACTTACTACGGTTTGAAAATTCAGCAAAGCTTCCAAGCGTCCTTGGGCAATTTCAGCTTGGTACGGGGTGTATGCAGTATACCAACCTGGGTTCTCAAGAATATTTCTCTTGATTACCGAAGGGGTGAGGCTTTCGTGGTATCCAAGGCCGATATAACTTCTAAATAACTTATTTTTCTCAGATAGCTCTTGCATGTGGGCAAGAAATTTATGTTCGCTCATGGGCGAATTGAGACCTAATGGTTTCTTCAAACGAATATCATCAGGAAGAGTCTCATAAATCAATTCATCCAAGGTTTCGGTACCTACCGTTTTCAACATATGTTCAAGGTCTCTTTCCTTGATTCCGATGTGTCTTGACGCAAAAATATCTGTCTTCATAGCTTGTGATAAAAGATGTGCAAAACTAGGTATAAATTGCATGAATTTGTGCCATTTGACGATTATAGCCCATAAAGTTTTTAACCGAAAACCAAGGTTATGAACACTTTGGCTACATTTGTTTAATGCGGTGGTTGCAAAGGATATTCGATTTTTATCTAGACGCCAGTATTCATGTGGCTTTGTCGGTTTTTGCGCTTACCCATATCACAGCGATCAGTCTCAATTTTTCGTTGAACAATCATGTGCCTTGGTTTCTTTTTTTTGGCACTATTACTTGCTATAATTTTATGAAATATGGTGTGGAGGCCGAAAAGTATATTTTGGTGGCTAACAGGTACCATAAAAATATTCAGTTTGCCAGTTTTTTAGCTTTCGCCGCGGCTATTTATCATTTTTACTTTTTGCCCAAAGAATTATGGGTGGCACTCATTGTTTTTCTGATCTTTACTGCGCTATATGCCTTACCAGTTTTGCCGCATTCTAAAAAGTTACGAAGTTGGGGCGGGCTTAAAATTTTTGTAGTGGCCTTGGTTTGGGCGGGAACCACTGTCATTTTACCTGCGCTGACAGAAAGCTATATCAATTGGTGGGATGTTGGAATCGAAACGTTAAGGCGCTTTTTATTCGTCTTTATTTTGATGGTGCCATTCGAAATTCGTGACTTGATTTACGATTCTCCGGAGTTAAGAACCTTGCCCCAGCGATATGGGGTTGCTAGAACCAAAGTATTAGGGGCCCTTGCCAATATACCACTCTTCTTTTTAGTGCTTTTTAAAGACCATGTCTCGGTTATAGATGTTACCGCTTCGGGGATACTTTTTTTGGCACTCGGTATGCTAATGTTTATTACGAAAAGGCGACAGAAAAAATACTTTGCTTCTTTTTGGGTTGAAGGTATGCCTATAATGTGGTGGGGTCTGTTCTTGATTCTTCAAAAGATTTTTTAACCTTTTGAATGTAGCTTTTGCTTCATCTGTTCTTTTTCTTTCGAAGAAAGACCTTGAAGTTTGGCCTTGTCGCAGAGAGAGGTCAATTTTGAATTCTTCTCGCTGTACTTACAACAGTTTTTACAAATGAAAAGATGAAACTTTAACTGTAGCCTTTCAGTAAAAGAGGCTTCTTGATATTGGCTTTTGTTACAAATTATTTCTGCTTTTTCGCAAGATATCATTTCGATGATAATTAATTCTTCAAGATAATTACAGTTTGGGCAAAACGGCCGTTGCCGAACATTCATTTCTCATTTAAAACCAAGTTTCATTTAGGCAACCCATTAAAGCCGTTCTGGCCCTGTGAATCATTACCCAAAGATTAGACGGGTTAATGTCAAGTTCATTACAAATATCTTCAGTACTAATACCTTGAATTGTCTTCATTGTAAATACTTGAGCTTGCTTGGCGGGTAATTTGGCGATGCAAGACTGTATAGCATTGCCAAGTTCTTCGTTCTCTAGGTCATCGTGCTCAAAATTGCTGAAAGGGTCGGCAATTTGCTCTTCAAGCCAATCACCTTCGGCATCGGTTTGGGCACTATAATTGATTTTAACTTCAGCCTTGCCCTTTTTCGAATTCGACTTGCGATAGTGATCAATTACCTTTCTTTTGAGAATCGCAATCAGCCATGTTCTTTCTGCGGCATCACCCTTATAGTTCTTGGCCGATTTTAAACCTGCCAAAAAAGTTTCTTGCACCAAATCTTTGGCAATTTCGGCATCTGAGATACGGGAAATTGCATAGTTGAAAAGGTAATCTGCATATGCATCTACCCAATTTTCGGGCTGTAAACTATTTTCTGCCATGTTGGTTTCGTGGTCACCAAAATTACGTGAATTTACATTAACCGACCTCATATGATTTACTTTCGGTACTTTATATTTTATTTCGGGCATATTTATATTTTTGAATAAAGTCTTTTGATATGAAATACATGGTCACCTTTTTGTTTTTGATTACCTGTAATTTGGGCTGCACCCAAAGTAACTCGAAACCTATCACAGAACTTTCACAGAAAGATAGAGATTCGGGTATCTTACTTGATGTAAGAACTCCGGAAGAATTTGCCGAGGGTCATTTAGATGGTGCCGTAAATCTCAATTGGTTTGAGGACGACTTTAAGGAGAAGGCTACCAAATTGAATAAAAATAAACCCATCTATCTGTATTGCAAGGCCGGCGGCAGAAGCGCAAAAGCAGCAGAAGCTATGGGAAAAATGGGGTTTGAAGTCGTGAATTTAGAAGGTGGTTACGATGCCTACTTGCAAAGGCAACAATCCTCAAAGTAGTTTTTGCTCAATCTCTTTCCAGTTGTCTACTCTTTCAAAACCTTCAACGTGAATGTTGTGTGGTGAGGTGAATAATAAACTGCGACCATCAAAACTCTCTAGATTGTAAGTGCGGTCATCAATCAGAACATCACCTTTTAAAACATGTTTGTGGCCACATAATATTCTATTCTGCCAAGGAATAAACGGAAAGTGTTGATCTAGCCAATCTGATTTTTCTTCTAAAGAATTCGGAAACTGCATGGCGGCCGATGCGATATAGACTTCATGCTTTTGGCTAAGCCTGCTTAAAACATCTTGACTGTGTTCTATAGGGTTCAGGTCTCTAAAAAAGCCTCGGTTTCTGGCATGGTTGCGAACACTTAGTTGACGATCTTCAGGTACGTTGTGCCAAACCTCTCTACCCATACAGGTCTCCAATGTTAGGCATTCCTCAAAATCTTTATTGTAAATTTCAATGTGTGCGCCGTAGGTATCTGCCATTACCTCGTCCATATCAACAAAAATAATCATGCGAAAAATTTTCAGCGAAGTTCGTAAAATGCAGGCAAAGAATAAAGGTTGAAGTTAATCTTACCTTTATCTTAACATTTGGAGAAAAGGTATTGTTCAACAAAAAAAAGAGGGTGTCCCCACACCCTCTTTTCTGTCAAAAAAATTAGTTGTTCTTTATAACCTTTTTAACCTACTTATGAGATGTAAAAGTAGATTAAATATTTTTTTAAGCTGTACTCTTTAGTGATTATTCTTAGCTCTTTTGTGCCTAACCAGACAATCAGCGGAGGTGTTAGATAATAATCAAAGCTTACCTTTTTCTTTAAGCTGCGTGATTATGGTCTCTAGCTGGCTTTCTTTAATAGGTTTTACAATGTAGTCTGAAATTTCATTTATTTTTTTTGCCCTGTCGATATCCTTAGGGTCAACCGAGGAGGAAACCATGTAAATAGTAATTTTCTTGCCGACCTTAGGTTTTATTTTGATATACTCCTCCATGAACTGAAAGCCGTCCATTATGGGCATATTAATGTCCAAGAAAATGATATCGGGCAATTCTTCTTCTTTGTTGAGATGGTCTAGCATATAGTCTAGTGCTTCGGCACCATCGTATAGAGCAATTATTTTGTCGACTCCTGTGAAGGTTTCTAAGGTCATTGACATAGTAAACTGATAAATATCATCGTCATCGATAATGCAGACATTGACATTCTTACCCATAATAAGCGCAATTAATCTAGAGTTATTAAAAATGTGGTTCCAACGTTCACTTCACTTTCAGCAGTAATGGTTCCGCCCATGGCCTCCACTTGTGCCTTTGTCAAAAATAGGCCGACACCTTTAGCTTCCGGATGCCTATGAAACACCTTGTTGAGACCAAAGAGTTTCTTGCCATTTTTTTTCAAGTCGATTCCCAAACCATTGTCGGCAACCTTTAATTTGGTCTTACCGTCTTCCACCCAACTTTCAATATGAATGACCGGTGGCCGTAGCGGTGACTTGTATTTAATAGCATTACTCACTAAATTAAGAAAAATACTTTCTAGGTAGACTTCATTGTATTCAATTTTTGAAGCTTTTGAAAAGTTTGAAATGATTTCCGCACCCGAATCCATAATCTGGGCGGTCAATATATCTTTGGTCTTGGTCAATACTTTTTCAAAAGATATTTTCGTTTGGTTCTGGGCGGTTTCGCTCTTGATGCGCAACGTTTCTACTAAGGTGTCAAGCGTTGATGATAGATGGTCGATTACTTTTTCGAATTTTTCAAATAGCAACGATTTCCTAACATCATCTTTTTCGACTTGCAACAGTTTCAACAGAGCGTTGAGGTTGCTTACAGGCGACCGAAGGTTATGTGAAGTTATATGGTTAAAATCGGACAGTTGTTGGTTTTGTATAGAGAGCTTTTTGGCCGTATCCTTCAATCTGTTGTTCATCGCAACCAATTTGCTCTCGGCCTCTTTTCTCAGTGTAATATCACGAATTGCAATTGATATCATTAGACCTTCTGCAGTCTCAACTGGACCAATGCTCACTTGAACAGGAATTTGACCCCCGCTTTTGTTTTTTATATAGAGTTCTTGGTTCTTTATGACTAACCCTTGATTTGGATTATTGAAAAATTTGGCCGCATATTCTTTATGAAGATTTTTAAATTTTGTCGGTGTAACAAAACTGATGTGTTTGTTGAGCAACTCTTTAATAGTGTAACCCAATAATTTCTCAGCTTCCTTATTTACTATTTTTATCTTTCCCCTATTGTTTAGAATGACAATGGCGTCGGGGGCAGAGTCCAATAAGCCTCTGAACTTTTTTTCTGCCATTCGTCTCTCGGTTACGTCTTGTGCCGTGCCGATTAATTCGACGATACCATTTTTGTCGGTAAGTACTTCCCCTACGACCTCTAAGTTTCGAAATGAGCCGTCTTTCTTAATAATTCGATGTGCAAATTTATCGAAGGTTTTGTTCTGAAGTATTTTATATAAAGTATTTGTAACATACTCTCTATCTTCAAGAGGAAGACAGTTCATAAATTTGCCATAGTCCATTGGTTTGTTAGGGTCAAGGTCGAGAATACGGTAAAAATTTTCTGAAATTTCAAATTTCGATTTTAACATGTTCCATTTCCAGTGCCCAATGCCGCTCAGCTCCTCCGCCAAATTGAGCAATTGATTTTGTTCAATAAGTGCTTGCTCGTCATTGATTCTGTCGGTTATATCATTTGAGGAGCCTATTAACTCGGTAACGCCGCCTTTTTCGTCAAGCACTATTTCACCAGTGATTTCAAGGGTTCTGATACTGCCATCTAGCTTAATGATTCGATGCGTAAACTTTTCGAACTTTTTGGTTTCTTCAATAAGTTGACTTTTTTCAATCACCAAATCTTGATCTTTGGGGTGCACACGTGATAAATACTTCTTGAAGTTCATTGGGGTGCCCAACTCAAAATCCAGAATTCTCATAAGGTTGTCAGACTTGTCCATGACATCGTTAATAATATCCCATTTCCAATAACCGATACCGGATAGCTCTTCAGCAAAGGCCATCATCTGGTTTTTTTCCATCAACTCGTGTTCTCGAGCAATTTGTTCTGAAATATCTTGACAGGTGCCTAACAATTCAACGATATTGCCTTTTGGGTCGGTGATTACTTTACCGGCCATTCTGATGGTCTTTACAAGGCCCTTTTCTAGCCGAATTCGATAAACCAGATCCTCAAATTTTTTGGTGCCAATAATCTTTAAAATCTTAGCTTTTGCAACCTCTCGGTCATCTTCATGGATGAAGTCTATAAAATTCTCATTAGAAATAGAAGTTCCTTTTTCTATACCATAAATTTCATAGAGATTGTCAGACCAAGTTGCTTTCTTGGTAAAAGGGTCTAAAGTCCAATGACCCATCTCTGCAATTTTTTCAGCGGAATTCAGTTGTTGGTTTTTTTGAACCAAAGCTTCTTGAATTTTTGTCGATTCGGTGATGTCTTGGGCCGTTCCCATCACCTCTACGACCTGATTTTTAGTGTCGGTCATCACCTTTCCGAATAATTCAATATTTCTTATAGAGCCGTCTTGAAGAACAATTCGGTAATGTATGGGTGCAAAAATTCTAGATGAGATAATCTCTTCAGTAGCTTTTTGAACATGCGCTTTGTCATCGGGATGAATGGGCGCAAAAACATCTTCAAATTTTAAGGGAATACCCAATTCAAAACCAAAAATTCGGTATAAGTTGTCCGACCATTTGACGGTGCTATTTTCTAAGTTCCAATTCCAATACCCGATACCGGCCATTTCTTCGGCGAAGCTGAGCTGCATGTTTTTTTCGGTGAGCTCTTTCTCCCTAAGTATTTGGTCGGTTACATCTTGGCAGGTACCTAACATTTCAATGGTTCGACCTGCTTCGTCTATAGTGACACTGCCAATAGATTTGATTGTTTTTATGGTTTCGTCGGTCAATTCAATTCTATAAATTAATTCTTCATAAACTCCTGATTCGACCGCTCTGTCAATTTTGGCAGTAACATAATCTCTGTCTTCCTTATGTATATAACCTATATATTTTTCGAAAGTTACCGGCTCGCTCTTATCATGACCGTAGATTTCATAAAGGTTGTCTGACCAGATGACCTCATTGGTAAGGGAATTCCACCTCCAATTACCAATTTTTGCCATTTTTTCTGCATAAAGCAGTTGTTGGTTTTTTTCAATAAGAAGTTGCTCCTTTTTTATTTGCTCGGTAATGTCTCGGGTCACGCCTAAAATCTTAAACACTTTGCCTGCCTTATCTTTAAAGGCCTTACCCATTACCTGAACCGTGGTAATCCTTTTAGTAGGTTGAAGTATGCGATGGGTGAACTTTTCAAAGTTACCGGTAGCCAAGTATTTTTTTAGTCTTTCGGCTACCATATCCCTATCCTCAGGAGGCATGCTCTTGAGAATGGCCTGTTTGTTGAGAAATATGCCATGGGGGTACCCATGAATATGATAAAGGTTGTCGGAGCAGGTGATACGATCTCGAACTACATCCCATTGCCAATAGGCGATATTCGCCAATTGCTCGCCAAAATCCATTAATTGGGTTTTTTCTATAAGGTCGTTTTCGCGAGCGACCTGTTCGGTAATATCATGAATAGAACTTTTTAATTCAATGGTTTCGCCATTTTCACCCTTTACGACCTTCCCCAGAATTTCAACTGTTTTTATAGTTCCGTTTATGGGAATGGTTCGATGAACAATTCTTTGAAAGTTACCAGTTTCAATGATTTTTTCTACTCGTGCCTGTAATGGTTGAATGTCATCAGGGTGCACAATCGACATGAACTTTTCGAAAGTAATTTTCTCACCGATTTCTATACCATAAATTCTATAAACGTTGTTTGACCAGTACGATTCATCACCTATAACATTCCAATGAACATACCCTACTTTTGCCAACTCTTCGGCAAATAACAACTGTTCGTTTTTAAGCTTTAGTTCTTTCTGTGTGGTAACGTCTTCAGTTATATCCTGGGTAGTACCCATCATAGCAATAACGTGTCCCGATTCATTACTTATCACCTTACCATTGGCTCTTAGAAATCTGATTTCTTTCTCGGTAGTGCAAATGGTATAAGTGAATGTTTCAAAATATTTGTTCTTTAGAGAGTTCTTGATATTAGATGAAAATAGCTCTTTATCTTCATCACATACTTTTTCAAGAATAAGTTCTAAATTTATTTTGGTACCGACATCAATACCATAAATTACCCTTAAATTATCGGAACATTGAAAATGATCGTTCTGCACGTTCCATTGCCAATAGCCAATGCTCACAAGCTCTTCGGCCAGATCCCACTGTTCTTTAATTTGAATGAGATCACGTTCGGTCTCTTTTTGGTTAGTGATATCCATCACTTTTCCGGAAAGGGCGATGCAATGACCGTCTTTCATGACCGGTAATCCGAAGGTTCTGATGTATTTACGGTTGCCTTTTGCTGTAAGAATCTGGTTGACCATCTCAAAGGGTGTTCCTTCTGAAAGACTCTTTCTGTAAGTTGCATGCTTATTTTCCAATTCTGTGGGATTGTTAAAAAACTGATCGCTCGCTCCCATGTAGGGTACAAAATCGGGTGCGATTTCAAAAATATCTTTTAGAACTTGATCCCAAAAAGATTCTTCGGTAGCTAGGTCAACATAGAACACACCAATCTTGGCAACTTTGTTTATTTCTTTTTGCAGGTTTTTAAAATCGATTTCCTGTAACATATTTTTCTCCCATCTATTATGTTGATAAAACCGGTCGAAATTAGTGGCTGATCAGGGACTGGGGATACAGGTAAATTTAGAAAATATGTGCGTAAACGGCTACAATTTATTTAAAAAGTTAAAGAAAAAATAAAGGTGCTATCAATTATGACTAGGCTATCTTTTAAGTTCTAAAAGACCGGCCCTTTCTAAGAGGGCTTCTACCTTAGGTTCTTGCCCCCTAAATCTTTTATAAAGTATCATCGGGTTTTCGGTACCTCCTTTTGAAAGCACATTGTCTTTGAATTTACTGCCTATTTCCTTATTGAAAATACCGTTCTCTTTAAAATAGGCAAAAGCATCGGCATCTAAAACTTCAGCCCATTTATAGCTGTAATAACCTGAGGAATAACCCCCTTGAAAGATGTGGGAGAAAGCCGTACTCATGCAGGTTTCAGCCGTTTCGGGGTATAGTTGGGTGCCTTCAAAGGCATTGACCTCAAACTGCTTTACATCATTTATATCAGTCGGGTCTTTCCCATGCCACGCCATGTCAAGCAAACCGAAACTAAGCTGCCTGAGCGTTTGCATACCTTCTTGAAAAGTGGCCGATTCTTTTATTTTGGTCACCATTTCCATAGGAATAAGTTCACCACTTTGGTAATGATGGGCAAAAAGTTCAAGGGCTTCTTTTTCGTAGCACCAGTTCTCCATTATCTGGCTTGGTAGTTCTACAAAATCCCAAAAAACGGATGTGCCCGAAAGGCTAGGGTATACCGTATTCGCCAACATGCCATGAAGGCCGTGGCCAAATTCATGAAATAAAGTGGTAACCTCGTTGAAAGTCAATAACGATGGTTTGCTGGGTGTTGACCGCGTGAAGTTGCAAACATTTGAGATATGAGGCCTGAAATTTCTACCATCAAGTTGAAACTGGGGCCGGTAAGATGTCATCCAAGCGCCACCTCGTTTTCCTTTTCTGGGGTGGAAATCGGCATAGAAAAGTGAAATATAATTATCATCTAAGTCATAAACTTTATAAGTTTTGACCTCTTCATGGTATTTCTCAACATCAAATACCTCTTCAAACTTGAGGTCGAACAACTTTTCGGCTACTTTGAAAACACCATTGATTACATTTTCAAGTTTGAAATAAGGTTTTAGTTTCTCGTCATCTAGATCAAAAAGTTTCTGTTTTAGTTTTTCAGAATAATAACTGGCATCCCATTTTTCTAGGTGCTCTAACCCGTCTACTTCTTTCGCAAAAGTTGACAACTGCTCAAATTCTTTTTCCGCAGCCGGTTTTGCCTTTTGTAAAAGTTCATTTAGAAACTCTTTTACCTTCTCAGGGGTCTCTGCCATTCTTTCTTCCAAGACAAAATGGGCGTGTGTTTCATACCCGAGCAAATTGGCCCTCTCATGTCTTAAATTAGCGATACGCAAAACGTTTTCTTGATTGTCGAGCTCGTCGTTATGAAAACCTTTACTGCCGAAGGCCATAGAAAGTTCTTTTCTAAGCTGCCTGTTTTTAGCGTATTTCATAAAGGGTATGTAACTCGGGTAATCAAGGGTGATCAGCCAACCTTCTTTGTCTTTTGCGGTTGCGAGTTGCGCCGCTGCCTCTTTTTCACCTTCAGGTAGCCCATCAAGATCGGACTCATCGGTGAGGTGTAGTTCAAATTTGTTGGTTTCGGCCAATACGTTTTCACCGAACTTTAGCTTGAGTTTTGATAATTCGGTGTCTATTTCCCTTAGTCTCTTCTTTTTGTCTTCAGGTAAGTTGGCTCCATTTCTACTAAAACTTTTATACTTCTTTTCTAAAAGAGTGCTCTGTTCTACGCTCAACTTTAGATTGCTTTGATTGTCAAAAACCTTTTTAATCCTTTTGAACAATTCTTCGTTCAGGGTAATATCATTGCTGAACTCAGAAAGTAATGGGGAGACTTCTTGAGCTATCTTTTGAATTTCTTCATTTGTTTCCGCAGAATTCAAATTGAAGAAAATACTTGAAATACGGTCTAATTGTTGGCCAGTGAATTCTAGAGCCTCAATAGTGTTTTCAAAAGTTGGCTCTTCGTTATTTTCCGTTATGGCATTGATTTCTTTTCGTGCATCTTCCATAGCCTGTAAAAAAGCAGGCTTAAAATGTTCGTTCTTGATTTTAGAAAAGGGTGCTGTTTCGAAAGGTGCCAATAATGGATTCATATATGAGATTTCCTTAATTTAAATTTTAATACTATTTGTTCTAGACTGAAAATAGGTTGTAAACAAATCTATCGATAAAGCAATCAATGCCATAACAAACGATAGAATAGCGCCTGTGTAGAAGGCATTGTTTCTATCAGGGTCTTTGAGCAACCGGTCTCTCACCACCCTGTATTCTTCGGTGTATTCATTGAGGTCGATTTGCCCATTTCCGTTAACATCCATAGCCTCTAGTTGAAAGCTAAGATACTGAGCATTGACGGCCATAACAATCAAAATTAAGATATACATCGAACAGAACAACAAAGAACTTCGCCAAACGCATTTCCAGTAGGGGTCTTTGGTTTTTCGGCCCAAAAAGAGCAAAATGACAATTCCGGTTATACCTAGGATAAATCCGATAAAAGATGGGGTGTTCATAGCGTGGGGGACTAAGAAATAAATTATTGTTTTTTGAGGCTTTTGGCCCCATCAATCACTTTTTGTTTTAAACCTTCTTTATACTTGATGACTTTGTTGAGTAAAGATTCGTTAGTACTTCCTAAAATTTGAGCGGCCAGAATACCTGCGTTCTTTGCACCGTTGAGTGCCACCGTTGCTACAGGAACGCCACCGGGCATTTGGAGGATGGATAAGACCGAATCCCACCCATCGATAGAGTTACTGCTCTTTACCGGCACACCTATCACGGGTAAGGGCGACATTGACGCAACCATACCAGGTAAATGTGCTGCACCCCCGGCACCAGCAATGATGACAGCGTACCCATTAATATGGGCATTTTTGCTGAAATCGAACAGTTTTTCAGGAGTTCTATGTGCGGATACTATATCGACATCAACATCGATTTCGAATTCTTTTAAAATATCTATGGCATCTTGCATTACGGGCAAATCACTTGTGCTGCCCATGACTACGGCTACTTTGTTCATATTATTTACTGATGACTTTTATAGTTTCTTTTACGCGCTGGGCGATTTCCCTTGCTTTGGCAATATCAGGGTTAACGATGGTTACATGGCCCATTTTTCTAAAAGGGCGGGTCTGTTTTTTACCATAGATGTGAGGTGTAACCCCTTTTAGGCCCAAAATATCTCTCATGTTCTGGTATTCAACATCACCCGTATGACCTTCGGCACCTACCAAGTTGACCATGATACCGGCAACTTTACTTTGAGTATCGCCCAAAGGCAGGTCGAGAATAGCCCTGATATGCTGTTCAAATTGATTTGTATAACTGGCTTCAATGCTGTAGTGACCGCTATTATGGGGCCTTGGGGCTACTTCGTTGACCAATATTTCATCATCTTTGGTCTGAAAGAGTTCAACTGCCAAAAGGCCCACATGCTTCATTTTTTCAGAAACCTTCAAAGCGACTTCTTGAGCTTTTTGAGCAACCTTATCATCGATTCTAGCAGGACAAATCACATATTCGACCTGGTTGGCCTCAGGGTGAAACTCCATTTCAACCACGGGATAGGTTTTGACTTCGCCGCTTGCACTTCTACAAACGATAACCGCCAGTTCATTTTTGAAGTCGATCATTTTCTCGGCAATACATTCGCCTGAAGGAAGGTTTTCCAAATCTTCAGCTTTACGAACTACCTTGACTCCTTGCCCGTCATATCCGAAACGCGCAGCTTTCCATATAAAAGGAAATTGTAGTCCGCCATTTTCAATACTGTCCTTAATCTCGCTTTTGTAAGCAAATCGGCTAAAATCAGCAGTGGGTATACCGTTATCAACATAAAAAAGCTTTTGGGTAGCCTTATTCTGAATGGTGCGCAGTGCCTTCGTGGGCGGGTAGACCGTTTTGCCTTTGTTTTCAAGTTGTTCTAGGGCGTCTACATTTACATTCTCTATTTCGATGGTGAGCACATCGACATCTTCCGCGAATTTGATTACCGTGTCATAGTCCATAAGGTCACCCTTGACAAAGTCATTGCAGGCAATTTTACATGGGGCTTCGTCAGAAGCATCTAAAACTTTGGTCTTGATATCAAATTTTCTGGTCTCGTAGAGCATCATTTTTCCCAATTGACCACCACCCAAAATACCTAGGGTGAAGTTCGATGAAAAATAGCTTTTGTCGTTTTTTGTTGGCATGTGTATGATAGTTGGCACAAAAATACGGCGAATTCCCAAAACCGCAGTCGGGGTGTTAAAAAAGAGAAATCAAAGTGCTATATTTGGCATTTCTCAATAGATTTTGTGTTGATAAAACTACACGATAAACATTTTAAACCGTTTTTGAACGAATCGCAGATTCAAGATGCGGTAAAGGCTGTGGCCGAAAAGGTTGCGGCCGATTACAAAGATGAGGTGCCTATTTTTGTGGGCGTACTCAATGGGGCCTTTATGTTCGTTTCAGACTTTTTGAAACATTACCCATACGATTGCGAAGTATCTTTTGTAAAGCTAAGCTCCTATAGAGGTCTTACCTCTACCGGTATTGTAGAAACCCTGCTTGATGTATCTGAAGATATTGAGGGTAGAAGCGTGGTAATTCTTGAAGATATTATCGATACCGGAAGAACCCTTAAAGAATTGGTGCATCTTTTCTCGAACGCCAATGTAAAAGAGTTTAAGATAGCTAGCCTCTTCTACAAATCAGATGTTTATAATGGGGAGTACGCCATCGACTATTGGGGAATAGAAATACCTAATAAATTTATTGTTGGATATGGTCTTGATTATAAAGAATTGGGCCGTAATCTTAAAGAAGTTTACCAACTAAACCATAAGCATATGATCAATCTCGTACTGTTCGGGAAACCGGGTGCAGGAAAAGGTACCCAGGCAGAATTTTTAAAGGAAAAGTACAACTTAAAGCACATTTCAACTGGAGACCTGTTCAGGTACAATATGAAAAACAATACCGAGTTGGGGCAGTTGGCCAAGTCTTATATCGATAATGGCGACTTGGTACCTGATGAAGTAACCATTAAAATGTTGGAAGATGCCGTAGAGAAGAACCCCGATGCCAGTGGCTTCATATTTGACGGTTTTCCGCGAACTGCAACTCAAGCGGAAGCTTTAGACAATTTTTTACAGGGAAAGAATATGCGCGTTGATGCTACCATCGCATTGGAAGCCAATGATGAGGTGCTTATTGACCGTTTGCTCGAGAGAGGTAAGGTCAGTGGTCGAAGCGATGATCAAGATGAAGAAAAAATCAGGAATCGCTTCGATGAGTATAATGAAAAGACCGCGCCTTTGAAGGATTACTACGAGGCTCAAGGCAAGTTTCATAGCATTAACGGAATAGGCGCCATAGATGAAGTCACGCACCGCTTAGGTAAGGTGATCGAAGAACTTTAGCATTCATATTTTATGAAAGACCTGAACTGGATTAAAACGCTCATTCTAGCCATAGCGATCATGGTAGCCGGTTATTTTGTCGGCAATATGCATCGTTTGGGCAAGAAGTACGATAGATATGTTCAGGTGAAGGGCCTATCGGAACGTGAAGTAGATGCCGACCTAGCTGTTTGGCCCATGAATATTTCACTTACAGGAAACGATTTGGTGACCCTACGACAAGATATTGAGGGTCAAAACCAAAAAGTAGTTCAGTTTTTTAAAGAACAGGGTTTCACCGATGATGAACTTACCCGAGGCACCATTAATGTAACCGATGCAAGGGAGAATATCTATAACAATAGTTCGCAATTTAGCGAGTATCGATATTTGGCAACGATTGAAATAACCGTTCGCACCAGTGATATACCACGTTTGCAAAAAGCTTTGGCCGAATCTTCAGAACTAATTTCTGACGGAGTTCTTTTAGGTTCAAAGAATTCTTGGAGGCCTATAGAATATATGTATACCAAGCTAAACGACCTGAAACCGGAAATGGTTGAAGAGGCGACCAAAAATGCCAGAGAAGTAGCTGAGAAATTTGCGCGTGATAGTCAGGCGAAGGTGGGCGAAATTCGAGTGGCTAGGCAAGGGCTCTTCTCCATAAGCGATCGTGATCAAAACACTCCACAGATTAAATTGGTACGGGTCGTGTCCACTATCGATTTTCAATTAGAAGATTAATTCTCTTTATCCAAACTTAAGGTACCTATTTTCTCCTATTTCTTATCTGTCAAGAGCTATCTAATATTACGTACTTTTGTAATCTATTTTTTTGATGGCAATCTGAAATACTAAGATATGACTGAGGGCAATTTTGTTGATTATGTAAAGATACATGCTGAATCCGGAAACGGAGGAAAGGGGTCCGCTCATTTACATCGTGAAAAGTACGTGGCGAAAGGTGGACCGGATGGTGGAGATGGAGGCCGAGGCGGACATGTAATTATTCGCGGCAATGAAAATTTATGGACTCTGGTCAGTTTCAAGTTTAAAAAGCATTTTCGCGCCGGACATGGTGAACATGGCGGAAAACAACGCAGCACTGGTGCCGATGGCGAAGATATTTATGTAGATGTGCCCTTAGGTACCGTGATAAAAAGTACCGATTCTCAAGAGACCCTTTTTGAAATTACCGAACATGGCCAAGAGAAGATGCTCGTTGAAGGCGGAATGGGAGGTAGAGGCAATTGGCACTTTAAGACGAGCACCAATCAAACACCAAGGTACGCACAGCCGGGTATACCAGGGCAAGAAATAGATGTTACCCTTGAGCTTAAAGTCTTGGCCGATGTTGGTCTGGTGGGCTTTCCGAATGCAGGTAAGTCTACCTTGCTATCTGTAATCACGAGTGCTAAGCCGAAAATTGCCGATTATGAGTTTACGACCTTAAAGCCCAATTTAGGTATCGTACAGCATCGAGATTTTCAGAGTTTTGTAATGGCCGACATCCCAGGAATTATCGAGGGAGCCGCAGAGGGTAAAGGTTTAGGTCATTATTTTTTAAGGCATATTGAGCGAAATGCGACGTTATTATTTTTAATTCCTGCCGATAGTAAAGATATTTCAAAAGAATACGACATCTTAATAGATGAATTGCGCAGGTACAATCCTGAATTATTGGATAAGGAAAAGCTTGTTGTAATCTCTAAAAGTGATATGCTCGATAAAGAGCTGATGGATGAGATGCGCGAAGAGCTGGATAAAGAATTTGATGATGTACCCTACATGTTCATTTCTTCAGTAGCGCAACAGGGTATTACTGAGCTGAAGGATAGGCTTTGGGCTATGTTGAACGATAACAAGGTTTTAGAAAAATAGAGGTTCTATGCGAAGGTTTGTAGTCATAATATCCATCTTATTGCTCTCGGCCTGCCAAGCGGTAAAGGTGTATTACGATTATGACAAGGAAACGGATTTTTCTAATTACACTACCTATAATTACTATCCTGATATACAGACAGGCCTAAGTCAATTAGACGAAAGGCGGCTGTTCGATGCCATTGATTCAGAACTTCAACTAAAGGGAATTCGGTTTTCCGAAGATCCTGACTTTTTAATTGATGTAAAAACTCGTTTTTTTAGACCACAGCAAACCTCCAACGTAGGGGTTGGGGTAGGTGGTAATGGCCGAAATATGGGCGGCGGCGTTTCTATTGGTATTCCCGTGGGGCAGCCTAACGAGAAAAGAGAGATTCGCTTCGACTTTGTATATAGTAAAAAAGACCTCCTGTTTTGGGATGCCGTTAGCGAAAGCAATTTTAAGGAAAATACCGGGCCAGAAAAGAGAGAAGAAATTATCAGAAAAGTAGTAGCCAAAGTGCTCTCAAAATACCCTCCTAAAGCTAAATAAGTAGGTTTAATCTTATCAATGTGAGTCTTTTAGATTCAATAGAGGTAAGAATACTTCCGCTGTTGAAAACTTTCAATCTTAGCGATTCTCGAATTATATATTTTTAGCTATCTCTATTGAGATTTTGTTGTGTTCGAAGCCCCATCGACCACAGATGGTGGTAAATCTATCATGGTAGAAATCGATTAGTTGTTCTCCATAAAGGTAAATTGAAAGTTGATATGCCAAGGCTCGCGCTATACTATGTAGAGAACCATAAAATTGAAATTGTTCAGACTATTTTAGGAAAAGAACAAGTTCTTCTCAATGGTGTCAAAATATCCGAATCGAAGGCTACGGCGGGGTCAAGGCATGTTTTTAGTGTCAATAAGAACAATTACCGTATTTCTAGACGCGACCATAGCAAAGTAGGGCGAATGAATACCTATGAGATTCAAAAAGATGGTTCGCCCGTGGCCCTTATCAATGTAGAACAGAGCCAATCAACTTATATATTACTTCTTATTATCATTGTAGGCGTTGGTTGCGGCTATATATTCGGTTCTTTCTTCTACCAACTTCTATTTACTCCGGAGACTATCTAACAACTTCAGTAGTTGTAGAATGAAGTTATTGTTCAACCTTCACTCTATTTCCCTCACTATGGCTGCTAAATTCCGGAGCATACATACTTTGAACGGTTGTAATGCCATTGCTAAATTCACCAGCATTGTTTACCCTTAAATCATACTCAAAAACAAATACACCTTTTGGCAACCGATCAAAGAAGAAATTGGTGCTGGCATCTTTAGTGCTCTCATAGTAGCCCAACCCGTCTTGCCATTTGTAGCTAGAAAGAACATTTACGGGCTCAAAACCAGCTGCCCTCATATCTTTCATATGAACGAATTCCATTTCTCTATCAGAACACAACTCAATTCTTATGCGAACTAAATCGCCCACTTTCAGGTTGGTACTGTTGGTAATCTCCGATAGTTTTTCGCCCGTATCTGTGTTCGTTTTTAAGAATAGTTGCTTTTTAAGCTTTAGGGGTGTTTCCGCAGAGGTAATTTTATCCAAGTCTTCAAAATATTGCCAGTACAAGGCGCCCCAAGAAATTCCATCACCCTTTTTTGTCATTTCCACTTGGGCCATTTCTGGTTGTATTTCGGAAGGTTCCCAAGAGGTTTTAAAATATCCGGTGCCTGCTTCGGTCTTTACGTTTTCTAACTGGCTAGGGTCTATCGTTTTATTGCCAACGGTTACTTCTACCGCGTCGGTAACCGAAACCCAATCACTTCCGCTTAGCAATAGGGAGTAAATGGCTTCCGTTGTCGCCTTGGTAGTGGCCCATTGGTTGGTCTGCTTATTTTTTAGGAGCCAAATCTTTAGCTCATCGACCGTTTGAGTGTCCTTGGTAATTTCCTCAAAAGCCTCTATCAATAGCGATTGGGTTTCGATAGGGGCTTGGTACCAATGCCAAGAGGCGGTATTGTTTTTCCAGTAACGGCCAAGTTCTTCATTAAAAACACTATTCTCTTTAAGAGACCGAAGAATCAATTGGGCGGTCTTGTGATTACCATGTCGGGAAAGGGCCAAAGCCAACATTCCCTTACTGTAAAGACTTTGTTTTGTCCAGTATTTTTCGGCCTGAGACCAATAATAGTCCATCGTCTTCTCCACCTTTACCGAAGTTTTATAATCATTGAAAAAACTTCTCATATACAGGTAGTGGATCTGACTTTGGCTTAAATGGTTCTTCTCAAGGTCAGTCGAATGTTTTTTCATTCGTTCGTATTCTTCTACAAACTCATCGTCTAGATACTGAAAGGCTCTTTGAATACTTGATTCAAGATTTGATTGCTCAAAGGCAAAGGCCACTTGCAATTTTTTAAGATGGCCCAAGCCGGTAACAATGTGTTGGGTAATTGTACGGTTATCAGGACCATTTTGAAACCAAGCCCATGCTCCGGAAGCCTTTTGGTTTTGAACCAATTTGGCCAAAGTAGTGGTCTGTTGCGCTTTTAGATTGTTGAGTTCGAAAAGCAGTGCGATTCTTTTTTTCTGTTCGCTTTCTGATTGGGCGTCACGCAACCAAGGGGTTTCTTGAATCAAAAGTGATTTTAGCTCTTCATTTTTCTCCAGATTGCTTTTGAGGGCACCGGTTCCTTTCCATTGCTCAAAAACATTTTTCATTCTAGGGTTCGAGTTGATGATGTGGCTGGCCAATGTATTGGCATAAAACCTAGAAAAAATCTGTTCGTTACATTCATATGGATATTCCATAAGGTAGGGCAGGGCCTGCACGGCATACCAAGCCGGGTTGGAAGTCACCTCTAAAGTCAGTTTATGATGTTCGAGAGAGCTCGAGGAGTTTTCCTTTAATTTGGTCAATTCAAATTTCTTCGTCTCGTTACCTTTTACCCACATAGGCAAGGTTTCGGTGACCAGCATTCGGTTGGTAAGAACAGGCAATAAATTTTGCTCTCCATCTGAATAATCTCCGGCCTTTGCCACGATTTTGTATTGTACGGCTTGTAAGCCTTCCGGTATTTGTAGTCGCCAGGATGCTTGAGTGTTTCCACTAGAATCTACCTTGAAATTTCTCTCTGTTGTTCCGGCTAAAAGCTGCGGAGTTAGATCCTTACCATTAACGGCATCCGTCAGTTCTATATAGACGCTACCTGAAAGGGATTGATTGGTAAGGTTGGCAATTTTAGTGCTTATTTGAATTTCATCTCCTTCCCGAAGAAAACGAGGAGCATTAGGAATGACCATTAACTCTTTTTGGGTAAGGGTTTCCATAGAGGTAACCGTGCTGTTCAAGTTCTTGGTATGCGCCAATAATTGAAGTTTCCAACGGGTGAGTGCTTCGGGACTTGTAAAGCTGAAGCTGACATTACCTTCTTTATCGGTTTGCAAATGAGGATAGAAAAAAGCAGTTTCCTGCAGGTTGGTTCTGGCACTTACTACCGACGGGCCTTCTTTTTCTTCTGAAGATGGTTCAGATGCATTTTCAACGGTGCTCTTTTCTTTTTTCGGACTTTGCCCCACTTGAACCACTTCTTCCAAAGCTTGACCGGCCATATCAGCTTCGGCATCCATCGCTGTCATTGGCGCAGACCTTCTTAATGTCATGGTACCATAAGGTCGATTCTGTGCTCCACCAAAATAAAGGCCAAAGAAGTTAAAAGAATCGAACGATTGAACCTTATAGTTATAAATGGTGTTATCTAAATGAGTTCTAAATGAACCGCTACCAAAACTGGTGTAAGCGTTGGCATACGATTGGGAATAGTAAATGGGCCTGTAAAGCGGGCTAAAACTCCACGAATGTGGTCTGAAAGCATCCAGCGAAGCGTCGTACATACTGGCCAATAGTTCCGAACTTATTTGGTCTCCATTAGGTCCTTTTATTTTGAAGGACCATGTTTCTTCGCTTCCCGGAGCAATTTTATCCCTGAAGGTCAGTGTTTCTATTTCTAAATCCGTTTTTGGATAAGGAACCGAAATCTGTAAAGAGCCAGATTCGAAAGAATTATAGGCCGCATAAGTGTAATTAATGGCAAATCCGCCTAAATCAGCTTCATCAATCTTCACTTTGAAGGTCTTGCTATTTCCGTTCAGCGTAATGATACGTTCATCAACTTTTTTTCCGTCTTTTTCTACAAATACAGAAACGCTCAAATGATCGGCATTACTCGAAAGAGTGATTTCTGCGGTATCACCTATTTCGTAATTTTCTTGGTCAGTACTTATATCAAAAAGTTGATTGTCCGCAAGAACTTTATCTTTTTCGCTATGTAGAGTTGTAAATGCTTTATCTTTTACTTCGTTGCCAAATTTATCTTTGGTTTCGAGCTGTAATAGATATTTTCCCGAGGGCCATTTTTGAATGCCTTCCAATTGAATCTCGGTGGTTTTTTCAGTATCAAAATTCAGTTCTTTAACCACTTTACCCAGTGGCCAGTTTCTGAAATCTTGTTCATTTTTATAGGCGTCGTGAGGAAAAAGCTCTTTAAAATCTTCTTTGTTCCAATTTTGATAGTCAGGTGCTGGCCAAGGTCTCTGCCTTAAAACGTAGTTGGGCGCAGACAATTTGTAAATCTTTATAATCCCTTTCACGGGCACGAACTCTCCATTTAGATTGGTAGTATTGATGGTTAAATTGGTTGTTTTTTGGTCTTTTTGAAGGTTCTCAGCAACCTGAATTTGTGCGTTTATTGAGTGATAGCCTACTTTTACTGTTTGCGAGGTACTCTGTGTCTCTCCGTTAATATCCGTTACATCGGTTGTGATTTCATATTCAAAAGTAGGTAGAGCCTCTTTTGAAATACTCAAATCGGGAATGGCCCTGAATGTAATACTGTACTTGCCATTAGCATCGGTCTCCGTTTCTCCGTGAACAATTTCCTGTTCAGAAATCGGATACCTGGGCCATGACCAAGAATACCATCGTGGTAGGTTGACAACCCGCTTAACCCTGTAACTCACCTTAGCTTGTGTGATGTTGCTTCCGGCATAAGATTGCGCTTTGCCGGTAACCGTTATGCTATCATTGACCTGAAAGGTTTCTTTTACGGGATTAAAAGAGGTCTCGAATTTCGGCCTTTTATATTCTTCGACCGAGAACGAGGCATATCCGTCAAGATTTACGGCTTCACTGTCGACTTGTAAGCTAAAATCACCTGTTAAAACCGAACTGGGTAAGGCAAACTCTCCTGAAAAAGAACCAAATTCGTTGGTCTTTAGTTTTTGGGAGCCAATAGCCTGACCGTTGACATCAATCAATTCTACGGTGACCACAGTATTGGGCAATACTTTAGAACTTTCTTTGGTATTGGTCGTCGCGATGCCCTTAAAGTAAAGGGGTTGCCCAGGTCTATAGATGCTTCGGTCTGTAAAAAGAAAACAACTATTGTCTTTTGGGCTATTATAATTTATATATTTCTCACTTACGTAATAATCTCCAAACACCGCTTTTTCTCCTTGGCTATCTACTTCAATTTTTACACTGCTCCAATTTTCATTGGCCAGAGAAATGGTTACTAGACCTAACTCATTGGTTACCTCAGTTACTTGTTTTCTAGGCTTATTATAGTTTTTGAGATAGCTAATTTTTACTTCGGCCCCTTTTACTGGTTGACCATTGTTTCGGTCAATTAGTTGGTAGGTGGTTTCCGTATTGTTTTTGGTTTCAACTATGGCTAAATCGGTTACTTGCAATTCGCTATAGGCAAACGTCTCATTTTTTTTGGATGACGGCCTGGCCAACAACAGGTATCTTCCGTTGGGCATTGGGGGTATTTTAACCTCGATACCGTGCTGTTGAAAGTCTCTTTCATTCTTTAAATCAGCAGACCAACTCATAATCGACTTCAAGTTTTGAACAAAGGCCAATCTCTTTTCCTGAGGATGGATTTTATTAAGCTGCTCCAGCTCTTGAGCCGAAACGGCATGGGCAGACAATTGTAGTCCGTCTACATTTTTATAATTCACCAACAGGCGGGCTGTTTGGTTAATAGGAAGGAACTTTTCTGTAGTTAGCTGAAGGCTCTGAGCCTGAATTTGTGATTGTAAGGCTTTGCACTTTTCGGCACCGTAACTATCCGGATAATTGGCAATAACCTCTTCGCAAATTTGCAGTGCTTCTTTTTGCTTCCATTGAACTTCACCCTGGTTTTTCGGGTCATAACTATTTCCTTCGTTATGAAGTTGTTGGGCTATTTCATATCGGTAGAGTGCAGAAACCTCATGGTGCTTTAGGCTCTCGGCGGTATTTTTTAAGACTTCAATATAAATTTCATTTTTGTTTTCAAAAACGGCATTTTGCAAGGTGAATTTTAACCGGTCGATATCGACATGGGTCAAGGCGAAAGGCTCAGGGTCTTGAAAATGAAATTTTATCAGGTCTTGGTAAGTTTGTAAGGCCGTTAACTGAAGGGAAGTAGAATCTTTTGCAACCAGTTCTTTTTGTGTGAAATCATATGCTTCACACAGTAATCCTTCATCTGAAATCTCGAATTTATAGGCCGGTTGATTGATGCTGTTTTCGCTCGTTTCATAAAAATCAAGAGCGTTATGTGCCAGAAGGTCGAAAAGCGCCGGACGGTATTTTTCCGAGTTTTCTTGTTTGCTAAGAAGCGTTTCATAGGTCTTTAACGGGCTATTTTGAAGCAACTCCTCATTTTTTAGGCTTTCCTGAAAATGATAGTTGATTTCTGAAAATAGGGTAGCTACATCCCATGTTCTGAAGTCGTTTTGCTCGACCCTCGTAATAATTTCAGTACGGCCGTAGAACCGATATCTGTTTTGTTGCAAGTACTGCCAATACAAATTGGCCAAATAGTTATGCAATATATTTTTGGTAGGTGAATCGGTGTTTTCTATTTCCTTTTTGAAATCTTCTACAATGTTGAATTGGGCATTTTCTTCTAACACCATTGCATATTTCGATATAAAAAGTAACGACTTTACCGTTTGCGCCGTGTTGGACTCTTTTTTGGCTTTTTCTTGAATGGTTTGGGCCACTTTCAAAGCAGATTGTGTCAAATCTTGCGTTTCAAGCTTTTCAATTTGCTTCCAAAGACTGTCATAAGAGTTGCCGCTTTGAGAATGGGCCATATGTGAAAAAAGTAGGGTCATCAATATGAATGATAGTTTCTTCATGCGAATAAATTTACGGGATAAAGTTGCTCAAAATCGATGCCAATCAGAATTCATAATGAGCGAACGGTGCGATTTGGTTAGGGAAATTGGCCTGTAAGTTAGCGCATAGCGACAATCATGAACAGACCGAAAATTAAATGAGTTAAGAAAAAGGGCAAATAAACTCATTAGAGCACAACCGAGGGTTTAGTTTTGCCTTAAACATAAATCCCCCCGATACAATGAATAATCATTTTTTAGATACTTGGGCTTCTTCGCTAAAATCAACTTTCGTTTTACTCTTCTTACTTATCTCGTTACTTTTCATAGCGTCATAAACCTATAAACTCTTAAGCAATCCGCCATCTATCGGAATTTGGGTGCCCGTTATGTATGCGGCATTTTCAGAGGCTAGAAAAGTGGTTAAATACCCATATTCTTTCGGGTCTCCAATGCGTTTAACAGGAACCTTTTCTTCCATGTCGGCCCTGACCTCACTCTGATCTATGCCAAGTTGTTGTGCTTTTTTGGCATTGAGCTGAGATATTCTTTCCGTATCAAAATAACCCGTTAGAACACTGTTTACCGTTATGTTAAAGCTTCCCACATCAGAAGCCAATGATTTGGCCCAGGTTACTACGGCGGCACGTATTGTATTTGATAGTGCTAGGTAGGAGAGAGGCTCCTTTACCGACACTGAAGCTACGTTGATAATTCGGCCCCATTTGTTTTCTTTCATCTTTTGCAAAGCCAATTCTGTGGTAAAAACTACCGATTTAAACAGGAGGTCAAAGGCTTGTTGGTAGTCGTCGGTATTTTTCTCTAACGTATTTCCGGCAGCAGGCCCTTGGGTGTTGTTTACTAATATGTCTACGGAGTTGTTCGCAAAATATTGGGAAATCGTTTTCTTATATCCTTCCAAATCTGAAAAATCAACTTTTAAAAATTGATGCGATTGTCCTTGGTCTGTGGGTAACTCGGAAACGATTTGGGCCAATTTATCTGCACTACGTGCCATTAGGGTAACACTGGCACCGCTTTCGGCCAATTGTTGTGCTATAGCTTTACCAATACCACCACTACTACCACCAACCAAAGCTTTTTTATTTATAAGGGATATCTTCATAATCTAATCTGGAATTTATTTGTATTCTTCACGTACGGGACTAAACACGTCCATTAGTTTGCAGGGCGTTATGGCTTTACCGCTATGAACGGCAAATGACGGAATAACAACGACATCGTTAGTTGTGTAAATTTTAGTAACGCCATCAACCGTAAATTCAAACTCACCCTCCAATACTTGCATCACTTGTTCATGCTTGTGTGAATGCTCTGGAACTTGAGCACCTTCTTCCACATTCCAATATGCGATGGAGAGTTTTTCACCATGAATCATTTTGGCGTGGTAGCCCGGCATAATTTCTTTTACAGGTATGTGGTCGACGTTCAAATGCATAGCTAAGTTTTATGCAACTAAGATACGTGAATGCCCTACCAAAAACGAAAAACCCCAACGATATTATCGCCGGGGTCTTTTTAAGCATGACTAAATTTTTAGTTCCATTGAACGACTACCAGTTCGCAGCGACGGTTCCACTCATGGTCTTCTTCGGTACAACTGTTTTCTGTATCGCAATGGACGATGGGTTGCGATTCTCCGTACCCTTTTGAGACGACTCTTGAACTGTCAATTCCATTTTTGACCAAGTACTCCTTTGCGGCATCGGCCCTTTTTTGTGATAGTTCGCGGTTGTAATTGCTATTACCTCGTATGTCGGTGTGGGTGCCTATTTCTAGCACCATACCTGGGTGGTCTTTCATTATTTTCACCACCTTATCCAAACGGGCCCTGGTTTCCCTTCTCAAATACCACATGCCATAGTCAAAATGGATTTCACCGGTTTGTAGAAGGGTACGCTCTTTATCTTTTACGATACCTTCTTCTTGAGCAATGATTTTTTCTATTTCTTTTCTTCTTTGCTGCTTGGCCTTCTCTTTAGCTATCGCCTGTTTTTCTTTTTGTTCCGCCTCTTTCTGAAGGCGCACTTTTTCTTTTCTAAGTTTTTCTTGCTCGGCCTTAAGCTCTAATTCTTTTAATCGTTTGGCCTCAGCAATTGCTTTTTTTTCTGCCTCCTCCTTTTCTTTTTGAAGGGCGATAGCCTCTTGCTTGGCAATCTCCTCTTCTGATAACAATGAGAGCGAAGCATCTTTTACCGCTTTTCGCTCTTTATCTGTTACGACGGTTTTAGAGGCTGTTTCGTACCCTGCTTTTGTCGCCGTAATTTTATAGTTCGATGCGCATTCTACCGAAAATTTAAAGGATCCATCCGATGAGGTTGAAATACTTTCAATTGAAGCTGTTACTGAGTTTACCAGTTCTACCTTGGCATTTGCTAATGGTTGATTGGTGGTCTTGTCTGTAATGATGCCTGCAATGAATTGCATACAATCCTCTATAACCAAAGGTTTGGCTTCTTTAAAAGAATAGATATCATCACTTCCTTTGCCTGAAGGTCTGTTGGAAGAGAAATAACCGCTTTTTCCGTCGGTGTTTAGGGCCAATGAAAAGTCGTCATAGCCACTGTTTACCGGAAACCCTAAGTTGTTTGGTTTTTGCAATTCTCCATCCTTTACTTCCGATTTAAAAATATCTAAAAGTCCATACCCAGGATGCCCATTGGAGGCGAAATATAGGTTGCCCTCAGCATCTATATGCGGAAACTGCTCTTTTTTGTCGGTATTGATGTTAGCTCCCAAGTTGACGGGGTTGCCATAACCGTCTTTTTGAATGTCAACATAGTATAGGTCAAAACCTCCTTGCCCACCTTCACGATCTGACGAGAAATAGAGTTTGGTTTCATCTGGACTTAGTGCAGGATGCTCTGTTGAAAAGTCTTTTCCGTTAAAAGGAAGCTCTTCAATATTCTTCCATTCGTTCTCTACCCATTCCGCTTTGTAAAGCATTAGATGACTTATTTTTTCATCTGTTTTATGTTTGCTGTTTCGGGTAAAATAAATGGTCTTTCTGTCCTTTGTTATGGCAAAAGTGCCTTCGTGTAAATTGGTATTTATTCTTTTAGAAAAGCTTTTACTTATGGTGTCACCTAAAGTTAATTGCCCTAAGGGATGACTGTAAAGATCTAAATAGCTTTGATTGTTCCATCGGTACAACTTAGACAGCATTTGATCACTTTTCTTAGAGGCCGCATAAATTAATAAGGAATCAACCACTGCCGCACCAAATTCTGATGATTCGGTATTCAAGGCAAGGCTTTCGATTTCAAAACGGTCGCCAATTGCCGCTATGTTATCAAGATAGGTTCTCTGAGTCTTAACTAGTGAAGCCTTTTCAGGGTGCCTATCTTTGCTGTAATGGGCAATTAATGCATCGTCTGCCTGCTCGTGCTCACCAATTGCTTTTAAAGACTGGCTGAGTTTGAAGTAGTAAGAATCATTCAACTTATCACCATAGTGATTTGCTAAATATTGGTACCAGCGAGCAGCGGATTTCATCTGAAAAGTATGGTAATACGAATCTGCGAGGTTTTTAATCAGTTGCGAACTTTTGTTTTTTGGCAAGAGTTCTTCGTACAACGGAATGGCATCTGCATAATAGGCCCTGCTAAAATACAGGTCGGCTCGCTTGATATCTGCCTGGGCGCATACACTTTTAAAAGAACCCAGAACCATTAGTAAGAACAATAACTTCTTCATATTAATAAAATCTGGGGGATTTGTCATAGCCTTTGCCAAGACCTAAAAGGTCAAGGTCAAAAAGCACGAATATTTCGTGGGAACCAGAACTATAATCGCTCAAGTTCGATAAGGTATAATCATAGGCATAGCCAATTCTCAAAGACGGAAGCACGGCAATATTGAACATGGCACTTACCGAATCTTCCAAACGATAAGAGAGTCCGCCTTCAATACGGTCATAAAAAAGGGCATTAAGCGAAAAGTCTACCGTTAGCGGAGCACCTTCAACTATTTTTGCCAATACCGAAGGTTTCAGTTTGATATCGCTATTGAGTTCATAAACGTAACCGGACATAGCGAACAAGTGTATTTTTTCAGAACCTATTCGGTTGATACCATCCCTGTTTTCCAAGTGTTTTGAAGTGAGTAAATTGGGAGCTGAGAGCCCGAAATAGAATTGCTGCCTGTTATAAAAAGCGCCCACACCAATATTAGGGTAGGTGTTGTTCAGATTCTCGTTGAACGCTTGGTCATCTTGAAATTCCGGCAGCATAAAACCATTGAAATTGGTCTCAAAGGTGGTGAACCCTCCTTTTAAGCCTAAAGAGAGGTTGCTCTTTTCAGTAAGTTTTAAGATATAGGCAAAATCAGCATAAATGTTGTTTTCCTTTAAGGCGCCATCGCCAATCTCATCCTTAACTAGTGAGAGACCCATTTCTATATTGGAACTTACCGGGGCATGTGCAAAAAAGGTCAAAGTCTCGGGGGCGCCCACGGCATTCTTCCATTGCGAACGGTACAGGCCTCCAAAATTCAGACGGCCCAAGTCATTGGTCGTATAGGCCGGGTTAACCACGCTCATGTTATACATGTATTGCGTGTATTGCGGATCTTGCTGTGCAAACGCCCATGACTGTGCGAGAATCAAGAGGCCAACTATCTTTATGATGTGTTTTTTAAACATGTAATCGGTTTTTTAGAAGGTTAGCGGTTGAGGTATAACCTTCCTTGAATTGGTTGGTGGCCATCTTTGTTGTAGTTAATAACGTAGAAATAGACCCCGTTCGGAGCGGTTTTTCCTCCTTCAGAACCATCCCAAGCCGGGTTGGAGCGGTCTCCTTTAAAGAGTGAAGCGCCATATCTATTCAGGATTTCCAAGGTGAAATCAGGAAAAATAATTTCTATGTTGGGAACAAAAAATGTATCGTTTCTGCCATCGGCATTCGGTGAAAACCCATCAGGAATAAAAAACCCGTAATCTTCGGGGTCGCAATTGGTAAGGTCTACCGTAACGGCCATTCTTTCGGGGTTCATACAACCGGTATCAGGGTTGAAGCTTACGGCGTAATACGTTGTTTCCGATTGTAAAAGTGTTTGGTCATCAAGCGGATTACCTTCTTCGGGTGTGTCATACCAAAGCACTTCATAAGGGTTGTCTCCCTCTATCGTACGCAGGTCGTAAATAGTTGGGTTATCTAAACCGCAAAGTGCGATGGTACTAAAAGCCAGGGAAACTGGTTCCAATCCGTATACGGTAGGAATTATTTCTACCCTCTCTGTACTACTACAACCGGTCGATTCGGTATTGGCGGCAAAATAGCTGGTGCCATCGACCAGAAGGGTGCTATTGTCCAAGGGGTTGCCTCCGGTAGCATTGTCGTACCATGTTACCGTACCATTTGCAGAAACCGATGGGTTCAGTTCTAAAACGGTTGCTTGTTCAGAAGCGCAGAAGGTAGGATTTGTATTTAAGGCGGATGGTCCCTCGGGATTGGATAGGGTGGTAATCACCCTTATTCTATTGGATCCCTCGCAATTATTGTTGGGGTCTGTATTCGAGATAAAATAATCTTCTCCATCTACCAATTCCGTATCTAATGGTAATATGTCCATATCGGACTCGGTAGCATAAAAGAGGATTTCCCCGTTGGCAGTTACTTGAATATCGGCTAAAGAAGGTGGATTGCTAGCAAAATCACTAAGACAGAAATTTTGATTGAGTTCGGCTATAGGTAAGGCTGGTATTCCTTCAATAGCGAAATTTTCACTTTCTTCAAATTCAAAAGTCGTTCTACAGGCGGTGGTATCGTCTTGTGTACTTCTCACACTAACGGTATAGTTTCCTTGCTCTAATGATGCAACGTCCAAATCGTAAGATGCCGTACCACCCTTAAAATTGATAGTGTTTTCCAATACCACCTGACCTGAGCTTTGGCTAACAACATCATAGGTGATGTCATAACTCCCATCCGCAAGATTGGGTGCGTCAATTTGGACCTCGATTTGTGTTGCGTTACATGAATTATCAACCAGCAGGTCAAGAACTATATCAGCAGGAGGTGGAATTACCGTAAAACTTGTAGTGATATCGCAGCCGAGGGTAAATCCGCTTTGAACCGTTAAAGAAATATCGTACGAACCTGCTTCCGGTAGTTGCAAAGCTGGAATCTCAAAGCTTCCATTTCCAGAATTGAAAGCAACATCCGAGATACTGAAATTCGACTCAATACCATCGGTATCGGTAATTGTATAATCGACATTATAACTTCCGTTAGCTAGACTTAAAGAAGCATCATGAATATTGGTAAGGGAAATAGGTACGTCAGAACCCAAGCAGCTATCGGTAGCTGTGGCATTAGGGTCTGTAACAATAAAATCTACAGGTGGTACTTGAATGTCAGGGCATACTTCGGCACCTAAAGATTCTATTGAAATGGTAACAATCTCGTTCATCGGTACCGTGCTTGCGTCAATATCAAAATAACCCGTACCATCATTTGCCAGTACTATTGATGTGGTAGCGCTAAAAGTTCCACTAAGGGAGGATAATGAATAGTTGCCCCCGTAGGTGCCATCACTTATAAGGGTCGTATTGTAAGAACTTAGTTCAACTCTATAGGTATTTGGGCCAGAACAGAAATTAGTAGCCTCCATCGTTCCTTGCAAGGTGGGCAAAATGATAATATCTACAGATGTCTGACTGATGGTACAAACGGCATGTGAAGGGTACACCGTATAGGTGAAAGTATAGGTGCCGGGTCCGTTATTGTCCCTTATGGCCTGAACGTCTACCGTACTATCGGTCAAATCATCTAATTGATTAGTGGAAGGCCCTTCTGACCAAGTACCATTGATATCCTCATCAACCAGCAGCGTATTGAGGTCATAATTGGTCATTGACGAAAGGTCGTCAGAGGTGCATACGGTCAACGCTGAGCCAACCCCAGAGTTGGCCGGTCTTTGTACTTCTAAAATGAGGCTAACCTGTCTGCTAGGGCACGTGCCTACCGAAGGTACGGTATGGGTGAATTCATAAATTCCTACACCGGCATCAGCAGCATTGAAAAAGTTTTGTGTAAGATGGTCTCCGGCACCAGGTGTTACAGCGGCCCAAGACCCATTGAAATCTTGAAATTTGCCCTCTGTTTCATCACCGATAAAGCTATGAAGGTTTACAGCGGGGTCGTCGCCACAGGCATCGGCACTTCCGTCGATATTGTCCTCGCCGGGGTAACCCCCAAGAATGACCGTAACAACGGCCGATTCCCCACAATTATCATTGGTATAGGTAAACTCGTGAAACCCTGAATTCTTTACATCCCAAAGGTTTACGATACCCGTATTCCTATCCAAGGCAAAAAAGTTAGCTGGGTCATTGGTAGACCAAGATCCTCCGAGGGTAGGGGTGCCGCCTAATTGCGCGAATAAATCAAAGGTTTTGTTATTCTCATCGGAATCTTTATTACAAACGGTTACCGAGTTATCGGTTCCCGCACATTGAGAATACATTTCAGAAGTGAAGAGAACTGCCAGTAAAAGCAATATGCCATTTACCAAGAATCTCTTCTGCTGTAGGTTTGTCATGGTAGGTCGTTTTAAGTTGGATCTCTCCAACCTACTTGTGGCAAATGTAATTTTACCCCTATCCCTATGGGAATATTTGTTGTGTAGCTACCGTTTTGAAGGGTGAATCTTACATTTTAAGTAGCTTGTGGTCTGAAAAATGCTGCATTTGGTCGATAAAGGCACTGGTTTTATTACATTTTTCAGAAAGGCTTTGAATTAGTTGTAGGTCTATTTGTTCATGAAATCAATGTCTATATTTGTGGCAAACAATTCATAGATGCAGATTCATTTTATAGCTATAGGAGGTAGTGCCATGCATAATTTAGCGCTGGCCTTGGCACACAAAGGATATACAATAACGGGTAGTGACGATGTAATTTATGAACCTTCTAAAAGCAGGTTGAAAAAAGAGGGGTTGTTACCAAAGGAGTTTGGATGGTACCCTGAGAAAATACATGCAGAATTGGATGCTGTTATTCTAGGTATGCATGCCAAACCTGATAACCCTGAGTTATTAAGCGCCCAAGAATTGGGCTTGACCATTTATTCCTATCCTGAGTTTCTCTATGAACAGTCAAAAAATAAAACACGGGTCGTAATCGGAGGTAGCCATGGCAAGACCACCATTACATCAATGATTTTACATGTTCTGAACTATCACGATATAGAAGTAGATTTTATGGTAGGCGCCCAATTAGAGGGTTTCGACAGAATGGTTCATTTGACCGAGCATAACGACTTTATCGTACTTGAAGGCGATGAGTATTTATCATCACCAATTGATAGAAGACCTAAGTTTCATCTCTATAAGCCCAATATTGCCCTTTTAAGCGGTATAGCATGGGACCATATTAACGTATTCCCGACTTTTGAAAATTACGTAGAGCAGTTTCAGATTTTTGTAGATACCATCGTAAAGGGTGGCAGCATAACCTATAACTCTGAAGATGATATCCTCAAAAAAGTGGTAGAAGCATCTGAAAACCCCATTCGTAAGTTGCCTTATAGTACACCTGAATATGAAGTTGAAAACGGTACTACACTTTTGCATACACCAGATGGACCAATGCCAATAGAGGTCTTTGGCCAACATAATCTCAATAATTTGGCCGGTGCCAAATGGATATGTCAGAATATGGGAGTCGATGAAGATGATTTCTACGAGGCTATAGCCACTTTTAAAGGGGCTTCGAAGCGATTGGAAAAACTGGCTGAAAGCAGTGATTCCGTAGCATTTAAAGACTTTGCGCATTCTCCCAGTAAAGTGGCGGCTACCACACGGGCAGTAAAAGAGCAATACCCCGATAGAAGAATGGTTGCCTGCCTAGAACTACATACATACAGCAGTTTTAATCCTGAATTCTTGAAAGAATATAGAGGCGCTTTAGATGCAGCTGACGAGGCCATCGTATTTTACTTGCCCGAATCGGTAGCCATAAAGAAACTAGACCCTGTATCGCCAGAACAGATAAGAGAAGCATTTCAAAGAAGTGATTTGCGCATATTTACTAGTTCAAGCGATTTTCACGAATTTATACTGGACCAAAATTTTATTGATAAAGTATTGCTATTAATGAGTTCAGGTAATTATGGCGGACTCGATCTGGAAGAGTTAAAAAGGAGGATAGCCCCTTAAGTCCATTTGTTGTAAGAAAATATGTCACATTACAATTGGTTGGCATAGTACGTGTTACGTTGTTTTCTAAATTGGAGATTATGTTCAAGAAACTATCGATGGTCTTATTGGCCGTCATGCTTGGCATGTCAAATGCTATTTTGGAAGAAAACAGGACTTTAACCGACTCTAGACTGTATCCTAAGAGAACTGAGATACCCGCTGATGACGACACTTTATAATATTCATTGCACAGGATTTATATTGTTTTGAAATTCGGCCAACATAATCCAAGCTTTAGTTCGCTATCTTTATAAAATGGCACAGGATAACACTTCATTTTCTATTAAAAACTGGTCAGATGATGATAAGCCCAGAGAAAAATTGTTGCAGAAAGGGAGGTCGGTTTTATCGGATGCCGAGCTCATAGCCATTCTAATCGGTTCCGGTAGTAGAAACGAAAGTGCTGTCGACTTATCGAAACGCATATTGGCATCCGCCCAAAACAATTTGAACGAATTGGGTAAACTTTCCATAAAGCAATTGATGGAATTTAAGGGAATTGGTGAAGCAAAGGCCATTACGATTGCTGCCGCACTGGAGATTGGTAGAAGAAGAAGGGGAGAAGACGCCTTGAAGACTTCAAAAGTAGGAAGTAGTAGAGATGCCTTCGAGATACTGCAACCCATTTTAGGAGAACTTGAGCACGAAGAATTTTGGATTCTTTATATGAACAACTCAAATAAGGTGCTTCATAAATCACAATTGAGCAAAGGCGGGTTGACAGGTACGCTGGTTGATGTACGTATTGTTATGAAGCAAGCGCTAGAGATAGGAGCCGTGGCTTTGATATTGGCCCATAACCATCCGTCAGGGACATTGAAGCCCAGTCATCAAGATAGAAAGATAACCCAAAAACTTAAAGTGGCTTCAGAAGCTTTGGACATTAAAGTTTTGGACCATTTGATCATTACCCAAAAGGATTATTATAGCTTTGCGGATGAAGGGATATTATAAATAAAACTCCCTGAAAACAATATTTGGTATACTATGCTTCTGATTTACTCTCACAAGATTACACCGAGGCTTACCTATATTACAAGGCAAATATTCACTCGCATTTTAGGTATAGAAATTTCTTTTACCATTAAGGTCGAAGATTTTATAAAGCATACAGGTCCTAAAATTACCTATACCAAACAGGCGTTACAGAATGAATTCTTTATTCGAAGTAATGACCTATTGTTTGAACAGGGAATCAATGATTTTCATATAACCGTCAAGAAATGGGATGATACGCCGTGTTTTTTCAGTGCTGGGGAAAGAAGCAATGTGCCTTTTGACATTTTTTCGGCCAGTTTTTATCTATTGAGCCGTTACGAAGAGTATTTGCCACATTTAAAGGATGTTCACGGTAGGTTTCAACCAAAAGATAGTCTTGCCTTTCGCAATGATTTTCTCAAACTGCCGGTCGTTGATATTTGGGCAAATAAATTGTTAGAGCTTCTGAAGGAAAAGTTTCCTGATTTAGAATATAATCTGGGCTCTTATGACTTTACGTCTCTTATCGACGTGACCAGTTCTCATTGTTACGCCCACCGAGGTTTGGTCAGAAGTGCCGCTGGCTTATTGTATGATTTGGGGTCTTTGAAGTTTAAGAGGGTAATAGAGCGCATCAAAGTTTGGTTCGACCCTAAAAAAGACCCTTACGATAATTTTGGCCATCTTGTAGATTTGCATAAAGAGCTCAATATAAAAAGTGTTTTTTTCTTTCAATTTGCCACTTACTCTACCTTTGATAAGAATGTTTCTCCCAACCACAACAAATTCAGATTTTTAATCAAGTCGATAGCAGACTACAGTACTATTGCCCTAGCGGCTTCTTATAGTTCTTTTGAAGATGTAGAGTTATTAAAAAAAGAAAGGAAGAATCTAAAAGGGGTAATCAATCGATCTGTTGATGCCTCCCGTATGCGGTATAACCGATTGCACCTGCCGCAAACTTATCGCAATTTGATAGAAGCTGAATTTACCGACGATTATACCATGGGCTATACCCATGAACCAGGTTTTAGGGCAGGTACTTGCAGCTCTTTTTATTTCTACGATATTAGTCTTGAGATACAGCAGCCTATACGAATACACCCTTTTGCGGTTCATGATTACGCGTTAAAAAATTTCAGAAGGCAAGAAGAAATGTTGAGATGTGCCAGTGAACTTTATGAACAGGTAAAGCAGGTCAACGGTCATTTCATATCAATTTTTTCTAATGAGCTGTTAGGCGATTCGGTAAACAAGGTCGTTTGGAAAGAGTTTTATTCCCAATTTTTAAGAAAGTTTCATGTATAGAGAGACCATTACCGACATATTTTTTGACCTCGACCACACTTTATGGGATTTCGAAAGAAATTCGGCCCTAACCTTTGAAAAAATTCTTGTCGACCATCATATTTCAATTGGCCTTGATGATTTCTTACAGGTATATGTGCCGGCCAATCTTGAATTTTGGAAGATGTATCGCGAAGAGCGTATTACCAAAGAAGAATTACGCTACCAACGATTGAAAACGGTATTTGATAAGTTGCACTACAGGGTATCCGATTCGGTCATCAATCAAATGTCGGTCGATTATATTGAAAATCTATCGAATTTTAACCACCTGTTTCCTAATACACTACCGGTGTTGGAATATTTAAGCTCATCGTACAGGTTACACATCATTACGAACGGCTTCGAGGAAGTGCAGAACCGAAAGCTTAAAAATTCAGGGATTGAAAGATTTTTTGATCAGGTCATCAACTCTGAAATGGCAGGGGTAAAAAAACCGAATCCTTATATATTTCAGTTGGCTTTGAACAGGGCAGGTGTGGAAGCCCAGACATCTTTGATGATTGGCGATAATTTAGAGGCCGATATACAAGGCGCTATGGCTGTAGGCTATCACGCGCTTCATTTTAACGCCCATAACGAACCCCTGCACGAACACTGCAAAATGATTCATGACCTTATTGAAATAAAATCTTTCTTATAGAGTTATATAGGTATGACCCCTGAGGCCAGATAGGTCCTTTAAAGGTGATACTATGAAAAGGATTCTTTCAATTTGTTCCGTTGTCTTTTTATTGGCGGCAACGCTCTTCTCTTGTGTAGAAGAACAGGATTTCGACCAGTACGATGAAATCGAGGTAACGCCTACTCTAGAAGCCAGTATGTTATATGTAGAAGCGCCTGAAGACATGGTTAATTCTGCACCATCAAATGTCGTTTTTACCCAAAACTTTAATTTTGATGCCTTTAGTTATGACGCCTTTTCTGAAAGGGTGTTAGATGGCACCATCACCTATTTGGTAGAGAATACAACAAGCAAAACATTGTCTATCACCATAGAATTTTTAGATGATCAAGATAACCTTTTAGGGCAAGCAGATAATATCACGGTTGACCCCAATAGTACTTCTCAATTAGATGTTTCATACGGCGACGCAGGCCGCAGTATTGAAATAATAAAAAATACCTCGAGTATAAGGGTAAGCACTACGAATCTTGGTGACACAACCAGTGTGTCAAATCAGCCAGACCCAAAAATAGTGGTAAAATCAAGCGCTAAATTTAGAGTCCAGTTAAAATGAACCTAAAAAAATTAGTTTTCTTAGGCTTATTTTTGGCCAGTTTTGTCGTAAATGGGCAGAACAAACAAATTCTCTACGATTTCTCTGAAATTCCTCAGTCGGCAATGGTCAATCCGGGTGTTGAGATCGATTTTCAATGGTATGCGGGTATTCCAGTATTGTCCGGTGTTATGTTACAGGCCGGTTCTAGCGGCATTGCTGTTGACGACATTTTTGCAAACGATGGTATCGATATCAATGACAAGATAAGAGACAGGGCCATTTATGGAATGGATATCAAAGACGAACTTAGTGGTACGTTTCAAGTTGAATTTTTGAATCTTGGCTTTCGCGGAAAAAACCCGGATTTGTTCTATACAGGGGGTATGTACCTCGAAGGAGATGCTATCGGCTATTGGTTTAGAGATTATGCCATTTTGGCCTATGAAGGCAATGCGGATCGATTGAATGAGCGCTTTGATCTAAGTCACTTGAAAACTAGGGGCGAGTTGGTGAATGTTCTGCATTTTGGGTTAAATAAAAACGTTGGTGATGGTCTGACCATTGGCGGAAGGGCAAAAATCTATTCCAGTATTTTTGACTTTAATTCTACTAAGAACAGAGGTTACTTCGTTACAAGCCCAGGTGAAAATAATATTTATGTTAGCACCTTGGAAGCCAATATGCAACTTAGAACATCGGGAATAAACTCCATAAGCGATTCTTTTGATGATGAGACCACCGGAAGCACTATACTTAAAAGAGCGCTTTTGGGCGGTAATTTAGGTTTAGGTTTCGATTTAGGCTTTACGTACCATTTGAGCGATCAACTCGTGGTGACAGGTAGTTTACTTGATTTAGGTTTTATATACCACGCTAATGATGTAAAAACCTTTTCTCTTAATGGAAGAAATACTGTAGAAGGGTTAGAAGTAATCCTTCCAGATGCTTTTAATGATCCCGATACCGACTTCTGGGAAGATTTGGTAGATGAGGTAGAAGAGTTTCTTCCCTTTGAAGACGATAGTAATAGCTACGTTTCATTTCGGCCTACTAAACTATATGGATCCATACGCTATAATTTTGGTGAGCCTGTTTCCGGAATGGCCAACTGTGATTGTGGAATCAAAGCCGGAAGGTCTCCATCTAACAGGGCCAAATATGTCAATGGTTTGGGTGCACAGTTGTATGCCATTAACAGACCAAGAGGTCCACAGGCGGCCCTGACCGCATTCTATCATCGCCGCTTTGGTAATTTTATGGCTTTGAAAGCTACTTACACTGTAGATAAATTCACATATTCGAATGTCGGTCTAGGTATTAATCTACAAGCAGGACCGGTAAATTTCTACGCAATGGCCGATAATTTGTTAGCATATCGCAATATCGCAGCTAGCAATTACGCCTCTTTTCAATTAGGATTAAATATTATATCTTGGGGCAAACGATGACGAAGTCTTTTGCCTAGAAAAATTTTACAGAGTCTTTTTTGGCATGCTTTTTTCATCATGAATTGAGAATTGCTAAATCTGATTGATTGTGAAGAATTTATTATTGGTATTGATTGTAATGGTAGGGTTGCCGAGCATGGCCCAGACAGAATTGAACGACTATAAATATGTTATCGTTCCTAAAAAGTTCGACGCATTTAAAGAACCCAATCAGTACCAGACCAGCACATTGGTTAAACACCTATTCTCTGAGATAGGTTTTGAAACGGCATATGAAGACGAACTTCCCATGGAGGTCAACACCAACCGCTGCATGGCCTTAACGGCCCATATAGTTGATGGTTCCAACATGTTCACAACAAAGGCGGCCATAAAGTTAGAAGATTGCCAAGGAAAAGAAGTTTACACCTCACAGGAGGGAAGAAGTAAAGAGAAGAATTATAAAGACTCCTATAACGAGGCGATTCGTGAATCTTTTCGTTCCATAAGTAGTCTCAACTATAAATATTCAGGAAAGAGCAAGACTAACGAACCGATTAGCGTTAATATGCAAAATGATGTAAAGACGGTGGCAGCCGACAATAGTCAAAAGCCAAAGAATTTGAATAGTGCCGTGGAGCAGGAAGCTACATTAGAGCAACAGCGGTATAAAGACAATACACCGAAACCATCAAATTACACCAAACCTGCTACCAATGCGGAGGTTGTTAGTCAAGTGGCCACTCAAGAAGAGCAAAAGTATAAGGATAATACGCCTAAATCTTCCTCCATAAATAAATCCGTTTCAGGAGCTCAGATTAAAAATACAAGACCGAGTGAAGGGGTTTTGTATGCTCAAGGTTTGGATAACGGATATCAGTTGGTAGACAGTACTCCAAAGATTAGGCTAAAAATCTATCGAACCTCCATTCCCGACTATTATTTAGCAGAAAGCGATACGGAGTCTGGGGTAGTATTTGAGAATAACGGTAAGTGGTTTTTTGAATACTATGAGAATGACCAACTAGTGACCGAAAGTTTAGAGATTAAGTTTTAGAATCGTATTTGTTTTTCCATCTTTTTTGGAGAAACTCATCTATACTTTTCTCACGGGCATTGTTAGCAGGTTCATAGAAGGCAGTTCCTTTTAATTCTTCCGGCAGAAATTCCATTTCTACAAAATTATTAGTGTAGTCATGCGCATATTGATATCCAGACCCATAACCTAAATCTTTCATAAGTTTGGTTGGGGCATTTCTAAGCGGTAACGGAACCGAAAGGTCTCCGGTTTCCCTAACAGCCTGCTGAGCCTTGTTTATGGCCATATAGCTCGCATTGCTTTTAGGTGAAGTTGCCAGATAAATGGCGCACTGGCTAAGAATAATTCTTGCTTCCGGGTAGCCAATAGTATTTACCGCCTGAAAGGCGTTATTGGCAATGACCAATGCGGTAGGGTTGGCCAACCCAATATCTTCAGATGCCGAAATCAGTAATCTTCTGGCTATAAATTTTACATCTTCGCCCCCTTCGATCATTCTGGCGAGCCAATAAACAGCTCCGTTTGGGTCACTGCCCCTAATCGATTTGATAAACGCTGAAATGATGTCGTAATGCTGCTCCCCAGTTTTATCGTATAGAACGGTATTTTTTTGTACTCTGCCCAATACAAGTTCATCTGTTATTAGAATTTTGTCTCCATCAACAGAATTGATAACCAACTCAAATATGTTAAGTAGCTTTCGTCCATCACCGCCAGATAGGCGAAGAAGCGCTTCGGTTTCCTTTAATTCGATCTGTTTCTTTTTGAGAAACGAATCCTCTTTGATAGCTCTGTTAAGAAGATTTTCTAAATCTTCTTTTCCAAAAGCATTCAATACATATACTTGACAACGTGAGAGCAAGGCAGGAATAACTTCAAAACTTGGGTTCTCGGTAGTCGCACCAATTAAGGTGACCCAACCTTTTTCTACCGCGGCCAATAAAGAATCTTGTTGAGATTTACTGAAACGATGAATTTCATCGATAAATAAAATGGGGTTTTTATAGGTAAAAAGCCCCCCACTTTGTTTTGCCTTGTCTATAACTTCGCGTACATCTTTAACACCACTATTGATTGCGCTTAGCGTGTAGAAAGGTCTATCACTCTCTGAGGCAATGATATTGGCCAAGGTTGTTTTTCCAGTGCCAGGAGGCCCCCAAAATATTAAAGAGGGAATGATTCCTCTCTTAATCTGTTGTGTTAAGGAACCATTTTCACCAACCAAATGTCTTTGACTGATATAGTCAGTAATCGTTTTGGGCCTAACTCTTTCTGCTAAAGGTTCGTTCATTTGGTGAAATTATAAATTGTATAATCGATTTCAAATCTTATCTGAACTAAAGTATTTATTTAAATTCTGACAATTCTTCATACTGCTGAAAGTGGCGAAATTATTGCTATAGTTGTAGTATGACAAATACCACTGATTTTAGGTATACCAATTTGGTAGTGATACTTCCACTGTGTAGTGTTCTGCTCATTTGGTCGGTTTTCTACTTAGAGCTTAAATTACATATCAATCTCAATGAATATGGTATTTACCCTTTAAAGCTTGAAGGTTTAAGAGGTGTGTTGTTCAGTCCGTTTATTCACGGTTCGGTCGAACATCTTTATAATAATACAATTCCGTTGGCGGTGCTCACAGCTGCTCTCAGTTATTTTTATCGAGACATGGTTTTCAGAGTTTTACTTCTTGGAACGATTTTAACGGGATTGTTAACTTGGGTTATCGGAAGACCTTCATTTCATATTGGCGCTAGTGGAATTATTTATTTACTGGCAAGTTTTATATTTTTTAAAGGAATATTCGCCAAGCATTACCGCTTGGTGGCTTTGTCATTGGTAGTTGTGTTTATATATGGCAGTATGCTATGGTATATTTTTCCGATAAAGGAAGGTGTATCTTGGGAGGGCCACTTGAGTGGGTTTTTGATGGGGCTTATCTTTGCGCTTTTGCTAAAGGGAACCTTGCCCCTAAAAAAAAAATACGATTGGGAAAGAGAGGATTATGATGAGGAATCGGATGAATTTTTACAGCAGTTCGATGATGAAGGTAATTTCATTGGAGGTAGGGTAGGGGAGCAGGAAAGAAATGATATTAAAATCATTCATGATTGGAAAGAGGATGAAAGCAACAAGAACAGAGAAAATATTTGATTCTTGCAGTACAAAAATTGATTTCTCTAGTTACTGACGTTGTCTCACGGCCTCGTACAAAAACACGGCACATGCTACGGAAACGTTTAAACTACCAATTTCTCCCAATAACGGAATCTTTGCTATCTCATCAACTGCTTTTAAAGTAGAAGGAGAGATTCCACGGTCTTCAGAACCCATCACTATCGCCGTGGGGCCTGATAAGTCAACATTATAGATTTCCTTATCGGTTTTTTCGTTTGCAGCAACAACAGTAACTCCACTGGCCTGTAAATAAAACACGGCGTCCTTAATATGGTCTACTTTAACCAAAGGAACACGAAACACTGCTCCAGCCGATGTTTTAATAGTGTCGGCCGTAACCGGGGCCGCGCCTTTCTTTTGAATAATAATACCATGGACACCGGTACATTCGGCAGTTCGAATTATAGCACCAAAATTACGGACGTCTGATAATTGATCGAGCAATAGAAATAATGGTTTTGTTTGTCCATTATTCACTTGCTCGACCAAATCTTCTAGTTCATAAAAACTCACAGGAGATATTTGTGCAACTACCCCTTGATGATTGTTTTTAGTAAGGTTATTGAGCTTTTCAACCGGCACATAAGTGGCCTTGATTCCGTTTTTTCTCAAAATGGTCTCGAGTTCACGAGAAAGTGTGCCCTTGAGTCCACGTTGAATGAATACTTTGTCTACTGGTTCATTGGCCTTAATAGCCTCCATAACAGCCCTAATACCGTAAACTCTTGATGATTTTTCCAAGGTCAAATAAGCTCAAAGATGAATTAAGCGTCTTTTATAATTGCAGCAAGTTCATAATCATTTTTAATGTCATACTTTTTGAACTTATCACGTTTTTCACTGGTAAGGTTAAGAGCTTTAAAAAGTTTGCCCCTTGATTTAGGCATTTTAGTCATAGAACCATCTTTAAATACTAAAAACTCTTTTTCAGATTTAGATATTTTTCTTTCAATCAACCCTAAAGTTTTAGTGGGAACCTCGACAACTTTACTCTCATAAATCTTTACTAGGCTAACATTATCACCACTTGCAACTTCTTCGTAATAATTTTTTTCTAAATCTTCCTCTGAGACCTTAAAAGTTCTATTGCCTTTTGTGATTTTCACTACAGATTCAGGATTCAAAATGTACTTTTCCCCTTTTACAAATATTTCGAATCTATCTGCCATGATGTTGTAGTTAGCAAGAATAGAGTAGGTGTAATTGTCTTTGTAGGTGGAAGTTATTCTAAGTTTTGTCCATTGGTCGAAAAGATAAATCGAACCCTTGATATCTTCATTTACTCCACCGGTATAGACGTCACTCACTTTTTGAATAGCGAAAAAATCTAGGTTGTTACTGAAAAGTCCATTTGTGGCACTGGGAATCCGTGATTGGCTGTACCCGACCATGTGACTTGCTGCTAGGGTTATTAGGGTTAAAATTAAAATTCTTTTTTTCATTTTATTATGGTTTAATGGTTTCTATTTTTAATATATACTGAAGTTGGTCGATTCAACTATATGCTATTTTATCAGAATATACCGTACTTTGTTTGGGGAAGAATATCTTATGTATTACGGTCTTTGAAAAGATTGAAAGCAACTAGGCTACCATCTGAAATTTTTTGTTTATCATTTTAAGCGGGTTTTACCTCAGGTCAGAAGTCAAAATCCGTTTCACTTGAATTCTTGTTGTAAAGGCTTTAAATCATTAATTAAATTAAGTTTGTCTCGTTCACCAAGAGTTATTTATTGGATAAATTAGAGAAAAATTTTAATTCTATTACTTACCATTTGACTTTAGGCAAAAGTACAATAGAATTAAACTCTATCGATTGAATTTAAGGAAAATATATGAAGAAGAGGGTGAAGATTATTCAAATTTATGCTTATAATGAATAAGGCCTATCTATTTTATTCTTTTCCTAAATCTTTTCTATTATTTCAACTAAATCTTTCCTTTTTGATATTAAGCAGTAATCTTGGTTCGAGGTTTGCATCTAATTCTAATATTAAAATGTTTGTCGCAAGATCAAGGAATAGGGTTAATAATTTGAATCACAATTATTCTATAAGTTGTAAAAAGATAATATAAAGGATTGGATTCTTACTCTTTGATAACCAAGGAAAGAATTCATTTATGATAGTGGTACATTGAAAATTAGTTAATGGCCACGAAATGGGGAGGCTTTAAATTTAGAGGCTTGAAATTGATTACTTTACTTCTACCTCCTTATTACGGATAAGCATTTCTATAAGCTTGTCCGTTCTAAAAGACTGACTCAGAAAAAATGCAAAAATCCTAATTTCATAAAATAAAAAAGGGCCTTCGAAATTTACAAAGGCCCTTTAATCAACTTATTTAGATCAGTTTAATTAACATCCCAAAACAATTTCGTAGTTTGAGAATCGCCACCTATAGCTGAAATAGCGGCATCTAACTCTTCACCGTTAAGAGTAGCCTCAGAAATTGGATATAGAAATCTTGTTGGAATATCTTCAGCGGTGAAACCATCAGGAACATTTAGGGTCGGTTGATCGAACAACCTCCAAGTAGTCCATCCCTCCATGCCATTGTTGAACATAGCAATCCATTTTTGGGTAGCTATTTTCTGTTTCCAGTCTCCTTCTGCAGTAGCATAAGCAACAGATGGTTGGGCTAAATAGGCATCAATTTCTTCTTGGGTTCCTCCCCATTCCAAGATTGATGTTTCAATTCCTCCAGCGTAAAATTCCTCTTGAGTACCCCCTACGGCATAACCTCTAGCCGCTGCTTCCGATAATAAGAAGTGTACTTCAGAAGCCGTCAATATATTTCCGATAAGATCCGGAGCTTTTAAAAGGTCAGAAATAGCAGATGCGCTAGCAGGAGAGTTTGCACTTCCATAAATACCGCCCACATACTCACCATCTAAAGTCTCAAAGTAGAATTGTCTTCTTGGATCCTCGAGACCATTAAGAACATCAATAAAGGTATCGGCTGCAACAAAGTCATTACGACCACTTTGAACCAATGAAACCCATACCGGGTTGGTATTAGGTGCAGCTCCTAAATACTGAATTCCAAAATTATCTGCATTCTCAGTTATAAGCGTGGCTGCGGCTGCAGCTTCGGCAGTTGATTGAGCCAAAGAAGCATTCACATCGGCAAGGCGCAATGCCATTCTTAAACGTAAAGAATTGGCAGCCTTTCTCCACTTGGTCATATCTCCACCATAGATTGGGTCTTGAGTGGCTTCAAATCCAGAACCACTTCCCATAGAGGTAATAGCACCATTTAACTTTTCAATTAAAGATGCATAAATAGTACCGGCATCATCATAGGCCGGTGTCGAATTTTCGAAATCCAGTGCTTCGGAGTAAGGGACATCGCCAAATGTATCGACCAAAACAGAGTAAGCATAAACTTCCATGAACTCAATGATGGCAAGTTTGTTGTTTAGGTTATCTGCTTCTTCTTCGATTAGATTTGCTCTAGCACCCTTTAAATCTTGCAATACATCTCTGTAAAGAGTGTTCCAGATACTACCTCCGATATTACGGGTAATTTGGTTGTACTGACTCTCATCTGGATATGTTGTTTGCGCCCAATATTGTGCATACAATCTAAAAACGTTATCATTAACGCTAGCAGAGTTCATTAAATCAAATAGGTTTCTAGCTGCGTTAGTGAAAAGTCCACTTCCAGGAACAATGGTTGGATATTTACTATCCCTATTGTATTCCTCATTTACTTCACATGAGACAGCAATGAGGGCTATACTTATGAATGTTATGAAATACTTTTTCATTACTTTTTTTTTTAAAATTCTAGATTTAAGTTAAGGCCTACTGTCTTAAGGGTTGGGTAAGAACCAGATAGATAACCTTGAACGTTACCTGCACCTAGACCTGACTCAGGATCAGCAAAAGGTACATTTTTGTCAATTATCCATAGGTTTCTTCCTACAAGACTAACGCTGGCAGCACTAAAGAAGCTATTGCTCATCCATTTAGTTACAGGCATCTTATAGGTAAGGGCCAATTCTCTTAGTTTGACATAAGAGGCGTCATAAACATTTAGAGCAGCAGGGTTTCTGCTAGCGTTACCCCAGTAGAAAACACCTCCATAAAAGTCTGCCGTTGCTCTAGTGGTATTAGGTTGACCATCTTCAGTAACACCTTCATTCAAGATACCACCACTATCAGGACCATCGGTTACAGGGTCTCTAACAGGGTTGCCCAATTCGTTCAATCCTGCGGTGTAATAAGGTAAACCGGTACCTTGACCATAATAGGTGTCTAGTGAGAAAACATCACCACCCTTTTGAACATCAATCAAGAAATTAAGGGTTAGATTCTTGTAAGTAAATCTGTTATTTACACCACCAACCCAATCAGGGTTTACATTTCCTAAAACCTGATCTGCTTGAGATAGATAGTAACCACTACCGTTTACTACTTTGTTTCCATTATCGTCAAAAACAAAACCAGATCCTCTGATTGCACCATAAGGTTCACCAATAGAGGCGTTGATAGAAACACCACCTTGGAAAGACTGTAATTGTAAATTTTGTTGGTCACCAAGTAGACTAAGTACTTCGTTTTCGTTTTTAGACCAGTTTACATTTACATTCCACGCAAAATTATCTGTTTGTACAGGTGTAAGGTTCAACCCAACTTCTATACCACGGTTTTCAATTTCACCGGCATTAACCCAACGGCTGCTGAAACCGGTTGCCGTAGTTGTTGACACTGGAAGTAATTGATCTTCAGTGTTCTTTTTATAATAAGTAATATCGAACCCAACTCGGCTGTTGAACATACGCGCTTCTAGACCAACTTCAATTTCACTGGTTCTTTCAGGAACTAACTGATCGTTTTGTTTGGTTCCTGGGAAAGATACCAATACTGAGTTGCCAAAGTTGTTATTGATGGTATAAGTGTCGTACACGTTATTGGCAGGCAAATCGTTACCAACTTCAGCATAACCCGCTCTTAGCTTACCAAAATTTAACCAACTTGCATCGATTAAGCTTGAGAAAACCAAACTTCCACTCGCACCGTAATAGTTGTACTTATTATTGTTTTCAGGTAGGGCAGAAGAGATATCATATCTATCAACCAAATCAAGATAGAAGGTATTGCCAAACCCTAGGGAAGCTTGAGCGTAGTAACCTACAACTTGCTTTTCGTCTACTGTCTCTACTGGTTTTGGCACAGCATTCACTGAATTCCTTAAAGCGAAAAGACCTGGAACAACTAGACCACCAGCAGTTGCTTGGTGATAGAAACTATAGGTTTCCCTTCTGTTGTTTATACCGGCAACACCGGCTAAAGTAATATTATCACTTAGACTAGTGTTTACATTGAACATCAAGTCATAATTGTACTCAGAATAGGTAATGTCCTTTCTGTCGTAACCAGATGACTCATCGTCCCTAAGAACCCCGAATGGTGCAGCAACAGAACCTGGTGCCCTTCTTTCTTCACGAAGCTCAGTATAAGTATCAACCGCACCTTTTGCAGTGATATCTAACCAAGGAGCAAGAGAGTATGTGGCGAATAGATTGCCAAAAAAACGATTCCTTCTATCCGACTGGTAATTCTCGTAACGTGTCCAGTAAGGATTGTCCCAGTAATGTGGTTGAAGAGGAGATCCTCCCTGAAAAAAGCCGCCTTCATGGTTCCAAGAGTAGTTCAACCCTGTCTGCTCATAAATTCTTCTTTGGTCTTCAATATCAACGTTAACCTGCCACCACTGTCTGAACTGAGACATTAGGTTGTCGCTATAACCAGTACTGTTTCTACCTATCATTCTTTGAACGAAGAAGTTAGCATTGGCACCTACGTTGAACTTTTCGCTAACCTTAAAAGTACCGTTAATATTGAAAATATTCCTATTCTGGTTGGAGTTAGGAAGCATACCACTTTGTTCAAAATTGGTATAACCAAGTCGGTACGTCATTTTTTCATTTCCTCCAGAAACAGAAACACTATTGTTGAATTGGAAAGCTGTTTCAAAAAAGTCTACTGGAGTATGAGCGCCCGCTATGTAGGGGGTAGCAGTTTGGTAGTTCGGATGTTCTGGAACAAAGGCATCCCATTGGTACACCAATTGTCCATTTAAAGGAGCACCGTATGACGCATCATCGTAGGTTGGTACGACTAAGTCTGGGTTACCGTCACCATTGGCATCGATATCTTCAAAATATCCGGTCGATCCATAATAAGGTCCGTACCCTGCACCATATTCATCCTGATACTCCAAAAATGTACTCTTGTCAATTTTACCCACAGTTACTCCTGAGGTGATTTGAACTTTTGCAGAACCTGCTTTACCCTTTTTAGTAGTAATAATAATGACACCGTTTGACGCTCTAGAACCGTAGATGGCTGAAGCAGCAGCACCCTTAAGGATGTTGATAGACGCTACATCATCAGGGTTAATATCAGACGCGGCATTACCGTAATCATAACCTGTACTACCACCCTGCTGAGCAGAGGTGTTGTTTAAACGGTTTGAAATAGGAATACCGTCAATAACGAATAAAGGCTGGTTGTTTCCAGTCAAAGAACTTACGCCTCGAATCAAGAAGTTTGCGGAACCTCCAAAGTTGTTGTTAGCCTTAATTTGAACACCACTAACTTTACCTGAAAGTGAATTGACAACGTTATCTACCTTAACAGTAGAAACGGCATCGCCCTCTAGCTCTTGGGCAGCATAACCGAGAGATTTTTTCTCTCTACTAACACCTAAAGCGGTAACTACTACCTCCTCCAATGATTCAGCATCCTCGGCCATTTGAAGGTTAATAGTGTTAGAAGCGCCTACTGGTCTAGTCTCTGTTTTATAACCAAGATAGGAGAAGGCAAGTGTTTGACCTTGACTAGCTGAAATAGCATAGTTTCCGTCGAAATCGGTTTGGGTACCATTTGTGGTTCCCTGCACCACGATGTTAACCCCTGGTAGTGGTAATCCGTCCGCATCGGAGACCGTACCAGTAATGGTTTTGTCTTGTGCAAAAGAGATTTGCACGAATAACGCCAAAAATAGCGTCAACAATCCTTTGTGTTTTGCTCTCATTTTATAATTATTTGAATTAGCTGATGGCAAAAATCATAATTTAACGTTAATAATGCAATTATTTTTAACTAAAACTTATGCATGCATAATATTATTTCTGTTAGAAATGCGACATATGGCTTCAATTTTTGTCAAAATTCCACAGATTTTTGGCTTCATGTTATGGAAATGCTGTGTTTTTTCATCTGAAAGTAGAAATCGATGATTGAATTTGTTAAAATATTTACGATTTATTAATAATCGATGAAACAAACCATTTTTTAATAATTAATAAGTAAATACATGTTAAAATACAAGTTTTAGCCTATAAATTAGGTCGTAATTATTTCATTTCATTTGATTTTTTCGTTTTTCCATGCTGTTTTTCCTGAACCTTCTTGTTTTGAATTTTATGTTATTCTCACAGAAACCCTTTCAGCTCTGAAATTAGTCTTGCTCTTTTGTAAATCCCCTTGTTTTATTTTTATAAAAAACTGGGTTTTCACTAAGTGGTTGTTAATGTTTCACTGCTGTTCTAGTAAGGGGTGCGGTGTATCAATGTTGCCTTTTTTTTAAATCTTTGAAATTTAATGGATAAGAATTTGAATTATTGCGAAATAGTCTTACATTTGCCGACCCTTAAATGAGGGGTTATTTATATACACATATAATATAGTATGCCAACAATTTCACAATTAGTACGAAAAGGAAGGTCCACGATTACTAAGAAGAGTAAATCGGCTGCTTTGGATTCTTGTCCTCAAAGAAGAGGTGTTTGTACGCGTGTTTACACAACTACACCTAAGAAACCTAACTCTGCCATGAGAAAAGTGGCTAGGGTAAGGTTGACCAATGGTAAAGAGGTGAACGCTTACATACCTGGTGAAGGACACAATCTCCAAGAGCACTCGATAGTATTAGTAAGGGGCGGAAGGGTGAAAGATTTGCCTGGTGTTAGATATCATATCGTGAGAGGGGCTTTGGACACAGCTGGTGTTGCGGGCCGAACTCAGAGAAGATCTAAGTACGGAGCAAAACGACCCAAGAAGTAAATGATTTAAAAGGTGTGGGGTGATCTGCGCCGAAAACGAACAAAATGAGAAAAAAACAGGCAAAAAAGAGACCGCTTTTACCGGATCCAAGGTATGGTGATCAATTGGTCACCCGTTTCGTCAATATGATGATGTGGGATGGTAAAAAATCTATAGCTTTTAATGTTTTCTACAATGCAATGGATATTGTAGAAGAAAAGAAGACTGACGAGGAGAAGTCGGCCTTGGAACTTTGGAAAGACGCTCTTTCAAATGTAATGCCCCATGTCGAAGTTAGGAGTAGAAGGGTTGGGGGTGCTACTTTTCAGATTCCAATGCAAATTCGTCCTGACCGTAAAATTTCTACCGCTATGAAGTGGTTGATCAGTTTTGCGAGAAAAAGGAATGAAAAGGGTATGGCTCAAAAACTAGCGGCTGAAATTTTAGCTGCTGCGAAGGAAGAAGGTGCTGCTGTTAAGAAAAGAGTTGATACGCACAAGATGGCAGAGGCAAATAAAGCATTTTCCCACTTTAGATTTTAATCAGAAATGGCAAGAGATTTAAAATATACTAGAAATATAGGTATCGCTGCTCACATTGATGCCGGAAAGACGACTACTACTGAGCGTATTCTTTTTTACACTGGTGTTAGTCATAAAATTGGTGAGGTGCACGATGGTGCGGCCACTATGGACTGGATGGAGCAGGAGCAAGAGCGTGGTATTACCATTACTTCAGCTGCAACAACTTGTACTTGGAGGTTTCCGATGGAAAACGCTCAGCCGTTACCTGATACCAAAGATTATCACTTTAATATTATTGACACTCCTGGTCACGTTGATTTTACGGTAGAGGTTAACCGTTCCCTTCGTGTTTTGGATGGTTTGGTTTTCTTGTTCAGTGCGGTTGATGGGGTTGAGCCTCAGTCTGAGACTAACTGGCGTTTAGCTGATAATTATAAGGTTCCTAGAATTGGTTTTGTTAATAAAATGGACCGTCAAGGAGCTAACTTCTTAAACGTTTGTACGCAAGTGCGCGAGATGTTAGGTTCTAATGCTGTGCCGATCGTTCTTCCTATCGGGGATGAAGCTGATTTTAAAGGTATAGTTGACTTGGCCAAGAACAGGGCTATTGTATGGCACGAAGAGAATTTTGGTTCTACGTTCGATGTGGTCGATATTCCTGAGGATATGAAGGCTGAAGTAAAGGAGTACAGAGCTGCTCTTATCGAGGCTGTTGCAGAATATGATGAGGAATTGATGGAGAAATTCTTCGAAGATGAAGATTCTATCACTGAAGAAGAAGTTCACGCTGCCTTAAGAGCTGCCGTTATGGATAGGGCTATTATACCAATGGTTTGTGGTTCTTCTTTTAAGAATAAGGGTGTTCAGTTCTTGTTGGATTGCGTTTGTAGATATCTGCCATCACCTATAGATAAAGATGATATTGTAGGTACTAATCCTGATACGGGAGCGGAAATTAGTAGAAAGCCAGATGTTAAAGAGCCTTTCTCGGCTTTGGCATTTAAGATTGCTACAGACCCTTTTGTTGGTAGATTAGCGTTTTTTAGAACCTACTCTGGTAGACTTGATGCCGGTTCTTATATATTGAATAACCGCTCGGGTAAAAAAGAGCGTATTTCTCGAATCTATCAGATGCATTCGAATAAGCAAAATGCTATCGAATATATTGAAGCTGGTGATATAGGTGCTGCGGTAGGTTTTAAAGATATTAAGACTGGTGATACCATGTCTGCCGAAAATGCTCCAATTATTTTGGAGAGTATGGATTTTCCTGATCCGGTAATCGGTATCGCTGTTGAGCCTAAAACAAAGGCTGATGTAGATAAATTGGGTATGGCTTTGGCTAAATTGGCTGAGGAGGATCCAACTTTCCAGGTGAAGACCGATGAGGCTTCAGGTCAGACTATTATATCTGGTATGGGCGAGCTTCATTTAGATATTATCGTTGATCGTCTTAGAAGAGAGTTTAAGGTAGAGGTGAACCAAGGTCAACCTCAGGTAGAGTATAAAGAAGCGCTAACAAGAGGTGCTGACCATAGAGAGGTTTACAAGAAGCAGTCTGGTGGTCGTGGTAAATTCGCAGATATTGTATTTACTATGGGGCCTGCCGATAGCGAAGAAGTGACGGGTCTTGAGTTTGTTAACGAGATAAAGGGTGGTAATATTCCTAAAGAATTCATTCCTGCTGTTGAAAAAGGCTTTAAAGAGGCTATGAAAAATGGTCCATTGGCCGGGTTCGAGATGGATAGTATGAGAGTAGTTCTTAAGGATGGGTCTTTCCATGCTGTGGATTCTGATTCTCTATCTTTCGAATTGGCTGCTAAGTTAGGTTATAAGTCTGCTGCAAAAGCTGCTGGTGCCGTATTGATGGAGCCTATTATGAAGATTGAAGTATTGACGCCTGAAGAAAACATGGGTGATATCGTAGGTGACCTTAACCGTAGAAGAGGTACTATCTCCAATATGAGTGATAGGGCAGGTTCTAAAGTTGTAAAAGGTGAAGTGCCATTATCGGAGATGTTCGGTTATGTAACGTCATTAAGAACATTGTCTTCAGGTAGGGCAACGTCAACTATGGAATTCTCTCACTATGCTGAGACACCATCGAATATTGCTGAGGAAGTTATTAAGGCAGCTAAAGGAGTAACCGCTTAATTGTTAGAAAGATGAGCCAAAAAATTAGGATAAAACTAAAATCTTACGATCACAATCTAGTGGATAAGTCTGCTGAGAAAATCGTAAAAACGGTAAAGACTACCGGGGCAGTGGTTACTGGACCTATTCCTTTACCAACGCATAAAAAAATCTTTACAGTGTTGCGTTCGCCGCACGTAAATAAGAAATCTAGAGAGCAATTCCAACTTAGTTCTTACAAGAGGTTGTTGGATATTTACAGCTCTTCGTCAAAAACTATCGATGCGCTTATGAAGTTAGAGCTTCCTAGTGGTGTTGAAGTTGAGATTAAGGTTTAAGTAGATTTTACTGAAAGCTGTCTTCAATAGACGGTAGACATGTCCTGCGCTGCGTGCAAAGGAAAAACGGAAACAAAAATTAATTCGGGGTCGAATAATTTTTGACCCTGTTTTTTTGTCTGAAAGTTGAATAGAGTAATTAAATAAATATGAACGGACTAGGGTTCTTGGTAATCTAAAAGTCCATAATTTAAATCAAGTATGTCTGGGTTAATAGGTAAAAAAGTGGGCATGACCAGCATCTTTGACGAGAATGGGAAGAATATTCCTTGCACCGTTATAGAAGCAGGACCATGCGTAGTTACCCAAGTCAGAACCGAAGAAGTTGATGGGTATAATGCACTTCAACTTGGTTTCGATGACAAGGCAGATAAACGTGCCAACAAGGCTGAAACAGGCCACTTTAAAAAAGCTGGTACTTCGCCTAAAAAGAAAGTTGTCGAATTTCAAGGTTTTGAGGGGGAGTTCAAATTAGGTGACACTGTAGGTGTCGATCTTTTCACCGAAGGTGAATTTGTCGATGTCGTCGGTACTTCTAAGGGAAAAGGCTTTCAAGGTGTAGTAAAACGTCACGGTTTTGGTGGTGTCGGTCAATCTACGCACGGTCAGCACAACAGGTTAAGAGCACCTGGTTCTATTGGTGCTGCCTCGTATCCTGCTCGTGTTTTTAAGGGCTTGAAAATGGCCGGTAGAATGGGTGGTGAGCGTGTTACAGTTCAGAACCTGCGTGTATTAAAAGTGGTTCCTGAAAAGAATCTTTTAGTTGTAAAAGGGGCTGTTCCGGGACATAAAAATTCATACGTAACTATTCAAAGGTGGGAGTAATGAAGGTAGCAGTATTAGATATTAAAGGAAAAGAAACAGGTAGAAAAGCTGAGCTTTCAGATTCTGTTTTCGGTATTGAGCCAAATAATCACGCTGTTTATTTAGATGTAAAACAGTACTTGGCCCATCAGAGACAAGGTACTCACAAGGCCAAAGAACGTGGCGAGATTGCTGGTAGTACACGTAAGATAAAGAAGCAGAAGGGTACAGGTACCGCTCGTGCAGGTAGCATCAAGTCGCCTGTATTTAGAGGTGGTGGACGAATTTTTGGTCCTAGACCAAAAGATTATGTCCAAAAACTTAACAAAAATGTTAAGAGATTGGCTAGAAAGTCTGCTTTGAGTATAAAGTCAAAAGAGAATGCCATTCTAGTTGTTGAAGATTTCAATTTTGAGACTCCGAAAACAAAAGATTTTAAAGAGATTTTGAAGTCTCTGGGCATAGACAATAAAAAGTCTTTGATTGTCTTGGGTGATTCAAATAATAGCGTATATTTGTCTTCGCGAAATTTGAAGGGCTCAGAAGTTGTAACTTCCTCAGAAATAAGCACTTACAAAATAATGAACGCTAATAATGTAGTGTTTGTTGAAGGTGCTTTAGAAGGATTGGAGTCAAACCTAAATAAAAAATAAGCCATGAGCGTGTTGATAAAACCGATAATTACCGAAAAAATGACCGCAGAAAGCGAGTTGTATAATAGGTATGGCTTTATTGTGAATCCTGAAGCCAATAAAATTCAGATCAAAGAAGCTGTAGAGGCTACTTATGGTGTGGCGGTCAAAAAAGTGAGAACCATGAATTATGGTCCTACTAGAAAGACGCGTTATACTAAAACTGGTATACAGCATGGTAAGACCAATTCGGTCAAGAAAGCTATTGTTGATGTTGAAGAAGGTGACATCATCGATTTTTACAGTAATCTATAAAGACGCAAAATGTCAGTTAGAAAATTAAAACCTATCACTCCTGGACAGCGTTTTAGAGTAGTAAACGGATTTGACGCGCTTACTGCTGATAAGCCGGAGAAGAGCTTGCTCGCTCCGTTAAAAAAGTCGGGAGGTAGAAACAGTCAAGGAAAAATGACCATGCGCCATAGAGGTGGAGGTCATAAGAGAAGGTATCGTGTTATCGATTTTAAAAGGGATAAGCAAGATGTTGCTGCTACCGTAAAGTCGATTCAGTATGATCCTAACAGAACAGCTTTTATTGCATTATTGGAGTATTCCGATGGTGAGAAAAGATATATAATTGCCCAGAACGGCCTTCAGGTCGGTCAAGAGATAAGTGCTGGTTCTTCTGTGGCTCCTGAAATCGGGAATGCGCTGCCTTTGAGTGCTATTCCTTTAGGAACCATTATTTCGTGTATTGAATTGCGTCCTGGTCAGGGTGCTGTAATGGCGAGAAGTGCTGGAACTTTTGCTCAGTTAATGGCGAAAGATGGAAAATTCGTCACCGTTAAAATGCCATCTGGCGAGACCAGGTTGATTTTGTCTACATGTATGGCTACTATCGGGGCTGTGTCCAATTCGGATCATCAATTGTTGGTTTCTGGTAAAGCTGGTAGAAGTAGATGGTTGGGTAGAAGGCCTAGAACAAGACCGGTTGCTATGAACCCTGTTGATCACCCAATGGGTGGTGGTGAAGGAAGGGCTTCCGGAGGTCACCCAAGGTCTAGAAATGGTATTCCTGCTAAAGGGTATAGAACCAGGATCAAGACCAAGAAAACGAATAGATATATTTTAGAACGTAGAAAGAAATAAAAAGTAAAGAAAAATGGCACGTTCATTAAAAAAAGGACCATACGTTCACTATAGCTTGGAGAAGAAAATCCAACAAAATGTATCTTCAGGTAAGAAGAGTGTGATCAAAACGTGGTCAAGAGCATCGATGATTACCCCTGATTTTGTAGGTCTTACTATCGCGGTTCACAATGGAAGACAATTTGTTCCAGTATTTGTTACCGAGAATATGGTAGGTCATAAGTTAGGTGAATTTTCTCCTACCCGTTCTTTCAGAGGGCATGCAGGAGCTAAGAATAAAGGAAAGAAGTAAGTAAGCTATGGGAGTTCGAAAAAAACAAATGGCCGAAAGGTTAAAGGCTGAAAAGAAGCAATTGGCTTTTGCCAAGTTGAATAACTGCCCGACATCACCAAGAAAAATGCGTTTGGTTGCAGACTTGGTGCGTGGTGTAGAAGTTGAAAAGGCTTTGGCTATTCTTAGGTTCAATCCTAAAGAGTCATCACGTAAGTTAGAGAAGCTATTGTTGTCTGCTTTGGCTAACTGGCAAGCAAAAAATGAAGAAGCAAGTGTTGAAGACGCTGGTCTTTTCGTAAAGGAAATTCGTGTTGATGGTGGTACTATGTTGAAAAGGTTGCGTCCTGCACCTCAGGGTAGAGCACACAGAATCAGAAAACGTTCAAACCATGTTACTTTGGTTTTAGGGTCTAATAATAATATAGAGAGCTAGAATGGGACAGAAAACAAATCCAATAGGAAATCGTCTTGGAATCATCAGAGGATGGGAGTCTAACTGGTATGGTGGAAATGATTACGGCGATAAACTAGCTGAAGACAATAAAATTCGTAAGTATATCCATGCGCGTTTGGCAAAGGCTAGCGTGTCTAGGGTGATTATTGAAAGAACTCTTAAGTTGATTACGATTACCGTGACTACTGCAAGACCAGGTATTATTATTGGTAAGGGTGGTCAAGAAGTTGATAAACTTAAAGAAGAGCTTAAGAAAATCACGAACAAAGAGGTTCAGATCAATATCTATGAGATAAAGAGACCTGAATTAGATGCTAATTTGGTTGCTGCGAGTATCGCAAGACAGATTGAAAGTAGAATTTCTTTCAGAAGGGCAATTAAAATGGCTATCGCTGCTGCAATGAGAATGAATGCAGAGGGTATTAAAGTGCAGATTTCTGGTCGTTTGAACGGAGCTGAAATGGCGCGTTCCGAATCTTACAAAGATGGCCGTATTCCTCTTTCTACTTTTCGTGCCGATATCGATTATGCCTTACAAGAGGCACAGACTACTTATGGTAAGCTGGGTATCAAAGTATGGATAATGAAAGGCGAGGTCTATGGTAAGAGAGATTTGTCTCCATTAGTGGGTATGACAAAAGGCCAGTCTAAAGGAGGTGATAAACGAGATAGTGGTAGAAAACCACGTCGTAGAAAGTAATTTAAAAAAGTAGTAAGCAATGTTACAGCCAAAAAGAACCAAGTTCCGAAAGATGCAGAAAGGCCGCATGAAAGGTATTGCGGGCCGAGGGTTTCAATTGTCGAACGGCATGTTCGGAATCAAGACATTGGATTCTAAATTTATAACATCACGTCAAATAGAGGCGGCGCGTATCGCAGCCACTAGATATATGAAACGTCAAGGTCAGCTTTGGATCAAAATCTTTCCGGACAAGCCTATCACTAAAAAGCCTCTTGAGGTGCGTATGGGTAAAGGTAAAGGTGCTCCAGAATATTTTGTGGCAGTTGTTAAACCGGGAAGAGTTCTTTTTGAAGTATCCGGTGTTCCTATGGAAGTTGCCAAGGAAGCGTTGCGACTTGCTGCTCAAAAGTTACCTGTGCGAACTAAGTTTATCGTAGCTCGTGATTATGTTGAAGAAACAATTTAAGGTGTATCATGAAAAATAAAGAAATTAAAGAACTGTCTGTCGAAGAGCTAAAAGAAAAGCTTGCCGAGTATAAGAAACAACATGCAGACCTTAAAATGGCACATTTTGTTACACCGTTAGAAAATCCTCTTCAAATAAGAACAGCTAGAAGAACGGTGGCTAGATTGGCAACGGAATTAACTAATAGGGAAAACCAATAATTGGTTCTGCTTTATGGAAGAAAAAAGAAACTTAAGAAAAGAGAGAATCGGGGTGGTAACCAGTAACAAAATGGAGAAATCCATTGTTGTTTCAGAGGTGAAGCGAGTAAAGCACCCTATGTACGGTAAATTCGTATTGAAGACCAAGAAGTATGTGGCTCATGACGAGAAGAATGACTGCAACGAAGGTGATACCGTTAAGATTATGGAGACCCGTCCGTTGAGTAAGACTAAGTGTTGGAGATTAGTAGAAATCTTAGAAAGAGCTAAATAATTATGTTACAGCAAGAATCAAGATTAAAGGTAGCAGACAATACCGGTGCCAAAGAGGTTTTGACCATTAGGGTGCTTGGTGGTACCAAAAGAAGATATGCTTCTGTAGGTGATAAGATTGTTGTTGCCGTTAAAGAGGCTACACCGAATGGTGGTATTAAGAAAGGTGCTGTTTCTACAGCGGTAGTTGTAAGAACTAAAAAAGAGGTAAGAAGGCCTGATGGTTCGTACATCCGTTTCGACGACAACGCTTGTGTATTATTGAACCCAAGTGGGGAGATGAGAGGTACGCGTGTGTTCGGTCCTGTTGCAAGAGAATTGCGTGACAAGCAGTTTATGAAAATTGTTTCATTGGCCCCTGAGGTACTTTAATATAGTAGATCATGATAAAGTTGAAAATAAAAACAGGAGATACGGTTCGAATCGTTGCCGGAGACCATAAAGGTACCGAAGGTAAAGTAATGTCCGTAGACCGTGAAAAGAATAAAGCTATCGTTGAGGGTGCTAATTTGGTTTCTAAACATCAGAAGCCTAGCGCACAGAATCCTCAGGGTGGTATCGTAAAGAAAGAGGCTCCTATTCATATTTCTAATCTGGCTTTGATCGATGCGAAGACAGGTGAGACTACGAGGGTAGGATACGAAGAAAGGGACGGAAAGAAAGTACGTTTTTCCAAGAAATCCAATGAAGTAATATAGTTATGGCTTACGTTTCAAGATTAAAAACGGAATATAAGGAGCGTATCGTTAATGCGCTCAAAGAAGAGTTCGGTTACAACAATATTATGGAGGTACCGAAGCTTCAGAAAATTGTCGTAAGTAGAGGTGTTGGAGCTGCTGTGGCAGACAAAAAGTTAATTGACCATGCGGTTGATGAACTTACAACTATTACTGGGCAAAAAGCTGTAGCGACGATGTCTAAGAAAGATGTTGCTACCTTTAAATTGCGTAAAGGTATGCCAATTGGCGCTAAAGTAACCTTGAGAGGTGAGAGAATGTACGAATTTTTAGATCGTTTGATTACTTATGCATTGCCTCGCGTAAGAGATTTTCAAGGTATACGGGCTACAGGTTTTGATGGTCGTGGTAATTATAGCTTGGGTGTTACTGAGCAAATTATTTTCCCTGAAATCAATATTGATAGAATTAATAGAATTAACGGAATGGATATTACTTTCGTTACTTCTGCCCAAACCGATAAAGAAGCGAAGTCTCTATTAACTGAATTAGGATTACCTTTTAAAAAGAACTAGAATGGCTAAAGAATCAATGAAAGCGCGTGAGCGCAAAAGGGCAAAAACAGTTGCTAAATATGCTGAAAAGCGTAAGGCTTTAAAGGAAGCCGGTGATTACGAAGCATTGCAAAAGTTGCCAAGAAATGCTTCTCCCGTTCGTATGCATAATAGATGCAAGTTGACAGGTAGGCCAAAGGGGTATATGAGAACATTCGGTATCTCTAGGGTTATGTTCAGGGAAATGGCTAACCAAGGTCTTATTCCCGGAGTTAAAAAGGCAAGCTGGTAAAAGAGTTTAACTGGTTTCAGGTTCGCAATAAAGCGAAAACCGTTACCAAATTATATAGAAATGGTCACAGATACTATTGCAGATTATCTAACTAGAGTTAGAAATGCCAGCAGGGCTGGTCACAGAGTGGTGGAGATTCCATCGTCTAAAGTAAAAAGAGAAATAACTAAGATATTGTTCGATCAGGGCTATATTTTAAGTTATAAGTTTGAAGAGGATAAATTTCAGGGTACTATTAAAATCGCCTTGAAATATGACAAGGAGACCAAAGAGCCTGTTATCAGAAAAATTCAAAGGGTAAGTAAGCCAGGTTTACGTAAGTATACCGGTGCCGATACCTTGCCAAGGGTTTTGAATGGTTTGGGTATAGCTATAGTCTCTACTTCTCACGGAGTGATGACCAGTAAGCAGGCCAAGAACGAGAATGTAGGTGGTGAGGTACTTTGCTACGTATATTAATAAGGAATAAAGTATTTAAGACATGTCAAGAATAGGTAATAATCCGATAGTGATTCCTGAGGGAGTGACAGTTGATATAAAAGGAAACGAGGTCGTCGTTAAAGGGAAATTAGGAGAGCTTACTCAAGATTTTTCTTCAGTCGATATCAAGGTTGAAGATGGTCAGGTAGTAGTGGAAAGACCTTCAGACTTAAAAGATCATAAAGCAAAGCACGGTCTGTATCGCGCATTGATCAATAACATGATCAAAGGTGTGTCGATTGGGTGGACCAAACAGCTGGAGTTAGTTGGTGTGGGTTATCGTGCCAGTAACCAAGGTCAGAAGCTTGATTTGGCTTTAGGGTTTTCTCACAACATTGTGTTAGACCTAGCTCCTGAAATCAAGGTAGAGACTACTTCGGAAAAAGGTAAGAACCCTATAGTTAAATTGACATCTCACGACAAGCAATTGGTAGGTCAGATAGCAGCCAAGATACGATCATTTCGTAAGCCAGAGCCTTACAAAGGAAAAGGTATCAAGTTCGTGGGCGAGCAATTACGTAGAAAAGCAGGTAAATCAGCTTAATAGTATATCATGGCATTATCAAAGAGCGAAAGAAAACAAAGAATACGTAGAAGAATCAGAAAAGTTTCTTCAGGTACTGCAGAGAGACCAAGACTTTCTGTATTTAGAAGTAACAGTGCCATCTATGCACAGGTTATAGATGATAACGAAGGAAAAACCCTTTTGTCTGTTTCTTCTAGAGATAAACAATTTGCCGATGCTAAAGGCACCAAAACTGAAATAGCTACTGAGGTAGGTAAGACGGTTGCCGAGAAATGCAAAGAGGCAGGTATAGAGAAAGTTGCTTTTGATAGGGGCGGAAACCTTTATCATGGTAGAGTTAAAGCATTGGCTGAAGGGGCCCGTGAAGCAGGACTAAATTTTTAAATAATACTATGTACCAGAAATACAAAAACGTAGAGACTGTTAAACCTGGCGGTTTAGATTTAAAAGATAGATTGGTAGGTATTCAGCGTGTTACCAAAGTGACCAAAGGTGGTAGAGCTTTTGGATTTTCGGCCATAGTTGTTGTTGGTGACGAGAATGGTGTTGTCGGTAGCGGTTTGGGTAAATCTAAAGAAGTTGCTACAGCTATTGCCAAGGCAATCGAAGATGCAAAGAAGAACCTTATTCGTATACCATTGAACAAAGGTACGCTTCCACACGAGCAAAAAGGTAAATATGGTGGTGCAAGAGTATATATTCAACCAGCATCTCATGGTACCGGGGTTATTGCCGGTGGTGCCGTTCGTGCGGTATTGGAGTCTGTTGGAGTTCAAGACGTACTTTCAAAATCACAAGGATCGTCGAACCCTCATAACGTAGTTAAGGCTACTTTCGATGCATTATTGCAACTTAGGGATGCTGGTACCGTAGCTAAGCAAAGAGGTGTTTCCCTAGACAAAGTCTTTAAAGGATAATATACAATACGATGGCTAAGAAATTACAGGTTAAGCAGCTAAAGAGCAGTATCAAGAGACCTCAAAACCAGAAAAGAACTCTTGAGGCCTTAGGTCTTAAGAAAATAGGTCAGGTTGTGGAGCATGAAGCTACCCCCAACATTCTTGGTATGATAGATAAAGTTAAACATTTGGTTTCTACACAAGAAGCCTAATATAGAAGATAATAATGGATTTAAGCAATCTTAAACCAGCGGAAGGTTCAACAGGTAAAGCGGGTAAAAGAGTCGGTAGAGGACAAGGTTCTGGAAAAGGCGGAACCGCTACCCGTGGTCACAAAGGGGCAAAATCTAGATCTGGTTATTCTAAGAAAATCGGTTTCGAAGGTGGTCAAATGCCTTTGCAGCGTCGTGTTCCAAAATTCGGTTTCACGAACATCAACCGTGTAGAATACAAAGGTATCAACTTGAGTAAGTTGCAAGAGCTTGTCGATAATAAGATTATCAAAGACGAGGTTACCGTAGATACTTTAGTTGAAAATGGTTTGGCTAAAAGAAGCGAGCTAATAAAAATATTGGGCGGTGGGGAACTTAAGTCTTCCCTTAAAGTTTCCGTGCATAAATTTACGGCTAGTGCCAAAGCGGCCATAGAAGCTGCTGGCGGAGAAGCAATAAATTTATAAGCATACCCTACTATGAAGAAATTTTTCGAGACCATATCCAACATCTGGAAGATTGAAGAACTAAGAAACCGCATATTGGTAACACTTAGTTTGCTTTTGGTGTACCGTTTTGGTTGCCAGATTGTTCTTCCGGGTATCGATTCAACACAATTGGCTGCATTGGCCTCAGGTACCGATCAAGGTATCTTTGGGTTATTGAATGCTTTTACCGGAGGTGCTTTTGCAAATGCTTCGGTTTTTGCGTTGGGTATCATGCCATATATCTCTGCATCGATTGTGGTGCAGTTGATGAGTATCGCCATTCCATATTTGCAAAAGTTGGATAAGGAGGGTGAAAGTGGTAGAAAAACAAAAAATCAGATTACCCGTTGGTTAACGATTGGTATCTGTGTTGTTCAGGCTCCGGCTTATCTATACGGTCTTGAAGCCTTTGGTGTACAGGATAGTGCCTTCTTATTGGGTAAAGGACTTGATTTTATGATTCCTGCCGTTGTGATTTTGGTGACGGGCTGTGTGTTTGCAATGTGGTTAGGTGAAAAAATTACTGATAAAGGTATCGGTAATGGTATTTCACTTTTGATTATGATTGGTATTATTGCAACAATGCCTCAGTCGTTCGTTCAAGAGTTTTACTCTAGAACAACCAACAACACAGGTGGTTTGATGTTCATTTTAATTGAAATCATTCTTTGGTTCTTGGTTATTCTTGCAAGTGTTCTTTTGGTAATGGCTACGCGTCAGATACCAGTTCAATATGCAAGAAGAACTGCTTCTGGTGGGTATGAGAAGAATATAATGGGTTCGCGTCAGTACATTCCGCTAAAGTTGAATGCTTCTGGTGTAATGCCGATTATATTTGCCCAGGCAATTATGTTCGCTCCAAGCTTAATTGGTAAGACATTTAATGATACTGCGGCAGGGCAATGGATGGAAGTTCAGTTCCAAGATATTTTTGGTCTGGCATACAATGTTCTTTTTGCCGTATTGATTATCATATTTACTTACTTCTATACCGCCATTACGGTACCAACGAATAAGATGGCCGATGACTTGAAAAGAAGTGGAGGTTTTATTCCGGGTATTAGACCTGGAAAAGAAACGGGAGATTTTTTGGATAAGGTTATGTCTTTAATAACTTTGCCGGGTTCTATCTTTTTGGCCTTATTGGCAGTTTTGCCAGCTTTGGTCGTAAAGTTGATGGACCTTCAGGCCAATTGGGCCCTGTTTTATGGTGGAACTTCACTTTTGATTATGGTCGGTGTTGCCATCGATACAGTTCAGCAAGTGAACGCGTATCTATTGAACAGGCATTATGATGGTTTGATGAAAACCGGTAAAAACAGAAAAGTAGCATAAGTATGGCTAAACAAGCTGCAATAGAACAAGACGGATCTATAATTGAAGCATTGTCAAATGCAATGTTTCGTGTTGAATTGGAAAACGGGCATGTAGTTACTGCTCACATTTCCGGTAAGATGCGTATGCATTATATAAAATTGCTTCCAGGTGATAAGGTTAAGTTAGAAATGAGCCCTTATGACCTGACCAAGGCTAGAATTACTTATAGGTATTAATAAGAGAGAAAGATAGCGAGATGAAAGTTAGAGCATCAGTTAAAAAAAGAAGTGCCGACTGCAAAATTGTACGCAGAAAGGGCAGGTTGTATGTAATCAACAAGAAGAATCCTAGATTTAAACAAAGACAAGGATAATTATGGCAAGAATTGCGGGTATAGACATACCAAAACAAAAGAGAGGTGTAATTGCCTTGACCTACATTTACGGTATTGGAACAAGTAGGGCTAAAGAAATTTTGGAAAAAGCCAATGTGAGTGAAGACGCAAAGGTATCTGATTGGAATGATGATGAGATAGGCCGTATTAGAGAGGCTGTATCAGGTTATACCATTGAAGGTGAGCTTCGTTCAGAAACGCAGTTGAACATTAAGCGTTTAATGGATATTGGTTGTTACCGTGGTATTCGTCATAGAGCTGGTCTTCCACTTCGCGGTCAACGTACCAAGAACAATTCTAGAACCAGAAAAGGAAAAAGAAAAACGGTTGCTAACAAGAAAAAGGCAACTAAATAATAAGTAGGTTATTATGGCAAAGGCAACTTCAAAAGCAGGTGCAAAAGCGGCTAAAAAACGTAAAGTAATCGTTGACTCAGTGGGTGAGGCCCACGTGACCGCCTCTTTCAATAATATCATTATTTCGCTTACCAATAAAAAAGGAGACGTAATTTCTTGGTCTTCTGCAGGTAAGATGGGTTTTAGGGGATCAAAAAAGAATACTCCCTACGCGGCTCAAGTAGCAGCTGAAGAATGTGCTAAAACTGCACACGAAGCCGGTCTTAGAAAGGTGAAAGTTTATGTTAAGGGGCCTGGTAACGGTAGAGAGTCTGCTATTCGTGCCGTACACAACTCTGGTATCGAAGTAACAGAAATCATTGATGTTACTCCAATGCCGCACAATGGTTGTAGACCACCAAAAAGAAGAAGAGTTTAATTCGTTTTATTCACTATAAATTTCACGGGAAGTGTAGTTAACGATTATCGAAGGATAAGCCTTAATTCATAATCACACTTCCAAATTAAAAGAAAATGGCAAGATATACAGGACCTAAAAGTAAAATCGCCCGTAAGTTCGGCGAAGCTATCTTCGGAGACGATAAGTCATTCGAAAAGAAGAATTACCCTCCAGGACAACACGGAAACAACAGACGCCGAGGTAAAAAATCGGAGTATGCCGTTCAATTAATGGAGAAACAAAAAGCTAAGTATACCTACGGTATTTTAGAAAAGCAGTTTAGAAACATTTTCGCCAACGCCAAAAGAAAAGAAGGTGTTACCGGTGAAATTTTACTACAACTTTGCGAATGCAGGTTGGATAACGTTGTTTACCGCATGGGTATCGCTCCTTCAAGAAGAGGTGCTAGACAACTTGTGTCGCACAGACATATTACTGTAAACGGAGAGTTGGTCAATATTCCTTCATATACCTTGAAAGCAGGTGATGTAGTTGGTGTTCGTGAAAAATCAAAGTCACTTCAGGTGATCGGCGATTCATTAGACGCCCAAAGCAATGTTTATGAGTGGATTACCTGGAACTCTGAAAAGAAAGAAGGTACTTTTGTTTCAGTACCTGAGAGAATCCAAATTCCAGAGAATATCAAAGAACAATTAATAGTTGAGCTTTACTCTAAATAACATAGAACACTAATTCACATGGCATTATTTAATTTCCAGAAACCTGATAAAGTTATAATGATCGATTCCTCGGATTTCGAAGGTAAGTTCGAATTCCGTCCATTGGAACCTGGTTATGGATTGACTGTCGGGAACGCACTAAGAAGAGTATTGCTTTCTTCTTTGGAAGGTCATGCAATTACATCCGTCAGAATCGATGGTGTCGAGCATGAGTTTTCCGTGATTTCGGGTGTTGTTGAAGACGTTACCGAAATCATCCTGAATCTTAAACAAGTAAGGTTCAAAAAGCAAATAGACGATTCAGAAGCTGAAGTAGTTTCTATATCTGTTAGCGGTAAAGAACAATTGACCGCTGGTGATTTTCAGAAATTCATTTCTGGATACCAAGTGTTGAACCCAGATTTGGTAATCTGCAACATGGATCCAAAAGTGAGTATAAATATGGAGATTGTTATCGACAAAGGTCGTGGCTATGTTCCAGCTGAAGAGAATAAGAAGTCGAACGCAGCACTAGGTAGTATTGCAATCGACTCTATCTTTACTCCTATCAAGAACGTAAAGTATAGCATTGAAAACTTTCGTGTAGAGCAGAAGACGGACTATGAAAAATTGGTTTTCGAAATCGTGACCGATGGATCGATTCATCCTAAAGATGCACTTACAGAAGGAGCCAAAGTTTTGATACACCACTTTATGTTGTTCTCTGATGAGAGAATTACATTAGAGGCTGATGAGATTGCTCAAACTGAAACATATGATGAAGAATCTTTGCATATGCGTCAGTTGTTGAAAACTAAATTGGTAGATATGGATCTTTCAGTTCGTGCCTTGAATTGTTTGAAGGCGGCTGAAGTAGATACATTAGGTGATTTGGTTTCGTTCAATAAAAACGATTTGATGAAATTCAGAAACTTCGGTAAAAAATCATTGACCGAATTAGAAGAATTGGTAATCAATAAAGGTCTAAGTTTTGGAATGGACCTTTCAAAATATAAGTTAGATAAAGATTAATCGATATTTCTTACAGGATAGGGATACACCCTCAGTTGGAGAAATATAATAGACAAGAGAAATGAGACACGGTAAAAAGGTCAATCATTTAGGAAGAAAGACAGCGCACAGAAAGGCGATGTTGGCCAATATGGCATGTTCCTTGATCGAGCACAAGAGAATCAACACTACGGTAGCAAAGGCAAAGGCATTGAAACAATTCGTTGAGCCATTGATAACCAAAGCGAAGGCAGAGAACAATATTTCTGCTGAAAAAGGAACGCACAATCGTCGTATCGCTTTTAAGAACCTGCGAAACAAATATGCGGTAACTGAATTGTTCAGTACAGTTGCTGAACAGGTGGGCGATAGGCCTGGTGGTTATACCAGAATTATAAAATTAGGTAACCGTCTTGGTGATAACGCTGATATGGCAATGATTGAGTTAGTTGATTTCAATGAGCTTTACAATGCTGGTAAGCCTAAGAAGAAATCTACGAGAAGAAGTAGAAGAAGTGGTGGCAAAAAAGAGGAAGAAGCTAAGGTAGATGCACCTGCAGCTCCAAAAGAAGAGGCAGCTGAAGCTCAAGCCGATGTTGAAAATGTAACAGACGATTCAGAAGAATAAGATGTACATAACTCATAATAAATTGAAAAGGATAAACTTAATAGTTTATCCTTTTTTTATGTTTAATTTTGAAAATTAAGAAAGAGTAGCATATATGAAGTATCAATCAAGAAGAAAAGCGTTATTATTATTGGCCGACGGCACTATATTCTACGGCAAGTCGGTTGGAGACAAAGAGGGTACCGCATTTGGTGAGGTTTGTTTTAATACGGGTATGACCGGTTATCAAGAGATTTTTACCGACCCATCTTATTTTGGTCAATTGATGGTTACTACCAATGCCCACATCGGTAACTATGGTACCAATGTTGAAGAAGTGGAATCGGATTCTGTTAAAATATCCGGGCTTATTTGCCGAAATTTCAGTTACGAATATTCGCGTCCAAGAGCTGATAAAAGTTTAGAGGATTTTTTGAATGATAATAAATTATTTGCCATATCTGATGTAGACACTAGGGCTTTGGTCAGTTATATACGTGATAATGGCGCAATGAATGCGGTTATATCGACCGATGTGAACAATATTGATGGTCTCAAAAAACAATTGGCGGAAGTGCCTAGTATGGAAGGTCTTGAATTGGCTTCAAAAGTTTCTACGAAAGAGCCATATTTCATAGGCGACGAATCTGCAACCTTTAAAATTGCTGCCTTGGATATAGGCATTAAGAAGAATATTTTAAGAAATCTGTCAAAAAGAGATTCTTATATAAAAGTTTTCCCTTTTGACGCTTCTTTTGATGAAATGCAATCTTGGGAACCGGATGCCTATTTCATTTCTAACGGACCTGGTGATCCTGAGCCTTTGGTCGATGCGATAGCGGCTGCCAAAAAAATGATTGATAGTGGTAAGCCGGTGTTCGGTATATGTTTGGGCCATCAAGTCATAGCCTTGGCAAAGGGTATATCGACCTATAAAATGCACAATGGGCATAGAGGCATCAACCATCCAATTTTAAATTTGGTAACCGGTAAAGGTGAAATTACTTCGCAAAACCATGGTTTTGCTGTTAATAGAGAAGAAACCGAAGCCAATAGTGATGTTGAAATCACACATGTTCACCTTAATGACAATACCGTAGCCGGTATTAAGCTGAAAGATAAAGATGTATTTTCGGTGCAGTACCACCCAGAAGCTAGTCCTGGGCCACATGACGCTGATTATTTGTTCGACCAGTTTTTCGATTTGATCAAAAGTAAATCGGTACAAACAGTTTAGGTTAAGCAATCGTTATTTCCTGATAAATAGAGCGGTTTCTCTAAGCTTTATGCTATTAGGGTTTTGTATATTTGTTCACCTTGAAAAGCAATACTTTTCCAACTAAAAATATTTTTATGAGTATTATATTAAGCGTTCACGCAAGACAGATTTTAGATTCTAGGGGTAACCCTACCGTAGAGGTAGATGTAGTTACCGAAAATGGTGTAATGGGAAGGGCTGCAGTTCCATCCGGTGCTTCAACTGGAGAACATGAGGCCGTAGAATTGCGTGATGGCGGTAACACTTTTATGGGTAAGGGTGTTAGTAAAGCAGTTGAAAATGTCAACACTTTGATTTCTGAAGAAATCTTAGGCATGTCGGTCTTTGAACAAAACTTGATCGATCAGGTAATGTTAGATTTAGATGGTACACCAAATAAATCAAAATTAGGTGCCAACGCCATACTTGGTGTTTCTCTTGCGGTAGCAAAGGCTGCTGCCAATGAATTGGGCATGCCACTATATCGCTACGTAGGCGGTGTAAGTGCTAATACATTGCCGGTGCCTATGATGAACATCATTAACGGTGGCTCGCATTCAGATGCGCCGATTGCATTTCAAGAATTTATGATTATGCCGGTTAAGGCGAAAGATTTCACCCACGCCATGCAGATGGGTACTGAAATTTTCCATAATCTTAAAAAAGTTTTACACGATAGAGGTTTGAGTACTGCTGTAGGTGATGAAGGTGGTTTTGCCCCTAATCTGGCAGGCGGTACCGAAGATGCTTTAGATACGATTGCGAAGGCGGTTGAGAAAGCGGGTTACAAACTTGGTGACGAAGTGATGATTGCCCTGGATTGTGCCTCTGCAGAGTTCTATGTGGATGGTAAGTACGATTATACAAAATTCGAAGGCGATAAAGGGGTTGTAAGAACTTCACAAGAGCAAGCTGAGTATTTGGCAGAGCTTTGTTCTAAATATCCGATTATCTCTATCGAAGACGGTATGGATGAGAACGACTGGGATGGTTGGAAAACTTTGACCGAAATAGTAGGTGATAAAGTTCAATTGGTAGGTGACGATTTGTTTGTGACTAACGTTGAGCGTCTCTCTAGGGGAATCGAGCAAGGTATCGCCAATTCGATTCTTATCAAGGTAAACCAGATAGGAACTCTTACCGAGACTATAGCGGCGGTCAATATGGCCAAGAATGCTGGTTATACTTCAGTAATGAGCCACCGTTCAGGAGAAACCGAAGATAATACCATTGCCGATTTGGCCGTGGCACTTAATACCGGACAGATTAAGACCGGTTCTGCTTCCCGTTCCGATAGAATGGCCAAGTACAACCAACTCTTGAGAATAGAAGAAGAATTAGGTGATACAGCATATTATCCAAAAGAAAAAGCTTTTAAGATTCAGTAGAATTTTAATGTTTTCCTAATAAAAAAGCCTTTCTTTTCAGAAATAACCGAAGAGAAAGGCTTTTTTTTGGTTCATTCGTAAACTTTACTTACCTTTTTCCAGTAACGGATAATTTTAGATTTTCAATGAATAATTTTCTTTTTGTAGCTGCTGAGAATGATGCAATCCCCGATTGCAAGGCAGGTGGTATGGGCGATGTAGTACGTGATGTACCCAGAGAGATTGCCAAACGAGGTGATAAGGTTCATGTGATCGTCCCGTCTTATTCGAGAATTCACAAGACCGGAACATTTAGAACCCAGTTGAATTTCCGGTTGCGCGGTACTGACTATTCGGCCGAACTCTATGCTGTTCCTCCCAAAAAGAACATTGAAAATATCATTCATTATGTAATACACCATCCTGAGATTACTGAAGGAGGTATTGCCCATATCTATCATGATGATCCTACGGAGCCATTTTTTAATGACTATATAAAATTCATAATATTTAACACCGCTGTTGCCGAAGCGGTTAAGATGGGTGCTTTTGGAGAATTGGATATTGTGCACATGCACGATTGGCATTCCAGTGCCATGTTGTTCTTGAAAACTTATCACCCCGATTATCAGGTTTTAAAGAAAATGCGGTATGTATATAGCATACATAATTTGGCCATTCAGGGTATTCGACCATTTTATGATAATTATGCTTCGGTACATAACTTCTTTCCCGAAATTCAACTCGACCACCAAAATTTGCAAGACCCGCGCTACCAAGATTGCATTAATCTTATGGCGGTGGGCATTCGTTTGGCTGATGCCGTTCATACCGTTTCACAAGCTTATAAAGAAGATATATTATTACCAAGTGCAAGGCCTGAATTTGTAGGCGGCGAAAGTCTTGAGGTTGATTTAAGAAATGCCGATAATGAAGGTCGCTTGTTCGGAATCTTAAATGCCTCTAACTATGCCAACGTTCGTCAGGCAGAAAAGGGACTATTGTATCGAAATACGGTCAAGGCCTTGTTTCGTTGGCTTCAAGACGAATCAAAAAAGTATAAAGCAGACTTTTTGGCGCATACCGGTGAGAAAATCATGGAGTATGTATCCAACAAACCTAAGTTTATTGTGTCGAGTGTAGCTAGGTTGACGGAGCAGAAGTTTTATTTTCTAATGCGTTCTCCTGAGTCTTTTGAAAAAATACTGGACAGGCTAAAAGAAGTTGATGGCATTTTTATGCTTTTGGGTACGGGCGATCCCGATTATGAGCACTTGTTTAGAGAGATGAGCTACAAGCATAAAAACTTCATATTTACCAATGGGCAATCAGAAGATCTCATCGATTCTATGTATTTAGAAACTGATCTTTATTTCATGCCCAGCCTATTTGAACCATGTGGTATTAGTCAAATGTTGGCCATGAGAAACGGCAACCCATGTTTGGTACATCATACAGGAGGATTAAAAGACACTGTTGAGCACATGAAAACCGGTTTTGCCTTTGACGGTCAAACTTTCAATGCCAAACTTGAGGATATGGTGAATAAGTTGGATGAGGCCCTGAATGTCTGGGAGCATGATCAAGCGACCTGGAAGAAAATTAAGGCAAACGCCAAAAAAATGAGGTTCACCTGGGAGAAATCTTTAGATGAATACTACAATAAATTGTATCTGTTGTAATATCTACAAATTACTATCAAAAAGTGTTGTTAATAATGGGCGAAAGCCGAGGGTATAATTGTTAAGATTACCCTTTTTTATTAATTTTACGGTTCACTTAAATTTTAGTAAAAACTACAAATGTCAGATAAAGCTACTTTAGAGTACGAAGGTCAGAAATACGAATTCCCGGTTATTACAGGTTCTGAAAATGAGCTTGCCATAGATATAAAAACTTTACGCTCGGTAACGGGTGGCATGATTACGATTGATCCTGGTTATAAGAACACGGGATCTTGTGCTAGTGCTATTACATTTTTAGATGGGGAAAAGGGTATTTTAAGATATAGAGGGTATTCTATTGAAGAGTTGGCCGAAAAGGCCGATTTTCTTGAAGTAGCCTATCTGTTGATTTTTGGTGAACTTCCAAATAAGGAAGAGTTGGCCAAATTTCATAAAGATATCAAGGATGAATCTCATGTAGATGAGGAGATGAAAAAGATTTTGGACAGTTTTCCAAAGTCAGCTCACCCAATGGGGGTTCTTTCTTCTTTGACCAGTGCCTTGATAGCTTTCAACCCGTCTACGGTAGATATCTCTTCCGAAAAAGATATGTACCACGCCATCGTACGTATATTGGCAAAATTTCCGGTATTGGTAGCTTGGACGCTTCGTAAGAAAAAGGGTCTTCCACTTGATTATGGTGATGATACCTTAGGTTATGTTGAGAACATTCACAAAATGATGTTCAAGAGACCTAACCAAACTTATCAAAAGAATGAAATTGTTATCAACGCTTTAGATAAGTTGTTGATATTGCATGCAGATCACGAGCAAAACTGTTCTACTTCTACAGTAAGAATCGTAGGTTCTTCACATGCTGGTCTTTTTGCCTCTCTATCAGCTGGTATATCTGCACTTTGGGGTCCTTTACATGGAGGTGCTAACCAAGCCGTTCTAGAAATGTTAGAGGCTATTGAAGCAGACGGTGGCGACACTAAAAAATATATGGCGAAAGCGAAGGATAAAGAGGATCCTTTCAGATTGATGGGCTTTGGTCACAGAGTATATAAAAACTTTGATCCTAGAGCCAAGATTATTAAAAAAGCAGCTGATGAGGTTCTTGGTGATTTAGGTATCGAAGACCCAATTCTTGATATTGCTAAAGGTTTGGAAAAAGAAGCCTTAGAGGATCAATATTTTGTTGATAGAAAACTATATCCCAACGTCGATTTCTATTCAGGTATTATTTACCGTGCTTTAGGTATTCCAACTGAAATGTTCACTGTAATGTTCGCTTTGGGCCGTCTACCAGGTTGGATTGCCCAATGGAGAGAAATGAGATTAAGAGGTGAGCCGATAGGAAGGCCTAGACAGGTTTACATCGGTGAAAAACAGAGACCTTTCGTTGAAGTTGACCTTCGATAATAAGAATAACTTAAAAATTATTACGCCCTTTCATTAATTTGAAAGGGCGTTTTTTATTGGCCAAATACTACCTTTGTTACATTTAAAACACCAAGGTATGTTGCAGTTAAATGTGAACGATGAGATTTCAAGATTACGTTCGGTAGTGCTAGGTACGGCCAAAAGTTGTGGTCCGGTGCCTAAGCCCGATGAAGCCTATGATCCCAAATCATTGGAACATATTTTGGCCGGAACCTATCCTTTAGAAGAAGAAATGGTTAAAGAAATGGAAGCTTTTGCTAAAGTTTTCAGAAAATACGATGTTGAGGTCTTTCGTCCTGAGGTAATTGAAAATTGCAATCAAATTTTTTCTAGGGACATTGCCTTTGTCATCGGCGATAAACTAATTATTGCCAATATTTTACCTGATCGAGAACAAGAGGTAGAGGCTATTTTGCATGTTTTGGAAGAAATTGACGAGCAGAACATTATTCGTCCGCCAGAGGAAGTGCATGTTGAAGGAGGAGATGTGATGCCTTGGAACGATTATATTTTTATAGGTACCTACACCGCAGATGACTATGCGACCCATATTACGGCGCGTACTAACAAAGCGGCGGTCGAATTTATCTCTCAGCTATTTCCTCAAAAAAAGATAAGGCCTTTCGAATTAAGAAAATCGAAGAATGCGCGTGAAAATGCCTTGCATTTAGATTGCTGTTTTCAACCATTGGGCAAGGGTAAAGCTATTTTGCACAGAAACGGTTTTTTGGTAGAAGACGAGTACCGGTGGCTGGTAGACTTTTTTGGAAAGGAAAATATTTTTGAAATCTCGGCTGAAGAGATGTACCATATGTACAGTAATGTTTTTTCTATTTCACCTGATGTGGTCGTTTCCGAAAGAAATTTTACGAGACTGAACAATTGGCTTAGGGAAAATGGCTTTACGGTAGAAGAAATACCTTATTCGGAAATTGCCAAACAAGAAGGCTTGTTGAGATGTAGTACGCTGCCATTGGTGAGGGAGTGAGGTTATCTATTTTTCGAAAGCTCTTTTAGTATTTTTACGGCCTTAGGTCCGTCGGTGTAGTCAACAAAAAGGTGATCGTGATAAAAACCTGCAATTACGTTGCAGCTAATTTGGTGGCTGGTCAAGGCATTTGAAAAGACGGCAGTTAAGCCAATCGCCTCAAGTGAAGAGTGTACCTCCAGCGTTATCCAAGCGGCAACAAATTCATAGTTCATTCCTAATTTAACGGCATTTTCAAGAGATAAGATAAGGGTGGTTCCTTCTTTCTCGGTAAAGGTGCCGATAACAGACTCAATAGGCACAGATTTATCTGAGCTTTGGGAGGTAAAAACATATTTTCCAGGGTGGAGAACAGGCTTTAAATTCTTTAAAAGATGCTCTAAATTATTTTCTCCTGACATTCAATGGACTTTTAAATTGACTAAAATAAGATTTTAAAGAAAGCCTTTAATCGCTCGTCAAAAAAACTAATTTTGCCTTATCAATTTTGAAATGTCTATGCAGATTACAAATACGATATTGATGGTTCGGCCAGTAAATTTTAGAATGAACGAGCAGACCGCCATCAACAACTTTTTTCAAGAAGATTTAGAGCTCAAGAATGCTGTTATCAATAAAAAGGCACAAGATGAGTTCGACGGTTTTGTAAACAAACTTCGAGCCCAGGGTGTAAACGTGGTTGTGGTAGACGATACGCTCGAACCGAATACACCTGACTCTATATTTCCGAATAACTGGATATCTTTTCACGAAGATGGCACGGTAGCCCTATACCCCATGTTTGCCGAAAACCGCAGAGAAGAGAGGCGCGAGGATATTTTGGATTTTTTAGAGGATAACGGATACCGAATCGATAACATCATTGATTATACCTCGGCCGAAGAAGATGATTTATTTTTGGAATCTACGGGTAGTATGATTCTGGATAGGGTAAATAAAAAGGCATACTGTGCCTTGTCCGACCGTGCCGATGAAGAGCTATTTATTGAATTTTGTGAAGATTTTGAGTTTACCCCGGTAGTTTTTACTGCCAATCAATCGGTAGATGGCAAGCGTATGCCTATTTATCATACCAATGTAATGATGTGCCTTGCAGAAGATTTCGCTGTCATCTGTCTAGATGCTATAGATGATAAAAAAGAGAAGAAGAACGTATTGTTTCATCTAAAACAAGATGGTAGGGAAGTAATTTCTATAAGTGAATCACAAATGCATCAATTTGCGGGTAACATGCTTCAAGTCATAGGTTCAAATGGTACCCGTTTCTTGGTGATGAGCACATCGGCCTATAAGAGCCTATCAAAACAGCAGTTGAAGCAGATTGAAAGTAAATGCAGTATTCTTCATAGTTCGTTAGATACCATAGAGACTTGTGGCGGTGGCAGTGCTCGCTGTATGATGGCTGAAGTGTTCTTGCCAAAGTTCGAGAATTGATCTATTGAAATTAAATGGGTACTGCGTAAGAATGTTTGATGGTACCCATGACAAAAGTGCTATGAACGCTACCTATGTTGTCTATTAGCCCCAGTTCATTAATGACAAAAGATTGGTAATGCTTCATATCCTTCACCAAAATTTTAAGTAGAAAATCATAATCGCCCGAAACATTATAACATTCGGTTACTTCTTTTAGAGACACTATATCCTCAACAAATTGATTTCCGATTTCTTTGGTATGTCTTCTTAGGGTAACTTGACAGAATACGATAAAAGACTTTCCTACCTTTTCGGCTTCTACAATGGCCACATATTTCTCAATGACGCCATCTCTTTCCAAACGTTTGATCCGTTCGTAAACGGGGGTCGGCGATAAATGTACTTGCTGGGCAATTTCCTTTGTGGTGAGTTTTCCGTTTTCTTGAAGAATAGTTAAGAGCTTTAAATCAATTTCGTCCAATAGTTCCATAGAATAATTATCTGCTTAGCCAGTCTTAATGAATCTCTTAAAGTTTTTTGCGCTTTGAAAAGATGTAATATTAGTTAAATATTCTGTATTTAAACTTAAATAAGGTTTAATAATCTTTAAAATTTACTTTTGATGGTGTAATAGTTAAATAAATTATGAAGTCAATCGTATTAGGTTACCCTCGTATTGGGGCTAACAGAGAGCTGAAAAAGATTATAGAAAAGTATTGGCGTGGCGATGCCACAGAAGATGAGTTCCTAAACGTCGGTAGGCAAATCAAATCGGAAAATTGGAAGTTACAACACGACTTAGGTGTCGATTTGATCAGTTCCAATGATTTTTCGCTTTACGACCAAGTTTTAGATATGTGTACTACACTTGGTTGCATTCCGCAAAGATTCGAACATCTTGATGGTTTAGATCAATACTTTGCCATGGCCAGAGGCCTTCAAAATAAGGAGGTCGATGTAACGGCTATGGAAATGACCAAGTGGTTCGATACCAACTATCATTATATCGTTCCAGAGTTTACAAGTGAAACCAAATTTCCGTTGAATCCTGATAAAATTCTTGGAGAAATAAAGGAAGCAAAGAAATTTGGTATACAGACTAAACCTGTCATTATTGGTCCGGTAACTTTTCTTCTACTAGGAAAAGAAAAAGAGGATGGTTTTAATCGACTTGACCTTCTTTCAAGCCTTCTTCCTTGTTATCAAGAGCTTTTGGAGTTGATTGCAAGTGAAGGTGTCGAATTTGTACAAATCGACGAACCCATCTTGGCTAAAGACTTATCCCGTGAAGAACAATTGGCGATTAAGAAATCATACTCGTTTTTTGCGAACAATTCCACAAAGCTGAAAATCATTTTAGCCAATTATTTTGATTGTTACGGAGCAAACCTCAACTTGGCCCTTGACCTGCCTGTTCAGGTATTGCATCTTGATTTGGTTAGATGCCGGTTGCAGTTAGATGATATATTAGCACACCCATTATTCAATGGTAATAAGATTCTTTCTTTAGGTCTAGTCGATGGTAGAAATATTTGGAAAAACGATTATGAACAATCGTTAAGGCTAGTCGAAAAGGCCAAAGAAAAGTTAGATAGTTCTCAAATTTGGATCGGTACTTCTTGCTCTTTGCTGCACAGTCCGGTAAATCTAGAACTTGAATCAAATAATGAAAAGATTCCGAATGAAGTTAAACAATGGTTGGCTTTTGCCGAACAAAAATTAGGTGAGGTTATAGACCTAACAACCTTGGCGAACGGTGAGGAAGGAGGAATCATACTTGAAAGGTTATCAGATAATAAGAGGGTACATTCATTAAAGCGTTCTTCGAAACTAGTTCACAATGGTGAGGTTAAGAAAAGGCTAGAAAACCTGCAAGAAAGTGATTCGCAAAGAAAATCTCCGTTTACCCAGCGACAACTAGAGCAGCGTAACCATCTCCGATTGCCTTTATATCCGACAACAACAATCGGTTCTTTTCCGCAAACAAAAGAAGTAAGAATCCAAAGAAGAAAATTCAAGAAGAACGAATTATCTTCAAAAGCCTATGACGAATTTCTTTTCAACGAAACTCATGAGGCCATCAAATTTCAGGAAGCTATTGGTCTTGATGTTTTGGTTCACGGCGAGTTTGAAAGAAATGATATGGTTGAATATTTTGGTGAGCATTTATCCGGTTTCGCGTTCACTCAATTTGGTTGGGTTCAAAGCTATGGCACACGTTGCGTAAAGCCACCCATTATTTATGGTGACGTCTCAAGACCGAAACCCATGACGGTCAAATGGTCATCTGTAGCCCAGAGTTTAACGAAGAAACATGTAAAAGGAATGTTGACCGGCCCTGTAACGATTCTTCAATGGTCATTTGTACGTAACGATCAACCGAGGTCGGCCACCTGCAATCAGATAGCTTTAGCCATTCGAGATGAAGTCTGTGATTTAGAAAAGGCGGGTATTAAGATTATTCAAATAGACGAGCCTGCGATACGAGAGGGGCTTCCCCTGAGAAAAGAAGATTGGGCTACTTATCTAAATTGGGCCATTAAGGCATTTCGAATTTCGGCAAGTGGGGTAGATGATAGCACTCAGATTCATACCCACATGTGTTATTCTGAATTTAATGACATTATTGATGATATTGCAGAGATGGATGCCGATGTCATAACTATTGAGACGTCACGTTCTGAAATGGAACTTTTACAGGCATTTGTTGATTTTAAATATCCTAATGAGATAGGCCCTGGGGTGTATGATATTCACTCCCCAAGAGTGCCAACAACCGAAGAGATAGAAAATTTGTTGGAGAGGGCGTCTGAACTACTTCCTATCGAGAATATTTGGGTGAACCCTGATTGTGGTTTAAAGACCAGGGATTGGCCAGAAACTAAATTAGCTTTGGAAAACATGGTTCGAGCGGCGCAAAAACTTCGTCAAAAGCAGCTGCAATCGGTTTAGCGGATAGTTGGAACGGATTATGCCTTTTTTGATATAGTCAAGGTTAGTTTTAATCCAATAAATTATAAATTAGGTGGATTCTCCTTAAAGATTTATCTTAAGGATGTCCACCTTTTTTATTGGATTCTATTATGAAATACACTTTCATGCTTTTTATAGGGTTAATTGCTTCGGTCATTTTTATGGAGAGTAATGAGGTGGCTTCGATGAAAAAATATAAGCCTTTAGAGAGAGATTCGAACATAACTACAGAGAAGGCTTATGATCAGGTAATGCAGGTCCTTATGCATCCTCGGTGTATGAACTGTCATCCAACCGATAACGTACCTAAGCAGGGCGATGAAAGGCATCCTCACTATTTTGATATGGCTAGAGGCGAAAACGATAAGGGGTTTTCCGCTACCAAATGTGCTGCCTGTCACCAAGAAGAAAACAATGATTATTCAGGTGTACCGGGGGCATCCCACTGGGCTTTGGCTCCTGCTAGTATGGGCTGGCAAGGGCTGAGTAAAACTGAAATAGCAAAACGCTTACTTAATCCATCTACCAATGGGGGCAAATCACATGAAGAATTGGTAGAGCATATGACGGAAGACGAACTGGTGCTATGGGCCTGGGACCCGGGAATAGATGCAAATGGGCAGCCTAGGGAGGTACCTCCTGTCTCAGAAGAAAATTTTAAAATAGCAGTAAAGAAATGGTTTGATGAAGGAGCTATAATACCTTCCGAAAAATAACTTATGGAAATTTCATTTCAAATAAATGGCGAAAACCGGTCTGTTCAAGTTGAAGATGAAAACACACCGCTTTTATGGGTGGTAAGAGATGTTTTAGATTTGAAAGGAACGAAGTTTGGCTGCGGAAAAGCGGCATGCGGTGCCTGTACATTGCATGTAGATGGTGAAGCCGTACGGTCGTGTTCTTATGCAGTCAAATTCGCAAAAGGAAAAAATATAGTGACAATAGAAGGCCTTGGAACTCCTGAACGTCCACATCCGGTGCAACAGGCGTGGGTTGAAGAAATTGTGCCGCAATGTGGCTATTGCCAACCTGGTTTTATGATGGCGACAGCTGCACTCCTTTCCAAGAATGACCATCCTACCGATGAAGAAATCGATGCCAACATAATCAATGTCTGCCGATGCGCTACCTATTACAGAATGAGAAAAGCCATACATAGAGCGGCTGAATTGACTCGAGAAACGAACCTGCAATCCACAGAAAACTCTTAAAATGGCAAAAAAAAGAGTTTCGAGAAGAAAGTTCTTGGTTCGAGGTGCATTGGGTACTGTCGGCGTTCTGGCCCTTGGTACTTATGTGTTCAGGGGCTCGATTAGAAGGGTTATTGCGAAAAAGTTGAATTCGGCAGATGCTCCCTATATGGGCGATACTTCGACTCCTTTGATTTGGTTTGAGATTACCGATGATAATCAGATCATACTCTATAGCCCTAAAGTGGAGATGGGGCAGGGTACTTTTACCGGTCTGGCGCAATTGGCAGCTGAAGAATTAGAGGTCGATGTATCACAGATAAAAGTCGTTCATGCCCCATCTGCCACAGGTAATATGGATGGTTTTGCCACGGGAGGCAGTACTTCTATTTCGGCGCTATGGGTTCCGTTGAGGGAGTTGGCGGCGACCATGAGGGAAATGCTGCTCATCAAGGCTGCTGAGAAATGGAAGGTTGATAGAGATAAAATAAGGTTCTCTGAGGGAAGTTTTTACTTGGGAGAGAACACTATGACTTTTGCCGAAGTAACCAATGGTGTTTCTGAATGGGAGATTCCTGATACACCGGAGCTGAAGCCTACTTCTGAAATGAAATGGGTCGGTAAACCGGTACCCCGAGTCGATTTGAAGGATAAAGTTTTTGGGGCGCCTATTTTTGGTATGGATGCTTCTTTACCGAACATGCTTTTTGGTTCGGTTGTTCGACCCTCTAAAATTGGCTCAACTTTTAAGAATGCTACTTTTTCGGAAGCGGAGAAAATGCCTGGAGTTATTAAAATAGTTCTGGAAAAGGATTTTGTTGGGGTCGTTGCCAAGTCTTATCAAGAGGCCGAAAATGCGAAGCTTGCCATAGAAGTTGAATGGGAAACGGGTGAAGATTGGAACACCTCTGCAATAAAATCGATGTTGACGGTCGGTAAGGGCAAACCGTTCACCATTCAGAAAGAGGGTGATGTTGAAGATGTCTTTGAATCAACTGAGGTAATTGTATCTGAATATTGGAGCCCGATAGGTGCCCACGCCCAGCTTGAACCGAATGGTGCTCTTGCTCATGTAGAAGAGGATAAGGCCACCATATACATGTCTACACAGGTCGTAAAGATTACCCGCGACGAAATTGCCGACCGTCTTGGTAAGGATAAAAATCAAGTGAACATAGTACCTACCTTTTTAGGAGGTGGTTTTGGCAGGCGATTGCACACCCCAAATGGTATTCAAGCAGCTCTGATGTCAAAGGCGGTAGGAAGACCCGTGAAATGTTTTTTTTCACGTAAGGAAGAATTTCAAAATGACACGTTTAGGCCGCCCACGCATCACGTTCTAAAGGCCCGTTTGAATGATATAGGGGCTATTGAGGCATTCGAACACAATGTATCGAGTGGGGATGTCGCTTTTGGTTCTCCCATGGTTCCGAGTATTGCCGAACCTATTTTAGGGGCCGATTTGGGTGCTTGGAGAGGGGGAATGGTTCAGTATGGTGCGATACCGAACTATCAAGCTGTCTCTTGGCGTATAAAATTACCGTTCGCTACCAGTTGGTGGCGTAGTTTAGGGCTTTTGGCCAATACTTTTGCCATAGAGAGTTTTATGGATGAACTCGCCGTTAAAACAGGAAAGGACCCGGCTCAATTTAGATTGGAACATATTCAAAAAGATGATAGGGGAGACCGCTTGTCATCAGTTATAAAAGCCGTAGTAGAAAAATCTAATTATAAGGATGCGGTTGTGAAAGAAAGAGCTATGGGCTTTGCTGCCTCTACCGATGCCAGTACGCCCTGTGCACAGGTAGTTGAGGTTTCTATTACTGATGAGGAAATCAAAGTACACAAAGTTTTCTGCGCTATGGATCCAGGGTTGGTAGTGAATCCCGATCAGGTAAGGGCACAATGTGAAGGCGCTATAATCATGGGTATGAGCGCAGCTCTATTTGAAAAGATGGAGGTAGAGAAAGGGGAGCTAACCCCAACAATTTACGGTCCTTACCAAATGGCCCTTATGAAGCATGCGCCTAAAGAGATTGATATCACTCTATTACAGGGTTCTGAAACTCCAGGAGCAGTTGGGGAGCCCCCATTGGGTCCTATAGGGGCGGCTATAGCCAACGCAGTTTTTAGACTGACCGGAAAGCGCTTAAGGGAAATGCCCCTGCAGCATTATTTAAATTCGTAGTAAACCGTATTATTCAGACCTGCGAATGACTGGTGTGAATGCTTTCTTAGGGTTTTCAATGGTAAGTTGTTCGATTTCATTCTCTGTGAAACCTTCGGTTTTCAATTCAGGAATCAGAAATTGGGTTATTGCATCAAAACTTCTAATTGCACCACCCGCCGGAAATCCGTTTCCGTCATGGGAAAGCAGCACTTTTTTCAATAAACCGTCATTCTTGAACTTTTGTAGTCGGTCAACGTAGTCTTTATAATTAGATGGGTTTACCCCATCCAAAGATATCCACGTTCCAAGTCTTGCCATTTCAAAAAGCATTTCATTGTCTTCCTGTTTATTGGCGTGGACCCAGACCCATGCCGATGGTGAAACTTGGTGTTTGTTTAAAAGGGAAAGGGTTTTCTGAGCAGCATCTCTATTTTCTCCCGTATGAATGGCCATAGTCAGACCAGTTTCTAAGTGGGTCAATATACCTGCTTCCACCAGTTTTAAATCAATTGTCGATGGTGAACCCGAATCGAAAGCAAGCTTTATGAACCCAGGCTTAATTTTCGTCCCATCTATACCTTCTTCAAATTCATTTGTCCAAATTTGGGCGATTTCCTCTACTGGTTGTTCATATGCCAACTGGGGTATGTATCTGTCGTTGGCGCTGCCATAAAAACCCGTGTTTGCAATGATATGTATATCGGTGCGTTTCGATATTTCTTCAAGTAAATCGACCCTTCTTCCGAAATAAGCGGTGGTACAGTCAAATACGGAACGAACCCCTTGTTGCCTTAGACTTTTTAGATAAGGTACCACTTGTTCAAATAGAGCTTTCTCATCATAAAAAGCGGTAGAGTCCATAGAGACCCCGTAGTTTGACATGATATGCTCATGCGTAAGTGACAGGCTCAGGTCATTGGTGCTAATAGTACCTCTTACCGTTGCAATAGAATCATTTTGAGAATGAAGAACCGAAGGGCATACCATGATGCCAAAAAGAAAACACCATGCTATGTTAGTTTTCATCTTAAATGGTTTGTAGTTGGTTTTTTCTTACCTCGATTTCATCGGCAATTTCGTCCCAAAGTTTGATTCGAACCTGTAGTGCTTGTTTGGCAGCATCTAGGGCCTCCAACCAATTCAGTTCGCTAGTGCCGCATAATTCTTTGATCATTTCCAACGAAAGCGGGCCATGCTCGTCACCATCTAACTCAATATGCCTTTCAAGGTAGTAGGTTAGTTTTGGAAAACTAGCTTTATTCTCTTTTGACGACTGCTGAATAATTTCTAAGAACATATCAGGAATCAAATCTTCACGGCCAAAAGTAAATGCAGATGCAATTTTATGTACTTTATTTTCATTAATGGTCTGAAAGGTAAATTGCAAGAAGGCTCTTTCGGCAGGTCTTAAATCGGCATTTTCTAGCTGATTCTTAATGTCGTTCATACCGTCAAGATCATTAATGAAAGTGAGTACCCGGGTTGTATCGGCGTTTACCTCTTGCATGGCATCTAGATACATTTCAAAATGGCTCTTTGGCTCACCCTTCTCATTGATATCGGTTTCTTCGCCAAAAACAATTTCATTGATAAACCGTGCTGTTTTGGTGTTTTTGGCAGGTTTCCAGGGTAATTGGGTACACGTTAGGTGGTTTTGCAACGATTTTAAGAGTGACATAAAATCCCAAACCGGGTAAACGTGTTTTTGCATAAAGATGCGAACGTCTTCCATTTCGGTGAGAAGGGCGTAGACACGATGGTTCGTTAGTTCTTCTCGAAGACCTTTAATTTCTTTTTCAATGGGGGCTATTCCTATCATAAATTTCCTTTTTTCATATAATGCAATCACTGAATTTCAAAGCGCTATTTCTTTCTATAGCATTGAAACAAAGTCGAAAGTATCATGTGCAAAAGTAGCCAATTGTAAATAGTTTGACCAGTTAAGCTCGACAAATGGTTATTGAATCTGTTGATAGTCATATCTATAATTTAGATATAACTTTTAATCAGGCGCCCCCATCTTTAAAATGGATTTAGGGAGGAATATTTAATGAGTTTTGTTGGTCTGAAAGTAAGGCCTATTTAAGAAGTTCTAAAAAATTGATCAGGTAACACTACTTTTGGTCTTTCGAATCTTGGTCTTTTTTTTAAGTGCCGATTTCTCCATGTGTTTTCTGGCCCTATAAATGGATATGACGGCAATGCATGTCCAAATTATATTAGTAAAAAAAGACGGCATGGCATTGTAGTACAGGCAATTAAGGGCGATAAGGAAGCCCCCGATGAGGTTGAGATAGCTACATAGACGGGAGAAATCGCCTGTTTTTCGCAAGGTTAGCGCATAGGAAACAAGCACCATTATAGAGCCTGTCCATCCTGAGAAATCCAAAAAAAACTTTAGTGCCATAAGATCATTCTTTTTTCTCGTTCAATTTTTGAACGATTCTTTCCTTAAAATCAGATTCTATCATATGCTGTTCTACAATACGCATTTCTTCAAGCAACCGGGTGTTGTTATCCATCATGTCTTCCAGGGCTTCGGTAGCGGCATTCCAATAAAAATGGAATTTAGGCAGGTTCTCAATAGCCTTATCCGAAAGCATTAATAGATGTTTTCTGCTATCATTGGGGTCTTGTTGAGATTTTAGATAACCATTTTTTTTCATCTTTTTGACCAGCTTTATCACTCCTGGATGGCTTATCTGGAGAAAATCGGCAATCTCTGTAATTGATAATTTTTCTTCCTTTTCCAGAAGAACAAAAATCATGTGCCAATTGGGTTCTATATCAATATCAAACTCTTTATAAAATTGCTTTGTTTGAACAACAAACAAATCGTTCAAACGCTTAAGCCGCGCAGTGATACCGGGGTACCCCATTTCATATAAAAAGTCATTGCTCATAAATATATATGTTACTGGTTACGCAAATGTAAATGAAAAAATGGTAACTAGTTACATAAAAGATAAAATTATGGTTAATTCAACTTTATTTTTAAGTGAAAACAGTAGCTATGAGAACTAATGAAACTCCTATTCAAGTAAAAAGAACACCTAATTTTACGGGTCAAGTAATTGATATATTAACTCTTAGCTATGGTTCTTTTTCAGGTTGTAAATAAACATACCACTCATTATCAATATGAATAGGGCAAAGGGCAATGAGGTGATGATAAGAAGTTTTTGTACGGCAATAAGCACATCTATTTCGGGTTTGGCATCTCCTAAGAGTAAAAGTGCCATCGTTGCCAATAGTATAAAGACCGACCAAACAAGTCGATGTTTTTTATCTGGTTCTTTCTTACCCTTATCTGTAAACATACTTAAAACGAAAACCGCCGAATCTACCGATGTGACCAAAAAGCTAATTAAAAGAAATATGGTAATGAAATTTAGAAAAGTAGCCATCGGGTAGTTTTCAAAGAAAATAAAGAGTGATGAGAAAATATTGTCGAATTCCCCATTATAACTTCCCCATGCTTCGATGGCCTGAAAAGCTGAAGATCCAAATGCCGAAAACCAAAAGAAGGTTCCTAATGACGGTAAAATCAATACACCTAAAATCAATTGCCGAAGAGTTCGCCCTTTCGATATTCGAGCAATAAATATGCCCGTAAAGGGCGCCCAAGCCAGCCAAAATGCCCAATAGTAGAAAGTCCAATCCGTTAGAAAAGCTATTCCCGGATTATACTCTCCGTAAGCTATACTCATGGGGATAAAATCTAAAATGTAATGGCCCGTTGCTATTACAAATGATTTTAATATGTGCGCTATGTCGCTCGTGAAAAAGATAAAAAGGAGAATGCAAAGGGTAACCAAAATATTGATTTTAGAAATCACCTTGATTCCCTTGTTCAATCCTTGCCAAGCAGAGTAAAAGGCAATGGCAGATACCAAAAGTGTCAATAACAAAGTTACAGAAAGGCCAAAAGAAGCCTTGAAGATATGATTAAGCCCGCCCTTAATTTGAGTGGTTCCTAAACCTATGGCAGCAATCAGACCAAAAACTGTGGTCACAATCGTGACAACGTCAATACCTGCCCTAAATTTTTTACTGGCCCTATTTTCAAAGACGCTACTACTTATTCTAACCTTTCTGTTTTGCCTAAAAAGGGCATAACCGACAACCACTGCAAAAAGGCCATAGAATGCCCAAGCGGTGAAACCCCATTGATAGAAGGTAAATTCGAGAGCCAGAATATCTGCTGATAATTGTGAACTGTACGGCGGGTTCTGTTGCATGTAAACCGGTTCTTGAACCGCCCTCAAAAGTATACCAGCACCCATGCCCGCACTATAAAGCATCGCTGACCATGCCCATAGACTATGTTCAGGTCGGGAGTTCTCTTTGCCCAATCTTATTTTTCCGTAAGGAGAAACGGCAACCGCCAAGAGAAGAACAACACAAGCCAGACCTAAATAAAGATAGAAATAGCCAAAATAGTTACGAACCCATAGAGAAGTTGTTTCAATAGTTTCGTAGGCAGACTCGGTGAAAATAAAGACCCATACGGTAAAAAGAAGCAGAATGCCAGTAGAGATGGTCAGTAATCTGTTCTTTATAAGCTCCATTCGTAGTTAACTTCCATTGGTAGGCGTCTTGGCAATATTACGAATCATACCGCCAAAGATAAAATAATGAAAGGGGAGAAGGCTGTACCAATACAACCGGCCCTTGAGGCCACGTGGTCTAAAGGTAGCCGTTTGATAAAGTATGTTTTTTTCAATCTTGAATTCAAGCCATGCTTCTCCAGGAAGTTTCATTTCCGCGAACAATAATAATCGTCTAGCCTCCCTGTCGGCCAAAAGAACCCTCCAAAAATCAAGCGAATCGCCTGCGAACATTCTATCGGGATGTGTTCGCCCACGTCTCAAACCGACTCCTCCCGAAAGTTTATCCAGAAAACCCCGTACCTTCCATAGCCAGTTGCCGTAGTACCAGCCATTATCTCCGCCAATTTTCCAAATATTATCCAGTACCTCTTTTGGATTATCCACAGCTATTTTCTGCTTATCGGTGAGAACACCGTATTGAGGTACCTGAATGTATTTCTCCAAGCCTTTTCTGAACCTACCGCTTATCATACTGTCTTTCCAGCTACTGATAACCAAGTTTTGTTCTATTTTTTTGAAGGCTAGGTCGATGGCTTCGCGATACGTGTGCGTGCGAATATTAAGAAGCTCTTGTAATCTTCGGTCTTTGGCGATGACCTCTATTTTCATGCTGTCGACCAGGTTCATGGCCAATTTGTAAGAAGTAGAGGTTACAAAATAGAGCCAATAACTCGATAGTTTTGGTGTCATAACGGGCACCGTCAAAATATAATTCTTAAAACCCCGTACCTCTGCATATTGTTCTAGCATGTCTTTATAACTGAGAACATCTGGGCCAGCAATATCAAAGGAATCGTCATACGTTTCTTCATTGCCCAAGACCCCCACTAAGAATACGATGATATCTCGTATGGCGATGGGTTGCGTTTTCGTAAGCACCCATTTAGGTGTTATCATTACAGGTAGTTTTTCGCATAGGTCCCTGATAATTTCAAAACTTGAACTGCCCGAACCCACTATAATACCGGCTCTTAGAACTGTTAATGCGAAAGGGCCCTTGTATAAAATGTTCTCTACATTTTTACGGGATTCTAAATGCCTCGATAACTTATCCTCATTTACGATGCCACTTAGATAAATGACCTGTTTGACCTGGGTCTGCGACATGTATTTATTGAAATTTCTAGCCGTTTTGGCCTCCATGTCGCTAAAATCTTTGGTCGAGGCACTCATCGAATGAATGAGAAAGTAAGCGACATCAATATCTTTCGGAATCTTTTTGGGAATGACTTCTTGAAGAAAATCAATTTCTAATACTTCAATTTGAGACCTTATTTCTGGGGCGACTGAAAAACGGCTCTCATCACGTACCGTACAAATAACGTCGTGCCCGTCTTCCAACAGTTGCGGAAGCAGTCGCATACCTATATAACCGTTTGCGCCGGTAAGCAGTATTTTCATTTTCTATCGTGCTACCTTATTAAACGCACAACATTTCTAGAGGTCTTCTATAGTAGTAGGGGCATTATCAACTTTGTAATCTAAAAGCTTTTTGAAAAACTTTTGAACAGCTTTAGTTTCGGCATTTACCTTTATAAAGTGATGGTCTTTATGAATTGAATAAATACCTAAATCGCCTTTATAGACGGTTAATTTGTAAAAAGGAATGACCAGGGCATAGGTTTCTAACAAAGAACGGAAACGCACTATGATTCCGGAGGGTCTCAATTCAATGTTGCACTGGTCACGGTTATTATCTAAAATCAACAGGTTTCTAATGCCTGTGCTTGTTTCGGTAATGAAAAGTCGAGGTGATCCGATTCCGCCCAACGCCCAACGTTGTTTCAAAGAAAAAGGTTTGCCCACCAACAGATCAATCTTGCGGGTCATTTCCTTATCCGAGTAAGAAACGTTGAGAAGCATAGTTAGAACCTTTATTTGGTGTTTATGGGCAATTTGAAAAATTACAGTACAAAATTACTCAAAAGGCTTCTTAATCGGTTGACTGTTTGGCAATATATATGAACGCTTACGCACCTGTAAAGTATAAAATTTGATTAATTTTGCAGCCTTATATACGCAAAGTCAAATGGGCATTGAATCAATTTTAGAGATAAAGGTTAAAGAGGCTGTGGCCGAATTATTTTCAACTGAACTACCTCAAGTAGAATTTCAGCCTACCCGTAAAGATTTTGAGGGAGATGTGACCGTGGTGGTTTTTCCGATGCTGCGTTATGTTAAGGGAAACCCGGCGCAAATTGGAGAGCAGATAGGGGAGTATCTAAAGGAGAAAGTAGATGAGGTCTCAGGATTCAATGTCATTAAAGGATTTTTAAACCTTGTCATCGGTAATCAATTTTACACCAATCAATTTGATGAGATAGCCTCTTCCGAAAACTATGGTATTGCCTCAAAATTGAGTAACGAGGCGGTTATGGTAGAATATTCTTCGCCAAATACCAATAAACCTTTGCACCTTGGGCATGTCAGGAACAATCTTTTGGGCTATTCCGTGGCCGAAATATTAAAGGCTGCCGGTAAAAAAGTATATAAAACTCAAATTATCAATGATAGGGGCATTCATATTTGCAAAAGTATGCTCGCCTGGAAACGTTTTGGAAATCAGGAAACGCCGGAAACATCTGGTCTGAAGGGAGATAAACTCGTAGGCAATTATTATGTTGCTTTTGATAAGGCCTATAAAAAGCAAATTGAAGATTTGGTCACCCAAGGGGTCGATAAAAAAATGGCGGAAAAAGAAGCGCCTATTCTTTTGGAAGCCCAAGAAATGCTTCAGAAATGGGAAGCTGGTGATGAAGAAGTCGTCTCACTTTGGAAAACGATGAACTCGTGGGTTTATGAAGGCTTTGCCGAAACCTATAAAAATATGGGAGTCGATTTCGATACGCTCTATTATGAAAGTGATACGTATCTTTTAGGAAAGGATGTCGTTGCAGACGGACTTACTAGAGGGGTCTTCTTCAAAAAGGAAGATGGTAGTGTTTGGATCGACCTTACTGATGAGGGGCTTGATGAAAAAATTGTCTTAAGGTCAGATGGCACTGCCGTATATATGACCCAAGATATCGGAACAGCAATTCAGAGAGTCAAAGATTATCCAGATGTCGGCGGTATGGTTTATACCGTTGGTAACGAACAAGATTATCACTTCAAGGTTCTGTTCTTAATTTTAAAGAAGTTGGGTTATTCTTGGTCTAGTAATCTATTTCATCTTAGCTATGGCATGGTCGATTTGCCTAGCGGAAAGATGAAGAGTAGAGAAGGTACCGTGGTTGATGCCGACGATTTAATGAATGAAATGGCCCAGACCGCTGGAGAAATAGCCGAAGAACTGGGTAAACTCGAAGACTATTCTGAAGAACAAAAACTAGGGCTTTACCACATGATAGGTCTGGGGGCATTGAAATATTACATTCTGAAAGTAGACCCTAAAAAACGCATTTTGTTCAACCCTGAAGAATCTGTAGATTTTCAAGGTAATACAGGGCCCTTTATTCAATACACCTATGCCCGCATTCAATCAATTTTGCGAAAGGCGGAAGAAATTGGGGCCTCGGGTGAAGGTGCTGCAAAGATTACAGACCTCCATCCCAAAGAAAAGGAGCTTATCAAACAATTGATGCTTTACCCGGAAACGATTCAATTGGCCGCTGAAAATTACAGCCCAGCATTGATTGCCAATTACACATATGATTTGGTGAAAGAGTTTAACTCGTTCTATCAGCAAGTCTCGATTTTAGGAGAGTCTGATGAGAACCAAAGATTTTTTAGAATTCAACTATCTAGAAAGGTAGGCGAGGTAATCGAATCGGCCTTTAAATTACTCGGTATAGGGGTGCCTGATAGAATGTAAATAGAGCATTGGCAGCATGTTCAAATTTTATCGTTAGGAAGAGGGACTTTAACGCTTTCTGCCCACAAACCGAATTACAGAACCCTTTCCGTTGTGATAAGCTCCTTCACTAAGTTCTATTTCTGTTTCTTCAAGAATGATTGCTTCGAAGTCATGAAAATCAGACCTTATTTCCTCGATTGAAAAAAGAGATTCAAGATTTCTTGGTCCGCCTACTTTCGGATTGGCTTCCCGATAGGGCAAGTGGTTTTTTCCAAAGGCCTCCAGAATTATGTGCCCACCCTTTTTGACCAGATTACCAATAATTTGATGGTACTCCGACTTTATTTCCGCAGGAAAATGGGCGTATATCAGTCCAACCGCATCAAAACTATTTTCTTTATATCCCAAATCGGGAAGTTGGCCCAAACGGTAGTCTAAAGAAACATCATGACTTTTAGCCAAATGAAAAGCCTTTTTTTGGCCTTCTTCACTTATGTCAAAAGCATGGGACTCCCATGCGTTCGTGGCGGCATATATAGCATTACGACCTTCTCCTTCAGCAGCAAACAATATACTGCCAGGGTTGAGTTCATCTAATTGTTCTTTTAGAAAAACATTGGGTTCAGTGCCAAAGGCATATGCCTTTTGACTGTATCGTTCATTCCATTTTTTTTGCCACGGATCGTTCATTATAATTTTTGCTTTTGATTGAAATTTATAATTATCATAGTTATCGTAATTACTAAAACCTTACTCTAAAACTGGCATTTGGGGTTATACCCAATGAGGTTGTACTGATAGTTTCTATTTCGTTCTCTTCATTTAATTGATAGTAGGTATTGAGAATATTTTTACGACTGGTAATGTTGAGTACTGAAATACCCGCTGAAGCCTTTAGCGATCTAGATAGGTCGAACTGATAGATTACCGATGCATCGGCCCTTAAATATTCTGGCAGTCGGCTGCTATTCGGGGTATTATAATTGATTCTATTCGGAAAAAAGGTAGAATCTATGGGGTCAGAAGCATCGGGTTCGGTGAAAGGTCTGCCACTTCTATAATTTAGGCCAACGCCAAATTTCAATTGATTTAGATTGTAGGTGCCCGCAAAAGTGGCTGTGTGCCGTATATCAAGGTTGTTCGGAAACTCGGGAGGAAGCACTTCGTCGAACCTATAATTGTTCAGGTTGTAGGTATAGCTTGCCCAGATACTGTAGATGTCGGTTTTTCTGTTAATGAGAAATTCCAACCCCTTTACTTCATATTCACCAATTTCGCCATTAAACTGGTTTTGATTCTGAAAACCTTGTGTAGAAGTGCTGATGCCTTCGACCAGCTTATAAAAAGCTTCTGCACCCACATAGAAATTTTGAGCATCATAATTAAAACCGAAAGACCCTTGTTTGCTTTTGGTAACGGGCAAGGTTTCTCCATCTGAGACGATCCATCTTCGTTTTTCAATACCCAAAAAGTTTTGCTCAAGATCAAGGATTTGGTTGGTAGCCTGGCTTTTAAATTCACCCAAAGCTTGAATTTTAAATTCCCTGGTAATGGAATAATTCATGCTGAATCTCGGTTCAGGAATAAACTTTTTAAAACTATTCGGGTTCTCGAGATAATTAAGGCGCACGCCACCCCGTAAAAATAGTTTTTGGTTTTCTGAGCGGTACTGAGCCTCACTGAACAGGGCACTGCTTCGAACCACATTTCGAACATTGCTTTGAAATGGCGGTTGGGTAACATCGGTAGTATTACTAATGCCTGTTTCGGTATATTGAACACCATTTGACCATTGAAAGAAATCGTTCGGGCTATAATCTGCACTTAGCTTTGCTGACAATTCTTCTACCTCGTTGTTCTGAAAAAGTACTTGAAGTGCATTGGAAGTTATGTTTTTGGCGCCTAATTCATATCGTGTGTAGTAGGTGCTTAAATTACTGGTCAAAACATCGTTCCAATTACTCTGCCAGCTACCACCGAAAGAAAGGTTGGTCTGGTCAAGTGAACTTTGGGTTTTTTCGTTCGACTCCATTTCCGTTTCCGAATAGTCCAATAAGTTATTTATGTTAATGAAACTAAACCTGATTTTTTGTGAGTCGTTCAGGTTATAAAGTAATTTTCCCGTAAAATCATAGAAGTAAAAATTACCATCTTGCGAAACTTCATTATCATCAAAAACCCTAGTAAAGAATTTTTCATAAGTAGGGGTTGAAATAAGGTCTGTTATCGACCTTCTGGCCGAAAACTGAACGGCCAGTTTGTCAGAAATAGGAACATGTGCATAGGCGTCGCCACCTATGAGGTTGATACCGGCACCCCCATATAACTGGTCTTCGATATTGTCTTTCGTACGTATGTCTATAATTCCGCTAACCCCGTCGCCGTATCTTGAACTGGTTCCGTTTTTTATTAATGTTACTTCATCCGTCAGATAAGGGTTGAAGGCAGAAATAAGACCGAAAAAATGCCCCGATTGATACATTTTTATACCATCCCATAAAATCAAATTTTGGTCGTTGCTTCCTCCTCTGATATTTATATCAGATACGGTTTCATCAACACTTTCTATGCCTGGTAGAGCTTGTACGGTTTGAAGTACGTCGGGTTCGATAAGACCTGGTAAAACCCCGAATTCTTCACTGTTTATCTGAAAACTGCCATCGGTCTGTTTTATAATCCCCTTGGTCAAGAATTCGTAAACAACTACTTCTTCCAATTGTTGATAAAATTGACTTAATAATAGGGTTTTGCAGGGCTGGTCGTGAGTAAGGTCTGAAGCAGCTACGATGAGGTTCTTATAACCAAGATATGATATTCTAAGTACCGCATCTTTTGGTACGTTCTCGATATAAAAACCTCCGTTTTCATCAGTAACCTTAAAAATTTTGCTACTGAGAACTTCAACGGTTGCTCCCATTACAGTGTTCTGCTCAAAATTATCTAAAACCGTGGCACATATATTAAGCGTTTCCTTTAAGCTTAACGCATAGTAGCGCTCACTGAGTTTTTGAATCTTAAGTTGGGTCTTAGACTCAATATAGGTGAGAATTTCATCAAGATCTTCAAAGTTGGAAGGGGCTATTTGCTTTTGGTTGATTTGCTCATCGGCATACGAGAATTTAACCTCAAAAGTCTGCTCGAGTTCTTGCAGATAATCACTCAGGCGTATTTGAGCACCTGCCTCTTGGCCCAAAAAGGAGGTTGGATTTAAGAAAAGAAAAAGGCTAAGGCAAAAAAGAAAATATAAACGGATTTTATTCGCCATAGAAGAGCACTTTGCCGCCCTCTAATTTAAACTTTATTTGTGAAGGAACACTGATGCTTTTTAAGGCAAGGTCTTTATCGGTATGGGTAAAGGTGCCGGTGAACAATTGATCGGTATCAATATTGTTCACTTCAATTTCAATATTATACTGTCTTTCGAACTCAGCTAAAACGTATTTTAGCGGTACACTGTTAAAAGTGCTTTCATCGTTTAGCCAAGAGGGTTTTTGTGTTATGGTGTTACCAGTCTCAACTATTTGGCCCTCTAGTACCTTGAATGAATCGCCGGCAGACAGATTCTTTTCGACTTTCTTGAAATTTACGTTCACCATGCCTTCATAGCAAGTAACTTCAAAGACCCCATCACGTTGTATTACATTAAACTGTGTGCCTAGAACAGATACATCTCCGGCCTTCGTATTCACCGTAAATTTTTGACCTTTGGCCACTTTGAAGAAAGCCTCTCCCTTTAAATCAATTTTTCGATTGTCTTTCCAATTACTTTCACTGTAAGAAATATGTGAATCGGCATTAAGTATTACTATTGATTCATCGGGCAACACCAATTCTTTGTTCTGGGCAAAGCCGGTATCGATTGTAGTGTCAAGGGTTTTTAGGTATAAAAACGCACCGAACATAATAATTGCGGCTACCGCAGCTACGCGTAAGAAATTCTTGAACGGGTTCAGTCGTACCACCCTAGGCTCGGTCAAGGTCTTTCGGTTATTGATGGCCTCTAGTGCCTTATCGCTATCAAAATCAGGACCTTCAAGATTTTCGGAAGCTTCTAAAATTCGCACATAGGTGGCATATTGGTCAGAATTCTTAAATTCTTCCAATTCAGAAGGCGTTAATTCACCGTTCAACCATTTTGCCAAATAATTCTCTTGCATTTTTTTAGCTTATATGCTGTATAACAATCAACTATGATAAAACCCTACTTTTGCTATTTTATTATGTGTTTATTTCAGAGACGGCCTTTACAGCCATTGTCTAAATACCATCTATTTTATCTCGTAAGGTCTTGAGTGCCAAATGCATTCTCTTTTCTATTGCTTTCACGCTAACGCCTTCCATTTCAGCTATTTCTGCATACTTTTTTCCATCGATTCGATTCAATAAGAAGGTGGTTCTTTGGTTTTCAGGAAGGCTTTCAAGCGCCCTATCGAGCTTTTCTTTGAATTGAGTCTCCTCCATAATAAATTCGGGAGTTTCATTGGTCGTTTTGGCGCTTTTGTCAGCATACTTCAACCGAATCTTTTCGGCCTTGATAACGTTGAGGTATAAATTGTTGGCAACTTTATAAACGAATGATTTTGCCTTTTCGGGGGGTACCTTTGAACAGTTTTCCCATAGTTTTACAAAAGCCTCTTGAACTGCATCATAGGCTTTTTCCTCATTACCGAATTTATAATATATATAGTTAAAGATCGTTTTTGAATTAGCCGTGAAAATTGAGCCGAATACCTGCTCGTTACAAACATTATCAGTCTTTTCGATATTCAAGAGAGTCGGTTTTTTCCAAAGATATTTTAAAATTACGACATTCGTGAAGTAGGGTATTTTGAAAGAATGTTGTTTAAGCTTAGAAGTAAGCATGAAAATCCAAATCGATATGAAGAATTATTTAAAACTGTCGCTGTATGCCTTCCTACTGGGTGCAGCGCTAATCTTGGCGTCCTGTCAAGATGAAGACCCTTTGGAAGAGAGCTTTGATCCTGAACAGACATTGACTACCGATGCCGAGGGGCTTACTTTGATTAAAAAAGTAGTGGCGAACGATGGATCGGGCGATAATATTATTGATGGCGCTAGTTGTTTTGATATCGCTTTTCCGTATTCTGTTGTAGTCAATGATAGCGAAATCATGGTCGAGACAAGTGCCGATTTACTATTGGTAGAAGAAAGCCTTGATGTTTTGGAAGATGAAGATTATGACTTTCAATTGAACTTTCCGCTTACGGTGACCATGGCCGATTATACTGAAGTAACCGTAGACAGCTATGATTCTTTATACGAACTGGCCGATACTTGTGTCGAAGGCGGAGAAGATGATGATATAGAGTGTGTTGACATTGTCTATCCGGTGACGGTATTCACCTACAACCCTAATTTTCAGCTTACGAACACCATTGAGGTAGAGAACGATTTTCAGTTTAGAAGATTTTTTGCAGGCTTGGCAGAACAAGATTTGATGGGATTGAACTTTCCTGTTTCCTTTCAATATAAAGATAGTACCCAAGTCACTGTCAACAGCAATTCAGAACTGACCGATATCATTCGCAAGTCGCAGACTCAATGTGATGAAGACGACGATAATGATCACAATGATGACGATTTTACCGAAGAGCGTCTAGATGAAACTTTGGTTAAATGCCCTTGGAGTATCGGCAGGTTAGTACGCAATGAACAAGACGATTCCGGGCAATATGAGAACTATTACCTTACCTTTCTTGAGGATGGAAAAGTAACCGCATCGAACTCTTTCGGTTTTAAAATGGAAGGTGAATGGCAAACGAGAATTTCAGATTATAGGGTAGTAGTCGATTTAGAATTCGAAGATTCGGCTGAATTTAATGGTACTTGGTATGTCTACGAAATTGTAGAGGGTATTATTAATCTGTTCAATGAGAACAAAGACAAGATTACTCTTGAAAAGGCTTGTGATTATAAGCCCATAGAATGCTCAGATGAATATATATCTGAATATCTAAAAGAATGCCCCTATAAAATTCTAAACGAAGACGGTACTTTCTTTGAAGAGTTGACCATTGATTTCGATTCGGAATTGGTTATGTACGTTAAAAACCCAAATGGAACCGTTGTAGACGAAGGTCGCTGGTCTATTTCTGGCAATGTGGTTGTTTTTGAAGGTCTAAGTATGACCTTGGCCAATTACATCGGAGAGTGGCAGGTAATTGAATGCGGCGAAGGACGATTTAAATTAAAAAGAAATACTGAAGTTATCCTACTTGTTATGCAATGTGAGGACTAGAGTTTTTACAAAAATTGCCGGAGCGTCCGGTAGTTCACCCCACAAACGAAGGAGCGCCCATTGATCAATGGGTGCTCTTTTACTTTATAGATGGTCTCTAGTTATTTATGGCAGTTCAACAAAGGTCTTTAACGAGGCTTATTTTTCTTCCAATTCTCCTGTCTTTCCCCTAGTTATTATTAAATTTGCCTTTCTTCAAAATGTACATGAATCATGTTCGATAATTTAAGCGAGAAATTAGATAAGGCCTTACATACGCTACGTGGTCACGGTCAGATTACAGAAATCAATGTCGCCGAGACTACAAAGGAAGTACGCAGGGCCTTGCTGGATGCCGATGTCAACTTTAAAATAGCCAAAGAGTTTACCAATAGGGTAAAAGAAAAAGCATTGGGTCAAGATGTATTGACCACATTGCAGCCCGGTCAATTAATGGTCAAGATTGTCAAAGACGAGCTGACCGAGTTGATGGGGGGTGAAAGTGAAGGTATAAATCTATCGGGTAACCCTTCGGTTATACTTATGTCGGGGCTTCAAGGTTCGGGTAAAACCACTTTTTCCGGTAAACTTGCCAATTTTCTTAAAACAAAGAAGACCAAAAAGCCATTGCTGGTCGCTTGTGATGTCTATCGCCCTGCGGCTATCGATCAGTTGCATGTGGTCGGAGAACAAATCGATGTTGAGGTATACTCTGACCGTGAGAACAATGACCCGGTCGCCATAGCACAAGCGGGTATTGCAAAAGCCAAACAAGAGGGCTTTAATGTAGTGATTATAGATACGGCAGGTCGTTTGGCGGTAGATGAGGCCATGATGACCGAAATTTCGAACATACATTCTGCCATTCAACCACAGGAGACGCTCTTTGTTGTTGATTCAATGACGGGACAGGATGCTGTCAATACGGCAAAGGCATTTAACGATGTGCTGAATTTTGATGGTGTTATCTTGACCAAGCTCGATGGTGATACACGTGGTGGTGCGGCTATTTCGATTAAATCGGTGGTCGATAAACCTATTAAGTTCATCGGTACGGGTGAGAAAATGGAAGCAATCGATATCTTCTATCCTTCGCGAATGGCCGACCGTATTCTGGGTATGGGCGATGTGGTCTCTTTAGTTGAAAGGGCGCAAGAGCAATTTGATGAAGAGGAGGCTAGAAAGATTCAAAAGAAGATTGCGAAGAACAAGTTCGGTTTTGATGATTTCCTTTCCCAAATTCAACAGATAAAGAAAATGGGTAATATGAAGGATCTTATGGCCATGATTCCCGGAATGGGCAAGGCCCTTAAAGGTATCGATATCGACGATGATGCCTTTAAGCACATTGAGGCCATCATTCATTCCATGACACCGGACGAAAGAGCAAACCCTTCAAAACTCAACCACAGTAGAAAAAAACGAATTGCTAAAGGTAGCGGTAGAGAGGTGCAAGAAGTAAATCAACTTTTAAAGCAGTTCGACCAAATGAGCAAGATGATGAAAATGATGCAAGGCGGTGGCGGTAAAAAGATGATGCAAATGATGGGCGGTGCTCTCGGCCGCCAGTAGTTTCAACCTTTTGATTTAAAAACAAATTTATTTACCTGTCAATCACAGTATGAAAATATTAGACGGAAAAAAAGTATCAAACGACATAAAGGAAGAGATTGCCGTTGAGGTATCTCAAATGAAGGAAAGAGGTGAGAAGGTGCCCCATTTAGCCGCCGTTTTGGTGGGTAACGATGGTGCAAGCTTGACTTACGTTGGTAGTAAGGTGAGGTCATGTGAGAAAATCGGTTTTGAATCTACATTGATTCATTTGCCGGAAGACACATCTGAAGAAAGTCTTCTGTCAAAGGTTGAAGAACTTAATGAAAACCCAGAAATAGATGGTTACATAGTTCAATTGCCGTTGCCGAAACATATCGATGAGCAGAAAGTTTTAATGGCGGTTGACCCGGATAAGGATGTTGATGGTTTTCACCCTGTAAACTTTGGTAAAATGGCTTTGGATATGGAAGCCTTTATTCCGGCCACTCCTTTCGGAATTATGGAAATTCTGAAGCGTTACAAAGTCGATACTGAGGGCAAACATGTGGTTGTTATCGGTAGAAGTCATATCGTAGGTAGACCGATCAGCATACTAATGAGCCAAAAAGGCGAAGCGGCCAATTGCACCGTTACGTTAACACATAGTAGAACGAAAGACATCAAAGAATTGACCTTACAGGCCGATATCATTGTATCGGCTCTAGGTGTTCCTAAGTTTTTAAAGGCCGATATGGTCAAAGAAGGAACCGTTATAATCGACGTGGGCATCACAAGGGTACCCGATGATTCAAAGCCAAAGGGGTATTACATTACCGGAGATGTTGATTTTGAGGCCGTATCACCCAAGGCTTCTTTCATAACACCGGTTCCTGGGGGTGTTGGTCCGATGACCATCGCCATGCTATTGAAAAATACATTATTGGCAAGAGCACGGCATAGAAGTAAAAAGTAATAAAGAAAAGGGGGCTAAAGGCCCCTTTTTTTATTGATGGTCGAGCCTTTTGAGTGTTTTTTCCATTTTAATGGCCGCTCCAGTTATAACGGTGTCACCAGGTTTAATAAGGTCGATATCATTACTGTCGTCAGTGCTGCAACTAAATGTTGATGTCATAGTAATGAGAACAAAAACAAACAAGTATAACCGTTTCATGATAAGTGGTTTAGAATTTCTTTTAAAACAACGAAATACTTTGCTTTTCAGTATCTACGTAGCGTTAATGAGGTACTTGAAAAGAGCTCAGCTTTAATTACAACAACATCAATGGCCGTCACCAATCGTTTATCAGTAATTGACCCTGCTAAAAGCCCTATTTTTTATGGCTATATCATTTTGCTAGTAGGCACTTTGGGGATCTATTGTAGCATTCCGGGGCAGACTATTGGTGTTTCCGTTTTTACTGATCCGGTAAAAGACGCTCTGGGACTTTCCAGAAATCAGTTTAGCAATGCATATATGATAGGTACCATATGCAGTTCTTTGGTGATTGGGCGTGCCGGAAAATGGTTTGATCTATATGGCGCAAGGTATGTGGCATTCTTTGCTGCCCTTACTCTTTCTGTGGCTCTAGTGCTCTGTTCGTTTTCGGTACAGATGAGCCAATTTGTGAAAGAGGTGGCCGATATTGATACATGGTTGATTCCGTTTTTGTTGATGACCGTTCTCTTTTTTGTTCTTCGTTTTTCCGGTCAAGGTGTTTTGACGATGGCCTCGAGAAACGTAATCATGATTTGGTTCGATAAGAATCGAGGAAAAGTAAATGCCATCAGTAGTGTTGCCATTTCATTTGGTTTTTCTTCTTCTCCTCTTTGGGTAAATGCGCTGATTGAAAATTTTAGTTGGCAAATGGCTTGGCAGTTTTTGGCCGTAGGCCTCTTGATTTTCTCACTGATTGTTCTACAGTTTTATAAGAACAAACCTGAAGAACACGGTTTGCATCCTGATGGAATTATAACAAAAGATGAAAATGAAGAAAAGCAGGTCGTGGCAGCCAAACAGTTTACCCTCAAAGAAGCACAGGCTACCAGGGCTTTTTGGATGTACGCCTTAATGTTGGCATTTAATAGTTTCTTTATTACAGGGTTGACTTTTCATGTTGTATCGGTATTTGCGAGCGAAGGTTTTCCAAAAGAAGATGCTATATCCATTTTTTTGCCTGCCTCAGTTGTTGCCGTAACCATTTCAACCATATTTAATTTTCTGAGTGATTATTTACATCTCAAGCTCTATCTGTATCTTATGATTTTAGGAGGGCTTATGGCATCCGTTGGATTTTTGCTTTTATCCACCACATTTGGGGTGCCTCTACTAATTGGTGGCTTTGGAATTTTAGGAGGCTTCTTTGCAGTGCTCAATGCCATTGTATGGCCGCGTTTTTTTGGTAGAAACCATTTGGGCGCCATCACGGGTAAGGTCATGTCTTTTCTTATTCTGGGTAGTGCTTTGGCTCCCTCCATTTTTAGCCTTTGTTTTTCCACCTTTCGTTCTTATCGTCTTATGGGGTGGTTGGGTATCGTATATTTGGCGTTTCTGGCTATAGCTTCACTTAGGGCCAACAATCCGCAATAATGCGCTATATTTAGAATTTAATGGGGTTTGCACCATTCTCTAAGACAGGAAGACAAAATTGTATAGATATGGGCAAAAATATGTGTGGAGTACGATATATTTCCTGTCTATCTTACACCCTTACATGATTCTTAAGGGTTACAAGAATATAGAAGCGAAGTAGGTTGCTCACCATCCTTAAATGAACGACTTAACTATCCCACTGTATAAACTTGTGAAAATTACCAAAGAAAGCCTCATAAGAAACTTGTATTGTTACCAATAAACCAAAATAACTAGTACGTATGAAAAGAACCTATGCTCTTTTATCCATTGCCGTTATGTTGATGGCATGTAAATCAGAAACCAAAAAGGAAGAAACAAAACCTGAAGCGACCCAAGAAACGGCTGCCTCTGAAGAAAACGAATGGATTTATCTTTTTGATGGGTCGACCACCGAAGGTTGGCGTTCGTATAATGGCGAAGCACTGCCTCCTCAATGGGTTATTGAAGATGATGTGCTCACTTTCGATACCGAGAAGAGAACAGAGGCCAACAAAAAAGGGGGCAACGATATTATTTATGCCGCAGAGGAATTTGATAATTTCGAACTTGCTTGGGAATGGAAAATACCGGAAGGCGGTAACAGTGGCATGTTATACCATATTAAAGAAGGTGATTGGGGTATGCCCGAAACATCACCTGAATACCAAATGTTAGATGACCTTAAATGGGAAGAAATAAATAATGCCAAACTTGAAGAATGGCAAAAGACAGGTGCTGATTATGCCATGTACGTTCCTGATGTCTCCCAAAAGATAACCAAACCTGCTGGCGAGTGGAATACCTCAAGGGTGATTTTTACTCCAGAAAAGGTTGAACATTGGTTAAATGGTAAAAAACTGTTGTCTTTTGTGCCATGGAGCGAAGATTGGGAGAAGCGTAAAAGTGAAGGAAAATGGAAAGATTCGCCAAAATACGGTACTTTTAAGACTGGCTATATCGGGTTTCAAGACCATGACAGTCCGCTATGGCTAAAAAATATCAAGATCAAGAGATTATAAATCCAAACAAACTGCTCTAGAATGAACAAAAGGGAATTTTTAAAAAGCGCCGCCGCCGTATCGACCATGGCTTTATTGCCGAACGGTGCCTGGGCCTTTTCACAAGGTAAAAGATTAAGAACTGCACATATAGGTGTAGGAAACATGGGGGGTGAAGACCTAAAGGCCATAGCCTCTCACAAATCGGTAGATGTAGTGGCCCTCTGCGATGTCGACTCTATCAATCTTGCCAAAGCACATAAATTGCACCCCGGTGCCCGTGTTTTCTTTGACTATAGGTCAATGTTAAAAGAAATGGGAGATGAAATCGATGCCGTTATCGTTTCTACACCTGACCATACACATGCCCCGGCCTCGATGATGGCTATGGAAATGAATAAGCCAGTATACTGTCAAAAACCTTTAACGCACTATGTTGAAGAGTCTCGACGAATGAACAAAATGGCGAAAGAAAAGAACCTTGTAACCCAAATGGGTATTCAGGTACACTCTTTCTACGATTATAAATTGGCAACCCTTTTGATACAGTCAGGTATCATCGGAAAAGTACATACGGTAAGGGCTTGGTCACCAAAATCTTGGGGCTACAATGGTTCAGCACCACAAGGTGAAGACCCCGTTCCGGCGCAGTTAGACTGGAATCTTTGGTTGGGTACGGCAAAAGAGCGCCCTTATAAAGAAGGGTATTACCACCCAGGTAACTGGCGTAAACTTTTAGATTACGGTTGTGGTACTCTTGGTGATATGGGTGTTCATATTTTCGATACCCCTTACAATGCCTTGAATCTTGACGTTCCTTTGACAATCAAGAACGAATGTCGTGAGCCTAATGGTTTTGGGTATCCCGAGAACAATACGGTAACCTATGAATTTCCGGGTACCGATTTTACCACAAAAACATTAAAATGGGTTTGGTACGACGGACCAGGAATGCCACCTGAGCATGAAGATTTGATCTTGCCTGGGGCAAAAGCCAAATCGAGCGACAAAAAAGAAGGCGAAAGTATGGAAGATAAGATATCGCTTGATGCAGGTGTTGCCGGTGAAGGTCAACTTCCGGATCAAGGAGCGATGTTCATAGGTAAAAAAGGTCGTTTGTTGTTGCCTCACTTTATGCAGCTTCCGAAGAAAATAGTAAAAGGTAAATATGTTGACATCTCTTCTGAAATTGAGAAGGTTTCAAAAGAACATAATTTGGGTGATCCTATCAGAAATTATGAGTCTGAAGGGCCAAAACATTACCACCAGTTTGTTGATGCCTGTTTGGGTAACGGCGAAACTACGGCCCCGTTTTCATATGCCTCTAGGTTAACCGAGACTATTCTTCTTGGTGTCATTGCCGGAAGATTCCCTAATCAGACATTGCATTGGGATGCCGAGGCTGCCAAATTTGCCGAAGAGGAGGCTAACCAATATCTTGATGCCGATTACAGAGATTTCTAAATAGAAATCAATAAATAAGTCAACTAGAACCCGTAACGAGTTTTTTGTAAGGGAACCAATTGGTTCACGATTTTTGAAAGTTCTAATAATCCGATTTCGAGTCGGAGTAATTGAAATTCAAAAGTCGTAAATTACACTCAGAACAAAACCGTTACGGGTTTTGTCTTTTTATAAACAACTTAACACTTAGAACCGGTAGGTTCTTAATACGATTAACTCAATGAAATATAGAAGGTTCGGTAGAACAGATTGGCAGGTAAGTGAAATTGGATACGGAATGTGGGGTATGGCCGGATGGAAGGAGTCTGATGATATACAATCATCAAAGTCTTTGGATTTGGCCGTAGAAAACGGGGTAAACTTTTTTGATACCGCATGGGGGTATGGTGAAGGACATAGTGAAGAACTTTTAGGGGAATTAGTTAGAAGGCATCCGAAAGAGAAGCTTTATACAGCTAGTAAAATTCCACCGAAAAATTTTCAGTGGCCAGCTAAACCTGAGTATACTTACGAAGAGTCGTATCCTGTCAACCATATCATCGAATATACCGATAAAACACTGACCAATTTGGGTATGGAACGCATCGACCTGATGCAGTTTCACACGTGGGACGACGGTTGGTCGAAACGAGAAGAATGGCAAAGGGCGATTGAAGACTTAAAAAAACAGGGGAAAATCGGCGCTATGGGTATCAGCGTTAATCGATGGGAGCCTGAAAACGGGATAGAGGCCATTAAAACCGGATTGATTGATGCCGTGCAGGTCATTTATAACATCTTTGATCAGAACCCCGAAGACCGATTGTTTCCTCTTTGCGAAGAAATGGATATTGCCGTGATTGCCAGGGTGCCCTTTGATGAGGGAACTTTAACGGGTAATCTAACGAAAGACACGGTATTTCCTGAAGGAGATTGGAGAGGTACTTATTTTGTTCCCGAAAACCTAAATAGCAGTGTAGATCATGCCGATGCACTTCGGCCTTTGATACCTGAGGGTATGAATATGGCCGAGATGGCTCTTCGATTTATTTTAGAGAACAAGAATGTGAGTACGACCATACCGGGTATGCGCAAACAGCGAAATGTTCTTGCGAATACGGCTACTAGTGATGGAAAAGGTCTTTCTAAAGAACTTCTTGAGGAATTGAAGCAACATCGTTGGGATAGAACACCAACATCTTGGTCACAGTAAATTATTTGGCGAAAAGCTGCCCCATGTCTTTAAATGATTTGAACTCAAGTGCATTACCCGCTGGGTCTAAAAAGAACATGGTAGCTTGCTCGCCCACTTGACCCTCAAAACGAATATAAGGTTCAATGACAAATTGAACCTTTTTTTCTTTTAGCCTTTGGGCAAATTCCTGAAAAACATCCCATGGCAAAACTACCCCATAATGGGGTACAGGTACCTGATGCCCGTCGACAGGGTTGTGATGCAAAGAATCAGATTTGTCTTTAGGTTTGTAATGAATTACAAGCTGATGACCGAACAGGTTAAAGTCTACCCAGTGCTCGCTACTGCGGCCTTCTTCACAATTTAGAACTTCGTTGTAGAATTGTCGGCACTCAGCCAGATTGTGTACTGGAATGGCAATGTGAAAGGGGCTTACTTGGTTCATTTTAATCCACTTTTATAAGTTTAATTTCTTAAGTTTCGAGTAAGGTCGGGTTCAATAGTTTTCAGGGCATTATCAAAGTCGATATACTCTTTCAAGTCTCTCATGGACAGAACGGTATAATCATTTTCTGAAAGATAGTCGAGGTATTTTTCAAACAAGTTGACGGGTACGGAAACCCACGGATGCTCGATATCAGGAACACCATGAAAGGTTAAAACGATTATTTTACCTTTTTCGGCCGACTTGATAGCTTTCCAAATTTCAGTTTCGTTTTCAGAATCAGGTGCCCAACTCGGTATCAAGTAAGGGTGGTCTATAGTAGGGTTGTATGCTCTACTTCCTCCGGCGCGGGCCATTTTGTATTTTCTGTCGGATAATAGGTGTAAGGCTTTCTGGTTTAATCCATATCCGGGGTAAGCAAAATTATCTGGGAGAGGTATACCTAGACTATCGCATTTTCTCTCAATGTAACCCAACTCTTGATCAAATTGTTTCGGGTCGGTTTTTGCGACATTTGCATGCGTATGCGTGTGATTTCCGATTTCGAAACCCATATCATCCAATTGCTTGATTTGAGACCATGTCATGTAAAGGGTGCTATCTGCATAATTGGGAGGAAACTCGCAAACATAAAAAGTAGAACCAAACTTAAATTTTTTTAGAAGAGGTGCTACTTCTGAATATTGACTGGCAGGGGCGTCGTCAAAGGTCAAAACTACCGTTTTTTCAGGCAGTGGTTTTTTGATTATTTGGGAGTAACAACAAAGACTAATCAAAAAAAGTAGAGTTGATAATAAAGCTGATTTCGACATGCCTAATACTAAAAATCGTTCGAATATGAATTGGAGTAGAAGGTAAGTATTATGTCGTTATCAACCATCCTGCAGGTGCAGGTTAAACCTGATAATCAAGATACATGATGTGGTTTGGGTTAGAATGTGATTCAGAAATCTTAAAGTCTCCTTCACCCACAATTTTAAAACCATTTTTTTGATAAAAGGCGATGGCCCTTGGGTTCTCTTTCCATACGAACAGCCACATACCCTGTTGATGGTTCTGTTTAGAGAAATTCAAATTGAAAAGCATCAGTTCTTTGCCTAAGTCTCTACCATAAAAAGCTTTTAGCAGGTATAGCCTGTCCAATTTAGTTACTGATTGTGTAGTAACACATGAATTGGTTGCGTTTAAGGTCAGTTTTGAGTAACCGGCCAACTGCTCATCGTTATAAATAAGAAAATAGGCAATTTGTTTATCAAGAAGCTCATTTCTAAAAATTGTCTCGTTAAAGTTACGCTCAATGTAGTAGTCAATGTCGCTCGCCGAGGCACTATGGCCGTGTGAGTCAATGAAAGATTTAGGCGCCAGAGTTAGAAGTTCGTCAATATGTTGTGTAGAGGCCCTAACAATTTTAGTCATTCGATGTCCATAATAAATTTTCGATGATAAGTTAAATCATTCATCTATTTGGGCAGCATATTTTACACTCTTTTTCAGTTGGCAGAGATTTGGACCGAGGTCATGGTCAAAGAGCCACCTAAAGGTTGATCGTTAAAGAGAGAGACATCATCTTTCGAATCTTGAAGTGCCATAGTGTATAATAAAGGTAAATAATGTTCAGGGGTAGGAATGGACAAATCGAACTCGGCACCATGTTTTCTAAAATTGATGAGGTTTTCGTGGTTGCCTTCCAATATCCAATTATTAATGTCTTGACTAGCTTTTAATGCCCAGTCGTAAGCATAATTTTCATTGAGCTTATCCCAGGCTACTCGCCTTAGATTGTGAATAATATTACCACTACCTATTACAAGTACACCTTTGTCCCTTAATTTTTTTAATTGTTGAGCCAGTTCATAATGGTAATTTGCAGGTTTGGTTCGGTCTAAACTTAATTGAATTACGGGAACGTTGGCTTTCGGAAAGAGATGCCTTACAACCGTCCACGATCCGTGATCAAGGCCCCAACGTTCATCAAGCGCTATGGTATTTTCTGGTTCGACCATTTTTGCAATATCATTGGCCAGTTCAGGATGGCCAGGTGCAGGGTATTGTACTTCGTATAGCGCTTGAGGGAAACCACCAAAGTCGTGAATCGTTCTAGGTTGGTTCATGGCGGTCACCAAGGTTCCGGTAGTTTCCCAATGAGCAGAAACTACTACGATAGCATTGGGCTGATCGAGGCGTTCTCCCAAGGCTTTAAACTCACGAACAAATTCATTGTCTTCGATGGCATTCATAGGAGAGCCGTGCCCAAGAAAAAGAACTGGCATTCTACTGCTGTTATCGAAAGACTTAGAAAGTTGCTCAAGGTGGTTCAATGTTGCCATAATAGTTTATTTCTAAAAGTAAGTGCAAGCGATTATAAAAATATCTTTTTAAAATCAGGCATAGATGGCATCTAATGATTTCTTTACAGAACTGGGTTTTCTACCTAATATAGATTCAAGAGTGTTATCAGGTAGTTCAAGCTCTCCTTGGTATTGTGCTGTGCTAAAGCCAACGAATAAATCGATGTATTCGGCAGGAACGTTCTTCTTTTGTAAGGCCTCTTTAAATTCGCTTACGCTGGGAGACCTGTAAACGATCTGCTTACCTGATTTCTCAGAAAGTATCTGTGCAATATCATCATATGAAACACTATCGCCATTGCTTAAAGGATACACTTTATTCTCGTGCCCTTCTGTAGAGAGAATGCGAGCGGCAGCCTCTGCCAATTCAGAACGAAGTACCGGAGTCATTTTGCCCTCTGCTGCGGGCTGGTAAATTATGCCTTCTTGTAAAACATTCTCACCCAAGAACATTGGTACCGAATCTAGATAGAGTGCATTCTGTAATATGGTATAGGTCAAACCACTTTCTTTGATCCAGTTTTCGGTTTTGATATGAGTGTCCTGTAAAAAGGCGATACCGGAAGGTTGAGAAATTTCTTTTCTAATAAAAGAGGTATAGATAATGTGTTTAACACCGGAATCTTTGGCAGCATCTACTACATTTTTATGCTGGCTATCTCTCTTGCCAATCTCGTTGCCGGATACGAACATAAGTTTGTCAACACCTCTAAAGGCATTTTTGAGACTATCAATATCGTCGTAGTTACTTTGCTTTAATTCTATTTCGGGAGGAAGCACATGAGAAGCTTTTTTCTTGTCTCTGACTAATGCCGAAATTTCTGTTACATCAGTACCCAGCTGTAAAAGTGAAGTTATAACGTGAGATCCAAAAGGTCCGGTAGCACCAGTTATTAATATCATTTTATTCTTTTTTTAATTAATACAAAGCAAAATTACCACTTTTGATATACTTTGTATAGTTGCTTATTATGTAATAGTAGTATACTTTTGTATAGTAAATTCAATATTGGTTCGATATGAGTGATTTAAAAGATTTTCTGGAAGTGAAGAAATGCCCAATACAGTATGTACTTGCGGTAAACGACACGTTAAATGTAATAAGTGGTAAATGGAAAATGCCCATTATAGCCTCATTACTCTATGGAAAGAACAGGTTTAAGGACCTACAGGAAAATATTGAGAAGATTACACCAAGAATGCTCTCTAAAGAACTTAAAGAACTTGAGTTGAATGGGGTAGTAGTTCGTAAAGTATATGATTCGACCCCTGTTAAGATAGAATATCGATTGACAGAATCAGGTAAGCGAATTTATTCGGTTATGGATGCTATGGTAGAATGGGGTTTGGAACATCGAAAAAATGTAGTGGATAGCATTACGTAAAGTCGGTTTTGATGGGCTCGCTTTTTAAAAAAGCAATAATCTGATCGTTCAGTTCAGGTTGATGCATTGAGTGGCCAAAACCTTTCGTTTTAATGAATTTACTGTTTTTCCAATCGGCATGCACCTTTTCGGAAGCATGAAAGGGGGCTAGAACATCAAGTTGGTCATGTAATAACAACCCCTCCTTTTGGTTGGAGAGAACAAATTTTGAGGATGAAAAATCGTCGACGTTCTTCTGAAAACGCTCATATACATAATTCTCAAAAGCTTTCAATACCCTATTATTAAAGCCGATGAGCTTTTGGTAATGGTCGAGTAGTTCTCTAAATTCAGAAGGAGAACCGATAGTTACCATCTTTTCGATACCGTCATTTTGGTACAGGTAATCGTTAAAGAGAATGGCCATTCCACCGAAAGAATGGGCTATGATATGCTTTGGCGAATAGGTCTCTATTATTTTTTGAATGCACTCGGTATATAGGGGAAGATGAAGATTGGAGCCCGATGAATAGCCATGCCCCGGAGCGTCAAAAGCTATCACCTCATAATTTTCGGCTGTAAGTTTTTCGACTAGATTTCGCCAACGAAACGTGTTGCTTTCCCATCCATGAACCAACAGAATACGGTCTTTTGTACCGTTCCATTTATAGGTTTGAATGTCGTGGTCTTCGATGCGTAAGGTGGTATCTTTTACGGCATCCAAATATTTTTTTTGACTAGGTAAAACTCGGCCTTTTCTCACTTTACTGAAAACTTGAAAGGTGGTAATTGCCGACTTTCTCTTCGAGAAAAGAACTAAAGTATTGAAATACCTTCCGTATGAATTCAATATCAGTTTTTTGAAAAGATTTTTCATTCTTTGTTAATTAGGTTACATAAAGTAACTTAGTGTATTGGGAATACTAAAGTATGACTTCTTTAAGCTTTATGAAAGAGGTGGCAAAAATATAACTAAGTATGCAAATAGAAACTGTTACTGAAAAACAGAGGGTTAACGCAGCAAGAAAGTTGAAAAAAATGTTCGGCGGTATTGATTATACGAATATGCCCCATTGCCCCATAAGAGATGTTATGGCCTTCGTTTCCGATAAGTGGAGCACTTTGATCATATTACATTTAGGATATTTTCCTGTTCTACGCTTTAACGAGCTCAAAAAGAAGGTTTTTGGCGTGAGCAATAAGGTATTGAGCGAACGGCTAAAGCAACTAGAAGGTGACGGTTACGTTCAACGAACGGTATATCCCGAAGTACCTATTCGGGTAGAATATAACCTGACCGATTTCGGACATTCATATCTTCAAAAGTTGATTGAATTGACCGAATGGGCAGAAAATCATAAAAATTACGTCATCAACAATCGGGAAAATTTCAAAAAATAGCGGTTCTCAAAACCGACTATTCCCAAGCAACCATCATATACTTGATTTTTGCATCATCAGGTATTTGTACGGCTTCAATATTCACACTTGAGGCATACCTTAGGCTCGAAGGCAATTCCTCTTTACTTATGGTAAAATAAACATCACTGTCTTTCAGTAAAATAACCACATTGTTCATTGAAGTAATTACTTTTCTTATCGTGTAGTTATCTTTAATGTCTTTGAAAGTACTTGTAAGGCCTATGCCCTTATCGGTCAAGTAGCGACCGTCTTCAATACGAATGTTTTCGATGGTAGGTATACTGTCAGAACTTGGTGTCAAGGTTAGAAGTTGCTTGCCACCTTTTTCAAAAATTTTGATTTTTTTACTATTGTTCGAGGTGTTGATTACGGTCGAATCTTTCACAATCGAATCGTTTTCGTATATAATCTCGATATCCCTGGCCAAACTAATTCTATCAAGTTTGCCTACAGAATCTTTGGTAATCAAAAATGTAGTGTCTTTTTCGTCGCTACAACCTATAATGGATAAGGCAAGAAATGCAAGGGCTAATATATTTTTCATGTATTCAGTTTGTGGTCGATTTGAGAATTCTAGCGGTCTATCTAATTACTTTTTTTAGCACTCCCAGTACTCCTCTAATAAAAGTGGCGCTTGTCAATACTTTTATAACTGGGTTTTGCCTGGTACTAGTTCGTCTTCTGCTAGTTGATCTTGGGGCAATCTTTTCTTTTTCAGCTTCAGCTTCCGCTTTTTCTATTTTTTTGTTCAGTATTTCATAGGCGCTTTCACGGTCTATCGTCTCACCATACTTACGCACCAAGTCGGACTTTGAAATCAGCGTCTTAAGTTCTTGCTCGGTAAGAACATCCATACGGCTCATTGGCGCACGTAATAAGGTAGCTGCCAGTGGGGTTGGTCTTCCTTTTTCGTCTAAAGCCGAAACAAGTGCTTCGCCAATTCCTAAAGCGGTCAATACATCTTTAGTGTCATAGTATTCTGAATCAGGGTAGTTCTCGGCGGTTAATTTGATGGCCTTTCTATCTTTAGCGGTAAAGGCCCTGAGTGCGTGCTGAACCTTTAGTCCTAATTGTGAAAGAACGGCATCAGGCACATCGGTCGGGTTTTGTGTAACAAAGTATAGGCCTATACCTTTAGAACGAATAAGTTTCACAATGCTTTCAATTTGCTCTAGCAGTGCTTTTGAGGCCTCATTGAAAATGAGGTGGGCTTCATCAATGAACATGATAAGTTCTGGCCGTTCACTATCGCCTTGTTCAGGAAATGTACCGTAGATTTCCGCTAAAAGGCTGAGCATGAAAGTCGAGAATAATTTAGGTCGGTCTTGAATATCCGTAAGGCGGATAATATTGATATAGCCACGGCCATTTTCATCAATTCGGGTCAAATCATCTACCTCAAAAGATTTTTCTCCAAAGAATAGTTCTGCCCCTTGTTGTTCGAGCTCGATTATTTTACGCAAAATGGTACCGGTAGAACTGGTTGAAATTCTGCCGTAATTTTTTGTGAATTCGGCTTTTCCTTCCCCGGTTGCGTATTGCAAGACTTTTTTAAAGTCTTTTAAATCGAGCAAGGGCAGTTTATGGTCATCACAATATTTGAAAACCACGGCAACGATACCTTCTTGGGTAACGGTTAGGTCAAGTATTCTAGAAAGAAGAACAGGGCCGAATTCAGAAACGGTGGCCCTAAGTTTTACCCCGTCTTGCTCCGACAACGAAAGTATTTCTACCGGAAATGCGTTTGCTTCAAAAGGCAGACCGATTTTCTCATGCCTTTCATCTATTTTGGCATGTCCAGGGCTAGGTTGCGCAATACCACTTAAATCACCTTTTAAATCCATCAACAAAACCGGAACCCCCTTATCGGAAAGGTTTTCGGCAATTACCTGAAGTGTTTTGGTCTTACCAGTTCCCGTGGCTCCTGCGATAAGGCCATGGCGGTTCATAGTTTTTAAAGGAACTTTGACATGGGCATTGGTTATTGCTTCGCCATCTAACATAGCGGCCCCCATGATAATGTGGTCACCTTTAGGTGCATAACCGGTGGTTATATGCTCAAAAAACTCTTCTTTCTTGCCCATATGGTCTGTTTTTGAGGTAAAAATAAAAGAATTTTGGCTGTTTCGATTCACCACCGCCTATATTTTGCCTCATCGTTATGCTAACTTCAAGGTGCCCAGAATAATTGCTATTTCTATTTTTTGGGTTTTGCTGATAACAAGCACTATCTTTGCCCGATGCTACAAGAAGATGTTTTAAGGGAGGTTGACAAAGGCACTTTATTGCCACTGATGGAAGAATTTTATACCATTCAGGGGGAAGGTTTTCATAAAGGAACTGCTGCGTATTTTATAAGGGTAGGGGGCTGCGATGTCGGCTGCCATTGGTGCGATGTGAAAGAGAGCTGGAATGCCGGAACACACCCACCGACCGCTATTGAAAGCATTGTTGAAAACGCTGCAAAGTACTCGAATACCATTGTGGTAACTGGGGGAGAACCTCTTACTTGGAACATGGAGCCGTTAACAAACGCTCTAAAAGCCAATAACCTTACAACCCACATCGAAACATCAGGGGCCTACCCCCTCACCGGAATTTGGGATTGGATCTGCCTTTCACCCAAGAAAAACAAGCTGCCAGAAGAGCGTATTTATGATGTGGCCCATGAGTTAAAGGTCATCGTTTATAACAAACACGATTTGATTTTTGCAGAAGAACAAGCGGCAAAGGTTAATGGAGAATGCATCTTATACCTGCAACCTGAATGGAGCGTTAGAGACAAGGTGGTTCCTTTAATAGTGGACTATGTGATGAAGAACCCGAAATGGAAGGTTTCTCTACAGACACATAAGTATTTGAATATACCTTAAAGACTATTATTGTCTACCCCCATTTCCGGCGAGGTCTAAAAGGCACTGAGCATCCAAACTAGGAGGTTCGGCCAAGCCTCTTGCCGTTCGGCTTTCCAGCATTTTCAACACACTCAACCCGTTTAAGCGACACGGTACTTTTAAGCTATTAGGGTTCTTCGCGAACAATGATTGACCTTTGTTTGAAGGGCCGCCGAACTGTAGTTCAGCGCGCATGAGGCAACCTTCAATAGCGCAATGGTTATTGCCTTTTGTATTTCCATTACTATCGACCTCTGGTTCACCATTTTCATCGACCAAATCATCTTCATGGTCATTCACCATATCGGTACCCAGATTAACCAGACCGAACAAATGACCGAATTCATGGTTCAAAGTAGTTAGCTCTACATCGGGATCTGAAATGAAAAAACTTTGTTTGGCAAGTTTGCGAACGGTTACCTCGTGAATGATCATAGAGGTATTTCTGTATACGGCACCCAAGGTTACCAAACCTTCATCAAGGTCGTCGCCCTCGGCAGGCGAATCGGAGAAATAGATATAAATGCCCAATGTTGAGCCTTCATTGTAAACCGTTCGGTTCTTACTTTCAAGATCCGTGATTTCTTCTAGGGTAAGACTATCTTCATCTGGTGACGATAATTGTTGATAAACAAGTTCGATATCCTCCTTAAAGGTTCGTTTTTTTAAATAATCTACAAATCCATCTATCGCTTCCTGCGTAGGCTGAAAGCCCTCTACATAAGCAATCTCGATTTTTAGTTTGTTAAAACGATCGTTAGAAAGTAGGTCGTTGGCCGAATCGCCCGTGCCCTGTAGATTGGCGGTCTTATCAACCGCTTTCGGCTCTTCGTTATTATCGGTAACATCAAGACTGTCGTCGCTACAACTGTTAAGACCATATAGCAGTGCTACAACCGATAGTACAAAAGAAAATTTCTTCATGATATTACCTTTAAAATACTTCAAAAAATAAATATGTCCTACTTCCGCCATAACCGTGCCAAATAATCGTAGTGTTCTCCCTCGAGCACCAGTTCGCAGTTGAGCCCTGAAGCTTCGGCAGCATTTGTTAAAGTCTGAAAATCAAGATATAGCCACTTGAAAGGTAGCCCACTTTTGCCTTTGTAGAGCATGGTGAACTCAACTTCGCCATAATAATTTTGGTCAGGAACCCAGATGCCACCATCTTCATCTTCTTCGAACATATAGATGATATCACTTGAATCTAATAAAATTTGTCCTTTCGGTTTTAGTAAACTCTTCAAATGGGAGAAGTAATCGGTCAAACTTCCTATTTCGCCCACCAGACCGATTCCGTTCATCAACATCAAGAGGGTATCAAAAGAGGAGTCGGCATAATTAAGCAACGAACCATGAACCGCTTTTTTAATCCCCCTTAACTTGCATACATCGGTAGAACCCTTTGAACTATCTAAGGCGGTTACATCAAAACCTTTATTTTGTAAATAGAGACTATGGCTACCAGCGCCGGCGCCAATGTCAAGAACTTTTCCTTTACATAATTGAAGCGCCTTTTGCTCTATTGGTGGCATTTCGTCAAAAATGCGAAACAGATAGGGCAGCGGTAATATATCTTCTTCGTCTAAAGACGATTTTGTTACTATATCTTCGGTATAGTCGTTATTCTGATAATCTAAAAGTGCTCGACCAAATATATCGTTCATCGATAAAGCCTAGGGTTTGTTTTGCAAAAATGGACTATTTAGATAATTCTTCTTTAGTTTTGGGTCAATTTTTAGGTAGATGGATAAAATCTTGGAGCAACTGCCGCAAATGGCAAAGGAGAAGCATGCGGAAAACAAGAAGTTTTTTGGTAAGCTGAAAAAGAGGCCCCCGAAAAACCTTGACTACCTCATGCAAGAGCTTCATCATGAAGAGTTTGAGCGTACCGATTGTTTAGAATGTGCCAATTGCTGTAAAACGACAGGGCCTTTATTTACCAAGGCCGATATAGAGCGTATCTCAAAATTCTTCAGACAAAAACCTCAGGCTTTTATAGATGATTACCTTAGAATTGATGAAGAGAACGACTATGTTTTGCAATCGCTGCCATGCCCATTTTTAGGAGCTGATAATTACTGTTCTATCTATGATGTGAGACCAAAAGCCTGTAGAGAATTTCCGCATACCGACCGGAAAAAATTTCAACAGATATCTAACTTGACTCTTAAGAATGTAGCGATTTGCCCAGCTGCTTTTAATATAGTTGAGGCTATGAAAGCAAAAATCAACTTAAGATAGCCATGCAAGCAAGAGTCGAATTTTTACCCGAAAAGAAATTAGTCGGTATTTCTATGGAAATGAGCTTGGCCAAAAATAGAACCTATCAACTTTGGAGCAGTTTCATGCCGCAGCGCGATTTGGTTGAAAATAAGATTGATTCAAATTTTTATTCACTCCAAATCTATGATAAGGTGTTCGATCCGAAAGCATTTAAACCAACTACTGATTTCGTCAAATGGGCGGCCGTGGAAGTGAGCGAATTCGGTTCAAATGAGACTGACTTTGAAACTATGGTTCTTCCTGAAGGGCATTATGCCGTTTTTCTTCATAAGGGATTGCCTTCAGATTTTCCCAAATCTTTTCAATTCATTTTTGGGGAGTGGCTTCCAAAATCAGACTACATCTTGGATGATAGACCGCATTTCGAGCTATTGGGTAGTAAATACAAGAATAATCATCCTGATTCGGAGGAGGAAATATGGATTCCTATTAAACCGAAAAAAATAGAGTAGTTGACTGAAATTTTAGTGCGATACTACTTTGAGCCCTATTATGGAAGATATCAGAGTGGTGAGAAAGAATATTCGCCAAAAGGTGGCCGGTTCTTTGAAAACAAATATGCCAATAAGCACGGTGCCAACGGCACCGATTCCGGTCCAAACGGCATAGGCGGTACCAATGGGCAATTCTTGAGTGGCTTTTACCAGCAACACCATGCTTATAGATAGGCAGACCAAAAAACCAACATACCAGTAAATACTTTCGTTTTCCGATGCATGCTTCGCTTTTCCTAAACAAGCTGCGAAAGCCACTTCAAATAGACCTGCGATTATCAATAAGAACCAGTTCATTGTATTACTTAAAAATAGGTGCGATTAATTGATACAAAGTTACGGCCTTTTGCTTTTGTTCAAGTGATATTTGCCGATTATGGGAGGTTGCACGGTAGAGGTTTTCTTTAGGTTTTGTATATTTAGTTGTTTATGAAAACCGTCATCTAGGCTCAGCAGGGCCACCTACAAACCGATGGAATCGATTATCACATATTTTGAAACGATACCTTCAGCGCACCGATCATTAATTCTGGTTGGTGGAATCACCCTTTTTTGGTTGCTTGAGGGTGCGGTTCCGCTTGTGAAATTTTCTTATCGAAAATGGCGTCATGCCCTTCCGAATTTCTTCTTCACGATTACTACGGTCGTAGTAAATTTTCTATTGGCGTTTTTGTTGCTCAAAACAGCTGATTGGACGGTCGCATCAGAATTTGGAATTATCAATTGGTTGCCCGAAATGCCCTTATGGCTGTACGTAGTTTTAGGTGTCATGCTTTTAGATTTAATCGGGGCCTACCTTGCCCATTTGGTCGAGCACAAGGTAAAACCCCTTTGGATGGTACACCTGGTACACCATACCGATCATAATGTAGATACTACCACTGCAAACAGGCATCATCCTTTAGAAAGTATGGTTCGATTTACATTTACATTGGTGGGGGTGTTTTTGGTCGGCACTCCCATCGGGGTGGTTATGCTTTATCAGTCGCTATCATTGATAGCCTCTCAATTTGGGCATGCCAATATTAAGCTACCTAAAAAAATAGATGAGGCATTGAGCTATATCATCGTGTCGCCCGATATGCATAAGGTACATCATCATTACAAACTGCCATATACCGATTCGAATTACGGAAACATTTTTTCTATATGGGACCGTCTTTTCGGTACTTATAGAAAATTTGATCGAGAATCTATTGTTTACGGGGTCGATACCTTTCCTGATGAGTTAGAAAATGCTAGTATTGCAGGCTTATTGAAACAGCCTTTTCATAAATATCGAAAACCCACTTCTTATGAGAAGGTGTCAACAACTAATAATTAACCTGTAATGACCGGTTGGTCAAGGGGGAATAAATTTTGAATACTTAATGATCTATAAGTTGACCTATGAATCGGATGCCTGTGTGCCTTTTGAGAAACTAGGGGTAGATGCTATTCTTGCGAGTGCTAGAGACCACAATAAAATATTGAATATTACAGGTTGCCTTGTATATCATAACGGGGCATTTGTACAGATTCTGGAAGGAGAGAAGGAAGAGGTTCACAAATTGTTCAAGTCGATAGAGAAAGATCCAAGACATGCCAATGTGAGGTTGGTCAGTGAAGAGTACGATAAAAAACGAAGCTTTTCTAATTGGAACATGGCTTACTTTGATACCTCTTTAGAGGGGCTCAGCAAGTCTGATATAGAAAATTTTGAACGTAACTTATTGATGTTGGCCGAATTCTCTGATCGACTGTCGACTACGGTCAATATGTTCTGGCTCAATGTCCGTAAGGTTATGTTGAACCTTAAGTTGGCCTAATAAATTAGATACTTGGCCCTTATTTTTTTGAATTCTTCCAATTGCGGCTGCCAAGTTGCTTTTATTTCTTCCTCGGTGAGTCCTTTTTCAATTTGCTTTTGAAGTAGTGCGGTTCCCGCATGTTTGGTAAACCCACTAGTATTAAATACCAGGCTTTTATCATTGGCATTCATATAAGAATCGATTATCCATTGTAGCGAGACTTCGGTTTTTCTGGGTATTTGAGATAAGTCTTTACCAAAGCATTTTTTGCCTTCTTCTTTTGGATGCTTTGAACCGAAGTTGGGCATAGGCACATAGCTGAAGTTGTACTGGGTGCTGTCAAGAAACGAGGCCCCATAGCGTTGAAACTGAAACTCTGTTCCCCTACCGGCATTAATGTTGGTGCCTTCAAACAAGCCAAGGCACGGGTACAGATTGATAGATTTATCATTGGGCAAGTTGGGTGAAGGTCTAATAGGCAATGAATACTCGGTTTCATGTGTCCAGTTTTCCAATGGTATGACTTTAAGGTTAGCTTTTTTAGAACCGGCAAGCCAGCCTTCTTCATTGATCATGGTTGCATATTCCCCAATCGTCATTCCATAAACTAATGGTATTGGGGTCATTCCTAAGAAACTGGTATTCTCTTTTTCCATTGTAGGCCCATCAACATAGTGCCCATTGGGGTTGGGCCTATCAAGAACTATTATGGGTTTTCCGTTTTCGGCACAGGCTTCCATCACTAACTGCAAGGTCGCTATATAAGTATAAAAGCGAACGCCCACATCTTGAATATCGAATAGAACTACGTCTAAATTTTTAAGCTGTTCTGTAGTTGGCTTCCTGTTTTTTCCGTAGAGCGAAATTAAAGGCAACCCCGTTTTCGGGTCGGTGCCATCGTTTACTTTCTCCCCAGCATCGGCGGCTCCCCTAAAACCATGTTCTGGGGCGAATACGCTTTTTATTTTAATGTTCAGAGCAAGAAGTGAATCAACCAAATGGGTGTAGGCAACACTATCCGATATGGCTTCTTTGTCACTTGTAGCCGCTTTAAAAATTACACTGGTTTGATTGGCAACGACACCGACATTTTTTCCGATTAAATCGTTCACATATAATTCCGTTCGGTTACTAGCGACCTTTACCGGTTTTTGAACGACCGAATCTTTGGCCTGTACCTTTGTTTGGGCTACATCATCCTTTGTTTTCTCATGGTTTGCGCAAGAGCTAAAGACTAAAAACCAAATGAAAAATGTACTTTTGAAGGAGGATAAAAATGCCATAAATTGAATTTTGAATATTTTTTGGCCAAGAGGCTTATCAAAGGCGAGGCGCATAAAATTAGTATTTCCGCCCCTATAATAAAAATAGCTATTGCGGCTATAGCATTAGGTTTGGTCATGATGCTGGTTGCCATTGCTTCGGGGGTTGGTTTGAAGTACAAAATACGTGAAAAAGTTGCTGCCTTCAACGGACACATACAAATTTCTAATTACGATAATAATGCCTCTGATGTTTCGGTGGTGCCACTGTCTATAAATCAAGACTTTTACCCACGGTTCGATAATGTTGAGGGCATAGATCATATACAGGCGGTGGCCAGTAAGGGCGGTATTATCAGAACCGAAGATACCTTTGAGGGTATTTTGGCCAAAGGCGTGGGCAAAGATTACAATTGGGGGGCTTTCGAGGAATATTTGGTAGATGGAAATTTGCCGGATTATAGTGGAGAACTTAATTCACAGGTACTCATGTCAAGCTTAATGGCCAACCGTTTGAAATTAGGTACGGGCGACAGTTTTTATGCTTTTTTTCTTAAGGACGACGACCCCTCGAAACTGCCCAACCAACGAAAGTTCACCATTACCGGTTTGTATGACAGCGGTTTTGAAGAGTTTGATGGGGTATATCTTTTTACCGATATCAGGCATGTTCAGAGAATGAACAAATGGGGTGAAGATCAGATTGGCAATTTTGAGGTTTTTTTGAACAGCTTTGATGATTTACAAGAGAAAAGTAATGAGATTTATGGTAAAACGCTATCAACTTTAGATACACAGACCATCGTCGATAAATACTATAAAATTTTCGAGTGGATAGGGTTATTCGATTTCAACATTTTTTTGATAATCGGGATTGTTATCATCGTGAGCGGCTTTAATATGATTACGGCGCTGTTAGTGCTCATTTTAGAGCGTACTCCGATGATCGGAATTTTGAAAGCTTTGGGATCTGCTAATTGGAGTATACGAAAAGTATTCTTGTACAACGCTTCTTATCTTATCGGTATAGGTTTGTTCTGGGGTAATCTTATAGGTCTCGGAGCCATTTATCTGCAAAGTGAATTTAGAGTGCTGAAGTTCCCTAATCCTGAGGAATATTATATTGACTATATTCCTGTATATATTGATGTACCGACTGTGGTTCTGTTAAATGTAGCGGTGCTTCTACTGTGTATGCTGATGCTTTTAGTGCCCTCTTATATTATAACCAAGATTACACCTGTAAAGGCAATTCAATTTGAGTAGATTAAAAAAGAAGGGTGATTGAAACGGCTATTTTTATAATATATAGCTATGGACTATAAAGATGACATTCTCGGTACTATTGGCAATACCCCGTTAGTTAAACTTAATAAGTTAACGGCCAATTTGCCCTGTCTTGTCTTGGCCAAATACGAAACTTTCAATCCCGGAAATTCGGTGAAAGACCGTATGGCTCTGCAAATGATAGAAGATGCCGAAAACGAAGGTCTTCTTCAACCGGGCGGAACCATTATAGAAGCCACTTCTGGTAATACGGGCATGGGTCTGGCACTGGCAGCAACCGTCAAAGGTTATCGACTTATATGTGTTATAAGTGACAAGCAGTCAAAAGAGAAGGTAGATATTCTAAGAGCTATGGGTAGCGAAGTACATGTATGTCCCAGTAATGTCTCTCCCGATGACCCTGAGAGTTATTATTCGACTGCGAGAAGGTTGGCCGCCGAAATCGATGATGCCTGGTACGTTAATCAATATGACAATCCGTCGAACTCAAAGGCGCATTACCTGAGCACCGGTCCTGAAATTTGGGAACAAACCGATGGCAAGATTACGCATTTTGTGGTGGGCGTAGGTACCGGAGGCACCATATCAGGTGTTGGTAAATTTTTAAAGGAGAAGAACCCTAATATTAAGATTTGGGGTGTTGATACCTATGGTTCGGTCTTTAAGAAGTATCACGAAACAGGTATTTTTGATGAAAACGAGATTTACCCCTACGTTACTGAGGGTATTGGCGAAGATATACTTCCTAAAAATGTAGATTTTAGTTTGATTGATGGCTTTACCAAGGTCACCGATCAAGATGCCGCTGTCTATACCCAAAAGCTGGCTCAAGAAGAGGCTATGTTCTTGGGCAATTCGGCAGGTGCTGCTATTAAAGGGGTGTTGCAGTTAGAGAATCATTTCAACAAAGAAGACATAGTAGTGGTTTTGTTTCACGACCACGGTAGTCGTTATGTTGGTAAGATGTTCAACGAAGATTGGATGAAGGAACAAGGTTTTAAATAAATGAATTGATGCTATGGTAAAACTTAAATTGGATAACCAAACAGTTCGTATCGATGCTGGAGAGTTGGTAGGTTATGAACTAGATGGGTATGAAATTATTCACCAAAAGGGGAGTCCCGGGTGGAGGAATTCAGACACCGAGATGTTTCCTATTATAGGTCCTACTGCTGATGCAGGTTTTATGGTGCAGACTCCTAGAGATTTGGCAGTACAGGATCAACACGGTTTGCTTCGAGAACTCAAATATGAACTTGTAGACAGTTCAGATACCCATGCCGAGTTTCACAAGACATATAAAGAGCGAACACCGGTAGTGAACAGCAAATTTCCCGAAAAATCAACCAGACAATATCTGTTTTATACCTATAGTTTCAATTTCGTAAAAAAATATAGGCTGTTGCCCGAAGGTTTAGAAATTACTTTTACCATAGCAGGAGAACGCGACACGCCTTTTATGTTGGGCTATCATCCGGCATTCAAAATCTATACGAAGGATGCTACTGTGGAGGCTAATGGCAAAACCATTACCTTGAACGATATCATTTCGGTAGGGAGTAGGGCCTTGCAAGTGCCAAATTGTACTGAGATCGTCTTAAGTGATCAAAAGGCTGTACGAATTGAAACCGAAGGCTTTGACAATTTTATGTTATGGACGGAAGTTGAAAACATGCTCTGTATCGAGCCGATTACTTTTTACCCCTATGCGGTCGAACAAAAAAACTTGCACGAAGGCTTTCAATTTTTGAAAGATAAAGATGAGTTATTCAAAGTTCTGATTACTCCGATTGATTGATTATGAACGATAAGCTGAAAAAATTCTACGGGTATCTTTTTGAGGAAGAACTTTTTAAAGAGATTGATAAACTAGGTCTTCTAAAATCGATTTCGCAGGGAACGATTATTATGGATATTGGTCAAACGATAACACATATGCCTTTGCTTCTAGAGGGTGCTATCAAAATAATTCGTGAAGATGAAAACGGTGACGAGCTTTTGCTGTATTTTTTAGAGCAGGGCGACACTTGCGCAATGACCTTGTCTTGCTGTATGGGCCAGCATAAAAGTGAAATACGTGCGATTGCCGAAAGCGATACCGAGCTATTGATGATTCCCGTGCAGCAGATGGAAATTTGGATGGCCAAATACCAGACATGGCGAAAGTTTATTCTAGATAGTTACCATACCCGTATGATGGAACTTCTGGAAACGGTCGACACATTGGCTTTTTTACGTATGGACGAAAGGTTGCTCAAGCATTTGCAAGACAAGGCCAAGGTGAACCACAACGATAGCATTCATACGACACATCAAGACATCGCATACGACCTCAATACTTCTCGGGTGGTTATTTCCAGGCTTCTGAAAAAACTTGAAAAAGAGGGCAAAATCGAAATGTACCGCAATCAAATAAGAGTTGTTGAGTTATAAATTATAGGTTACTGCAATTAATCAAGCGATTCTTTTGATCCGATTGGGTCGTTCAGTCATTTGTTTAACGATTAACTTTGCGATATGCGAAGCGTCTTTCCTTTTTTACAGTGGTTGCCAAGTTACAACAAGCGCTGGCTGGGCAAAGATGCTGTAGCCGGTCTAACCTTGGGCATTGTGCTGATCCCTCAGGGTATGGCTTATGCGATGATTGCCGGTCTACCTCCAGTTTATGGGCTATATGCTTCTTTGGTGCCTGTAGTAATTTATGCGCTGTTGGGTACTTCAAGACAAATGGCTGTGGGGCCTGTGGCTATGGATTCGCTTTTGGTGGCTGCTGCACTTGCACCTTTTGCAACTACAGGAGGCGAAAACTATGTTGCTATGGCCCTTCTCTTGGCCATGATGGTCGGTGGCATACAGATTATTTTGGGCTTGTTACGCATGGGTTTTTTGGTCAATTTCTTATCAAAACCTGTCATCAGCGGTTTTACTTCTGCTGCTGCCTTGATTATAATTATAAGCCAGCTGAAACATTTATTGGGTACGGCGGTCGAGCGCAGCAATCGTTTTCACGAGGTGCTCTATAATGCTGCTATAAAGGTTCCGGAAATCAATTGGGTCGATTTTACTATTGGATTATTGGGGATAGTTCTTATAGTTCTTTTTAAACGATGGAACCGGAAAATACCAGGTGTATTGATAGTGGTGGTATTGGGTATTCTTGTGGTATATCTTTTCGGCTTACAATCCTACGGGGTGAAAATAGTAGGTTCTATTCCCACCGGGTTGCCTAGTTTTCATGTGCCCGTAATAACTGGCGCCAATCTTTTAGAACTCGCCCCAATTGCCTTAACATTGGCCCTTATCGGCTATTTAGAGGCTATTTCCATAGGTAAATCCTTAGAAGAAATGAACGGTGAAGAAACCGTAAATGCAAACCAAGAGTTGATTGCAATCGGGGCCTCCAATTTTTTTGGTTCCCTTTTTCAGTCGTATCCTGTTACGGGTAGTTTTTCCCGTTCGGCAATCAACGGTTCTTCAGGTGCTAAGACCACCGTTTCTTTAATCATTTGTACTTTCATGGTGGTTGTAGTGCTGCTGTTTTTTACTCCGCTATTCTATTACCTTCCTAATGCAATTTTGGCAAGTATCATTATGGTATCGGTAGTAGGTTTAATCGATATTGGTTACCCACGAAGCTTGTGGGCCTATCGCAAAGATGAACTGGTAATCTTATTATTGACATTTTTGACCACCTTATTTATCGGAATTACGCAGGGTATTTTGTTCGGTGTCATGATTTCGTTGCTTCTAATGGTTTATAAAAGCTCAAAGCCCCATTTTGCCGTACTGGGTAAGATTGAGGGTTCTGATTATTACAAGAACATTGACCGTTTTGGTGAAGATATTGAGGTGCGCAATGATTTATTGATTGTACGATTTGACTCCCAATTATACTTCGGGAATAAAAATTTCTTTAAGCAACAGTTGTACAAATGCATTGATGCCAAGGGCCCAGATTTAAACGGAATCATTCTTAATGCCGAAGCTATTAACTACATTGACTCCAGTGCCGCTCAAATGTTGATTCGGGTCATTCAAGATTTACACGAGCGCGACCTGAAATTTTATATAGCAGGTGCTATAGGGCCTGCTAGAGATATAATTTTTAGTAGTGGTATCATAGATGAACTTTCAAAAGAGTGCTTGTTTGTTCAGACCAAAGAGGCGGTCGATTACTTTGACAAGGCGGTCTCTCCATCAAAAATTAGCGCCAAAATCGCTTACCAAAGCCTTCGGCAACGGTAACCTAAGTTACAATCTAGTACAAAGTGTTGGTTTACTTTTGTAGAAAGATAGTACTAAACGTTATTCTCGACGATAAAAAATCATATCATGAAAATCGAACAAATATATACCGGATGTCTAGCACAAGGGGCCTACTATGTTGAAAGTAAGGGTGAAGTTGCAATTATCGACCCTCTTAGGGAAGTAGAGCCATATATAAAAAGGGCCAAGGCCGACAATGCTCATATCAAATATATTTTTGAGACCCATTTTCACGCTGATTTTGTGAGTGGTCACGTGACGCTTTCTAAAGAAACCGGAGCCCCTATCGTTTATGGGCCGAATGCGAACCCTTCTTTTGATGCTATCATCGCTGAAGACGGTCAGGTTTTCAAGTTAGGTGATGTAACGATCCATGTATTGCATACCCCAGGTCATACCATGGAAAGTACAACTTATTTGTTACGTGACGCCAGCGGTAAAGACCATGCCATATTTTCTGGTGATACCTTGTTTTTGGGTGATGTAGGTAGACCTGATTTGGCACAAAAGGCCGCACATATGACGCAAGAAGAATTAGCAGGTATGTTATTCGAAAGCTTAAGGAAAAAGATAATGCCCTTAGCTGATGAGGTTATTATTTATCCTGCGCACGGGGCAGGTTCGGCATGTGGTAAGAATATGATGAAAGAGACGGTCGACACCTTGGGCAACCAGAAAAAAATGAACTACGCTTTAAGAGCGGATATGTCAAAAGAGGAGTTTATTGCAGAAGTAACTGATGGTTTGCTGCCACCGCCCAAATACTTTCCTCTTAATGTGAAGATGAACAAAGAAGGGTATGAAGATATTTCAGAAGTCTTGGATCGTGGTACCACTGCTTTGAACCCTGACGATTTTGAAAAGGCGGCTAACGATACAGGAGCTATAGTTTTAGATGTTCGCCATCAAAACGAGTTTGTTGAAGGACATATACCTCGTTCAATTTTTATTGGATTGAACGGTGATTTTGCCCCTTGGGTGGGTGCCTTGATTGCAGATACGAAACAACCTCTTTTACTTGTCTGCCCAGTTGGTAAGGAGGAGGAAGCGGTCACGCGACTTTCTAGGGTCGGATTTGATGGCACGATCGGATATTTAAAAGGAGGTTTTGATGCTTGGAAACAATCGGGAAAGGATGTTGATACCATTCAATCTGTTTCTGCTGAGGAAGCCAAGAAACAAATAAACTCAGAAGGTACTCCTGTATACGATGTTCGAAAGCCCGGTGAATATCAATCGGAACATGTGGTAGACGCTACGAACACGCCTTTAGACTTTATCAACGACTATATGGGCGATTTTCCAGAGGACAAACAATTTTTTGTGCACTGCGCTGGTGGCTACCGTTCGGTCATTGCCTCTTCTATTCTTAAAAGTAGGGGAATACATAACTTGATAGATATTGACAGTGGTTTTGGGGCACTTAAAAATTCGGGTGTTAAGGTTTCTGAATATGTTTGCCCGAGCACACTATAACGATTTTAGCCAGTGAAATTTGCTTAATAAAGCGGTCAGTCTAGGACGTTTCATCCTTAGTTTCCCATCTTATTTATAAAGATGATTTTAAGTATTTGATTCTTAAGTAGTTTGAATAACTAAAAAGTAGCTTATAAGCTACTTTTTTTTGCATTTGAATCATCGAAAGGAAGTGTTTTTTAGGAATTTCGAAATTGTTAAAGAAAACTAAAGCAAAAGTTAAGTTTTCTAAATAATTTTACCTAACTTAAGTAAGAAAATTAATACGGATGTTGGTGGTAAGGTAGTTCAAAAACTCACTTTCCATCATTAGATTCAATTAATCTTCTAACGGTCTTAACATTGAAAAGAGATGGATTTCATCCTGCTATATTCGATATTTGTTGTCCTCATCGTGATGGTCTGGACGATGCTGGTCATTCGGATGTACAGAAAGATGAAAAATAAGGGCTGAGCTATCCTATTTTTAACAACTCGATCATTTCATCCTCAAAAGGAATAACCTTGTTCTGGTGCTTACCTATATAAGATTTAATAATGCTTTCAGTTTCCAATGTACTTTGCTGCGATATGAGGTAAGCTTCTAAGTCTTCATTGGTGTTGATGATTGCCTCTTTGTCAAAAAAGCCGTAGCCAACATAACTGTTGTTCTTGACTATTACAAAACTTTCTTCTTTTGAATGGCGGCCTTTTTCTTTGATGACAAAACTCGCACGCTGCGAACCTAGTTCATTCATGGCGGCCATCACCTTTGAATTATAATTTGAGATATCTTCGGTACCTCTGCAAATACCCTCGCATTCGTTCAATCTATAATGTGAGCAGGTTTCTACATTTTCCTGTAAGTGGCAATATTTGGGGCATAGACTGTACGCTTTACAGACTTCTTCAAGATAAAGCCGGCAGGCGGTCGGGCTGTAAAGTATATGAAAGGCATTAGGTGCCATCTTTAGCTTGTTGAAAGCAAGGTGTTTGACCCCATTTCTGTCCTCATAACTAAAAATACCATAAGGCTGTATCTTTCTTTTCTGGGCTCTATTGTGAATGGGGTAATGGTGTTTTATAGCTGAAGACTCCATTAAAAGTGCCAAAAGTTCACTACCTGATAGTTCAAAATCGATGTGAAACGTTTCTTTGCAGAGTTGAACCTCGCGTGCAGACTTATCGTAGAAATGGCCTAAGACTCTTTTCTTGATATTGATGGCTTTACCCACATATATTATTTTCCCTTTCTGGTCCTTAAAATAATAGACTCCGGGTTGGTTCGGCAAAGAATCAAAAACTTCACGTGGCAATGAAGAGGGTAGGGTCGCTTCTTGAGAACGGGCGTTCAAAAATGACTTGAAAACTTCCGAAGCACCTTCTGCCCTTAACAGTTGATGAAATAACAGTACCGTAGCATGAGCATCACCTCTGGCCCGATGTCTGTCGGTCAGCGGAATGCTCAGGGCACTACACAGTTTTCCAAGGCTATAAGAATGATATCCGGGAATCAATTTTCGCGAAAGTCTAACGGTACAAAGTTTTTTTCGAGCAAATTCACGCCCCAATAGCTTCAGCTCGTTTTTGATAATGTTGTAATCAAAATTGACACTGTGTGCCACAAATATGCAATCAGAAGTAATTTCAATCACCCTATCGGCAATTTCTTTCATGGTAGGGGCATTGCGTACCATATCATTATCGATACCCGTCAGTCGTGTAATGAAGTAGGGAATTTCAGCTTGCGGATTGACCAAAGTAGTAAACTCATCGACTACCTCATGACCATCGAATTTAAATATCGATATCTCGGTTATCTTGTTTCCCTTGATACTGTTTCCGGTAGTTTCTATATCAACTATACAATACAAACTGGTGATGGCTTTTGAAGAACAATTAAAGGTAGCCTAAACTTTTGCCTTTTCAAAAATAGTCGGCGTCAAAGAGTTTTGGTAACCCAAGGTTTGCGTATTTTTAAACACCAACCTCTGATCGATGAAAAAACCGGCCTTTTACTTAATACTATCAGTTTTCCATTTTTTGGTTCTATCCTGTTCCGATAAAAAAGAAAACAAGTCTACAAAAGAGGCAACTAAGTTGCCCAACATAATTTATGTGCTGGCCGATGATCTGGGCTACGGTGACATTCATTCGTTCAATACGAAAGGCAAGATTAAGACACCTAATATTGACCGTCTGGCATCAAACGGAATGAAATTTACCGATGCACATACTTCCTCGGCTGTTTGCACACCTACCAGATATGGTATTCTAACGGGTCGATATAACTGGCGAAGTCCGCTAAAAAGTGGGGTATTAACAGGAAGGTCAAAGGCGTTGATTCCCACTGAAAGAAGTACGGTGGCTTCAATTTTAAAAAAGTCGGGTTACCACACGGCATTTATAGGAAAATGGCATTTGGGTTGGGATTGGGCACAAAAAGACTCACTAAAGATATCCGGAGAAGGGTGGAATCCTGAAGATTTTGAAAACATCGATTTTAAAAAGCCAATTAAGAACGGACCACAAGATTTAGGATTTGACTATTCTTACGGTCATTCCGGTTCTTTGGATATGGCACCGTACGTATATGTAGAAAACGGAATAGTTACTGCTGAAGTTGACACTGTTACCGTTGATAAAGGAAAATATACGTGGTGGCGTGAAGGCCCTACGGCCAGTGATTTTGACCATGATGATGTAACTCCTAATTTTTTTAGAAAGTCGATGGATTTTGTCAAAGATCGGTCGAACAAATCGAATCCGTTCTTTTTATACTTGGCTCTACCATCGCCGCATACTCCTATTCTGCCTACCGATGAGTGGCTCGACAAGAGTGGCTTGAACCCATACGCCGATTTTGTAATGCAAATTGATGACTACATGGGTCAGCTGATGAAGGTAATAGATGAGGCTGGTATTACCGAAAACACACTTGTCATTTTTACGAGTGATAACGGTTGCTCGCCGCAGGCCGATTTTAAATTGTTAGCGAGCAAGGGCCATCAACCCAGTGGTGCGTATCGTGGCCATAAAGCCGATATTTACGAAGGAGGGCATCGCGTACCTTTTATAGCCTCTTGGCCTGCGGTCATAAAATTGGGAAGCGTGCAGAACCAAACCATTTGTACTACCGATTTAATGGCCACTTGTGCCGAAATTGCCAATAAAAATCTCAGTGAAGACGAGGCTGAAGACAGCTTTTCGATGCTCCCTTTATTTAGGAGTGTTGATGGGTATGGTCGTGAAGCTATCGTTCACCACTCGATAAATGGTAGTTTCGCCATTAGAAAAGGCGACTATAAATTGGTTTTTTGCCCTGGTTCAGGAGGATGGAGCGACCCCAAGCCGAATTCTTCTAATATTGATAGTTTGCCACCGATGCAATTGTTTGATTTGGTAAAAGACCCTTCCGAACAGCAAAATCTGTATGGTGAAAAACCGGAAAAAGTAAAAGAATTGACCGATTTAATGGTATCATACATAAAGAAGGGTAGAAGTACCCCAGGGACAGATCAAGAAAATAGTATGGTCAATTTAAAGGGTGAAGAATGGCAGCAGTTGAAAACAATAATCCCCAATTAAAGAATAATGAATAGGCTATTTGTTTTGGTTATTTTGATGACGGTCGGGCTCTGTTCGTGCGAATCCGATGAGGTAGATGAAAGACGGCCTAATATTGTACTTTTTTTAGTTGACGATATGGGCTGGCAAGACACCTCGGTACCCTTTCATACCGAAAAAACGGCATTCAATGAAAGATATCACACCCCTAATATGGAGCGTTTGGCGGCTGAGGGAATGAAATTCGTTCAGGCATACGCCACCCCGGTCTGCTCGCCTACCAGAGTCAGCCTTATGACGGGTATGAACGCTGCCCGCCATAGAGTTACTAATTGGACACTTCATCGAGATTCACTACAGCCGATGGAGAAAAACCATGATTCGTTAGTATTCCCAAAATGGAATGTGAACGGTATGAGTCCCGTTGATGGCGATCCTAGAAGTGTACATGCTATGCCTTTGGCCCAAGCCTTGAACGATATTGGTTATTATACGGTACATGCGGGCAAAGCCCACTTGGGGGCAATGGGTACTCCGGGTGAAAGCCCATTAAACTTAGGTTTTCATGTGAACATTGCGGGCCACGCTGCCGGTGCACCAGAAAGTTACTTGGGGCTTGAAAATTTTGGCAATGGAAAGGAAGGAAAAGAAGTGTGGGCCGTGCCAGGCCTAGAGAAATATCACGGAGAGGATATTTTTTTGACTGAAGCTATCACCAGAGAAGCACTGCACTCATTGGATTCGGTGGTCTCAACAGAACAGCCATTTTTCCTGTATATGTCACATTATGCGGTTCACACCCCCATCATGGGCGATAAGCGATTTGTAAGGAAATATTTGGAAAAAGGCCTCGACTCGATAGAAGCAAGATACGCCTCCATGATCGAGGGTATGGATAAGAGCTTAGGTGATATCATGAAATATCTTGATGAAAAAAATCTGGCCGATAATACCGTTGTTCTCTTCATGTCAGACAATGGCGGGCTGAGTGCCCACGCCAGAGGGGGTGAACCCCACACCCATAATTTACCGTTATCTAGCGGTAAAGGCTCAATGCGTGAAGGCGGTATTAGAGAACCCATGTTGGCCAAATGGCCTGATAAGATAGCTCCCGCATCGGTATCGCAATACCAAGTGATAATCGAAGATTTCTATCCGACGATATTAGAAATTGCTGGTATTGATAGCTTAAATACCGTACAAAAAATTGATGGGCAAAGCTTTTTGCCTGTATTGGTAGGTGAAAAGGAGTATGACGGAGTGCGCAAAATGGTATGGCATTACCCCAATGAGTGGGGGCCAAGCGGGCCTGGAATTGGAGCGGCCAGTGCTATAAGAAAAGGAGACTTTAAGTTGATTTACTACCATGCCAATCAACAAATGGAGCTTTTTAACTTAAAGGAGGATATCGGGGAGACTAATAATTTAGTTGCGGACAACAGAGAGAAGACGAAAGAGTTGGCAGTCGATTTGTCTACCTACCTGAAAGATGTTGATGCCCAAATGCCTTTTTATAAAGATAATGGTACCATAGTGCCTTATCCCGAAGAAGTTCTTGATACAGTTCAAATTGAATGAACTTTACTATTAATGAGTTAAACTCCCGCTTTATGTAGCACTCAGCAGTTGCCCCCTAGGTTTATTTTTGTAGAAAAACAACCATGCCTATCATAGGAAACATCATAAAAGGGTTCATAGAAGTTAGAGATAAACTTTCCGGAGAAAGAAACCCGATAGACGAGCAAAAACAAGTGCTGAAAAAACTTTTGACCGAAGCTAACGAGACCGCTTTCGGTGAGCATTACGATTTTGATGATATTTTAGAATCTGAAGATATAGCAAAGGCTTATTCTAAAAAGATACCATTTCATGACTATAATAAGATCAATGATGAATGGTGGCATCAATTGCACGAGGGAAAAACCGATGTGACTTGGCCGGGTAAACCTCATTATTTCGCTCTTAGTTCGGGTACCACCGGCAATACGAGTAAACGAATTCCGGTCACTGATGAAATGGTTTCTGCTATCAGAAACGCCGGGATACAACAAGTTTATGCACTAAGCAATTTTGACCTGCCGGCAGATTTTTTTGAAAAAGACATATTAATGCTCGGCAGTTCTACCGATTTAGAAAAGGTAGATGATCATGAAGAAGGAGAAATTAGTGGAATAAGTGCCAGTAATATTCCCAATTGGTTCAGGGGTTATTATAAGCCGGGTGAAGATATCGCAGAGATTGACGACTGGGACGAGCGTGTAGCCAAAATAGCTGAAAAAGCGGAAACTTGGGACGTGGGTGCACTTAGTGGAATACCTTCTTGGATTGAGCTTATGCTTGAAAAGGTCATTGAGCATCACAACCTAAAGAATATTCATGAACTATGGCCTAATCTTCAGGTTTATACCTCAGGTGGGGTAGCTTTCGGTCCATATGAAAAGAGCTTTAATGCATTGCTGGGTCACCCGATTACCATAATTGACACCTATTTGGCTTCTGAAGGTTTTGTTGCCTTTCAGGCCCGGCCTGAAACCGACGCAATGCAATTGGTCACCGATGGCGGAATTTATTTTGAGTTTGTTCCCTTTAAACCCGAATACATTAATCAAGATGGTTCATTGGTCGATGACGCTCCTTCAATAACCTTGGGCGAGGTTCAAAAAGGTCAAGACTATGTCTTGATTATTTCTACGGTATCAGGTGCATGGCGTTATATTATAGGTGATACTATCGAGTTCACCGATGTTGAACGAGCTGAAATTAAGATTACGGGTCGAACCAAGTTCTTTTTAAATACGGTAGGTTCTCAGCTGTCGGTTAATAAGTTAGATGATGCGGTTCAGCACTTGGAAGAAAAGTTTTCAATGAAAATTCCTGAATATACCCTTTGTGCTAATAGAATTGATGAAGAATTCTATCACTGCTGGTACTTGGGTTCAGAAGATGCGAAAGATGGGTCAACATTGGCCGATGCTTTGGATGAACATTTAAAACAAGCCAATAAAAATTATAAGGTAGCACGATCAAAAGCCTTAAAAGGGGTCAAGGTAACTGTTGTGAAGCCTGATGCTTTTCATGAATGGAATGGTGAAAACAAGAAAAAGGGTGGCCAAGTAAAAATGGAAAAGGTCATGAACGAAGAAAAATTCGCTCAATGGCAGACCTTCGTTAAAGAAAACGGCTATTAACTGATTTTACTAATAAGTTTGACTGGTACTGTGGGCAATACGAAGTGCCAATGTAAGGTTGAGACAAGCACTAGCGAAGTTTTGGGCGAACAAATCTTGATCTGCTATTGACATCGACTGCTTCAGTTTGGCCAGATTTTCTTCAAATACAATAAATGATTTTTCCGAATTAAATTTTATATCGGGCATATTATTGCTCAATGTCTGATATGCTTCTACTGCATTCTGCCGACTATAGTAGTCTTTTTGGCATTCCTTAAGTTTTGCTAAGATTTGCTCAATTAAACTCATAATATTAAGACATCGTTTTTGGGGTTAGGCTGTCTGTCTAATCTACTAAATCGGGGGATAAATATATTTATTTTCTTTAAATAACGTAGGAATATTCCTAAATATTTTAAAGAAGTTTAAAAAACTTTAATTGATAGGAAAATGCCCATGTATATCAATTACAAAGCGTGCCTGTTCCTATTATTTATGGGAAGTAGGCCTTAAAGGGTGATAGAGAAAGTGATGGTTGAGTTATTAGGGGTGTTGTAGGAATTTTATGTTTTATTCCTCTTTTCTTTCTGCCTCCTCTTTTTCGTTTACTAGTTTTAGAATTTCCTTGGGGGATAGGTAATACTTGCGAATGCGTTCTTTGTAGCTTTCTTCAATCTCGGCATTATCCAAGATAAAACTTTTCGTCTTTAAAATATAATCGGCCATGCCGTGGCTAACGGCATAAGTATCGGCAGCACGTTCGGCTTCTCTAATATAAGCTCCGGAGAAGCTGTATTTAATACCGAACCAAATCAGGTTCCAACTACTTCTGTTTTTGTAATCCATGATATGCCCAAGTTCGTGGCCCAACCACCCGACCATTATTTCTTCAGGTATATCTTCGGTCAAGAATATTCTATCTGAAATTTTGACACGCTTACTAATCAGAACTACATATTTTCTTTTTTTTCGAGACCTGAATAGCGACCAAAAGGTAGGTTGGGCTCTCATGGTAGATTTTGGTATGTTCGGTTTGAACTTAAAATTTACCGATGTTTGGTTGAGCTCTGGGTAATACGAAAGTGCCTTTTCGGCCTCAGCCTTTATTGACTTTGGGGCTTGATGCTGTGCGTTCAGGGAAATTAAAGTCATAATGAAAATAAAGCTTAGGTAGCGCTTCGGGATCGACCAGTATGTAAGGTGATTTTTTAAGATAATACTTGGGCTTACGGGTAATATAAAAAAATAAACTTCTTTTAAAACTATTCAACTTGTTAAGGTTAAACATAAATCGGAAAACGTTCCGATTGCTGGTGGTAATGATGGTAATTGTATATTACATACTAACAACCCAAAGACCATGCCCGCTAGCAAATTCCGTAGAAAAATTTTCACTATATCGATTATAGTGGTCACCATTCTTGTTTTGGGTGCTATTACGGCACAGGTTATGGCCAATACTTGGGTCAAGCAATTTCTTGATAGAAAGCTTCCGCCGCATGTTGAATTGAAATATGATTCAATGGAAACTAACATTTTTACGGGTAGCATTGCCCTGAACGGGGTATTTCTAAAACTATCCAACAGAGATTCGGTCGCCACACATACTGAGGCTCAAATGAAATCGATCGCTTTGAATGGGTTAGAATATTCTCAGTTCTTCATGAAGGACCGTATTGTAGTCTCTGACTTGAAAATCGACCGCCCACAGGTAGTTCATGATTTGTATAAGGTGCATAAAAGAGTTGGCAAAGAACGTAGGGGGGTAGTTACCTTATTAAAGGAAATCGAGGTTGAAAGACTTAAAGTAGAAGGAGGAGAGCTAACTCTTAATGATAAGGATAGTCTCGCTTTTCACTCAAAAACAATCGATTTTGAAGTTTTTGAAATTAAAACAGGACCAAAGCAAATTAGAAAAAAGATACCTGTAACTTATGGTAAGTACGATTTATTGGTGGCCGATGTATTTGTGGATTTGGGCTCTTATGAAAAATTAAATGTCGATGAGTTGCAGTTTCATGATGGAACGGTCAAGGTGCTAGGTTCTAGTCTTCAAACCAAATATGGTAAATCAGAGCTTTCAAAACATTTGAAGGTAGAGCGAGATTATGTTGATTTAAAGGTGCCTGAAATAACCCTGGAGTCTATTGAAGTCAGTTTTGTCAAAGACACCTTGAACATTACTACCGGAAATGGTAAAATTATAAAGCCTGTTGCGGAGATTTATAGAGACAAATTGGTGACAGATGACACCCGTTCTAAAAAGATGTATAGCGGAATGCTTCGAAACCTACCTATCTACATCACCGTACCGAGTATTGAGATTGAAAACGCCCAATTGCAATATGGAGAAAAAATTGAACAGGGAGTGGCGCCAGGCTCTGTTTCCTTCAATCAATTGAATGCCCAAATAACAAACATCAGTAATAGGGTCGAGAATAAGGCCGATACTAAAATCTCAGCAGATGCCCTCTTAATGGATCATGCACCTATTCATCTCGATTGGTCATTTCAGGTAAATACGCCGTCGGATAATTTTATTGCTTCAGGAGAAATCAAGAATTTTAAATCGAATACGCTCAACAGCTTTTTAGAATCAAGCTTAAGAGCAAAGGCCAAGGGCACCATCAATCGGCTTTATTTCACAATTGGCGGCAATTCGTTTAATTCTTCTGGAGATATAAAAATGAGTTATGAAGATTTTGAATTCTCCGTTCTCAAGAAAAATCGCCTCGGGGTGAATAAGCTGCTGACTTTTTTAGGTAACCTGTTTATTAATGATGGTTCGAAATCTGATAAAGACGGTTTTCGATATGGTGATATTGAGGTGGAGCGGGATCCGACCAAATCTTTTTTTAATTACTTATGGTTGAATGTGAAAGACGGTATGGTCAACACCATGGTGGGAAAAGGTAAAAAGGAGGATTGAGAAATTTAGAGTAAAAGAAAAAGCCCCGTAAAACGGGGCTTTCTTCCTTTTCATAGCACTATACGTTTAAGCCGTTGCGGCCAACGATTTTTTATTGTCTTGATACATTTTTGGGCTGCAATTGTATCTTCTCTTAAATATTTTCGAGAAATAACTTCTACTTGAAAGCCCTACGGTATATACAATCTCAGATATATTCATATCGGTAGTCGATATCAATCTTTCGGCAGTGTTCAACCGCTCATTGCGAATAAAATCTGAAACGGTCTTACCGTGAAGAAGTTTAAACCCTTCTTGAAGTTTACTGGCGGAAAGGCCACAATCAAGACACAGAGATTTTATGGAATATTGTATTTCTGGATGCTCTTCAATTTTTCTAGAAACCTCTTTGATGCATTTCAATTCGTATTGGGTCAATGAACCAGTGGGGTTTTGTTCGTTCTCTAAATCTGACCTTAGATGTTCTATTTCCATGGCCAAAGTCAAGTTCAGAATACCCTCAATCAGTAATTTTTTCACTAGACCTACTTGCTTAATTTTCTCTAGTTGCGCCAATTGCTCGCCAATTCTTAGGTTATAAGTACCAAAATATCTTATTGGCTTATCTTGCTCTTTACCATGGCTGAACAGTTGTACCATCGTTTCCTTCAAACTAGACGGTAGGTTACTATCTTCACCAGTTGTACGGTCAACAGCTCTAATGATACACAGTTTTACCCTTTGATTGCTCGGGAAAACGATTTCATTGACGTGACTGGTACCGCCCATAATGGCCGTTTGAAATTCATCAAGAAGAAGTCTATCCTTATAATTCTGAAAGCACTGGTACAAATGACCTTTCAAGCAGTACATGAAATATAATGGCTTGGCAGGGGTTGGGTCTGTAGAAATTTTGAAGTCGTCACGAAAGCAAACATCGTATTGCAAATATGAAAGGCCTCCCTCAAGAGTGATACCTTTGATAGTTCCGGTACCGTACTCATTGTCAAATTCTAGAATTCTTTCATTTCCTGAGTCTGTAACCGAGCCACCCAAAATTAGATTGGTAGCGTTTAAACTTTTTTCAAGTGATAATGATTGTAATGATAGTGTTCTCATGGCTGTGTTGTTATAGTTGTTAAATAAAATATGTAGAAGCTTTGCGTTATATTAAAATTTCGAACCTTCTTCAATAGGCTTATGGGTAGTTGACCCAAAAATGAAATTTTCTATAACGTTGTCGCTTGATGTGTCTGATTCTTCGGATTTTGACTTTAAATCTAAGCCAAGTAATTTCTGTAAAAACATGCCCCTAATTGTTTGATACAAATATGAGGGTAGAAGGGCTCCGATATCTTATAGAATTATTAGATATCATTATATAATTATGTAAAAAGAGTGATGAAATGCTATTTTGTATGGATTAACTTACAAAATAGAATAGGGAAGTAGTAATCTAAAGTTACTGATCGAAGTGAACTCAAAATTATTGAGTTTCTGTATAGGGAAGGTAAATTTCAAAGGTTGTACCCTCACCAGGTACACTATTGGCCTGAATATGACCACGATGGTTCTCGACAATTTTTTTACAGATGGCCAGACCGAGTCCTGTGCCAGTATAGGCATGTTTTTCGTGAAGCCTTTCGAAAAGCTCAAAAATCTTAAGACTCTGTTCTTGCTCAAAACCAATACCATTATCACTCAAGGAAATTAATAAGTATTTGCCCTTGGGCATGTTCAACTCTGGGTCTAGTTTTTTGGCGTCTACAATCTCGTAAGCCACATTTATTATAGGTACTTGATCATGTTTCTTGTATTTCAGCGAATTTGAAACCAGGTTGCTGAACAACTGTTCAAGTTGAAAGCCAGTGCCGTGTATAGAAGGTAAATCGGGTACGGTAATGACCGCTTCAGTTTCGTTAATTCTTTCCGAGAAGTCTTCAAGAACCTTTTCAAAGACCCCGTTTAAGTTCACTCGAATCGGCTCATTGATTACCTCGTCGGTAATTCTTGAGTATGAAAGAAGATTGCGTATTAGAAGTTGCATTCTATTGGCCGAATCCTCGATTTTATCCAAATAACGCCGTCCTCTATCAGAAAGGTTATCACGATCAAAATCAGAAAGCCTGCTGATAAACATCTGAATTTTACGCAACGGCTCTTGTAAATCGTGACTTGCTACCCTGTTGAATGATTCCAGTTCGGCATTGGTTCGTTTCAGGGCCCGGTTCTTAAGTTTTAGGTTTTGTTCGTTGAGAGTTTTGGCCGTAATATCCCTAATAACACCCACCATATAAGAATGCCCGTCTTTTTCTAGAAAATGCGCCATTGATGACATGTACTTCGTCTTACCGTCACGGGTTTTGACTTTATACTTACTTTTTGTTCGCTTTTTCTCTTTGATGGCCTTTACATTTTTATTTCGTAGCCGCTTGGCATCAGAGGGATTCAAAAACGATAAAAACCGCTCAAAAGAAGGCTCAAAATCACCTGGCTTATATCCGAATAGGCGGTAGGCATTATCGGAATACTTCATTGTGCCATTATCAAGGTCGAGATTATAACTGCCAATGCCCGCTATACGTTCGGCATCGTTCAAAATGGTATTTTGAACCTCAAGCGTGTCTTTTGATTGCTTCAGTTCTTCTTCGGCTTTTTTTCTAAAGGTGATGTCTTGTGATAGAATGGTAACCCCATCATCTAATTGTGAGATTTCATTACAAAAGATAAATTCCCCTTTGGGCAAAACATATTTACGTTCAACTTCTTCAGGCTCTCCTGTGGCAATCACTTTTTTGTAAACCTCAAAATCTCCATTCTCGAATACAAAAGGATACTCTTCCGATATGAGCCCTCCCTCGATTTGATCAGAAGTACGGCCCATAAGATCCACGATTTTTTCATTGGTATATAAGACCCTGAAATCTACAATCTCATTATTTTCATCTCTTATAGCCTTAAAGTAGCTAATGATATATTGGAAAGAAGATACCAGATTCTGAAGGAAACCTGACGTCTGTGCCAGCTCTCTATTTTGCTGTTCTAACTTTTCGTTTAGAGCCATCAATATCTGTTCGGCTTCTTTTTCAAGAGTGGTGTTTCGAACAGTGGTGCTTACACCATTTTCCAATGGTGAAGCAGTTGTATGAAACCAAACGCTCTTGCCGTCGATGGTATATTCCATTTCTTTGACAACGGTACGGTCTTCTTCTATGGCTTCGGCCAAGAAGGCGACATGTTCTTTTTGGGTCAAAAACGGAAAAACCTCGGATAGCCTTTTACCAATGGCTTCATCGGGTACTACATTGATATCTTTACGGCCTTGGGCATTGGTGTAGCCTATAATGAAATCGGTTATTTTATTTGAACTGTTTTTGATCGGTTCATAGAAATTGACAATGTTATCGGTATTGTCAAGTATATTTCTAAGAAAAGCACCGGTCGTGTCCATTTGCTTTCGATCCATATTTATTTTGGTGAAAGCGAACATTAGAATACCCAAAGCAAAAAGCGCTGAATAAAGAATATGTGTTGGGGTAAGGGTTACGTTCGACTCATATTCTTGCCTGCGTTCTCGCAATAACGTACGCTCGGCATCGATCATCGCCTCTTGAATACCGATGAGGCTATCTAATTGGCTTTCGATGCGATAGACTTTGTTACGAAGGGCTCTTGACTGAAGAATGAGTCTTGCCGATTCGGTATTCAAAGTGCCTAGCTCTGTAAAAAGCTCTTCGCTAAATTTGGGCACTTGTTTTAAGCGATTCAATTGGTCTTGGTTATCGCTCATCAAGAGCCTTAGCTTATTAAGACTTTGCGAACTTAAGGTTCTATACTCTTTAATAGGAGGTAGAAGAGTGCTGTCGTTCGTTATCAGAAACTGCACTCCATCTGCTTGCGAACTGGAGTAGTTCGCAAACAGCATGTTGATCTCATTGATTGTATTTTGGGTACGTGATACGAGTTCGGTAGACTTTCGTAGCGCCGTATTTTGTTGAAATGAGGTGTACGAAATGTAAAAAAGTACAATTACGGCAAGTAGTAAAAGCAAAAGATAGGGCAAAATGCCCGTTTTGGTTTTACCAACGTTGCCTAAGTCTGCCATTCACTAGATTATATTCTGAACAAGAAATTGCCTTTGTCCATTTCATTTTCTTCGTACTGCCAATTTCGTTTCACTACTTGAGCTATGGTTTTCTTCAGCTCTTCAAACTTATTGGGTTTGTTGATATAGATATTGGCACCGTTAACAAAAGTTTCCTCAATATCTCTTTCAGAAGAGGAAGTAGAGTAGATGGCTACCACCAAATCTTCAAATTTAGGATTGCTTCGAATTTTTTTAAGACATTCAAACCCATCCATAACAGGCATATTCAAATCTAAGAATATCAATTGTGGGAATTCGGTACAAGATCCGGTTAAATAATCCAATAATTCTTGTCCGTTGTGAAATTCTGTGAGGTCTGTTTTTAAATCAATTTCCTGTAACGCATCGGCAAAAAACATTCTGTCGTCTTCATCGTCGTCTACAAGCACAACCTTCATGGGCTTTGTACTCATAATGGGTATTCTTTAATTAAGTATTATTGGTTTTTCTTTTTTCAAGTATTCTCAAAAAAGCGGTCGGTGTGAGGCCGGTCACTTTTTTAAATTGGCCTGATAAGTGGGCTACACTACTATAATCTAATCTATAGGCGATTTCGGTCAAGCTCATATCACCTTCTAAAATCAATCTCTTGGCAAACTCGATTTTGCGCAATATAATGAAATTCTCGATTGAGGTATATGTTTCTTCCGAAAACAGGTTTGACAGATACGAATATGAATAGCCCAATTTCTCTGAAAGATAAGCAGATACCGTTGTTTTTCGCATATCGCTCGAGTATATAAGCTCTTCAAGAGCCTTTTTAATATCGCCTACAATATTATTTTTTCCGGCATTGGTCAAACTGATACCGAAACTGGATAATGCCTGGGTGATTTGATGGCGTTTCTCTTGAGAAATTTCCCTGCTTAAAACCAAATGTCCCGTATTGTTAAATGAAAATTCTATCCCTAATTTTTGCAATTCGGTCATTACTACCTTTTGACTTAATTCAGTTGGTATGTAGTGTAGTCGAAATTTCATTGATTGGCGCCTATCAAAGACCTGTAGCTGCAAAGATAGAAATAAAGTAAGTGTTAAATTTAACATTTAACGCCTTTTGGCAGTACTTAAATCTTGACAGTACGGTTAACCACAAAACTTTTTGGTCTCATCGCATGACCAACGTGCTCTTTAGCAATCTGTTTAGGTCAACAATCGTTTGATAAAAGCTATCTGTTATCTCTCGGCCCATTTATCTTTATTATAACTAAAAATGTTAATTATGGATAGGCCTAGTATAAAAAATGAAGAACAATATGAAGCTTTACGCGAGAAAGGGTACAGTCAACAAAAGGCTGCACGCATTGCCAATACCGAAGATTCAGGTGTAAAAGGAGGTAAGGCTAAGCCCTATGAAGAACGTACGAAAGAAGACTTGTACGAGCAGGCAAAAAAAGTAGGGATTGAAGGACGCTCTAAAATGACGAAGAAAGAACTGATTTCGGCATTGAGAAACAATTGAAAGAAGGAAGTAATTAAAAAACTAAGGGCGGGAAGCTACAGCTTCCCGCCCTTAGTTTTGTCAAAATTTGACAATAAAATGATGGTCTTACCTATTCATTTTCGGCAAAATTCTCTTCAGGTATTTCTTTAAAGAATTCAGCCGTATCGGTATCGGCACTGGGGCCGTAGGCCATTAAAAAGACGCCTTTTAGATGATCATTGGTTTCAATAACATATAGAATTGACATATCTGACGGGTTACTCATACCCTCATATCTATGCTCTTCAACCACATGAATATCCTTCGGTGCGTATTCTTTTTTAGATTCGGTTTCGATTAATTTGCCCGCTGCGTATCTGAAATTTTTTGAATAGCCCTTGGCTTCGAACTTTCGAATCAAATCTTGCTCGTGTTTCGCATAATTTTCCATGATTCTTGATTTAGAGTTTTATAAAAAAGACAAAACGGATTTTTCGAAGAGAAATATCCGTTTTGTACGTTAGTGTTTTGCCTTAATTAAGGGGCAGTGACTAGTTGTCATCCACAGCATCTTCAACTTCATCTTGAACATCTTCTGCACCTTCTTCGATATCGTCACCTACTTCATCCATAGTATCTTCGATTTTCTCACCGGTCGATTTCTCTTCTCTACAGCTATTGAAAGCACTTAAAGAAAATACCAATGCACAAAGGGTCATAAAATAATATACTGACTTTCTCATTTTTCTACTTTTATTGATTATATAATTAGGTTCTCTGTTAGTCTTTTAATCTAAATTCTTCGTCTGCCCATAAATAGGGAGATAACAAAAAGAACTAGAAATATGAAGAATAAAATTTTAGCAATACTGGCTGCACCAGCAGCGATTCCACCGAAACCGAAAATAGCGGCAACAATAGCTAGAATAACGAATATAACTGTCCAACGTAACATAATTTATCTGTTTTTGGGTTAATTAATAATTTAAAATACCAGCAAGGCGATTTCCTTATTGGTATGGTGTAAAATTCCGAAAATCAACCAGTTCCTATTAGCCTTATCCAATTCAAAATTGATTCATCTAAAGTTGTGTACATCTATTTTTTGAAATTGAATTGGAATTTTAAATATCTGAAAATCAAATACGTAAGATATTTTTTAAAGAATCGTTCTTAGGTAAATTATTAGAGTGGAATAAAAAAAGGACACTCAAATGAGTGCCCTTTCTTTTAAAATTTAAGGAAATATTATGCTATGTCCTCCAAGCGCTTGATATTATTAAGTCCGCTGACAATTTGGTTTTTTTGTTGTGTCAGCAGAGTTTCAGTACTAGGCGGTAAGTTAGTATCTTCCAATACCTCCTCGTACGTATTTACCGCGGCCTTTTCACCTTTAATGGCTTCTTCTAACATGGCCTCTTCGTTATCTGCGGAAAAGAAATTTTTAATGTCCATCCAAGATCTATGCGCTTTAGAAGCAAAACTATCTCCCTTATCGACTTTTTGTCCGTACTGTCTAATCTCGGTTTTTAAAGCATGTCCGAAATCATAACGTTCTTGTGCTTTTCTTTTAAAATAACCTTTTAGATTGGAGTTCTCTACATTATCTGCGGCTTTGATGAAACCTTTTTCTGCATCATATGTTCTTTCTAATAGGTCGTTCAATTTACTTCCAACTTCTTCTGTATAGGTACTCATTTGATTATAATTTTAATTAGCGGTAAGAGTCTTTTTAGGGATGTTTTACCGCATCCCATCCTCAATTATACCTCTAAATTATAGCATGATTGCTTAGATTCTTTGTTTTATTGCCCTAAGAATTGATGCCATCGAATGCAAAGCGATAAGCGTTAAAAATGAAGTTGTTAACGCACATTTTCGAGAGGGTTAAGTACGATTTTCATGAAAAAAGTAAAGATGATACAGAAAGGAACAGAAGTAGAATGGAAGTGGGGTAACGGTACTGCCAAAGGTAAAGTAGAAGAAACCTATTCAAAGGAAATTACCAAGACCATCAAAGGGAACAAAGTTACCCGCAAGGGTGAAGAGGGTAATAAAGCATTGTATATTAAACAGGATGATGGTGACTATGTGCTTAAGAGCGAAAGTGAAGTGAAAAGGGCTGATTAATCTTTGAAACCCGATAACGGATCAAATTGTTCGATTCTTTTGAGAATGGCCTTCTCGGATGCTGAAAAATATTGTGAGCTGCGACATCTATCGGCGCGCTTAAAACTATCTTGTAGCAGGCCATTTTCATAATCGCTTACCAATAAGGGATGCACATAGTACTTTCTACATACATTTCTGGTGTTGCCCAAGGCGTCCGCTGCTGCATCAAAACCTGTAAGTACATTTTTATGAATTTCCTTTTCATTTTCCGGTAGCTCGAGATGCATTAGGGTGTCAAAAAATACGACGGAGGCTGCCCATGTTCTAAAATCCTTAGCAGAAAAAGAATAACCGCTAATATCTTTTATATAGCTATTGACCATTTCGCTGTCTACCGTCTGCCGCTCTCCATTATCGTCAAAGTATTTAAAAAGTTCCCAGCCAGGTATTTCTTCGCATTTGTTGATGAGCTTTATGAGCCTTTTGTTCTTAAGGGTGATTTTGTGCTCTTTCCCTTTTTTTCCCATAAAATGAAACCTAATGCCATCTTTATAAACTTCCACATGCTTTTTTCGCAAGGTTGTAAGACCATATGATTTATTTCTACGGGCATATTGCTCGTTACCGATTCGAATATGGGTCTCTTCCATCAGTTTGATGATTAAGGCCATCATCTTACTTTGCGGCCACCCTCGTTGCCTTAAGTCTTTTTCAATCTGCTTTCTGATGCCCGGAAGCGATTTGGCAAAAAATGCCATTCTATAAAACTTGGTCTGATTTCTGACCTTGGTCCATAGGTCATGGTAACGATATTGCTTTCTTTGCTTTTCGTCTGTGCCAATGGCTTGCAAGTGACCATTTGCCAAGTGAGTGATTCGAACATCTTGCCAAGCGGGCGGAATCACCAATTTTTGAATGCGTTCTAATTGTTCTTTTTGGGTCAATGGCCCCTTCGATGAGAGGTAAACGAAATCTTTCTGCTGCTTTTGTCTGGTAATTGAAAGGTGTTTTTCGGTAACGTACACCAAGTCGATATGTTCGATAGCCGTTTCGGGGGTCTCGATCAATTGCTGAAGCAGCTTTCTGTCAACTGATTTAACGGCCATCGAACTGTAATTACCTATTTTCTTCCATGTGACTCTGATAATCTTTGGCCAAATCGGTCTTGTTGCGGGTAGAGAATACTTTTCCGGCAACTTGAAAAAATTGATGCTCTTCGTCTTCCAAATGGTGTTCTACTTTGTGTTGCAGGTCTTTTGCAATTTTCAACCAAGCTGAAGACGAGTAATCGGTTTCTTCTAACTGCTCAATTAGCTCATCGATTTCGTGGTGTTCGGCAATACCATGTCTGGCCAAATCTTGAGTGTTGTCAACATCTATTAAAGGTTTATAGAAGTATCGTTCTTCAGCATCGGCATGTACTTCTAATTCTGTTTTCAATTTTTTGAAGATTTCATCTCTCACCTTGGTGTCGCCAGAAGTGTCGACTAGTTGCTCTAATAGGGTTCTTTGAATGTCGTGGTCTTGTCTAAGTGCTTCAAAAATATTCATGGTTCCAGATTTTAAAATGATATGATACTGAAAATGGTCCCGACAATTGAAGTGCGCCGAAACCATTCTCTAACAACCAACCAAACTATTTGTAAATGTTTTTTTCTAACTAACTACATGTCAAAAGTAGATAAGAACGGCGCTCCGTTTTTGCTCAATCAGAAAATTGGTTGACTGTATAATTTCTACAAGTGAATAACTAAGATACCTTAATTATATAGGTCTGGGAAAAGGCCTAAAAACTGTGTTAGCTTACACATCAAAAAGACCACTAATTTTTTCAAAAGCACCAAGGCCTGTGGTGTAAAGAAGGTATTTTGCGACATGGAAATTTTAAAAGATGAAAAGGCTATGAAACAAGGTCATGAAAAAACAGAATTTATAAAAGAAGAGGGTGATACCCATGATCAATACATTCTACAGAAGAATACTAAAACCAAAACCGGTATTTACATTATAGCGGCATTTCTGATACTCTTGATTGTAGGTATAATTGTATCGGCCGTATTCTTTGGTTCTCCAGAAGCATAATAATCTAACACCGAACAATATGAAAAGGTTAAGTATATATCTTGTGTTGAGTCTATTGACCATTTCAACAGTCGTGGCTCAAAAGACTACTATTGATTTAGAAAAATTTGTTGAACTCAAAGCTTATGATCGAATTAATGTAACATTGATTAAATCAGAAGTAAACAGGGCCATTATTACAGGTGACGATGCCGATGATGTGAGTATTAGTAATGATAACGGACTTTTGAAAATTAGAATGGAAGTTCAGGATTTTTTAGATGGAAACGAAACGAATGTCGAACTGCATTATACCGAAGAACTTGGTTTGGTTGATGCCAATGAAGGTGCCAAAATAGTTTCCGAAGGTATTTTAGGAAATAGATTTATCAAGTTGAGAACCCAAGAAGGAGGTCAAGTAAGAGCTTCTGTAAATACTAGAAATTTAGATGCCAAAGCTATTTCTGGTGGAAAAATATGGGTTACGGGAAAAGCGCCTAACCAAGAGGCATCCATTCGTTCGGGAGGTGAATATCATGCCAAAGAGCTAGAAGCCAATCAAACGGAAGTAACGGTTTTCGCAGGAGGAAAGGCTTTCGTTAATTCAAAGGAATATGTTGAGGCCAATGTAACTGCTGGCGGTTCCATAGAGATATTTGGTAATCCTGATCAAATTGAACAGGATAAAACTTTTGGTGGTTCCATTGTCGTTAATAAATAGGGCTACCCATCATTTGGTAAAAAGTAAAACCGGGCCTTCTTGGCCCGGTTTTTTATTGTCCTAGAACATCTACCTGCCTAACGGTACGCCCTTTTTGAATCATTAATCGAGCATCCTCTAGAGTGAGATAGAGGCAAGGTACGATCACCAAGATAATCGCTGTCGCAAAAACTATCCCGAAACCTAACGAGATTGCCATGGGTATCAAGTGAAATGCTTGACTGCTGGTTTCTAAAATAATTGGTGCAAGACCCCCAAAAGTGGTCATGGTGGTCAGCATAATAGGCCTGAACCTTCTTAGCCCCGCTTCATGAATCGATTTGTAGATGGCATCACCTTCTTTTCGCCTTTTATTGGCATAATCGATCATGATAAGGGAGTCGTTAACAACCACCCCTGAAAGAGCGATGACCCCCATAAGACTCACAAGCGATAAATCGTACCCTAAAAGTATATGGCCAATAACAGCGCCCACGATGCCAAAGGGTATCGCGGTCATCACAATCAGTGGTTGTATGTAACTACTAAAGGCAATGGCCAATAGGGCATATATCAATAGCATGGCAATGGCGAAGCCGGCCTTCAGCGTATTGGTGCTCTCTCGCATATCGGCCTGGCTTCCTTCAAAGCTCCAGGTTAATCCGGGAAAATCGGCTCTCAGCTGAGGTAAGGTCTCATTTTGCACCGATTCGATGACCCTACCAACGGTATTGGCAGGCTCCACATCCATACCCACATTAACCACCCTTCTACCGTCTCTTCGGTTGATACTGGTAAAGGCCTCTCTTTGTTCAACCTCGACCACATCCATTAACGGGACTTCGATTCCACTAGGAGTTCGGATTAGAAAATTTTCCAGATTTTTAATGTCCTTCCGTTCTTCTAAAGGCAGTTTGACCCGCACTTCTATTTCGTTCATTCCCCGTAACTGACGCATCGCCAAAGCACCAAAAAAGGCATCCCTGACCTGTCGCCCTACTTCATCGGACGTAAGCCCAAGGTTTCTACCTTGTGGTAAGAGCTTAAAATCGTATTGTAACTTCCCCTTATTGTAATTGTCGGTTACGTCACGGGTATTGCTAAAACTTTTCATACGCTCAACGAAAGCGGCACTGGCCTTTTCCAATACTTCTATATTAGAGTGGCTCAGGTCGACACTGATGGCTTGCCGGGCACCGCCTGGCCCCCTTTCGGCTTCAAAAGTAATCTGGTCGACCCCTTCAATATCACCGATATTGTCGCGCCAAAGCGCAATTACTTCGCGGGCTGTTATATCTCTCTGATCGGGGGGCAGCATGACAATTTCAACGTCAATAAAGTTTTGTCCCCTAACATTGGTTTTGATTCCTTCGGCAACCTCATATAAATTATGTTCTTCGAACATTCGCTGGGTAGCTTGTGAAATATCATGAGCCACTTTGGCAGCTTGGTCGGGGGTAGTGCCAACGGGCAACCTAACACCCGCCTCTATTTCATCGGCCGCTACTTCGGGCATCATAATAAGACCCATGTGCCCGCTGTAACCAAAACCGCCGACTACCAATAGAAGGGCCAAGGCGGCACAAAGAGTTATGTACCTGTATTTAAGACATAAATCGAGAAACGGGCGATACTTATTTTCAACGAAGCTATCGAATCTGTTCGCGAAAGAGCGTTGCCAACCTTCCAACTTTTTGACATACTTGTTCTTGTTTTCTTCTTTTTTTAAATGGGCCAAGTGGGAGGGGAGAATGAACAAAGCTTCCAGTAAAGAGACGGCCAAAATAACAATGACCACAGCCGGCAGCGGTTGCCAAAATTTACCGGTTTCCCCAGGCATAAAAAGCAGGGGTACAAAGGCGATAATGGTCGTAACAATACTGAACAGTACGGGCGAGGCCACATCTTTGGTTCCGGCTATGGCAGCTTTCATGGGACTGAGTCCCTTCTGCCGATATTCATACACATTTTCCCCCACTACAATCGCATCATCAACCACTATACCTAACACCACTAGAAATCCGAACATGGAAATCATGTTCACACTGATGCCGATTAAAGGCAGTAGAATCATACCACCAATGAAAGAAACGGTCATACCCATCATAACCCAAAACGCTAACCTGTATTCTAGAAATAGGGTAAGAATGACCAATACAATGATTATGGCCAGAACCCCATTTTCGGTCAATAGTGAAAGTCGTTCCCGGTAATCGGCCGCCCTGTTGCTATCGGTTCTGTATTTTACCCCTGGGGGTAGTTGGTAGTCTTTTAAAAGGTTTTCTACGGCATCGGCAATTTCAAGAGGGGACTGGTCTCCAATTCTAAAAATTCGAAGTTCTACATAGTTCTCTTGGTTGAACTGACCATGAAAACCAATTTCTTCAAAACCATCGGTAATGGTAGCAATGTCTTTCAGGGCCACTTTAGCTCCTGCATCGGAAGAAACAACGGTAATATTACCATACTCTTTGGCCCATTGTTTTCTTTCCTGCATTCTTAACAAAATCTCACCACCTCGGGTCTGCACCGCCCCAGCGGGAACATCGTTGCTGCTTTGCCTTATAATATCGGCCACTTGGCCTAGTGTAAGATTGTATTTTTGAAGGTTGCTTCTAGGGATTTCAATATGGGTTTCGTAATCGGGTACGTTTCCTAATTCGACCTGGGTAATTTTAGGGTTGTTCAAAAGGATGGTACGCAATCGTTCGGCCAGTTGTCTGAGAGTCCAAATATCAGTTTGTCCGTAAAGCCCTATTTGTAATACATCGCGCTGTCGCGATTGCAGTCGAACTTCGGGTCTTTCGATATCGTCGGGAAAAGTACGTATGCGGTTAATGGCCTGATCAATATCCTGAAATGCTTTCATGCGTTCGGTGCCGGCTACCAACTCAATACTAATTTCAGCCGAACCTTCCCTGGCTTCTGATACGATTTCCTTGATGCCCTGAACCGCCCGAACCGCCTCTTCTACGGGCTGTAGCACTCCTTGTTCGACTTCGGCCGGGCTCGCACCGGGGTACACTACCGATACTTCTACAAAGTCTAACTGAAACTCGGGAAATACCTCTTTTTGAATATGGTACATGGTAAAAAGACCCCCACCTAAAAGAACGATCATCAGTAGATTGGTGGCGATGGAATTTCGCGCCATATAGGAGATGGCTCCTTCTTTTCTCGGTTCTTTATTCTCGTTTTCCATAGCTGTTCTTTAAATCGTGCAATTACTGTTCTTCACCTTCTGACGAAGTGCGTAAACCTATGCCATTGGTTACCGTGCTCAGGTCTGTGATCACTACTTGGTCACCCGCGGCCAGTCCTTCACTGATATAGGCATATTCATCGTCGTTCAATACGATTTCTACTTTTCTTATTTCCAGTTTTTCATCTTTCATCACCCAAACGGTTTCGTTGCTACGAATGAAATCCCTATCCAACCGAATTACGTTCTCAATGGGTTTGGCCTGAATATTAACTTCGACAAAGGTGCCTATCATCATTTTCGGTAGGTCTTTGTTTTCCGATTGTGTGGCCAATGGATCAGGCACTTTCACCAATACCCTGGCTAACCGGGTCTGGCCGTCCAGAGCACCTATTTGCCTATCAAGAAAACCTTGTCTTTCTGCATCGGCTGTCCACGCCGTAGGGTTCGTAATTCTAACTTGGGCACCTTTTTCTGAAGAGCCATCGTTAAAACTGAGCCATTGTAGTTTATTGACGGGAACGGTTGCGGTTACCCAATAAAAATCCGTTCCAACTATTCGGCCTAAGTCATCGCCGGGCGCCACTTGAGAACCATTCGTTACATTTTGGTTCAATATATGGGCATCGAAAGGAGCCCTGATCGTGGTTCTCGCAAGATTTAATTCGGCTTGGCCAACAGCGGCTTTGGCGGCCCCAATGTTGGCCTTCACCGCATTGAGCTGGGGCTTTCGAAGCACCAATTGCATTTCTTCTTCAGATAAAGGACTCGATCCAAAAAGTGAATCGTTCGATATCAGTTGAAGGTCTTGCTCGGCTATCTGCTGTCGCCCCATTTCGGTGGTCAACGAAGTTTGTGCTTGCATGAGCTCACTTTTGCGTAGTTCCAGCGTATTTCTATAATCTGCGGGGTCGATTTGTAATAAAACTTGGTTCTTTTTTACATATCCACCAGGGGTGAAAGCTGGATCTCTTCTTGTAACTTGTCCTGGAACCAATGGGCTCAGAGTGACATCTTCGACCGGTTGAACCGTTCCTGTGGCCACAATTACCGGTTCGTAAGTGCCTTTTTCGACATTGAGTACATCTACCAACATAGCCGTTTCTACCGAAGCGCCTTCGCGTTCAGCTTCCGGCTCGGTGAAAAAAATCAAGGTGGTTAGTAAAATTCCTCCTCCGAGAATGGCCAGGCAGATGTATAGAATTTTTTTATTGCTCATATGGTATTCCGTTCTTAGTTGTTCAGTTCTCTTTCTGTTTCAAAGCCTCCGGCAAGGGCGCGATATAGCCCGATTCTAATTTGGACCCTTCTTAATTGTGCATTGACCAGATCTCTTCGCAATTGTTGTTCTTGATCGAGCCCTAACAAAACATCGAGGTAAGGACTAAAGCCATTTAAAAATTCAACCCTTAGTTGCTTATTGCTTTTTTCGGCCAATTGTAGTTGTCTCGTGATGTTTTCGACCCTTTCTTCTTGTCTAATATCTTGAACCATACCATTTTCAACCTCCTGAAAGGCTATCAACGTGGTTTGTCCATATTCATAAAGTCGTTGTTGCTTAATGGCTTCGGTACGTTTAGCTTCTGCATTCAACCGGCGCCCATAGAACAAGGGGGCCAAAATATTTCCGGCCAACGAGTAGGCCCAGTTGTCGAAAAGATTGTCAAAATTATTGGAACGTAACTGACCCCTGGCCCCGACCGACAATCTTGGGTATTTATTTCTAACGGCCGAGGCCATATCACGATCTGCGGCCAAAAGTTGGGTGTATGCCTGCTGAATATCAGGCCTTCTTCTGACCAACTCTAAAGGCAAACCTGTTTGAGGAAGTTCGTTTATTTCAGGAAGCTCCGTTGCGGTAAATAAATTATCGCCCTTTGGCTGCCGCCCCAACAGCACCGATAGTTGGTTTTCAAGCAAACTGATATTGGTTTCAAATATAATCTGCTGTTCTTTGGTGCTTTCCAATAACTGCGCTTGCCTAAGAATATCAACGGCCCTAATCTGACCACCGACAAATCGTGAGCGAATCAATCGAATAATGTCTTCATTGGTGGCAATCTGACTTTGGGTTATTTGTAGTTGTTTTTTGGCAGCTTGAAGTTCGTACCAAGTAGAGGCAATTTCAGCGGATAGAGAAATGGCTGCCGATTTGTAATCGAAAAGGCTGGCCTCGGCGCGAAACTTTTCGGCTTGCACCGCTGTTCGAATCCGGCCCCATAAATCGACCTCATAACTGGCCGACAACCCCAATTGTGTGTTTTCTCCCCCGACAAAATCCGGCTCGGGAAGGTTAATGGCCGTTTGGGCAGATGCATCTACTTGTGGCCATTTATCGGCAGCCTCTCTTATGACTGTAGCTTTGGCAGCTATAAATTGTTGCCATGTAGCCGCTAGATTAAAGTTTGATGTCAAGGCGCTATCGATTGCACGATTGAGTTGATCATCTTCAAAAACCGTCCACCATTTGTCAGGAATAACTTCTTGCCCGTTCTCGGAGAAGGGAGTAACGTTTTCAATGGGTAAATCAACGTTGGAAATCTTGGGAGCGCATCCTACCAAAAAAAACAGCAAAGCTACCTTAGCCCCTCTCATTATTAACTTTTGGTAATATTTATAATGGAGGGATTGGTACATTTTCTTTGGCTTTTAGGTTTGGTAGGCTGAACTGGTCAATTCAATACCTTCTAAAATAGCCGATTTCGTGTTAATTAAGTATTAATAAAAACTTAAAGGTTGACTTGATTGATTTGGGAGTCCATAAATACTATAATATTATTTTGAGAATTTCATCTGTGAAAATGCCATATTGGTGCATATACGGAATGCATTTGGTCTAGACTACAGCACCGGTTATAGATTCGAAATAGGGTTTTAACTAAATTTAACACCGATACGTTGTACACTATTCGACCGTACTCTACTTTTGGCACCCGAATGAGAGGAGTTTTTAATAAACATTTGGTTCTTACCTTTTTAATCTTCTTGGGTTTTTTCTCGCAAGCCCAGGCCTCATCATTTGTTGTATTACCCGATAATGTTTGTGAAGTTCTTATAACATCAAACCAAGAACTTCAAGTAAATCAAGAAGTAAGGGGAGTCAATCAAGAATCACCTTGGACCAAGTTTTTCGCCGAAGTTTCAGATGTTGAAGAAGAAATTGAGGAAGAAGAATCTAAAGTTCAAGATTCGAAAGATGGTCTGAATGTCTTTTCGGCTGCTTTTATCTATGCACAAATTTGCGTTCAGCTCTACCTTAACGGTCAGAAAGAGCTTAACGATTACGAGGCACAGCCTACCCTTGTGCCCTCTGTAGATCTTTACAAAAGGTTTCAGGTATTTAGAATATAATACCCTTTCTACACACTTTCGGCTCCACTCCACACGGGGCCTAAGTTTTTCAACAATACGCTAAAATACTGATAAGCTCAATGGCTTTGCCATTGGTGCTCATCACATTAATCCACACAAACCAATATTAATAACGTTTAAACTATGAAGAATATCCCTGTATTCATCATTTTGTGCGCACTCTTGGCACAAATTGGCTGTAAATCAAAAGAAGAAGCCAAACACCACGACACCAAATTTTTAGTGACCAGCCCAATTCAGAAAGACACTTCTATCACCAAAGATTATGTGGCTCAAATACATTCAATTCGGCATATCGAGTTGAGGGCACTTGAAAAAGGCTACCTCAAAGAAATTCATGTAGATGAAGGTCAATATGTTCAAAAAGGGCAAAAGATGTTCAATATAATGCCCAATGTTTACCAGGCCGATTTGCAGAAAGCGGAGGCCGAAGCAAAAATTGCAGAAATTGAACTTAATAACACTCAGCTTTTGGCAGACGGCAATGTCGTTTCAACCAACGAGCTTTCAATGGCCAAAGCTACTTTAGAAAAGGCCAAGGCTGAAGTTAGCCTTGCCAAAACCCACTTGGGTTTCACCGATGTGAGGGCTCCTTTTGATGGTATTATGGACCATCTTCATGTGAGGGAGGGTAGCCTTTTAGATGAAGGCGAGCTTTTAACCACGCTTTCCGATAACTCGCAAATGTGGGTTTACTTTAATGTGCCGGAAGCAGAGTATCTAGATTATATTATGAGCAAAGACAAAGACGAGAAGAAATCGGTCGGTCTTCTGCTTGCTAACAACAAGCCTTTTAACCAAAAAGGTATTGTTCAGACCATTGAGGGTGAATTTAATAATGAAACGGGAAATATTGCTTTTAGGGCCACTTTTCCTAATCCTGATAAAATACTGCGTCATGGCGAAACGGGAAGCATTCTTATGACCATACCGTTTAAAGATGCACTCATTATTCCTCAGAAAGCCACTTTTGAAATTCTCGATAAAAAATATGTCTTCGTCATAGATAAAGACAATGTGGTACAGCAGACCGAGGTTTCGGTCGCTGCCGAACTTCCCCACTTGTTCGTTATAAGCAACGGGCTAAAACCCGAAGATAAAATATTACTGGACGGTATACGAATGGTCAAAAACCAGGAAAAGATCCAAACTGAATTTGCAGAGCCAAATGAAGTTATTCCCAAGTTGGCCGTATACGCCGAATAATAAGAATTAATTCAAGATATTATGTTCAGTAAGTTTATCAAGAGACCGGTCTTGGCTATTGTCATATCGGTAATAATAGTATTTGTGGGGTTGCTTTCCATTAAGCAACTTCCTATTTCACAGTTCCCCGAAATTGCGCCTACCACGGTCAATATCTTCATCGCCTATCCGGGGTCGAGTGCAGACGTTTTGGTTAAATCGACTCTTATTCCTCTCGAAACGGCCATTAACGGTGTTCAGGGAATGAGGTATATCGCCTCAGATGCCACCAGTGCAGGGGAGGGTACCTTGCGTATTATTTTTGAACCTGGTACGGATCCCAACCAAGCGGTCGTCAGGGTCAAGACAAGGGTGGATCAAGTAATGCCACTTTTACCTGAATTGGTTCAGCGTGAAGGGGTCATTATCACCCCGGTACAGCCGAGTATGCTCATGTACGTAAACCTGTACAGCGACAATGCTGATGACCACGAGCTTTTTCTTTACAATTATGCCTACACCAAAATGATTCCTGAAATTCAGAGAATCAACGGAATCGCTAGCGCACAAATATTGGGCAGCCGTAAATACGCGATGCGAGTGTGGTTGAAACCGGACCGAATGAGGGCCTATAATGTTTCGGCAGAAGAGATATTAGAGGCTATGGAGGAACAAAGTATTCTGGCTAGGCCCGGTAGAATTGGCCAAAGTTCAGGTAAAACTTCCCAATCCCTTGAGTATGTTTTAATGTACCAAGATAGGTACGATGAGCCCCAACAGTATAAAGACATCATCATTAAGGCCAATGAAGATGGAGAGTTATTGAAACTTGGAGATTTGGCCGAGGTGGAGCTGGGTAGTGAATTCTTCGATATTTATTCGAACCTCGATGGTAAGCCATCGGCTTCGATAGTATTAAAACAAACTTTTGGCAGTAATGCGAGTGACGTCATCGATGCCGTGAAGGATAAATTAGCGGAGCTGGAAGAAGACCTTCCCTCTGGTCTTGATTATAAAATCAGTTATGATGTATCTAATTTCTTGGATGCTTCCATTGAACAAGTGCTTCATACGCTTAGAGATGCCTTTATTTTGGTGGCTATTGTGGTGTTCCTATTCCTAGGTGATTGGCGTTCCACTTTAATACCGATTATAGCAGTACCCGTATCGTTGATAGGCGCCTTTTTTGTCATGCAGATTTTTGGTCTTTCCATCAATTTGATAACCCTCTTCGCATTGGTATTGGCCATCGGTATTGTGGTCGATGATGCCATCGTAGTAGTAGAGGCGGTACATGCCAAAATGGAAGAAAAACATATTGGCCCCTTCGATGCCGTTAAAGTGGTTGTCAATGAAATTGGTGGGGCAATTATCGCCATTACCTTGGTAATGGTTTCGGTATTTATACCAATTGCGTTCATGACCGGTCCTGTGGGGGTTTTCTACCGTCAATTCTCCATCACGATGGCAGGTTCCATTGTTATATCTGCGGTCGTGGCCCTTACGTTAACGCCGGTTCTGTGTGCCATGATTTTAAAGAATAATCACGGCAAAGAGAGAAAGAAGTCCCCTTTGGATAAATTCATCGATTGGTTTAACCGCGGTTTTGAAAAGTTGACGGGTAGATACGGTAGAGTGCTTGACCGAATCGTTGCCCGACGTCTTTTGACTTTTGGAATACTTATCGCTTTTTGTGCCGGTATCGTTTTTACAAACGAAACCTTGCCTGCCGGATTTATACCCAATGAGGATCAAGGTATGATTTACGCGATTATACAAACACCTCCAGGATCAACGCTTGAACGTACCAATGATGTTGCCCGAAAGTTGCAACAAATATGTGAGGAGACAGAAGGGGTTGAATCGGTATCCTCTTTGGCTGGATATGAGATTATGACCGAAGGTCGAGGTTCCAATGCCGGTACTTGTTTGATCAACCTGAAACCTTGGTCCGAAAGGCATCATTCCGTACATGAAATCATGGAAGAATTGGAAGAGGAAACCAAAGACCTTGGTGCCGTTATCGAATATTTTGAACCACCTGCAGTACCTGGTTTTGGTTCTTCAGGAGGTTTTTCCCTTCGTTTGTTGGATAAAACCGACGGAACCGATTATCACGAGTTTGAACGCATCAACAACAATTTTATGGATGAGCTTTCAAAGCGTGAGGAAATTACGGGTCTGTTTACCTTCTACTCAGCCAATTATCCGCAATACGAATTGAAAATCAATAATAAGATTGCCATGCAGAAGGGTGTCAGTATTGACAAGGCCATGGAGAACCTGAATATATTGATCGGTAGTACCTACGAGCAGGGATTCATCCGCTTTGGTAGATTCTTTAAAGTATACACCCAAGCCGCGCCCGAGTATAGGGCCTTACCATCCGATTTGGAGAAATTGTTCGTGAAGAACGAAGAAGGAGAAATGGTGCCTTATTCCGCTTTCATGACTATGGAAAAGCGTTTGGGCCCCAACGAGATTACCCGTTACAATCTTTATAATTCCGCATCTATTAGGGGGCTACCCGCTAAAGGCTTCACAAGTGGTGATGCTATTCAGGCCATTAATGAGGTGGCAGAAAAAACCCTTCCACGAGGGTATGATGTTGATTGGGAAGGTTTGTCGTATGACGAAGCCAAACGAGGGAATGAATCGCTGTACGTATTTATTGTGGTATTGATATTCGTTTACTTCGTGCTCGCTGCACAATACGAAAGTTTCCTGTTGCCCTTTGCAATTTTGCTTTCTCTTCCTGTAGGTATTTTTGGATCCTTCGTAATGCTTAAGGGGATGGGGCTGGCCAATGATGTATACGCTCAGATAGGTCTTATCATGTTGGTAGGTCTTCTCGGTAAAAATGCCGTGTTGATCGTTGAGTTCGCCGTTCAAAAAAGAAGACAGGGCAGCACTATTCTTGAGGCCGCCATCGAAGGGGCCAAAGTAAGGTTCAGGCCTATTCTCATGACGTCTTTTGCATTTATCGCGGGGCTTATTCCTTTGGTAATAGCTCATGGAGCAGGTGCCATTGGTAACCGTACCATTGGAGGTTCGGCCATGGGCGGTATGTTAATGGGTACTTTATTTGGGGTTCTTGTCATACCAGGCCTGTACTACATTTTCGCTAAAATGGCAGACGGTCGTAGCCTAATTAAAGGTGAATCAAACGAGCCGGTATCCGAAGAATTTATCCGGTTGAGCGAATCGGAGAGCAAGACCAAAGCTGCCCTTAGGGAAATGAAGAAACTCTTGAAAAAATTAACCAAAAGAAAAGACGATGAAAATTAATTTAACCGATAACACCCGTATGACGAAATACATTTTAGGGGGTACTTGTTTTCTCTTAATGATTTTTTCGTGCGTACCTAGTAAACCCTTGGCCGAAAGCAAGGTGCAGTTGCCGGAAAGCTTTACCGAGCTGGAAAGCGATACCGTAAACAGTGCCCGATTAGAATGGCGCGACTATTTTTCAGATCCTCAACTGATTTCATTGATAGATAGCGCATTGGCTAAAAACCAGGAATTGAACATATTGATGCGCCAAATCAATATTGCGAATAATGAGATTTCAGAGAGAAAAGGTGAGTACCTACCGTTTGTTGGCGTTAGGGCTGGTGTCGAAGTTGAAAAAGTGGGAGAATTTACTCGCTCTGGAGCGGTCGAGAAGAATTTGGATATTAGGGAGGGTGAAGAATTTCCCGAACCCTTAACCGATTATTCAGTAGGTCTTTTTGCGACTTGGGAACTGGATATCTGGAAAAAACTTCGCAATGCAAAAAAGGCTGCGGTATTCGAATATTTGGCAACCGTTGAAGGTAAAAACTTTATGGTCACCCAATTGATTTCAGAGATAGCGGAAAGTTATTTTGAACTTTTGGCCTTAGACAATCAATTAGACCTTATCGACCAGAACTTAGAAATTCAAGATAATGCCCTAAAAATGGTGCGACTTCAAAAGCAGGCCGCACGAACCACTGAATTGGCCGTACGTCGATTTGAAGCGGAGGTTCTTAAGAACCGAAGCCATCGGTTTGAAGTCAAACAGCGTATTATAGAGGTCGAGAATGAAATCAATTTATTGGTAGGTAGAATTCCAGAGCCCATTCAGCGTAATTCGAGTGATTTGCTACAAAGGCAAATCGACACATCATATGCCGGTGTGCCTTCGCAACTACTTCAGAATAGGCCTGATATTATAAAAGCCGAATACGAACTTGCCGCTGCCGAATTGAGTATAAAAGAGGCGAGGGCAAATTTCTTTCCCTCCCTTGAACTGAATGCAGGGGTAGGACTTCAAGCGTTCGATACCCAATTTCTGACCTCTACCCCCGAATCGTTGATATATTCGGTAGTAGGCGATGTTGTGGGCCCATTGATTAACCGTAGGGCAATCAAAGCTCATTACAATAACGCCAGCGAACGCCAGGTTCAGGCCGTTTTTGAATATGAAAAGGCCGTTCTGCAGGGTTATGTTGAGGTGGTCAACCAACTGTCTAAACAAGACAATTTGAAGAAAAGTTATGATTTGAAATCCAAACAAGTGGATGCGCTTAACGAAACCATTGATTACTCAACCCGATTGTTTAGGTCGGCTCGTGCAGAGTACATAGAAGTTTTATTGGCGCAACGGGAAGCTTTGGATTCTAAGATGGAATTGGTGGAAACCAAGAAAGAACAACTGATTGCCAGGGTGAATTTATACAAAGCCCTCGGCGGCGGTTGGAATTAGTTTTATTGAGGGTTATTTTAAAATCCGGTTTGTTATGCAAACCGGATTTTTTTGTTTCATGACATCTATTTAAAATATGATTGGTGCCGTTTGACCGAAATCGACTAATTTGTAAAATCAATTATCAACTTAAATTCCATTTCAATGCAACTTAAAAATTTACTACTGGCCATATTTTTAACGAGTTTAACCCCATATGTAACTTGTGCGCAAGATTCAGGAGATTCGTATGGCTATGTTCAAAAAGCCCAACCTGCACCTGTAAAAAGATATTGCCAAACTTTACAACTAAAAGATGACCCTGAACTTATTGACGAATATGAGAAATGGCATCGCTCTGAGAATATTTGGAAAGAAATCACCGCTGGATTGAAAAAAGTAGGGGTTATCGATTCGGAAATTTATAGGCATGGCACTCTGTTGGTGATGATATTGACCGTACCGGCAGATTTTGATTTTGAGAAACAAATGGGAAAATTGGCGGGATTACCTCGTCAGGCCGAGTGGGAAGAATTTATGAGTAAGTACCAAGCTTCTGACCCCGACGCTTCCTCAAGTGAGAAATGGGTACAAATGAAGCGTATTTTCAAATTGGATTCTTAGGAGATTTATTTCCTAGTTAAATGATAAAATAAAAAGAGGATGGCCCCACACCATCCTCTTTAAAGAATTTAAATTGTTCCCCACAAACAATTTACCTACTTATGATGTTACTAAGTTGCGGTTATTGTACACAACCTGATTGCGCATTTGAACATAGAATTAGCCCAAAAGCGAAATGGTTTGATTTTCAAATACGTAGTATTATACTTTATCTGGTGGAAGGGATAGAAGAAGTTTCATCTTTTTCCAAAACAGTATAGCGGTCACGTTGGTAGGCTTGCTGAGGTCTGCCAATAACATGAGATTTCTTTTGAACTGCTCAAATTCTGCAAACCCCATAGCGTCTTCATCAATGGGGTAATAAGCCATACCCCAATCGGGAAAATTACGCTCTGTAATATCATCTTCCGAGAACATTTTTACTTTGGTATGCCTTTCATCTTTTTGAATGCCTGCGTACAGTTCTTGAACGGTTTCTTTAGGGCCTTCCAATATTTGAATGAACTTGCCCATATAGAAGATGAGACAACCGGTAATTCCGTTTTGAGAGTTAAAGGTTTGAGCGGTCTCAAGAATTACCTCGATATCACGGTTGGTGAGTTCGGCAATGGCCTGCGATTCATAAGTTAGGGTGTACATACCTTCGGGAGTTAGGATATTCGGGCTAAGGTAGTTATTTGTTCGATATGGCCGGGAAATATTTTCCTTCGGAGAACCACATAAAAGGAAAAATAAATAGCAAAACTTTTGATCGGAGCAAAGAACTTGGTCTACAGGAGTTAGCTAATGCCCTAGCGGAATGACTACAATCTATTAGTTACCTCATATTTGTAAAAGCAATTAAATTCTGATAAATTTCACTACTTTGACATGAGTCATCTTTTGAATGGTCCATTTTATCTTAATACCTAATATCATTGAACAGACTTATTTATTTTGTGCTATTATGTCTATTCAGTTGTAGCCCTTCCAAGCACGAAAATCAAAACTTAACCATTCAGGGTAAAACTTCTCAGGTAAGGCAAAATTATGCTTTGGCAAAGGATAGAACCAATCCTTTAACCATAAGAGATAGTGCAATCAACAAGGCATATCTGTATTATCGAAATAAGCATGAGGATACTCTCTATCCCTACATTCTCTACCAAAAGAACCTGATACATTTTACCAAACAAGAATATGATAGCTTACAGGATTATCACAATGAGTTCATCCGTTTAGACCCATCGATAACGAGAGATTCACTTCTTGCTGAAGAGTATTATTTGATGGGATACTTAGAATCTCAAATTCGCCAAAAGCATTTCAAGGCTTTTGAACTCTATACGCAATCAAAGAACTATTTCGAACGGGAAAAAGATAGCTTGGGTATCGCCAAAACCCTTCTAAACCTGGGTACCATTCAAAAAAACCACAACGATTTCTTTGGCAGTAAAGAAACCTTGGTGGAGGCGCTAAAGTATTTTGAAGAAGGGGAGGGTAACAGCCTTATTTCACAATGCTATAATACGTTGGCCACCGATCATAGAAAACTTTTGAACCTGCCCGATGCAATTGAATATTACAACCTGGCCATTAAAACGGCCGAATCGAAAAGAGATCAGGTTTTGTTCACTAACAACCTGGCTGTTGCCCATATTGATAATGGTGAATTTGATCAAGCAATTAATTTATTGAAAGGGATTGCTACGGATTCTTCTATCATTGAGAATCAAAAAGAACAAGCAAGAGTGCTTGACAATTTGGCGTATGCTAGATGGAAGGCTGGCAAGAACGCTGTGGTTCAAGATTTTCAAAAAACCCTGCAGCAGAGACATTCTGTAAACGATCGAAGAGGTCTAATAGCAAGTTACACCCATCTAGGGGAATTCTATTCGGAGAGGAATACGACTATTGCCGGTCGTTACTTTGATTCCGTCATTCAATTGTCAAAGGTGTTGAAAATGCCAAAGGCTGAGCAAGACGCCTTGAAGTTTATGATGGATTTACTACCAAAAAACTTGGCGGTAAGAAATCGTTACGTGGCATTAAATGATAGTTTGTATGCGAACGAACTTAAGGTGAAAACTCAGTTTGCGAAGTACAAATATGACAACAACATTAAACAAGCTTCGATTATCAATCTGGAACTTGAAAAATTAGAAAGAGAAAAGGAGGCTAGTCGACAGCGGGCTTATAAGTTGATATATTTGATAGCAGCACTTTTATTGATGGTTATACTTGTTTTTTTGTATTTAAGTTTTATGCAGCGTACCAAAAATTTAAGGCAGGCACATAAATTATCACGGCTCGAGGCTATTTATGAAACGGAATCCGAGCTTTCAAGAAAGATTCATGATGAACATGGTGCCCGATTAAATCAAACCATGATTATGGTTCAGAATGATGCCAGTAAATCTCATGTATTAGACAGTCTTGAATTGCTCTATAATCATAGTCGAGACCTGGCAAGGGAAATCAACGATGTAGATACAGGGCCGAATTACTGGAACGGATTGTTGGCAATGTTAACATTTAGAACCCCGAAAAGTGTCAAACTTTTTCTCAGTGGAGGAAAGGACGTCTCGTGGTCTTCAATGGGCAATACTTCAAAAACGGTATTGTTCAAAATTCTTCAAGAATTGATGATCAATCTTGGAAAGCATAGCAATGCTACAATTTTGGCCATTACTTTTCAGACCATCGATAAAACTTTGAAAATAAACTACGAAGATGATGGTGTTGGAGCAAGTAAAGAAGAACTTGAATCAAAAAATGGACTTCGGAATACAGAAAAGCGTATTCTGGCCATTCAGGGAAACATTACTTTTGATTCAAAGAAGAACCATGGTTTCAGGGTTGAGATGCTGATTCCGATGAAATAGAAGGCGAAATGTTTAAAAAAGTACTTGTTGCGGAAGATTTTCAAGATACCAACTTGGGTATTGTTGGTACGCTTGGTCGTCAATATCCGGAAATGGAAATACAGGAAGAACTCTATTGCGACAGGGCTTTCAATCGGTTGAAAGTAGCCCAAGGTCAAAACGAACCTTTTTCACTGTTAATCACCGATTTGTTCTTTAAACAAGACCATGTCGAACGTAAGCTAACTTCTGGTATAGAGCTGATTCATGCCGCCAAAAAACTTCATGGCGAGATTAAAATCATTGTCAACTCAATGGAAGATAATCCGAAAACAATCAAATCTCTTTTTGACGAAGAAAAAATTAACGCCTACGTATGTAAGGGCCGCCATGGCCTAAAAGAGCTTTTAATGGCAATTGAAGCAATACAAAAGGGGCAAAATTTTGTTTCACCACAAATTGAATTTCAAAATGGGGAAAATGTTTTTGAACTAGATGATTTTGATATGAGAATATTAAAGGATTTAGCCAATGGGTTGACCAAAAAAGAAATTTCTGAAAATTTAAAACTACAGAATATCACTCCGAATAGCGAAAGTACCATTGATAAAAAGGTGAGTAAGCTCTTTGATGAATTCGGGGCCAGAAATACACATCACTTGATAGCCAAACTTGTTCGCGAAGGTAAAATTTAAGATTTCCGTTCCACTTCTTTTATTCTCCCTTACGGAAATCTGTAAGGGATTTGTCTTTTCTAGAAATAGCTTTGACCAGCTAATGTAAATAACCGGAAGACCAGTTTCGGGTATTTTCTTTTTTACCGATTGATTTTGGTTTTCAGTTTAATCTAGACAATTATTTATTTGAGTATGGTGAACTATTACGTTAATGATACCCCACAGTTGAACGGTGACCATGAAGTACATGCTGAAGATTGCAGGTGGTTGAAAGTTGCCAAAAAAACAACTCTTTTGGGTTATCATAGCAATTGTCATTCGGCCGTAAGTAAGGCAAAGTATATTTATGCCCAAAGTAATGGATGCAGATACTGCTGTCAGAATTGCCATACTTCATGAGGGACTTTGATTCAAAATGTAATCGAAGTTTGCTCTATCAACACTACTACTTACCAAAAGTGTAAAAGTCTTAGAAAATATAGTGTTTATAGGCCAGCTTGCTGAAGAGGTTATGGGGGAATCACCGATTTGGTAGGCTGCGCCTTTAAGATAAAGCAGAAAAAAAAATGAAAAAACCTGTAAATCAATAATCTACAGGTTTTTTGTTGTGAAAAGGTATTTAAAAAGTGGAGCCGGAGGGATTCGAACCCTCGTCCAAACAAGCAACGTCAAAGCTTTCTACATGCTTAGTTTCCGCTTAATTTTCGATGAACGTCCGGCCGGAAACGACCTAACGAACACTTAGCTTCTTAAGGTTTTAGAGGCAACGCCGAAGCTACGCTACCCTTGTGTTGACTTTTATGGTGCCTCTTAATAAACCGCCGTCAACAAGGGCTGTTCAGAGACATCTCGCTTTCCGACCTTGTCGGAACGAGGCATAACCTTACTATAATTCGGGTTACGCGGCAAGAGCGTAATTAGATTCGCCAATTAAAAGTGTGAAGTATGATATTAACGAGCTGTACCCCAGCGCTCGGCATGCTTACATTGCCATTGGTCTCGCTGTCAAAACCGGTCGGCCCCATAAGAAATCAATTTCCGTATTACCAAAGAACCATATAGCCCAAGGCTATGTTTTTTTAGCGGGCCCACTTGTACCAAGGTTCAAGTGGTCGGGCTATCGGCTGTACACACCTGCCCGTACCTAACGGTACGTTCTGGCGGGGTACTTGCCTCTATCCCTGCCCGATTGCCACACTAGTTGTCCTTAACAAATACGGGCGGCAAATATACCCCAAAAAGTATTCCAAAAAAAAGTTTTGACAGTGTATGCGCTTCCGCTACATTTGAAACTAGTTGACCATAAATAAGAAAACCGGGTTTTGACATCAAAAACTGGGTGTTGACAAAAATGAGCGCGCTCGAATCACGGTTATTCGCCAACTTTTAATATTAACCATCACAATTTATGAAATTCGGAATCATAAGAGAACGAAAAAATCCACCTGATAGGCGCGTAGTCTTGTCTCCGTCAGCCTGTCAAAAAGTCGTTTCCAAATTCTCAAAAGCTGAAATAATTGTAGAGCCCTCACCGATTAGGGCCTATTCCGATGAGGTTTACGAAAAGGCGGGTCTACTAGTGGCCTCTAAAATGGATGAATGTGATGTACTTTTAGGGGTAAAAGAAGTGCCCATTAAAAACCTGATTCCCAATAAAAAGTATTTCTTCTTTTCGCACACGATTAAAAAGCAGCCGTACAATAGAAATTTGTTAAGGGCCATTCTGGATAAAAATATAGAGCTTTATGACCATGAGGTCATTACCAATGAAAACGAACAGCGTCTGGTTGCTTTTGGCAGGTATGCCGGCATTGTCGGGGCATATAATGGGTTTCGCGCATTCGGACTCAAGTACGGTACCTTTCATTTACCAAAAGCCGAAGAATTACCCGACAAACAGGCCTTAATTACCGAACTGAGAAAAATAAATCTTCCCAATATAAAAATATTGCTGACCGGAAAGGGTAGGGTAGGAAATGGCTCAAAAGAAATGCTTGATGGTATGGGCCTTAAGAAAATAAATGTGGCCGAATACCTAAAAGATGATTTTAACGAACCGGTATACTGCCAAATCGATGCTTCCGAATACAACAAACGCAAAGATGGAGTGCGCGGCAATAAAGCCGATTTTTTTGCCCACCCGGAAGAATATAAGAGCAACTTTTTTCGCTTTGCCGAGGTAACCGATTTCTATATCGCCGGGCATTTTTATGGCCAGGGGGCTCCGTATTTATATACTAGGGAAGATGCCAAGCATCCCAAATTTAAAATTAAAGTTGTGGCCGATGTCAGTTGCGATATCGATGGTCCTGTGGCAACTACTATCAAACCGTCGACCATTGCTGACCCTATCTATGGCTATGACCCCATTTCGGAAAAGGAGAACGATTTTAAAAACGAAAATGCTATTGCCGTTATGGCGGTCGACAACCTACCCTGTGAATTACCTAGGGATGCTAGCGAGGGGTTTGGCGACGCCTTTGTTAAGAACGTGATTCCCGCCTTTTTTAATGGGGATAAAAACGGAGTTCTCGAACGGGCACGAATGACCCAAAACGGTAAGTTGACCAAGAGGTACCAATATTTGAAAGACTATGTGTCTTAGCTCTTGATTAATTATGCGTATGTCGATTTATTGTTAACTCAATGTTAATTTTTTGTTATCTTGCAGAGCTGACAAAAAATTCCCCTGATGAAAATCAACTGGATTATCAATACCAATGGTGATGAGACCCTACATCAGTATTGCGTAGAACTCGAGTATCGACTAAGGCCAAAAATCATCAAATTTCTAATTAGCAGAATAGACCCCGATTGCTGTTTTGATTTTTCATGTTTCCACTTCGATATTGATGTGGTCGGAAGAAAAATTCAATTATCGAAAGAAACGCCCAAACAATATTACACTCTTATAGAGGCCGAATTTCCAAAGAAAATATTAGATTTTAGTAAGATTTAAAGCTTACTATCTCACATTTAAGTTCCATTCGATGATGGGGTGTACCTTCGGTGCTATGTAGCACCCTAAAGCCTTTAGTTTAAGTGTAATATTTTGCTTGGCTTCTAGAGTCTTTATCATCAATTTTTTTGTTTCTCCCGCCTTAATTTCAAAAACAGGTGAGCTGCTATAGAAGGTATAGTTCATTTGGTTTTCAAAGAGCAGGTCGCTACTGCTCACATTGGTAAGTTCTACTTCTAATATCTGTGTTTTATCAATATACTTAACACCTGAAATTTCTATGCTGGCCTTTAAAAGGGGTGTCAAATATGGCTCACGGCCTACAAGCAAATCATTGTAAACGGCAACTGTTCTTCCTTCAAAAAGTGCTTCTTGAAGACTCTCTTTACTCTTTTCTTTTGCGAAAACCAAAGTAATGGGGCGGTGATGACCTTTTTCGGTATAATCCCAATCAATTAGACCATGAATATCACTGGTACCCATAATGGTCAGATTGTTTTCAAGTGCCAAAGCCAAAGACTCCTCGGCATAATCACCCGTATTGATTACCTCAATGCCGTGCAGCTCATCATTTTTGATTCGCTCTTTCTGAAAGTCACTTAAAACAGGGTTGCCCTGAGGCATTTGGGCATACCATGCAGGGTGGTTCCAGAAAACGAAGGCCTTCTGTTTTTTTGCTTCTGAAAAGGCCTTTTCAGCTTTTTCTTGAACCAATTTGTTAGCATCTTCGATAAATACGGCATTGTTGTGCCCAATAGGGGCCGAACGCGTTATTTCAGAGCCATGTACAATCAGTAAACCATGTTCTTCTGCCTCTTTCATAGCGGTCACCAGCTCATAAGAACGATTTCTATCAGGATGCGGAATATCTTCTGCATGCGGTTGGTATTCGAGATGTTCCGTTAGCGAGATGGCATCCAAGTTTTCGCGAAGTGCCTCGTGTACCCGAATGGTCGGCCACACATTACCATCTGAAAATACCGTATGCATATGTAAATCGACCTTTAGGGTTTTATATCCATCCACATCGGGATAGGAGAGGGGTTGAGCGCCCATGTGGGAATGCTCTTGAGCCTGAAGGGAAAAAAACATTAATGAAAGAACGAGTAGAAGGGTTTGGTTTCGCATGGTTCCGGTTTTGTTCAAATGTAAACAAAACAAGTAATTCGATTTGACCTGATCAGGTGCGTAAGGTTAAGTAATGGTTAATTGATCAATGATACCCCAAGGCCAAAGGTTGTTTGCCTGTGATTGTAGTCTATGAGGCTTTCGCCATAACCATTGAACACTTGAACATGCCCACTAAAATTTTTGATGATAGGAAAGGTGTAGTTCAATTGAAGACTGCCTCGGTTCTTTTCGCCCAAACGTAGCGAATGTCGCCCGATGGCCGAAAGGCGTTGCCTGCCCCAATCATAGATGAGCTGGGCCTCTCCCCGTCCTATATAATCACTGATTTCTGGGTTATCATCGTTGCTGCCGCCCAAGCGAAACCAATTTTTGACAATGAGCTGCCACGGTCCCTTATCGAAACCTGCGTGAAAACTTAGGCGGTTCCAACTTCTGGAAAGGGGATCGCTACGGCCGTTCGACTCATGAACGAAGGCTGCGCCCAACATTCTTCCCTTAAAACCTAAGACTGTAAAGTTCATGGGAAAGTTTAGAATAATTTCCGGCTCATAGTTGGTCTCCCTAAAAGGTCTTGATAATTCCTTGTTGTAAATTTGCCAATATGCTTTTTGCGAATAGGCCGCCCATACATCTGCTTTTCCCCATAAGACCTTATAGAAGACTTTGGTCTTCATGCTTAATTGAAATTTCGTTTCGAAAACATTTAGATCAATAGGCTGCGGAAGTGAATTATCTCTTTGTTCGCTTTGCGGATTTTTATTGGTGTTTGTAGAAAATTTGCCCAGAGAAAAATAAATGGGCTTATACGATGTAATAAGAAAGGTGCCTCGATGATGTTCTTCATCAAGCTCCCAAAGTTCGGAGAGGGTTTTACTGTTCTTGAAAATCCAATCTTGGTCAACATTATCTTGCGCCCGTACTTTTTCTGTGCCTGTTAGGTAACAAAAGATTGAGATTAAAGTAGTCAGAATAACTCGGTAATTGATTGCTTTCAATTTTTGACTTTTCGGGCAAAAATATACATTTGCCATACCTTGTTAATTGAAAAGCACCTGTTTAGGATAACTTTAATATCGCATCTTGAACCCAGCCGAAGAATATATCCTCAACCAACCGGAACCATACAAAAGTGTATTACTCCATTTACAGATGACCATTCAGCGCGTTTTACCAGAGGTAGAGATGAAATACAAATGGCGTATTCCCTGTTTTTATTTGGGTAAAAGCCCCATTTGTTATCTAAATGCCTCTCACAAAAACAAGTTTGTAGATATCGCATTTTGGAACTCAGCCTATTTGACCAAACATTTGGATAAAATGAACACCGAAAAACGAAAGGTGGTCAAATCTTTACGCTATACCTCCTTAGAGGAAATTGACGACCTTGTACTACAAGAAGTAATCGCCGAAGCCTACGAACTTAGAGGAAACGGATTTTATAAAAAATCGTGATGCCCGGCCAATTCTTGAAAGGGGAGATGGATGGTTACCTACTCAATCCACCCATTTTCTTTGTAAAGGTCTATATAACTATCACTCAGCTCATCTGAATCTTTGTACTGCTTGCGTAGGTCTTCCAATTTTTGTTTTAATTGGGCTATCACCTGTTTGTATTCTGTTTCGCTGTAAACATTTTGAATCTCACTGGGGTCTTTGATTCGGTCATACAGTTCCCATTCGTCTACATCGTAATAGAAATGAATGAGCTTAAATTCTTTGGTCGATATACCGTAGTGCCTCTTTACGGCGTGTTCACCAGGGTATTCATAATAATGGTAATAAACTGCGTCTCGGTCCCAAGTGTTCTTTTCTCCCCTTAAAAGAGGTAGCAAGCTTTTACCTTGCATATCTTGTGGAGCCGATACTCCGGCTATCTCAAGAAATGTTTGTGCGAAATCAAGGTTTTGTACCATTTCATCTTCGGTAATATTCGGTGTAATCACATGGGGCCACCTGATCAATAGAGGTGTTTTGAATGATTCGTTGTACATAAACCTCTTGTCGAACCAGCCGTGTTCACCCAAATAAAACCCTTGGTCAGAAGTATAGACCACCACGGTGTTGTCCGACAAATTTGAATCATCCAGATAGTTGAGAAGTCTGCCCACATTTTCGTCAACGGCGGCAATGGTACCCAAATAGTCTTGCATGTATCGTTGGTATTTCCACAATGCCAATGTCGAATCGTTCAGTGAACCATATTTTTGTAGAAATTCAGAAGCAATCGGATTATAAACTGCATCCCACTTCAGTTTTTGTTCTTCGTTTAGTTGGTTGACTCCGCCGGCTCCAAGACGTTCATCGATACCTAAAGAATCTAAGGTTTCCTTTGGTATTTTCAGATCATACTGTAACAGCATATGTTTTAAAATACCCATTTCTGCAGTTTTCGAAGCTTCGCCTCGAGTGGCGTAATCATCAAAAAAAGTTTCCGGCACGGGAAAAGACTTGTTGGTAAACTCAGGATAATGCCGTTCGGCAGGCATCCAGGTACGGTGAGGCGATTTATGCAAGTACATTAATAAAAATGGCTTCGCCGTATCGCGACGTTTCTCCATCCAATCCAACGTCAAATCAGTAATGATATCGGTTACATAGCCCGTGATAACCGTATCTCCGTTTTGGGTTATAAATTTAGGATTGTAGTAATCCCCTTGGCCAGGCAAGATTTTAAACTCATCGAAACCTTTAGGATTATTGCCAAAATGTAATTTTCCGAACATCGCTGTTTGGTAACCTGCTTTCTGTAAAAGTTGAGGAAAAGTGACATTCGTCGTGTCGAATGGCATGCGATTATCAATTTTTCCATTAAGATGTGAATGCTTGCCCGTTAAAATAACTGCCCTTGAGGGTGCACAAATAGAATTGGTGACGGTTGCATTGGTGAAAAGCATGCCCTCATTGGCAATTCTATCAATGTTTGGGGTTTTGGTCAATTCTTTATTGTACGCGCTGATGGCTTGGTACGCATGGTCATCAGACATAATAAAAACAATATTCGGGCGATTTTTCTTTTCTGAAATTTTTGAGTGCTGTTTACAACTGATAAAAAGAAAAACAGACAGCAAGAGAAAGGGAATATTTAGGTTCATAGGTTTGGAAGGGTTGGTCTTGAGTCGGTTAAATTACCTAAATTATTATTGTCATACGGTCTGCACTCATTAAAACAAATTAAAAAGCCCCTTGCGGGGCTTTCTATAAATAAGAGCTGTTCAGGGAAAGGGCAGTAACGTATGGTATAACTAATATTCCGTATTACGGAACAACAGTGTCGCATTAACTAAAATCGTGAAGGTTGGTTTGGGAAAGCTAAGCAATTAAGCTTTGTGTTTTATTAAAGTACGAAAAATCAATCAACATTTTATCAAATAGAGTTAAAATTAGAAGAACCTTGAGGGTAGGGGTAATCGATCAGCTTAATTTTTCACCGATTTACATTAGTCTCAAAAGTAAAAAAGGTACTTTGCAATTAAACTTTTGAAAGAATGAGCTTGGTTACCTTGAGAGATATAGAAACGGCCAAAAGCCGAATTGAAGGGTTTATAAAAAAGACCCCAATCGTAAGTTCTAAATTGTTGAACGATTGGCTGGGCCATGAAATATTTTTTAAGGCAGAATGCCTGCAAAAAATTGGCGCTTTTAAAGCCCGAGGGGGTTGTAATACCGTTTCATGGCTCGTAGAAAACGGCCAAAAACCCGCTAAAATAGTAGCCAATAGTAGTGGTAACCACGCTCAGGCGATTGCATGGGCCTCTAAACAATTTAATATTCCGGCAACTATTTTTATGCCTTCTTATTCCAGTAAAGTAAAGATAAGGGCCACCAAATCTTACGGGGCAGAAGTGGTGCTTTGCGAGACTAGGGATATAGCCGATGCCAAGGTTAAAGCTGCGGCCGCTGAAAAGTTTACGTATTGGATACCTCCGTTCAACCACGAACAGGTGATTGCCGGGCAGGGTACCGCAATGTTCGAAGCACTCAATGAAATTAAAGATGTAGATGCTGTATTTGCACCTTGCGGCGGCGGCGGCTTGGTTTCAGGTACGATGGTCGCCACTAGGGGTCTTTCTCCTCAAACCAAAGTTTTTGGGGTTGAGCCTTTGAATGCCAACGATGCCGCAGAATCCCTTCGTAAAAATTCTATTCAGAGATTAAAAAGTATTCCCGACACACTCGCTGATGGGGTAATGACGATGGCAGTGGGTGATATTACTTTTGAACATCTGAAAAAGTTAGACGGTATTTATGAGGTAGAAGAAAATAGAATCATCTACTGGTCACAATGGCTGACCCATTTATTAAAGCTTCATCTAGAACCGACCAGTGCCATGAGTATGGACGGTGTCTGCCAATGGCTAAAAACCCAAAAGACCAAAAGAAAGGTCATGGTTGTTTTAACGGGAGGCAATGTTGATAATGCAACTCAAAATGCGATTTGGAAAGAGGATTGCCTGATGGAAATTCCTAGGTTATAGGCTTCCCTCTTCTAAGCTTAGTATTTTTTTTGGATGAAAAGGCTCATGATTTCAAATCATTCTTATATTTGCATAACTAGTTATATAAATATTAATATATGAACTTATTTGAACGTACCGGAAAGATTGCACTAGGTAGCAGACTTCGTCTGTTATCGTCACGAATGACAGACGATGCAACCAAAATCTACAGAATGTACGAATTGGAGCTTTCGCCCAATTGGTTTCCGGTCTTGTTTATTCTATCTCAAGACGGAGCGAAAACGATTACTGAAATTGCCGAAGAGATTGGTCATTCTCAACCATCAGTCACTAAAATTGTGAAAGAGATGACCAAATCAGCACTAATAGCGAAGCATCCCTACGCTCAAGACAAACGTCGAAATATGGTAGCTTTGACCGAAAAGGGAATGGCAGCTGCCCAGCATATTATTGATGTTCAATGCAAAGATGTAGATGCGGCCGTAGATGCATTGCTGGCTCAGGCAAATCATAATTTATGGGAAGCGTTGGCCGAATGGGAGTTTTTATTGGATCAGAAATCTCTTTTTCACCGGGTCAATGAACAACGAAAGTTGCGTGAGAGCCAAAAGGTGAAAATTGTGGAATACAGTCCTGAGTATAAAGAAGCCTTTAAAAATCTAAATGAAGAGTGGATTTCAAAGTATTTTATAATGGAAAAGGAAGATTACAAGGCTTTGGACCATCCTCAGGAATACATCTTGGAACCAGGAGGCAAAATCAAGGTAGCATTATACGATAATGAACCTGTGGGAGTTTGTGCCCTTATAAAAATGAAAGACCCGGAGTATGATTTTGAGTTGGCGAAGATGGGCGTTTCTCCAAAAGCGCAGGGTAAAAGTATTGGGTATTTATTGGGGAAGTCCGTTTTGGAGGAGGCAAAGAAATTGGGAGCCAAAAAATTGTATTTAGAAAGCAACACAGTGTTAAAGCCGGCCATTAGCTTATATCAAAAGTTAGGCTTTCAAAAGGTGGCACATAGGCCAACACCTTATTCTCGAAGTAATATTCAGATGGCTTTGGTCATTGAAGATTGAGTTTTTTAGAGCTATTTTGTTCCAACGCTTTTTTATGTTAGCGACTCCCGCTGGTTTTCTTTGCTATCTAGTTTAAAAAAGAATACCCACAACGACAGGAGTCCGATAGTAAAGAACAACAGGTCAACTATCAAAATTTCATGATAGCCTTTGGCATAGCTGACCCACGGCCAGTAGCCCGACATGAGACCATTGGTTAGAGGAATAAATAAAGATAAAATACCGCCAGATGCCAAACACCACTTATTGGTGTAAGCGATATTTTTTCTAAATATGAAAAAGCAGGTTAGAACCAGCCAGCTCAAGAAGTAGCTTTTGAATATCGGACCTTTATCAGCGCCATAAATCTTTACGACAATAAAAGTAAAAGCGGTAACCGGAAGCATGCTTAAGCAAATGGCCATATAGATGTTGGCAACCGCAGCATTGAATTTTCTCCTTTTCTCGGGAATGTGTTTTTTATCCCTGGCCACTAACCAAATCATGATACCTGATAGGATTACGATGCATGAGACAATGCCGAGCCAAAAAGAAACCAACCTGAGTCCAAAACCGCCATAATTGCTCAAGTGTAGCCTGAAAAGAACGTTCTTGACCCCATCTAGGTACCGATTATTTTCTTTAGGAATTCTCTCATCAACTATCTTTTCGTCTTCAAGTCTATAAATACGGTAACCGTAACCACTGAACTTATCCTTGTAATCGAGTTGACCACTTAAGGCAACGTGCATATTGGCATCGCCGTAATTAAAAATATGTACTTCACTTAGGTTATAGTTGGGCCAATCTGCCAGAGTCTGATCAATCAGTTGATTAATGCTTGGCGTCCCATTCAAAGGTTTGTAGGTGTACTCGAATTCAGGATGTGAATATTCTAAATCTTCGAACAGCGCGTTTTGATCACCACCATAGAGCGTCATCACGGTAGGTAAAATTAGAATTCCTTTCAGTAAAAAGAATGCTCCGGTAACGGCGTAGACAAACTGAAAAGGAAACCCGATAAGGCCTAAGGCCGTGTGGGTATCGGTCCATAACGTTTTTAGTTTCGCCCATGGTCTGAACACATAGAAGTTGCTGATAATCTTATCCCAATGGACGTATATTCCCGTAAAAATGGCAAATAGAAAGAAAAGCGCTACAAAACCGGATAGATACCTGCCGTACGGGTAAGGTATCTGGTCTAAAAAGTGAAGTCGATATAAAAATTCTCCAAGACCATAATTTTCTTGATAGGTTGAGTGTTCGAGATTCTTTGTATCTAAATAGAAACTGGCCGTTTCTTCTTTTTTATTAAGGGCCGAATCTTTAGATGCACTTACATAAACATTGAGATTACGTTCGTTGTAGTAATGCGAAAGTGATATTTCGCGGCCTTGAAGATTATGGTCTTCTTTAATATGGCTTATGTAAGAATCGATGTCGCCGGGCAGTTGGTCTAACACTTCTACATGTTCGCCTCTTTCCCAATTGGCAATCTCATCCCGAAAAAAAGAAAAAGAACCGGCAAAGAAAATAACATACAGCGCCACACTAATGACTATACCACTAACGGTATGTGTATGGAACATGATGTTATAGATTCTTCTTTTCATTTCACAATAAGGTTAAAGGCCCCAATAAGTAATGAGCCCAAAAAAGGAGCTTGCCAAAAGGTAAATTCCCCAGATTTTTAATCCGTTTTTCGCCATAAAAGCAATCATCATTAAAATGGCCCATAGAATAAAGGCGCTAAAAGTACTGGTGATAATAACAGTCACTTTATCGAACCAAACGGCCAAGGCCAAATGAACCGAAATCGTTACCAAAAGCCCACCCACTATGGCAGCGGTAATAGTGGCCGTTCGATGGCCCAGTCTCGGATTCAGGTATTTATTGTTGGCCGGCACTAAGAATAAAGGTTTTCAAAAGTGACTAATAAAGCTAAAAAGAGACCCAACCTAATAGGTGTAATCATATGTAGCGGAGCTAGTAAAATAACTAGGCTGCCGATTGTCATCAATAGGATAGAATAGATAAAAATGCCGGAGCCTAAACCAAGAAAATTTATAGAGATAATCAGTGCCAAAACCAGAATGCCAAGGCCAATGTATTTGAATGTTCTACCTTTTTCTTTGATCCAAGTTTCAACTCCAAAATTATTTTTGGGATTGACCTTGTTCGAGGAACAATAGTTGAGGTAGAAGCCACTAAAAATCAATACAATTTTTAGACTCCACATAACTTTACCCCTTATTAACGCAATAGGTACCGCAATGCCAAATGAACTCGTAATCTTTACCTTGGTACGTGCCAGGAACTTCTTCTTTCATGGTTGTTTCTACCAAATACTTTGTATTCCAAGGTAATTCTAAAGTCACGATTCCATCTCCATCCGTTTCCAACGCTTTTGACCATAGGTCTGAGATAAAAATGGTGACTTCATTTTTTGCGAGCGGTTGACCTTTATAACTCACTTGAAGTTTTAATTCTCCTTTGTTAGCCGGAAGTTCTTTAATGGCTATCCCATCAGGATTTACAGTTTCTGTTTGCTTTTCAACATCTCCGACGTTCACTTTCGCAGTGGCATGGTAGTGGGTTTTGAAAATACCGAAGTCGTATTGCGTATAATCGATGACCCCGATTTCATTATTGTTTAGGGCAAGGGTGTAGATTCCTTTCTTCTCGGGTGTAAAACTGGCCAGATAAAATTTCTCTTTGGCTACGGTTTTCAATTCTTCTTTCTTTCCGTCTGGGTGTATCAACCAAAGTTTAAATTTTGAAACGTTGTTGAAGGCTTCGCCCTTCACTTCTTCGATAACACCGTAGGTGTACTCGCCAAAGTGAACTTTCACTTCTTGAGCTTTACCAATGGTTCCTTTTCCGGCAGTATCTACCCATAGATAATGGGCAAAGCTGCTAGAGGTTGTTATCATTAATACAAAGGCTATAAATAATTTTTTCATAATAATAGTTTTTAAAAAAGGCCCCTGAAGGTATTCAGGGGCGGTTGTTGTTAAGTGGGGAATTAAAAGGAGTAGGCTACGGTTATTCTTCCGTTGATACCTGGCTCTGATTGCCAGTAGATGTAGCTGCCATAATTGGCACCTGCATAAAGGTATTCGTCAAGAATGTTGTTCACATTGACCTGAACCCTGAATTTATCGTTATGCCATGATAGGGCGCCATCCATTCTAAAATAGTTGGGAAGATCTGACTGATTATCTGCCGCCCATGCCCAAGTTGAACGATCGGCTTGATATTGATATCCTAGCGATGCTCCGAATCCGTTCAATTTGCTGTACTGCCCGAAGCTGTAGTTCACCCATCCGTTTGAGACATGTTTGGCATGGCCGGCCACTAGGTTTCCTGATTTATCCTCTACATTGGTATTGGCGTAATTAAGAATCACATTAAGACCGTCGGTAATTTCACCTTGCATATCGAACTCGATACCTTTCGACTCTATTTCACCTGAGTAGATAGAGAAGTTGTCATTAGGGTAAGCGGGGTCGCCCACCAATATTTTATTCTTATTGATTTTATAGACTCCTAAAGAAGTTCTTAGCCTACCATCGAAGAAGTTACCTTTTAGACCCCCTTCAATATCTTTACCGTTCACAGGGTCATTTAAAATGTCTCCTGAGGCGCTGACACCGCTTTGAGGTAAAAATGACTCATCGTAAAGGGCGTAGAAAGTCAATGACGGAATGATATCGGCACTTATACCGACCCTTGGAGTTACCACATCGTCAGTTTCTGTCTGCCCTAGTGTGTATAGGTTTGAATACCTACCGGCTACGGTAACCCTAATTTTTTCGTTTAAGAAGCCGAGTTCATCTTGTGCATAATACGAGCGTAGAATACTGGCGCCATAAGGTGTTCCTCCGTTGCGGTATTGTACGGGAACGCTTCTATCGAAATTGGTCGCTGGGCTATCTCCGTATACCGGATTAAATACGTTGAAAGGTGCAGTGGTATCCACTATCGATAAATCGGTCCAATCGGCCCAATAGCTCTTATCACTGTAATCGAAACCACCCATAATCTTGTGAGTAACACCCAAGGTGTTGAACTGGCCGTTTACATAAAGTTGGGCATATTTACCTCTTGAAAGGGCATCCCATTCAGATACGTACCTGATGGCATCACCGTTATCGGCCATTGATATCAACCAAGTCGAATTACCTTCTTGATCGTAACGTAAGGAGGCCAATTGCGCGTGAATGCTCCAATTATCTGAAAATTCATGATCAAAATTCATGAAGAAAGTGACCTCTTGAATATCGGTAACAGGGTAATCGTTATTGGTGAATTTGAAATCTCTTGGTAGACTAGCATAGCCGGCACTCGCAGGGGCAAACACATAGGCAGAACCGAGATATGACTCCGCTTGTTGAAGGTTCATTTCTGTAGTGATGGATGTTCTGTCAGAGAATTTGTAGGTCAATGACGGGGCCACGCCATATCTTGTTGCATCTTCGTTGCCACGATGTGAATCGGAAGTTTGCAACATAGCATTAAAACGGCCTAGTAATTTACCGTTCTCGGTTAATTTTCCGCCTACATCTACTGTACCTCTGTAAAAATCGAAACTACCGGCCGAAAAGGAAGCATTCGCTATAAATTCTTCAGTAGGTTTTTTGGTCACCACATTGTAGAAGCCACCTGGCTCACCAGCTGCCATCATAAAACCTGCAGGACCTTTAACGAATTCGATACGTTCGACCGTATTCATATCTTCCGCCAACGGACCCCAGGTATCTTGAACATTAACGCCATTTCTAAAAGCGGGTAACCTAAAACCTCTCATATTGATTCTGGCAAAATTGCCCCAATGTTCCAGCATGGTCACACCACTAACGTTTCTGGTAAGACCGTCCATAATCGTGGTTACTTGTTGGTCTTGAAGTAGATTTTCACCGATTACCTGAATGTTCTGCGGTAATTTGACTAATTCGGTCTTTAATCTCAATGATTGCGAGGGCTCTCTTTGCAAGTACTTGTTTTGGTGTCCTTCAACAACCACCTCATTCAACTGTTCTTGTTTTTCGGTCAAAACAACCACGGGTACGTTGGTCGTTGCGCCTGAGGTGAGATTAATGGTTCTATTCTCGCTAGACATACCTACCGATGAGAAGATTAGGGTAACCGACTTTTTGTTAACTCCAGAGAAAGTATAGTTACCTTCTTCGTCGGATGTGGTTCCAAAAGTGGTGTTCTGTATTAAAACGGTTACGTAGGGCAGTGGGGCATTTTCACTATCTACTACTTTACCTTTGATCGTACCGTCTTGAGCATTCGCAAGACCGAACATCAATAAAAATAAGGGTATGAAAATAAGCTTTCTCATATATTGCACTAAGTTTATTTGGTTTAAGTCTAAATAAAAACGGTGCAAATGTAGAGTTTAAAGGCAAATAATAAAATTTATTTAGAATAATTATAAATAAAAGTTAAGAAGCGCTTCTGTATCAATTGTTTACTAAAGAGGGTAAGCTATTGATGGTCTGTCTAAGGGCAGTCAAATTTTTTAAAAGCTGAGGCAGCATTTTAAGGTCTAACATGTTCGCACCATCACTTTTGGCATTGGCAGGATCAAAATGTGTTTCCATAAAAATACCGTCAACCCCTGCAGCGATTCCGGCCCGGGCCATGGTATTGATAAGTTCCGGTCTTCCCCCGGTAACCCCTGAAGCTTGGTTGGGCTGTTGTAATGAGTGGGTCACATCTAAAACTACAGGTGCGTATTGTTTCATGGTCGGCACGCCTCTAAAATCGACAATCATATCTTGGTAGCCGAACATAGTACCCCTGTCGGTTATCCAAACATTTTCATTGTCAGATTCCTTCACTTTGTTAACGGCGTGTTTCATGCTCTCGGGAGACATGAACTGTCCTTTTTTGAGATTAACGGTTTTTCCGGTCTCGGCCGCGGCGACGACCAAATCGGTCTGTCTTACCAAAAAAGCAGGTATTTGAAGCACATCAACATATTCAGCGGCCATGTCAGCGTCAGAAACTTCGTGAATATCTGTAATGGTAGGAACTTTAAAGGTTTCCGAAACCTTTCTTAGAATTTTCAACGCTTTTTCATCGCCGATACCCGTAAACGAATCGGCCCGACTTCTATTCGCCTTTTTGAAACTTCCTTTGAAAACATAAGGTATTTTAAGCTCGTCGGTAACCTTTACGATTACTTCGGCAATCCTCATGGCCATATCTTCTCCCTCAATGGCACAAGGCCCGGAAAGTAGAAAGAAATTATTGCTGTCGGCATGGCTTATTTGGGGAATGTTCTGAAGGCGCATAGCGTAAAAATTTTTACAAAGATAGTACTTATGCTTACTAATTAATATCCCTTTGCAGATTGTAAATTTTATTCACTCTAAAATGTTCGATGGCTCAATTTTTGATTGTGCGATTTACGATTTTAAATATTGATTTTTTATGAAGAAAACCTTACTACTGTTACTTTTTATAGCAGCCTTTTTTAATTCCCTTGCGCAATCTGATAAGCAGGTAGAAAAAGGGCTGTTAAAGGTTAATGCTCTACTGCCAGGAGCTTCTTATGAGTTGGGGGCGGGCAGAAATACTACATTTAATTTTGATGTTGCCCTTGTACCGGGTGGCGGAACTGATTATTACGGTAACTCAAGGTTTGGCCTTTTTATAGGTGCGCAAGCTGAGTTTAGATATTTTGCCAATTTTAATAGGCGATTGTCCAAAGGAAAAAATATTGAGGGCAATTCAGGTAACTATTGGGCCTTGAACAATCAAATCCTCATAGGAAACCCTTTGGTAGGTACTTACTATTTAGATAACACCTATAATCATATTGTGGCCATCACCTATGGAATCCAGCGTACTAGGCCTAAAGGCTTTTATTGGAACGTATCTTTTGGTCCCGGTGTAGCTATTTCAGAATCTGATGCCGGAGGTGCCATTATGATAGACGTCAAATTGGGTTGGGTGGTGAAAAAAATTCGGTAAAATAATTCCCTCAAAATCAATCACATAAAAATAACATCAACTTCGTTGAAGACTAGAAAATTAGCAGTATCTTTGCGCGCTCAAAAGAGGGCTGTACCCTTTTAATATTATATTATGTCTACAACAAAGAATATTGCGATTATCGCGCACGTTGACCACGGTAAGACTACCTTGGTAGACAAAATCATGTACCACTGCCAATTGTTTCGTGAAAACGAAAATACGGGCGATCTTATCTTGGATAATAATGATTTGGAAAGGGAAAGAGGTATTACCATTACTTCTAAGAACGTTTCCGTAGTGTACAAAGACACTAAAATCAACATTATCGATACTCCTGGTCACGCCGATTTCGGTGGTGAGGTTGAGCGTGTGCTTAATATGGCCGATGGTGTTTTATTGTTGGTAGATGCTTTTGAAGGGCCTATGCCACAAACACGTTTCGTGCTACAAAAGGCCATCGATATGGGTTTAAAGCCCTGTGTGGTCATTAATAAAGTGGATAAGGAAAACTGTACCCCTGAAGAGGTGCATGAAAAAGTGTTCGACTTAATGTTCGAACTGGGTGCTGAAGAATGGCAACTTGATTTTCCGGTAGTTTACGGTTCTGCAAAGAATAACTGGATGAGTGAAGACTGGCAAAAGCAAACCGAGAATATTGAGCCTTTGTTAGACATGGTTATAGAGCACATACCTACTTTTCAACCAAAAGAAGGTACGACTCAAATGTTGATTACTTCATTGGATTTTTCTTCGTTTACAGGTAGAATTGCTATCGGTAGACTTCAAAGAGGTCATTTAAAAGAAGGTCAGCAAGTTTCATTGGTGAAGCGAAACGGAAAAGTCGTTAAATCAAAAATAAAAGAGCTTTTTGTTTTTGAAGGCCTTGGGCGAAAGAAAGTAGATTCTGTTGAGGTAGGTGATATTTGTGCTATTGTTGGTATGGACGGTTTTGAGATTGGTGATACCGTTGCCGATATCGAGACTCCGGAGCAATTACAGACCATTGCTATCGATGAGCCTACTATGAGTATGCTGTTTACCATCAATGATAGTCCTTTCTTTGGTAAAGACGGTAAGTTTGTTACTTCAAGGCATATCAAAGAACGTTTAGAGAAAGAATTGGAAAAGAACTTGGCGCTACGTGTACAGGAGACTGACAGTGCCGATAAGTTCTTGGTCTTCGGCCGTGGCGTTTTGCATTTATCTGTCCTGATCGAGACCATGAGAAGAGAGGGTTACGAGCTTCAAATTGGGCAACCACAGGTAATCATCAAAGAAATTGATGGTGTCAAATGTGAGCCTGTTGAGCAATTGACTATTGACTTACCTGAAGAAGTTTCGGGTAGGGCCGTAGAAATGGTTTCTATCAGAAAGGGTGAAATGGTTAGTATGGAGACTAAAGGTACCCGAATGATCTGTGAGTTCATCATACCTTCAAGAGGTATTATCGGTCTGAGAAACCAGTTGCTGACTGCAACCGCTGGTGAAGCCATCATGTCTCACCGATTTATTGAATATCAACCCTTAAAAGGGGATATTTCTGGCAGGATCAATGGTTCTTTAGTTTCTATGGAAACGGGTACGGCAATACCTTACTCTATCGATAAGCTGCAAGAGCGCGGAAAGTTTTTTATCGATCCAGGAGAGGATATCTATGAAGGTCAGGTAATTGGTGAAAACTCTCGTCAAGATGATATGACAGTAAACGTAACAAAGACCAAAAAGTTGTCTAACGTGCGTTCGGCAGGTGCCGATGATAAGGCCAAAATAGTACCGGCCATCAAGTTCTCTCTAGAAGAAGCTTTAGAATATATTCAGAAAGATGAGTACGTTGAGGTGACCCCTAACCACCTTCGTTTAAGGAAGATATATTTAAAAGAGGTTGACCGAAAGCGAAACAAAATATCTTAAAGTAGCGAAAGCCCTGATTTTATCAGGGCTTTTTCTTTTTATAAAACCGTTAAATACTTAGTAAATTCTCAAAATCAAAGTTCAATATTTGATGCTTTGATAATTCTTAAATCTGCCCCTTTTTTTTAGTTCCACTTGCGTAGGAATATCTATATCTTAAAGCTGTCAACTCTAAACTCAAATTATTAATTCTATGCAGCTTAAAGACAAGAAAGTACTCATTACCGGAGGTTCAAGAGGTATCGGAAAATGCATGATCGACGAACTGGTCAAACAGGGGGTTCAAGATATTGCGGTTATCGGTAGAGATAAAGAAAACCTAAAGGCATTGCGCACTACATTTGAATCGGTAAATTTTATATTGGTCAGGGGAGATGTCGGTGATTTGAACGTGCTTCGCGATGTTACTTCAAAAATTGAAGATGAATGGGGTTCTTTAGATATTCTCATCAACAATGCCGGTATCGTTTCTGCTGGCCCTTTAGAAGATCTTTCCGATGAGGATATTTATGATCAAGTTTCGGTCAACTTAACGGCCGTTATGGTCCTTACCAAATATTGCATTCCTCTTTTAAGACATTCCCAGGAAGGAGCCATCTTAAATGTTTCTTCCGGATTGGGTTTGATAGGTATGCCGTTCTACTCAGTTTATGCCAGTACAAAAGCTGCAATTCGTCAATTTTCCGATGCGATAAGAAGAGAACTTGAACCTGATTCTATATCGGTTACCTGTGTATATCCTACCGCAACAAATACCGACATGATGACGACTTCAAAGGCAACTGATATGGATTCTCCCGAATTTGTGGCCGAAAGGTCTATTCAAGCTATGGTGCAGAAAAAATTGCATGTAATTTTTGGAGGAGAGGAACGACTTAACGACAGTAAACTGAATTTTGAGTCCCCCGAGAAGTTCGATGCCAAAATTGCCAAAAGCTACGAAGAACGAAAAGAAGCTAGTCTTTATCATAAGGCGATGTAATATTCACAACTTCTAATGGGGTCTTGACGCAAACAATATTTTAATGCAAAGACAGATACAGCTACTCTTTTTAATCGGTTCATTCATATTTATCGGTTGCAACCAAGATCAAAAAAGCAAGACCCCAAAAGTAGTAGAGAAGCAAGAACACGTACCTTCCAGCTCGCTTGAAATTCCTCATGATTGGATAGAGCGAAGGGTTAATAATGCCAAAGAAAGATTATCGGCAACTAAAGCAGGCGCTGTAATCTGGCAAGCCATGGAAGCTCACGGGGGATTACAGAACTGGTTCGGTAGTGGTGCATTATCCTTTCGATTTAATTACCAACCTTTAGACGGAAAGGCGGGTAGGGATAGTTATCAAACTATTGATGTTTGGCGTAATCGTGCCCGGCACATAAGTGTCGTGGATAGCACCGACCAATTTGGTTGGACGGGCGAGAAAGCGTGGCTAAAGGCAAAAGATAGCACCTCATTCACTTTTGATACCAAGTTTTGGGCCCTGACCCCTTTGTATTTAATGGGGCATCCTTTTGTAATCGATGGCGAAGGTGTTCAGTTAGAATTGCTTCCTCAGGTAGAATATCAGGGCAAGACCAATGATGTGGTCAAAGTTACTTTTAAGGCCGGTACAGGCGATGCGCCCGACGACTACTATATTCTTCAGTTTGATGCTCAATCGCACTTGATAACGGCCACACGATATATTGTTTCCTATCCGGAGTATTTCAAAGATGGAGGGCATAATCCTGAAAAGTTCATGGAGGTAGGCCAATTGACAAAGGTGGGAGGAGTTCTGCTTCCTACCAGTTTAAAGACCTATTGGACCAAAGATGGCCAACCGGGTGAATACATTACCAAAATTGATATCACTGAAATCAGTTTCGAAAAGAACCTGCCAGAAAATTATTTTGAAATGCCCAGGGAGGCAAAAGTACTTTGATAGCCTAGTCTACCGGTATTTAATGCATTGCGGCAGCGGCTGCACCTATGATGCCTGCATGGTTCTGTAGCTCGGCAGGTATTACGGGAGTTTCTATTTTGATGTACTTTTTAAACTCGTCAAAATCTTTTGATGCTCCACCTCCTAATAGAATAAGGTCTGGTGCAACAATCAACTCCACATATTTCAAAAATTTATTGAAACGCTTACCCCACTTTTTATACGAAAGTCCTTCTCTGTCTTTCGCCGAACCAGCGGCCCAAGTTTCAATTTTCTTGTATTTTTTATAAGGTATTTGGCCCAATTCAAAATTGGGTATCAGCCTACCATCTAAAAATGCGCCACTACCAAGGCCTGTGCCTATGGTAATCATGATCACCAAACCTTCCGCGCCTTTACCGATACCATAGGTCATGCACGCATAACCGGCAATATCGGCATCGTTGACCACGGTAAAATCAAGACCTGTTTTTTGTTCGAACAAGCTTTCTATGTTTACCCCAAGCCAACTAGGGTCAAGGTTTCCGGGTGATTTACAAACCCCCTTTTTAATAACGGTAGGAAATCCGCAACCGACTTTTCCTTTGTAATCGAAGTGTGCCACAATTTGGGCGATTACATCGGCCATGTCTTCTGGAGTACGTGAAGGAGGTGTAGGGATTCTGAAACGCTCGGTTACAAGTTCACCGGATTCTATATTTACGATTCCGCCTTTGATTCCTGAACCGCCTACATCAATGCCAAGTACTTCCATTATTTAGTTTTCTGGTTTTGGTTGGCAAAGTAACGAAATCTTTTGATAGAATGTATTCCATTTCGAGTAAAGCCAAGCTATTCAGGTTGAGAGTAGAGCCCTGTGTTTCCTTTTTCCCAAAGGGGCATCAGGCGTTGCACAAGCTTGGGATTTTGAGCTGCGACGTTTCTTCTTTCCTCAGAACTTTCGGTATGGTCGTACAGTTCTATTACAGGTTGCTCGTCGCTGAAAAATTTGGTGAGTCGATAATGAGGTGTTCGCATGCTTATGCCTCCTTTGAAATAGCTGTAAGCCACCTCAGGTTTTGACATAGGCTGGGAATTCAATAATGGAACAAGACTTTTTCCGTCTAGTTTAGATGAGGTTTCGATATTGGCCATTTCTAACAATGTCGGGTAAATATCGACACTTTCAACTAGGGTGCTAATTTCTCTTTGCTGGTGGTCAATCAGTGGCGATTTTATGATTAAGGTGCTTTTAAGCGCATTATCAAAAAGGGTGTGTTTACCCCACATGCGTTGGTCTCCCAAGTGCCAGCCGTGGTCGCCCCAAACGACAATGATGGTATTTTTATCAAGGCCGGTTTCTTTGAGGTGCTGCAAGAGTTTGCCAACCTGTGCATCTATATAGCTAACGGCAGCTAGGTATGCATGCCTCAGTTTTTTGGCATAGTTGTCTGAAACGGATTTTTCAACAGTGGCTTTTTCATCGCCCAAGGCATATTGGTTGAACTCTCCATTCGAGTTAAGACTTTCTTTGCTAACGTTTTCTGGCAAATTAGGGTTGTCGGAAATTTTAATGCTATCCCTGTCATACAAATCCCAATACTTTTTTGGGGAATTAAAAGGTAGGTGCGGTTTAAAAAAACCGACCCCCATCAAGAAAGGTTTGTTTGATTCTTTAAGTTCTTTCAGTTTTGAAATTGCCAGTTGCGTAGTGAGGCCGTCGGGATATCCATTATCATCGGTATTCCCTGCTTCATAGGGCTTCACCTGCTTGTTAAGACTCTGTCGATTTTCTCCGTTCGCATAGGCGAAAAAGGCATTCCAACCCGTTTTCCACTTGCCGGCATCGAATATCAGTTCGCTCCAACTGTGCGGAAGCTCTTTTTTTGCAGAAGGTTCTTCTTCGTAACCATATACCAATCCATCGGCAGAGTGGGCGATTTTTCCAATTCCGACGGTGTGATACCCAGACATCTTAAATTGATGGATAAAACTCTCCGGTGTAGTACCTTTCGGCTTATTCGATAGTTCAACTTCTATAGCTCTATTGCTTAGGTGAATGGGTTTGTACGGCCTTCTTCCTGTTAGTATGGCATGTCGCGATGCTCCGCATGTGGGCACTTGAACAAAATGATGGGTGAAAAGAGAACCAGCGCCAGCTAATGAATCGAGGTGCGGAGTGATAGCCTGCGAACCCTCATAGGCCCCGAGTTCATTTCGTAGATCATCAACGGCTATAAAAAGAATGTTGGGTCTACGTGGTTCTTTTTGGCCATAACTATTGATGGCAAAAAGAAATATCAAACAGAACAGGAATAGGGGCTTTTCTTGCATGCAACTCGCTTTTGTTTCAAATTACAAAAGGTAGTTAAAAATGCTCTTACCTACACTAGGTCTCCGTTTTCTTTAAGAATATCAAAAATTAGTGTGTCCACTTCAGATACTTTTTCGCGGTCTTCATAGGTAAACCACTGCATTTCTTCAATCTCTGATGCTGGCGCCAAAACGCCCAAGTAAGTTGCCGAATAGCAAGTCATTCTGACCAAAATACCTGGTTTTTGTCCGTCGGCCTGAGCTTCAAAAATGCCAACGAATTGCATACTAGGTAGTTCAATCTGTACGCTAAGTTCTTCCTCTATTTCTCGGAATAGGGTTTGGGCATCCGACTCACCTTTTTGGCGCTTGCCGCCTGGGAGGTAAAACTTTTTGCGGCCTTTGGTTCTAGTGACCAGAATTTTTCCGTCAACGATGTGTATCCATGCCAATTTGTCGATGATATTGGCCGTAGGTTCGATATAATAGTCAATGGAATTCAATGAGTGGTTGGGGTCTATTATATCTAAGATTTTATCGATAAGCTTGCCTTGCCAGGTCAAGGTGCCCAGTTTTTTGTTTCTTCCCAAGGCACTCGAAATGGTTTCATCGCGATTTCCAAATTTATACCCTCCGGGCTGCATCCATAAAGTATTTAAAAGATACTGCATGAGAACATTGCCAAGCTGGTCGACCGAGATGGCAATTTTAAGGAGAAATTCGCCAACACCTTTAAATCCTTTTTTAAAAAGTGAATGGAGGATGCCGTAAACAAACCCTAGTGGCCCGGTGATGACTATCAAAACAATAGCAATCAAAAAGAGCAGTGCCCCGATAAACGGGTTGACCTTTTTGTCGGTGGTATAGGTTCGTTTTTTTAAAATCATGGTTAGAACTAGACGGCTCGCTGAACTACTTCAAAAATTTTGTTGCCGTCACATTTTAAGGTCTTTGAGGGGTACTTTAAAATTAGAGCGTAATCATGGGTGGCCATCAATATCGAACGGCCCGATTTGTGAATTTCTTGAAGCACTTTCATAACCTCGACACTGGTTTGTGGGTCTAGGTTGCCGGTGGGCTCATCGGCTAAAATAAGTTCTGGGTCATTTAGAAGGGCTCTTGCAATGGCTACCCGTTGCTGCTCGCCCCCTGATAGTTCATGTGGAAATTTAAACCCTTTGGTTTTCATCCCTACTTTATCCAACACCTGTTCAATTTTTTGCTGTATTTGGGGTTTGTCCTTCCACCCAGTAGCCTTTAATACAAAATAAAGATTGTTGTTGATGTTTCGGTCGGGCAACAGCTTGAAGTCTTGAAACACGATACCAATTTTTCTTCTTAGGTACGGAATGTCTTTTTCCCTCAATTTCTTCAAGTTGAAGCCAACAATGCTTCCAGTGCCCTTTTGTAAGGGCAGGTCGCCGTACAAGGTTTTCATAAAGCTGCTTTTGCCGCTACCTGTCTTACCTATCAAATAAACGAATTCGCCTTTTTGAACATCAAGGTTTACTTCGCTGAGTACTAGGCTGTCTTTCTGAAAAATGGAAGCCTCTTTAAGCTCTAAAATGGTTTCTGACATAACAGGGGCAAGTAATTTAAGCGCTAATTTTGTTGATATAAAAGTAATAAGTTCAAGGCGAAACCGATAGGCAGTCTAGCAAAAAACTTTTTCTTTTGTTAGGTATTATTTAATAGTCGAAATATACTTTGGTACAATATTCGACGTTATTAAAATTAATAATAAGGTTAGTAGAACACTATGCTGAAAAAAATCACCGCTATGGTTCCCATACTTATGGGAACGGTCGCTATGGGGTTATCCCAAGAGACTAAAATCTATACACACGATCAAAAAGAATATCAAGACGCCTTAGCGCTTTACCACAATGAGCAGTATCAAGCTGCTCAATCTATTTTTTCAAAGGTCAAGGATAACACCAAAGATTTAGAGACGAAGGCCAATAGTGCCTATTATGAGGCAAATGCAGCTGTGCGTTTGAATCAGTTGGGTGCCGACCGTTTAATGGAAGATTTTGTAGAGAACTACCCCACTTCGACCAAACGAAATTCTGCTTTTGCCGATGTGGCCGAATACTATTTTGAGACTGGTAAGTACCCCTATGCCCTTAAATGGTACAACAAGGTAGATCAAGGGGCTCTATCCAGAAAGGAAATGGACAAGTTCAATTTTAATTATGGGTATTCTTTATTCTCTTCGGGCAAGCAAAAAGAAGCCCAGCGTTATCTGCAAAAGGTAGAGAATTCGCAAGTTTATGGTTCTCAGGCTAAGTATTATCAGGGCTATATCGCCTATCAGCAAGATGATTATGAAACGGCCAATCAGCGTTTTGATGAAATTAAGGATCCTGAAATTCTAGAAGAAAAGATGGATTACTATCAAGCAGATATGAATTTCAAGCTGGGCAAGTTCGAAGATGCCATCGCATTGGCCAAACGACAAATGGCCAAAGGAGACCGTAGGGAGAAATCGGAACTGAGCAAAATCATCGGTGAGAGTTACTTTAACTTGGGTCAATATGCCAATGCCATTCCATATCTAGAAGATTACCAAGGCAAGGGAGGTAAATGGAGCAATACGGACTACTACCTATTAGGATATTCTTATTACAAGCAAGGTGATTATGCCAATGCCGTTCAACAGTTCAACAAGATAATCGATGGCACCAATAGCGTATCGCAAAATGCATACTACCACCTAGCGGAATGCTATTTAAAACTTGATAAAAAACAGGAAGCGTTAAACGCCTTTAGAAATGCCTCTCAGATGAATTTTTCGCAAGAAATTCAAAAAGACGCCAACCTTAACTACGCGCGTTTGAGCTATGAAATAGGCAATGCTTACGAACCAGTGCCCAAGGTGATTACGGACTATTTGTCTAAATACACCAATGACAGCCATACCGAAGAGATGCAAAATCTTCTGGTAGACTCTTACATTACTTCAAAAAACTTTGAAGGGGCGATGGAATTGTTGGAAAAAAACAGAAACTATGCCAGTAAAGAAACCTATCAAAAGGTGGCATATTATAGAGGGATAGAACTTTTCATGAATGACGAGTACGCGGCTGCCGCCGATAATTTTAAGAAGTCGTTGGATAATGCTGAAAACTCTTTATTTAAAGCCCGTGCCAGTTATTGGAAGGCCGAATCTGAGTATTTGATGAATAATTTTGATGCCGCTCTGACAGATTATTTGAGTTTTAAACAAAATCCTTCTTCGAGTTCAACCGAAATGTCAAAAGACCTTAGCTATAACTTGGCTTACACCTACTTTAAGTTGAAAGACTATACCAATGCTATCAGCAACTTTAGTGATTTTACGAGTTCTGGAACCAATGACACTCAGAAACTTTATGATGGTTATTTACGCTTAGGAGATAGCTATTTTGTAACCAGTAAGTATTGGCCGGCCATTGAAACATATAACAAGGCACTGGCTTTGACCGGTCCTGAAAAAGACTATGCCGCTTACCAAAAGGCTATCAGCTATGGTTTTGTCGATAGAAGAGATTCAAAAATTGAAGAATTAAGGTCTTTTGTTTCTAAATATTCCCGTTCTACTCTTAAAGATGATGCTCTTTTTGAGTTGGCCAACACTTTAGTGTCTGCCGGGCAAGAGCAGCAGGGGTTACAGACCTATGATAGAATGATCAATGAATTTAAAGGCAGTTCTTTGGTGCCCCAGGCGATGATGAGACAAGGGTTGGTTCATTACAACGCCAGTAGAAATGAACAGGCACTTAGCAAATTCAAAACGGTCGTACATAACTTCCCCAATACCCAAGAGGCTATTCAGGCCGTATCTACCGCAAAATTGATTTACGTTGATATGGGCCGTGTCGATGAATATGCTGAGTGGGTCAAAGGGGTAGATTTTGTTGAGGTGACCGATACCGAACTTGACAATGCTACTTTTGAGTCTGCCGACAAACAAAACATGGAAGGCAAGAAGGATGCCGCCATGAGAGGTTACGAAAAGTATATTCAACAATTTCCTAATGGTCTAAATTCGGTAAAGGCCAATTTTAACTTAGCGCAGTTGTATTTTGCTAAAGGAGATAAAGAAAAGGCCCTGCCATATTACAAGTTCGTAGCCGATAAAGCGGGTAGTGAGTATGCCGAGCAATCATTGACAAGGGTTTGCGAAATATATATTGGCAAAGATGACTATACTTCGGCCCTGCCATATCTTGAAAGATTAGAGGCTCAAGCAGATATTCAACAGAATAGAACTTTTGCCCAATCGAACCTGATGAAGGGGTATTATGGTCAAAAGAATTATGACCGCACCTTGGCCTATGCCGAGAAGGTGCTCGCCACTTCAAACATTGACAATCGTATTAAGAGTGATGCCCATATCATGATTGCCAGATCGGCAATCGCCACAGGAAATGAGGCCAAAGCCAAGTCGGCCTATGCTACTGTATTAAAAATTGCTACTGGGGCGACCGCAGCTGAAGCTCTTTTTTACGATGCTTACTTTAAGAACCAAGAGCAAGACTTTGAGTCATCGAACATCTCTGTTCAGAAGTTGGCCAAAGACTACTCAAGCTATAAAGAGTGGGGCGGTAAAGGCCTAGTGATTATGGCGAAGAACTTCTACGCTCTGGGCGATGCCTATCAAGCTACCTATATTTTAGACAGTGTAATATCGAATTTCAGTCAGTTTCCGGAAGTGGTTGCAGAGGCCAAGGGCGAACTGTCGATAATCAAAGCCAAAGAAGCGCAAAGTAATTCTTCGGTTAGAACCGATGGCCAATAAAATGAATTGTTTGATCGAAAGAATTTTCGGGAACATGAAAACTGAGAAAAGAACATTAATGAAAGAATTTAGAATGTATAAAAAGATTTGCCTTTTGGGGGCAATGGTTTTCGGCTGCGGCCAATTCGCCTTCGCGCAGGAAGATGAAAATGAAGATGATGATATCGGAACGGAAACAGTTACTGTTACTAAAGCGTATACCCCAACGATTAACGACGCCTTCAAAATCAAATCGACACCTAATTTGAACGATTCGATTGTTCTTCAGAAAAAGAAAATAGAATACAATATATTTTCGGTACCGGTAGCTTCGACTTTTACGCCTGCTAAAGGAAAAGCATCGGCAGTACAGAAAACACCCCCTCCCGTATTGTATAATTCGTATGCTTCAGCTGGAGGAGGTAATCCTGCAAACGTAATGGCAAAGTTTTATACCAGTCGCACTATTGATCGCGAATCCGGATACACTATCGGGTTGGACCATAACTCTTCTAGAGGTGATATTGATGGTGTGGCTTTGGATAATGTTTTTTCCAACACCAAACTAGATGCTTCCTACGTAAAAAGAGACAGAGATTATGATTGGGGTGTCGACGTTGATGCGCAGCATCAACTATACAATTGGTACGGAATCGAAAACGGAGCTTTTACAGAAGCTATAGTCAATTCGATAGATGAGAGGCAAAACTATTATATGGCCGGGGTGTCAGGGCAAATTAGCGCTGAAGACTCTTATTTTGAAAATGCGAAATTACAGTACCGCCGTTTTTGGGATGCCGTTAAATCAGGTGAGAACCGAGCTGTCTTCAACACAGGTTTTGCTTTTCCAGTTGCCGATGAGGTGTTGGCCATAAAAGCCAATGTCGATTTTGTAAACGGTAAATTTGAAAACTCAAGCCTGAACAATGCAGATAGCCAGCCTGGTATCGATTATAGTAATCTTCAGGTAGGTATTAGTCCGAACTTGAGAATGCTCGGGGATGATTTTGCTCTCAATTTAGGGGTGAACTTGGTATACGGCCTAGATTTGGAAAATAGCGATAGTAATTTTTACATTTATCCAGCAGTGACTGCTTCCTATAACTTAATGGATGAGCTAGCCATCGTTTACGGTGGTGTACAAGGTGGGCTTGTTCAAAATTCTTATTACGGCTATGTAGAGGAAAACCCATATGTGTCACCAACTTTGAGTATACAACCTACCGATAAACAATATGATGGTTATGTGGGTCTGAAGGGGCAATTGCTTCCTAATCTGAGTTACAACGTAAAGGCGTCGTACACGGCTGAAAATAGAAAACCGTTGTTCAAGCTGAATCCGCAGAACACTACAAGAGATGACGAGAAAGGTTATTTCTACGGAAATTCTTTTGAAGTTTTTTATGACGATTTAAAAACTATTGGGGTATTCGGAGAATTGAATGTTGATGTCAATCGTAATTTCACTTTAGGGGTAAACGCTCAATATTTCAATTACAGTACAGAAACCGATAACCCCGCCTGGAACCTGCCAGAATTGACAGGGTCTTTGTTTATGGACTATCAGATAGGCGAAAAATGGTATGCCGGTGCGAACCTATTCTATGTGGGTAGTCGAGAAGATTTAGCATCGATAGCGAATGCTTCAGGTCTGCCATCTACTTTTGACTTTGAAATTGTAGAGCTTGACTCTTATTTCGATGCTAATGCTCATATAGGTTACCGATGGAACGATCAGCTTTCGTTTTTTCTTAAGGCAGCGAATATTGCGAACAATAACTATTTGAGATGGGCCAACTATCCGGTGCAAGGGTTGCAAATTTTGGCAGGAGCCACCTACAAGTTCGATTTTTAATTTTTAGGTCTTAACCGATTATTTCAGAAGGTGGTCTATTCTAATCTATGTATTCTTGGTTATTGGCTATTTTCGTCTTTTATGCTTTAGGTAACCGTTATTGCTATGATTGGTCTTAAATTCTCATCTCACTTATTTTTTTCAAAGTTTAAATTTTTGGTGCTAATGCTGCTCGTCATTGTTGCGGCATGTAAATCGGATAATGGCAGCGATGCCCCAAGTGATTTGGACTCGGATGGTGATGGAATAAGCGATGAGCAGGAGACTTTGAACGGTACCAATAAGAACAACCCTTGTGACCCCAAACCAAGTTCTGGATATACGGGTTATGATGCGAACAATACAGTTTGGTTGGCGGCCGATTGCGATACCGATGGTGTCACCAATGCACAAGAGCTTACCGATGGTACTGATCCTTTTGTCAACGAGCAAAGGGATTCAGATGGTGATGGGGTTGCCGACTTTCAAGAAGATGCTGATGGTACCGATAAGAATGACCCATGCGACCCGGTTCAAAATGAGAATTATGAGGGCTACAATTCGGGTAATAGTACTTGGGCCAATTCAGATTGTGATGGTGATGGAGTAAATAATGGAGATGAAGTATCTGCAAGCACTAATCCCTATCTTGACGATACGGTTTTTGCGATAGCCGAATTTTTACCGAAGTTGTCAGAACTGCAAATTTTTAGGGGTAACGTATCTGATTTAATTCCACACAGTACTACCCATGAATATAGTTTGAGTACCCCTCTGTATTCTGATTATGCCCTTAAATTCCGAACTATTTCCTTGCCAGAAGGTGGTCAGATGACCTACAATGGAGATGGATTATTGCAATTTCCCGATGGTTCTGTAATCACAAAAACTTTTTATTATTTAAATGATGAGCGAAATCCGTCTGCCGGTAGAAAGTTGATTGAAACACGATTGCTTATAAAAAATAATGGAGTATGGAGCATGGGTAACTATCTCTGGAACGAAGAACAGACAGATGCTACTTTCTCCAATAGTGCGCCTGTAGTTTCAGTTAACTGGATCGATAACAATGGGCAGTCGCAGTCGGTATACTATCAGGTGCCGTTTTCAATTAACTGTACCCAATGTCATGAGGTGGGCAATACATCTATACCCATCGGACCGAAAGCTAGAAACTTGAATTTTGTATTCAAGGGAGAAAACCAACTGCAATATTTTATTGATAAAGGGTTGCTTGCCGGTGCCCCACAGCTATCGGAAATTGATGCTTTACCTGCTTGGGATGACCTTTCTTTCTCTCTTGAAGAACGGGCCAGAGCTTACATTGATGTGAATTGCGCCCACTGTCATCAACCGGGCGGGCTCCATAATTCGAATACGACCGGCCGGCCTGATTTTCGATTCGAAATATCTGCAGGGGGAGCAACCTTTGGTGGTTTTGAAGAGGATATCAAGAGCAGAACGTCAACATTGCCGGCCTACGGACCATCGATGCCACTAATAGGTATTACCGAAATTCACACGGAAGGAATAGACCTTATTCATGAGTATATGGATAGTCTGTAATCCATGCCATAGGGCCAGCATTCCAATATTTTCTATTTTTAGGGCACGTACTTTTTTCGGAAATGCCAGCCATGCACCCTAAGTTAGTTGTTAGTTTTAGCTTTCTCTGTTTGAAAGCACTGTTTGTGTATTCACAAAATTTAGTACCCAATCCTAGTTTTGAGATATATAAAAGTTGTCCTGAGCGATTGGGCAATCTTCATTCTGATGTGGCCCATTGGTCGGCCCCTACAAGCGGTTCGACTGATTATTTTAATGGGTGTAGCACTGCTATGGGTACGCCAGAGAACTTTAATGGAGCTCAAGCGGCCAACTTTGGGGTAGGGTATGCGGGTATGTATTTTTATGCTCCGGAAGATTATCGAGAGTACTTACAAGTGAAATTGACGCACCCTCTCGTAAAAGGAAAAAAGTACGAAGTGTCTTTTTATGTGAGTCTTGCCGAACGTTCTGATTTTGCTATTAAAGAGTTCGGGGTTCTTTTTGCTAAAGACTCGTTATGGGCAAAAATTACCAAAGAACTTTCAAAAAGAAAATTGTACCAGCAAGCGAACAATAAGTACAATGCTTTAGAGATAGGTTATAGCAATTTTTATTCCGATACCCAAGACTGGATCTTGGTTCACACTCAATTCGAGGCAAAGGGTTCTGAGCGTTATCTCATACTAGGTAATTTCAAGAGCAATAGTAGAACTAGACTGTTTAAGACCAAGAAAAATGCCAAGCAGGGAGCTTATTATTATGTTGATATGATTTCGGTAACACCTTCGAATGTAAATGGAAACGGAGACTTGGTCGTGAAGAATGATATAAATCCCCATCAAACCATTCAGTTGGGTAAAGCCCAAGTTTTTCAGAATGTTCTTTTTCTTTTTAATGAATCGTACTTATCGAAAGAAGCAAGAGGTGAGCTGCAATCTGTATCGGATTATTTGCGTGAGAATAGAGAATATATTATTACTATTAGGGGCTTTACCGATAACCAAGGTTCAAAGAAGCATAATCAAAACCTTTCGACTCGAAGGGCCAAAACCGTCGCTCGATTTCTTACGGATATGGGCCTTTCTAAAAAACGAATCAAATGGTACGGTTACGGGGCGGAAAATCCGATAGCCGACAATCTTACTGAAGAGGGTAGGGCGCTAAATAGAAGGGTGGAGTTCTTAATTGAAGCCCCACCCTTTGATACTGATTAAAATAATTGATTTTTAGTAATCGGAATATTCAGTTGGGTACAATAATAACTTATCGGCCTTATTCATGTTATTCTGATACTTAGGTTCGTTTTTCAATACGCCCCACTTATCAGAACCGAAAAAAGCTTCCCATTTGGCATCTCTTGTTTTCATATCAGGAAATGTAGTCATGTACATAAGGTTAGGCATACTATCCCCTGAAATAACTTCTGCATAAAAAACGGCGTTGAAATCCAATGATTCAAATAACTCGACTTCCCCACCAGCATTGAACATATCTACTTTATTCAGATAGGTTGCTTCCGTTGGCGATTCATAACTTCTTAGTTCGTAAACCCTGTCTTTTCTGGGGCCAGTCAGTTTCGAGGCTTCCATTTTGGGCATTTCGGCAAAAGCACGCATTAAAACCGAGTTGATTCGTTGGTAGGGCGGGTTGTCAAATGCAGCATTGATGTAATCGGTACCAGCCTTTTGGTAGGTTGGATCATTGGCCAATTTACTATCAAGACCTTCGAATTCGCCTAAATCATTAAACGGAATCAAAACAAAAATTTTATCGGCGATTAGATAGTTGTTAGGCCTAAATTTAAAGACCCCTACATCTTTGATTCCTGCCTTTTTAAGGGCGGGTAGAAAGGCATCTTTGAGGTACGCATCCATTCTAGATTCTTGGGCTTCATCTTTAAGGGTGTAGGTCTTGAGTTGGTAGTACTGTCTTTTTGCCTGTTGGGCCGTTAAGCTGTTGGAATAAAATAATACAGCAAATAAAAGGGTAAACGATTTAATGATAATTGAAGTTTTCATATAGTAGTTTTGGTTTGAAGAGTATCCAAACTTAATGAAGATCACTCATAAAACCTATTGTCGGCTACTCGGCGACCATTGATATCATAAAACTCTTATCTTTAGTTATATTAAAACATTTTCCTATGAAAAGTAAAACGCTTAAAATTCTTCTTTTCGGCTTGTGCTGTATCGGTTTTGGTTCCTCTACTTCTGTGGCCAATGATAATTCTAAAACCATGTTTTATGGCTATGCTGATATTCAAACAATAGTCAATGACCTGGTAGGTATTTGGCAGTACACTGTCGATAATGCCCCGCCAGAATACAGTAAAGGTGTAATTGTTATCAAGAATGAGACAGATTCATATGCTGTTGAGGTTCAAATACCCGCCGGCACTTTGCAAGGCTCCAACGTTAATGTTGATGGTTCCCAAATCAGTTTCGAACTAAATATCGAAGGAACTGTTTTTACAGTAAAACTGATTGCCGATGGCGATACTATTTCTGGGGAGAGTTTTTCGTATGATGGGTCGTACGGCATTTCAGGAACCCGAGTTAAACCACAATAATCGACTTTTTTTGATGCATAGATTTGTACTGATTCTTTTTGTGTTATTTCTTTCTTGTAACCAAGAAAAGGAAGTGGTCGATTTAATCATCGTCAATGCCAAAATCTATACTGTTGATAATGATTTTTCAGTTGCAGAGGCATTTGCTGTTAAGGATGGAAAATTTATAGAAATAGGTACTTCTGAGGAAATTGAGGAAAAATACCGGTCTGAGAAAAGAGTAGATGCCGAAGGCAAAGCAATCACTCCGGGCCTCATTGATGCCCATTGCCATTTTTATGCTTTGGGCCTTAATCAGCAAACGGTTGATTTGACCGGTACTAAAAGCTATGTGGAGGTTCTTCAAAGAGTAAAGGATTTTCAAGCTAAGAACCAGAAACAATTTATAGTTGGTAGAGGATGGGACCAAAATGATTGGCCGGTTAAGGAGTTTCCTGACAAGAAGGAGCTTGATGAACTCTTTCCTGATACTCCGGTGGTATTGGGACGAATAGACGGTCACGCCCTTTTGGTCAATTCAGCAGCTTTGGATCTTGCTAAAATTGATGAGAGCACAAGAGTAACCGGTGGCGAAATTGTAAGAGGGAAGAATGGTCTTTCGGGCGTTCTTATCGATAACCCTATGAATCTAATCGAAAAGGTCATTCCTGAAAATTCCCTTAGTACAAGAATAAAAGCTTTGAAAGATGCAGAAAGTATTTGTGTCGGCTATGGGTTGACAACCGTTAATGACGCCGGTATTGACCGCTCTACTATAGAGCTTATCGATAGCTTGCAACAGGCCGGGGAACTTTCCATTAGGGTTTATGCGATGATCAGCAATAATGAAGATGATGTTGATTATTTTATTTCTCAGGGCCCATTAAAAACAGAAAGGTTGAATGTTCGATCTGTCAAAGTATACGGAGATGGGGCATTAGGCTCAAGAGGAGCAGCCCTAAAAAAAGAATATTCTGATAAGCAAGGTCATTTTGGCGCTATGGTAACCCCTGTCGATGCGATTGGTGAATTGGCCCAAAAGATGGCGAAATCGGAATTTCAAATGAATACCCATGCCATCGGTGATTCGGCCAACGCTGTCGTGTTGAGGGCTTACAAAGATGCTCTGGGTAATCAAAAGGACAGGCGATGGAAAATTGAGCATGCACAGGTGATAGACGAAATTGATTTCAATTTTTTTGAGGAAGGCATAATTCCTTCGGTTCAGCCTACACATGCTACAAGTGATATGTATTGGGCAGAAGACCGATTGGGGCATCAGCGGATAGAGGGTGCTTATGCATATAAAACACTCTTGGATAAGGCGGGCATAATCGCATTGGGTACTGATTTTCCCGTGGAACAGGTAAGTCCGTTTCTGACCTTTTATGCGGCTGTTGCGAGAAAAGACTTAGAAGACTATCCAGAAGGCGGTTTTCAAAAACAGGATGCCTTGACCCGTGAGGAAGCCCTAAGGGGCATGACTATCTGGGCGGCCTATTCTAATTTTGAGGAGAATGAAAAGGGTAGTATAGAGAATGGGAAGTTTGCCGATTTTGTCATTTATGATAAAGATATGATGACCATTACGTTAAGTGAAATACCTTCGGTAAAAGCCCAGCAAACCTATATAGGCGGAAAACTTCAATAAATAAAAAACCGAGGTATGAAGCCTCGGTTTTTTAAAATTATCCAATTCTGTTATTTACATTTTGGTAAAACTGATAGGTACGGCAACTCTTGTTTTGTCCCAACCCATTACTAAGTTAGCACCGTCTTCGGCATCTTCAAATGCGATTGAAAATTCTTCTAAAGAACTACCATCGGCTTTGCTAGGTACTTTTACCCTTGCTACGTCAGCTCCTTCCTCATAGGAATAAGCCCCCCATTGGTTAAGATTTTTGTTTAGAATCACTGTCCACTCACCATTTCCTGGTACAGTGAACAAAGAATAAATACCGGCCTTGATATCTTTCCCTCCAAATGTGGCATCGGTGTAAAACTGAATTTCGGCAGCTTCATTGGCACCGGTTCGCCATACTTTACCTGCTGGTGCCAGCTCGGCCAATGACCTTCCTTTTAGTTGGGGTCTGCTGTAAATGACCCTGACCGTTTTATTCGATATTTTGTAATCGTTGGGGTAAGAGGCCATGTCCATAGGGCTCTTGTCAAGACCACTAAATTTTTGGGCAGTAGCTTCGACCGTAAAAATCATGGCAAAGGCCAGAATTGCAATAAATGATAGGTTTTTCATAATCGTGAGAATGTTTTGAATAAAACTAGTTAGTTAACAATATATACTTTACTAAAGAGTCGTTAAAATTAATTCATCTTACAAAAAGTTCGATTATTACTAGAATAATTAATTTACCATTTCAATATGTTGATATAATTGCTTAAAAAGTTTTTATGTGTAATCTAAAATAGAAATGTGTTTTATAATTGAAATTATAAGTCCATCTTTGCTTTCAAATTACTAATAATTACAATGATATGTGCGGAATTGTATGTGCCTTTGATTTAAAGGAAAGTTCAGAAGCCTTAAGGCCACAGTTGCTTGAGATGTCTAAAAAAGTTAGACATCGTGGACCGGATTGGAGTGGTATTTATGCAGATGAGAAAGCTATCTTGGCTCATGAGCGTTTGGCCATTGTAGACCCGGCATCGGGTAAACAGCCTTTGTTCAGTGAAGATGGTAAACTTGTTTTAGCGGCCAATGGTGAGATATATAACCATAGAGAGTTGCGAAAGCAATTTGAGGGTAAATACAATTTCAAGACCGAATCTGATTGTGAGGTTATCTTGGCATTGTATCAAGAAAAGGGAGCTTCGTTTATAGATGAGATGAACGGTATTTTCGGTTTTGCAATTTATGATGCCGAGAACGATTCTTATTTTATAGCTCGTGACCATATGGGAATTATTCCCCTGTATATCGGGTGGGATCAGAACGGTACTTTTTATGTTGCTTCTGAGTTAAAAGCACTGGAAGGTACTTGTTCAAAGATTGAACTATTTCCTCCCGGTCATTACCTTCATAGCGATGATGGCGAGTTTAAAAGATGGTATTCACGTGACTGGATGGAATATGATGCAGTAAAGGAAAATGAGACCAGTATTCAAAAAATAAAGGAAGCCCTAGAGGCGGCAGTGCACCGTCAATTAATGTCTGATGTACCCTATGGGGTTTTATTGTCAGGAGGGCTTGATTCTTCGGTTACTTCTGCCATTGCCAAAAAATATGCGCAAAAGAGAATCGAGTCAGGGGACACGGCCGATGCTTGGTGGCCTCAACTACATTCATTTTCCGTAGGTCTAGAAGGTTCTCCTGATTTGGCTGCGGCACAAAAAGTGGCCGACCATATCGGTACGGTGCATCACGAGATTAAATTTACCATTCAAGAAGGTTTAGATGCCATTAAAGATGTTATCTACAACCTAGAGACCTATGATATCACTACCATTCGTGCGTCTACACCTATGTACCTAATGGCACGTGTCATTAAATCGATGGGTATCAAAATGGTACTTTCGGGTGAAGGTGCAGATGAGCTTTTCGGTGGTTATCTATACTTTCATAAGGCGCCTAACGCCCAAGAGTTTCATGAGGAAACGGTTAGAAAGTTAAGCAAGTTGCATATGTACGACTGCTTGAGAGCCAATAAATCTTTGGCTGCTTGGGGTATTGAAGGTAGGGTTCCGTTTTTAGATAAAGAGTTTATTGATGTAGCGATGAGCATCAATCCTCAAGATAAAATGATCAACGGAGAGCGTATGGAGAAGTGGGTTGTGCGTAAAGCTTTCGAAGATTACCTTCCGGCAAGCGTTGCATGGAGACAGAAAGAGCAATTCTCTGATGGAGTTGGTTACAGTTGGATCGATACTTTGAAAGAAATCGTAAATGCCGAAGTAAGCGACGAGCAATTGTCCAACGCTAAATATCGTTTCCCTATTCAAACTCCAACATCAAAAGAAGAGTTTTACTATCGATCGATATTCGAATCTCACTTTCCTTCAGATGCAGCGGCATTGAGCGTTCCGCAAGAAGCGTCGGTAGCCTGTAGCACACAAATTGCACTGGAGTGGGATGAAGCGTTCAAGAATATGAACGACCCGTCTGGTAGAGCTGTGGCCAAAGTGCACACAGATGCCTACGTCAAATAAAAAAGTTATGTGTTTGTTATAATATGGCCCCGTCAGTCGATTGCTGACGGGGTTTTATTTTTTGTACTTGCAAAAGGGTAATTTTCCACAATATTTGTTGATAACTTAGAGGTTAATAAAGTGCTAAAACCCTATATTCTATAGGGTATTCCGTATATTTGCGAGATTGCCAAAAATTAAGTCTAACAACCTGTTAATTTTATGAGCGAAGAAGCGAATAGCAAAGACGAAAACAAGAAAAAATATTCGGCGGACAGTATCCAGGCCCTTGAAGGTATGGAGCACGTGCGCATGCGCCCCTCGATGTATATTGGTGATGTTGGTGTCAGGGGTCTTCACCATTTGGTCTATGAAGTGGTCGATAACTCTATCGATGAGGCCATGGGTGGGTATTGTGATAAAATAAGCGTTATCATCAACGAAGACAACTCCATTACCTGTCAAGATAACGGTAGGGGTATTCCTGTTGATTTACATAAGAAAGAAGGTATTTCTGCACTTGAGGTCGTAATGACTAAAATTGGTGCCGGTGGTAAGTTCGATAAAGATTCCTATAAGGTTTCGGGTGGTCTTCACGGTGTGGGGGTTTCCTGTGTTAATGCCCTTTCGAACCATTTGAAAGCTACCGTCCATAGAGACGGTAAGGTTTGGGAGCAGGAATATGAAAGGGGGAAGTCACTTTATCCTGTAAAAAGTGTCGGAGAAACCAATGAAACGGGTACGATAGTAACCTTCATACCTGATGATACCATCTTTACGCAAACAACCGAATATAGCTATGAAACGCTTTCAAATAGAATGCGCGAGCTATCCTTTTTGAATAAAGGGGTAACCATTAGTATTACCGATAGGCGCCACAAAGATGAGAACGGTGAGTTTGTTTCCGAAACGTTTTATTCGGATGCCGGTCTTAGCGAGTTCGTTAAGTTTTTGGATGGTACAAGAGAACCATTGATTCAAAGCGTTATTTCTATGGAAGGGGAGAAAAACGATATTCCCGTTGAAGTAGCGATGATTTATAACACTAGCTATACCGAAAACCTGCATAGCTACGTGAACAATATCAATACCCATGAAGGAGGTACACACCTTTCAGGCTTTAGAAGGGGTCTTACAACGACCCTGAAGAAATATGCCGATTCATCGGGTATGTTGGATAAACTAAAGTTCGAAGTACAAGGAGACGACTTTAGAGAGGGTCTTACCGCAATTGTATCGGTGAAGGTAGCTGAACCTCAATTTGAGGGCCAGACGAAGACTAAATTGGGTAACAGAGAGGTTTCTGCCGCAGTAAGTCAGGCGGTTTCTGAAATGTTGACCGACTATTTAGAGGAGCATCCTGATGATGCCAAGGTAATCGTTCAGAAGGTTATTTTGGCCGCGCAAGCCAGACATGCCGCTACCAAGGCTAGGGAAATGGTACAGCGAAAAACGGTCATGAGCATTGGTGGTTTGCCAGGTAAATTATCTGACTGCTCAGAACAAGACCCTGCGCAATGTGAAGTTTTTCTTGTTGAGGGTGATTCTGCAGGTGGTACGGCCAAAATGGGACGTGACCGTCGTTTTCAGGCAATTTTGCCGTTACGAGGTAAGATTTTGAACGTTGAGAAGGCCATGCAGCACAAGGTTTTCGAAAATGAGGAAATCAAGAATATCTATACGGCCTTAGGTGTTACCATAGGTACTGAAGAGGATAGTAAGGCATTGAACCTCGAAAAATTACGCTATCATAAAGTAGTCATCATGTGTGATGCCGATGTCGATGGTAGCCATATCGAAACCCTTATTTTGACCTTTTTCTTCCGCTATATGAGAGAATTGATTGAAGGGGGGCACGTCTATATTGCTACACCGCCATTGTATTTGGTGAAAAAGGGCAATAAGAAACGTTATGCTTGGTCAGATAAGGAACGTGATGAGATTGCAAAGAGCTATAGTGGAGGTGTGAACATTCAGCGCTATAAGGGTCTGGGTGAGATGAACGCTGAGCAGTTGTGGGATACTACAATGAATCCTGAGTTTAGAACTTTAAGGCAAATTACCATCGATAATGCGACGGAAACCGATCGTGTTTTCTCTATGTTAATGGGCGATGAGGTGCCACCACGTAGAGACTTTATTGAACGAAATGCAGTTTATGCGAATATAGACGCGTAAACTTGACTGAAATTATTTAAAATAAAAAGCCGCCATCGAAAATTGATTGCGGCTTTTTCGCGTATTTGAACCTAGTATAAAATTATTCTTTGGTGGCAAATGTGTTTCCTTGGGCGTCGGCCAAAACTGAGCTTCCGCTGACCGATTGCATTGATACATGTTCTTCGGGCATGTCAGTACCAGGGTATGTTATAGTGTACACATTGTCCTCCATACTCCATTTAAAGTCGGTTTTGAACGTGATGGAACCATTTGTTTTTTCGTGATACCTACCTAAATAAGCGTCGTTGAAGATCCATTCTTGTCTAATGGTTTGTTGTTTGGCAGTAGTACTGGCTGCTTTTACTTCCACATCCGTCCAAATGCCAATAACTTCATCATTGTTTTCGGGAATTCGGGAGCAGTTACTTGCCAAAACGATGGCAACGATGCCGAGCAATGAAAAAAGCTTTTTCATCATGTAGGTTTTTTTGATTCGGGGTTTATACATTCTAGAACGGTACTTTCTCGACGGCTATTATTAAAATTCGATGTACGGTACCTTTTTGCTTTTATCTTCGTTGAACGGTGTTAATTTTTAACAAGAATGCATTTCATCGATGCTTTTCCTCGGATCGGAAATATGAGAATTAGCTATGTTTTTAAATCGGTATTCCTTTAAGATTCATTATTTTTGAAATCTTTCGATTTACGGGCTGTTGAAATGAAATTTTCACTTTGAAACGAGGTGATTTTGTCTGATATCACATCTGTGTTACTCGAAAGAAAATTGAACAAATAAATACTGTTAAACTATAAAAAAGTAAACATGAAAGTTACCGTAGTAGGGGCTGGGGCAGTTGGTGCAAGCTGTGCCGAATATATTGCCATTAAAAATTTCGCTTCAGAAGTTGTATTGCTGGATATTAAAGAAGGATATGCCGAAGGTAAGGCGATGGATTTGATGCAGACCGCGTCATTGAACGGATTTGATACCAAGATAACCGGTGTTACCAACGACTATTCTCAAACCGCCAATAGTGACATAGCGGTTATTACTTCAGGAATACCAAGAAAACCAGGTATGACCCGCGAAGAATTAATCGGCATCAACGCTGGTATCGTTAAATCGGTAGCTTCTAGTTTGATTGAACACTCACCCAACGTTACCATGATTGTGGTTAGTAACCCAATGGATACGATGACTTATCTCGTTCATAAAACTACCAATCTGCCCAAAAACAAGATTATAGGTATGGGTGGTGCTCTAGATAGCGCAAGGTTCAAATACCGTTTGGCCGAGGCTTTAGAAGCGCCAATTTCTGATGTTGATGGTATGGTAATCGGTGGTCATAGCGATGTGGGTATGGTGCCTTTAACGTCGCATGCTACAAGAAACAGTATTAAGGTATCTGAATTTCTTTCAGAAGATAGGCTTCAACAGGTTGCTGAAGATACCAAAGTAGGCGGGGCCACTTTGACCAAGCTTTTAGGAACCAGTGCTTGGTATGCCCCTGGAGCGGCAGTATCAGGTTTGGTACAAGCCATTGCCTGTGACCAGAAAAAAATCTTTCCTTGTTCTACCTTCTTGGAGGGTGAATACGGTTTAGATGATATCTGTATCGGGGTACCGGTTATATTAGGTAAAGACGGTATCGAGAAAATAGTAGATGTACCTTTAAGTGATGCCGAGAAAGCTAAGATGAAAGAAAGTGCAGAAGGTGTTAGAAAAACAAACGGTCTTCTAGAAGTATAAGTCTTCCAGACTATTAAATAAAAATCCGTCCAGAACACTGGACGGATTTTTTTGTTTTGTATCAATTGAATTTGATCAATTTAGTGGCTTAAAAACTTCCATATAAACAGGTTGTAAATTATTGATTTGGTAATAAAACGAGTTTATAATCGTTGTTTTCTGCTTTAAAGCCTAACTTTGACGAGTTTTATCTCATAGAATAACTATCAAATATATTGCCAATTCCTAATGGAAAATCATATATTTGCACGCTATTAGAAAAAGCACCCATTAAATTCTTGTAATCGATGCAAAATAAAGGACTTATAAAGCTTTTCGCCCTATTGTTTGGGCTGGTGAGTATCTATCAATTATCCTACACATTTATCACCAATAAGGCCGAAGATGATGCTGAAGCCTTTGCTGTAAGCCGTATTTCGGAGTCTGAAGAAGGTTATATTGCCAAAAGAGAGGCTTTAGAAGCTCAGTACCTAGATTCTATTGGAGACAATACAATTTTAGGCTATACTAATTATAATGAGGCCAAGAAAAAAGAATTGAACAAGGGTCTTGACCTTAAAGGAGGTATTAACGTAACCCTTCAAATTTCGGTTAAAGACATTCTTAAAGGTCTCGCCAATGACAGTAAAAATCCTATTTTCAATAAAGCGTTGGCCGATGCAGATGCGGCATCAAAAAATAGCGATAATACCTATGTAGAATTATTTTTCGAAGCATGGGACGATATAAGTGGTGAAACCAAATTGGCCTCACCTGATATATTCGCTAATAAAGGTTTGAGCGATGAGATCAATTTTCAAATGGGTGATGAAGAGGTAAAACCTATCATCAGAAGAAAGATTGATGAGTCGATTGTATCAGCCTTTGAGGTGCTTCGTGAGCGTATCGATGGTTTTGGGGTTACCCAGCCAAACATTCAGAGAGAAGGTAATTCTGGTCGTATTTTGGTCGAATTGCCAGGTGCGCGTGATATTGCTAGGGCACAAGACTTATTGTCCAGTACCGCTCAACTCGAATTTTGGGAAACTTATCAACCTAATAATTCAGAACTTCAAGGTTTCTTTTTTCAGGCCAATGAGCAATTAAAGTCATTGATTGATACCGATGAGGTAGAACAACCTGTTAAGGAGGAGTCGGAGTTAGATTCCCTTTTATCGGATGTGTCGCAAGATTCGTTGGATCTTGCCAATCAAAGAAACCCTCTTTTTGAAAAGTTTCAGTTGGGTGCTCCTAGTTATGCAGTAGGTGTTGCGGCGGTTAAAGATACGGCTGAGATAGGCTCTTACTTACGCATGAAGGAAATTAGAAGGTTGTTGCCTGCTAACATGCAATTTGTAAAGTTCTTGTGGGAAAGACCGTCTGAGGATGCTGAGGTAGTTCAACTTTTTGCCTTAAAATCGAACCGTGACGGTGTGCCAAGAATTAGTGGCGATGTTGTGAGCGATGCAAGGGACGATTTTGACCTTGGTGGAAAGCCTGCCGTTTCAATGACCATGAATACAAAGGGAGCCAAAGAGTGGGAAACCCTGACCGGTGATGCTTATAATAACAGAACAGGTATAGCTATTGTTCTTGATAACAAAGTGTACACCGCCCCAGGTGTTTCTAGCGGACCTATTTCAGGTGGGCGCTCTGAAATTACCGGTGATTTCACGGTAAACGAAACTAAGGATATTGCGAACGTTTTGAGGGCTGGTAAGCTTCCTGCTTCCGCTGAAATTATTCAAGCTACCATCGTTGGTCCTTCATTAGGTCAAGAAGCTATCGATAGCGGTTTTATGTCGTTTCTCATTGCCATGGTGTTCGTTTTAGTTTGGATGATCATCTATTACGGTCGTGCCGGTGTATTTGCTGATATTGCTTTATTGTTGAACATTCTTTTGATTTTTGGTGTTCTTACAAGTTTGGGCGCGGTTCTTACCTTGCCTGGTATCGCGGGTATCGTTCTTACCATTGGTATGTCGGTAGATGCGAACGTACTTATCTTTGAACGTATCAAAGAAGAGATAGCAAAGGGCAAAGGAAAGGCGCAAGCGGTCTCAGATGGTTTCAGTAATGCACTTTCATCTATTTTAGATGCGAACATAACCACGGGTCTAACGGCTATAATCCTTTTCATATTTGGATCAGGCCCAATTAAAGGTTTTGCAACCACCTTACTTATAGGTATTGTGACATCTTTATTTACGGCCATATTCATTACCCGTTTGTTGGTTGATTGGTATTTACAAGGTAAAACCAGAAGATTGGATTTTGCCACGGGTGCTACCAAGAACCTATTTAAGAATATCAATATTGATTTCTTATCAAAACGTAAAATTGCCTATATACTTTCGGCAGTTTTGGTAGGTGTTGGCGTATTTAGCTTATTGACTAACGGGCTTCAGGAAGGGGTCGATTTTGTTGGAGGTCGATCTTACCAGGTTCGTTTTGAAGAGCCTGTTAACTCATCTGAAATCGCATCTGAACTTAATGGCGTTTTTGGTAGCGGAACCAATGTAAAGACCTTTGGTGAAGAAAATCAGATTAAGATTACTACGCCTTATAAAGTAGATGTTGAAGGCTTGGAAGTGGATAATGAAATACAGGATAAGCTGTATACTGCGCTTCAAAAGTACCTTCCATCGGAGACTAGTAAAGAAGATTTTATTGCAGGTAGTGGTGATGACTCTATAGGAATATTACAATCTGTTAAAGTAGGTCCGACGATTGCTGATGATATCAAGAAGAACGCCTTCTTGGCTATATTAGGTTCATTGGCAGTAGTGTTCTTATACATACTTTTACGTTTCCGTAAATGGCAATTCTCCTTGGGGGCGGTTGTTGCTGTATTCCATGATGTGATGATAGTTTTAGGTATCTTCTCTTTGTTCGGTACTGTTATGCCTTTCAATATGGAAATTGATCAAGCTTTTATAGCGGCTATTCTAACGGTGATTGGTTATTCTTTGAACGATACTGTGGTCGTGTTCGACCGTATTAGGGAGATTATCGGCGAGAAAGGATGGCGCGGTGGTGACAATATCAATCTAGCTCTTAATAGTACTTTGAGCCGTACGTTGAACACCTCTATGACCACTTTGGTAGTATTGTTGGCAATTTTCATATTCGGCGGTGAGTCGTTAAGAGGTTTCATGTTTGCTATGATTGTTGGTATTATTGTAGGTACCTACTCTTCGTTGTTTATTGCTACACCTGTGATGTACGATACGTTAAGTAAGACTTTGCGTTCTGGAAACAAGAAAGCAGAAAGCACTGAGAAAGAATAAGAATCAAATCGATATAATTAAAAAAGGGCGCCTTTAGCGCCCTTTTTTAGTTTCCAATTTTAATAATCAGTTTTTGATAACATAACCTTTTGATCCCTGGTCATCAACTTCTAGTTGATAAATCAAATCAGGGTTAAGGCCAGGTTCTTTTCTATGCGAAACGAAAATAGTGGTGGTGTTGCTTGCTTTTGCAAATTTGTTCACTAAAGCAGCAAAGAGGGCGGCGCTTTGGTCATCTAAGCCGGCAGTTGGTTCATCGAGTATTAGTAGGGGGGGGTGTTTTACCATTGCTCTGGCGCACATAATGAGCCTTCTTTGTCCCATGGTCAAATCATGAAATAGATGGTCTTTTATACTCCACATATCAATTAACTGCAACCATTGTTTCGCAAGTCTTTTTTGAATTTCGGAAGGTTTTGTATAGAGCCCGATGGAATCTGTCAGGCCAGAAATTATCATATGTTCTACGGAGTGATAACCTGTAAATTTATCGGTAATGGATGGTGTGAAATAGCCTATGCGCTTCTTTATTTCCCAAACACTTTCACCACTTCCTTTTTTATTATCGAAAATATAAAGCTCTTGACCATAACCTTTAGGGTTTTCACCTGTAATCATCGATAAAATTGTGGTCTTTCCGCTACCGTTTCGTCCTCTTAGTTCCCAAAACTCTCCTTTTTTTATGCTCCAGTGAATGTTTTGAAGAATTGCTTTGTCCAAATACTTCACTGACACCCCTTTAAGTTCTATGAGTATGTCTTTGTCATAGTCATAGTGAAAAGGTGGTTCAGGTATGCTTTTATCAAATGATTTAGGTAGCTCAATAGGGGTCAGTTGTTCCGAGTTATCATAAAAATATAGTTCTTTTCCGGTTAGTTTGGCAAAACGGTCAGTAAATGGCAGCACATCTTCTTTTCTGCTGATGAGTTGAACAATAATTACATCCATTCTGACTTGGTTGAGTCGCACTTTAAGATCGGCTTGACTTTCTACATCAAGATTATCGAAGGGATTGTCGAGAATCAAAAAGTCTGGATTGAGCGATAATAAGTAATTGAGCAAAGCCTTTTTTTGTTCGCCACTTGACATCGATTTTACCGACTGATTTTTCCCGACATTAATGACTTTTGTATCGTGCCGATCTTCCTCATCTATGAACCGCTCCAATACCTTTTTAGAAAATAGTGCGCCGTTCAAGTCTTTAAGTTCTTTTAAGTCATTATTAGCGCCTTTTTGTAGGGAGTGAATAAAGTCGCCCTTCAATGAATTATTGTCAGTAAATATGGCCCAATGTGATTTTGTCATAAATTGATTCGATATATGTGAACCGGATTGTTTTTGTATACGGTCGTTTTAGAGATGGTCATTTGCATATTATATGCCACTTTTTGAGAGGGTAGGTTGTTCACTTGAATTATTGAAATCAAAGATGGAGCGAGTTGTTGTTGCCCAGCGTAGGCTTTGCATTTTAATGCGGCCTCTGTAGCAAAGCCTTGACGCCAAAACCGGGGTAGTATAGAATAAGCTACTTCAAGTTCACGTTCGCCGTCAACCTCTTGGATCAACAAGCCGCTCAAACCGATCAGGAGATTGTTTTCTTTTAGAATCAAGGCATTCATACCTCCTAATTCCTTTTCATACCTTTCAAAGATTCGGTCAAATTGCTGTTTGCAGGCCTCAAGTGGGTCGGAAGGAATTCCGTTCCAGAATTCAGAGCTTCTTTCGTCTTGGTGAAAAGGAAGCCATTCATCAAAATCGCTCTCTTTTACTTTTCTAAATAAAAGCCTTGATGTTTCTTGCCCTTCGAGAAGTAAGTTGTTCAACTATGGTGTTTTTGTATACTGAATACGATTGCCGATTTCAATTCCGTTTTCGGAAACCAATCCTGCATTCACTTCCAAAACGTATTGTACAGGTAGGCGAGAGGGTATGCTGCTCTGGTCAAAAGGTTTGGCGTTTTCTGTAATACTGCCAATGGTCATATCTTCTTTTACGAATAACAGGTCAAGGGCAAATTCAGTATTTTTCATATAAAATGAATGCGGTGCGACATTCGGAAAAACAAATAGCATAGCTTGATTGGCTTCCATACCTGACCGATACATCAAGCCGGTCTGGGTTTCGTATTCGTTGTCTGCAATTTCAATGTTCAGTTCCAATAAAACGGAATCTGATTCTGACTTGATTATTTGAAGTTCACCTTCTTTTTTAAAAGATACTTCTTCTATTTTTACCTCTCTATTCGCCTTATCCTTACAAGAGAAAAAGATGAGGGTTGACAAGAGTAAAATGGTGAAAGCACTTTTAATGTTCATGGCGCTTGGTTTAAGCTTTTGAAATATTCGGTTTGAACATGAAATAAAGACCGATTAATATAAAAGGTATGCTGAGCCATTGACCTGTAGAAAGCAAGCCCAGAGATTCTTCAAAACCACCTTGACTCTTCTTGACAAATTCAACAAAGAATCTGATGGTCCATAACAACACTAAGAACACGCCAAAGAGATAGCCCGTGCTATTTCTTTTGTCTGTTTTCCAGTATAAAAAGTACAGCAAGGCGAATACGAAAATATAGGCGATTCCCTCATATAATTGAGCAGGATGTCTGTAAGGTATTTGAGCCAAATATTCTGAAAACTGAGGGTTGTTTTCAATAGCATCGTAAGCAGCACTTACTGTCTTTTCTTTTGTGATGCTCATCGCCTGCGAAGGATGCATGTCATCGGAATCACGAATAAATTTAGTGGCAAAAACAAAAGATTCATCTGTGACCTTTCCGTTGATTTCAGAGTTGAAAAAATTTCCTAGACGAACACAGAATGCACCTAGCGCAAACGGCACTACCATTCGGTCTAACAACCACAGCGGTTTCATGTCAGGATATTTTCTGGCATAAAGGTACGTGCCAATAAGTACGCCTATAATAGCTCCGTGACTGGCAAGTCCGGTAAAGCCTGTAAATTCATAACCATTTATAAAACCAAAAAGAGAGCCGTTGGCACTTTCTCTAATGGGAAGCAGAATTTCAAGCAAATGATTTTTGTAGTAAGGCCAATCGTAAAAAAAGACATGACCAAGTCGAGCACCCAACATGGTGGCCAAAACGGTATGAATGAAAAGGGAGTCTAGTTGCTCTACCGTTTTGTTCTCCCTTAAAAAAATACGCTTCATAATGAACCAACCAGCTGCAAAAGCAACTATCCAGAGAAGGTTGTAATATTTGATCTGTAAGGGGCCTAGGGTAAAGAGGGTTTCGTTCGGATTCCAGATAATACCTAAAAAGTGCATGTATTTGGGTTTAGGATGGCTAAGATAAGCATTTCGGTTTTGGCCTTCGGTAAAGTTTTGTGGTTTCTATTGATGGAGATTGTTTCGAAAGAAAGCAAGACTTTTGTTCAAGGTACGGGGTCGTAGCCTTTGCCTCCCCAAGGGTTGCAACTGGCAATTCTCTTAACGGAGAGCCATCCGCCTTTAAAAAGCCCATGTTTCTTTAAAGCCTCTAATGTGTATTGCGAGCAAGTGGGGGAGTACCTACAAGTTGCCGGCGTATAAGGAGATATTGCCAATTGATAAAAACGGACCAAAAACACAAACGGAGCTATCAATACTTTCTTCATTGCGGTTATGCTTTGGTTGAGCAGTGACTAAAATGTCTTCGTCTTGTCTTTCAGTTTTTTTATTGAATGCTAAAAGTCGTTCCTTCTTTACCGTCCTTCAGTTGAATGCCTAATTCGGCAAGCTGGTCACGAATTCTATCTGAGGTGGCAAAATCTTTATTGACCCTCGCATCTTTTCTTAATTCAATCAAAAGTTCAACAACTCCGGAAAGTTTTTCGGTATCCTTACTGTTACCTGTATTTTGTTGTAAGCCTAAAATATCAAAGATAAAGGCATGTAAAGTTTCTTCTAATTGGGTTTTGTCAACTTCTGAAATTTGCTCCTTGCCTTCTTTGATAAGGTTGATGTGCTTGACAGCTTCAAAAATATGGGCTATTAAAATCGGAGTGTTGAAATCGTCGTTCATCGCCTCATAGCAAGAAGCTTTCCAGTTAGTAACATCAAAATCGCTATTGCTGCCTGCAGGGGTTAAGCTCTGTAACGTTGCAAAAGCCTCCATGAGCCTGTTGAAACCTTTCTCAGAGGCTAATAAAGCGTCGTCGCTTAAGTCTAGAATGCTGGTGTAATGCGCTTGCATCATAAAAAAGCGAACGACGGATGGAGCAAATGCCTTGCTTAAAATTTTATTCTCACCCGTAAATATTTCTCCGGGAAGGATGTTGTTTCCAGTAGATTTGGCCATCTTCTTTCCGTTCATCGTCAGCATGTTGGCATGCATCCAGTAATTAACGGGTGATTGTCCGTAACTGGCTTCGGCCTGCGCAATTTCACATTCGTGATGAGGGAATTTTAGGTCCATTCCACCACCGTGTATATCGAATGTTTCGCCCAAATATTTGGTGCTCATTGCCGTGCATTCAAGATGCCAGCCTGGGAAACCATCGCCCCAAGGCGATGGCCATCTCATAATGTGCTGGGGTTCCGCTTTTTTCCAAAGAGCAAAATCTTGAGGATTTTTCTTTTCGTCTTGGGCCGTTAACTCACGGGTATTCGCAATCATATCCTCGAGTTTTCTACCGCTTAATTTACCGTAGTCATTCGTTTCGTTGAATGCGGCTACATCAAAATAAACAGATCCATTCGCTTCATAGGCATACCCTTTTGACAGAATATCTTTGATGATCTCAATTTGTTCGATAATATGGCCTGTTGCGGTAGGCTCTATACTGGGAGGTAGAAAATTGAATTTTTCTAAAATATTGTGAAAGTCTAATGTGTAACGCTGCACGACTTCCATAGGTTCCAATTTCTCAAGACGTGCCTTTTTTGCAATCTTATCCTCGCCGTCTTCGGCATCGTCTACCAAGTGTCCGGCATCGGTAATATTTCTGACATACCTGACCTTGTAACCTAAGTGCTTTAAGTACCGGAAAATCATATCAAAAGACATGAACGTGCGACAGTTGCCCAAATGAACATTACTGTAAACGGTTGGTCCGCAAACGTACATTCCGATATGCCCTTCGTTGATAGGCTTGAAAATTTCTTTGGTACCGGTAAGGGAGTTGTATATTTTAAGCTCTTGGTTTTCGTAAAGTGGCATGTGCGGCTAGATACTGTTAAAAGTTGGTGTCTAGGTTGATGTAGTCTAAAAATTCTCTTCGTACCGACTCGTCTTTAAACTTGCCTCCATACTCCGCGGTTACGGTACTGCTATCGATGTCTCTAATACCCCTTGAATTAACACAAAGGTGTTTGGCGTCAATAACGCATGCGACATCTTCTGTTTCCAATACCTTCTGTAATTCCCTAACAATCTGAATGTTCAATCTTTCTTGAACTTGAGGGCGTTTGGCAAAATAATCGACAATACGGTTCATTTTTGAAAGCCCAACCACATTACCACTTGAAATATAGGCTATATGGGCCTTGCCCACAATCGGTAGCAAATGGTGCTCGCAAGTAGAGTACAAGGTGATGTTCTTTTCAACAAGCATCTCGCCATATTTGTACTTATTGCTGAAGGTGGAAGATTTTGGTTTTCTATCGGGATGCAGGCCTCCAAAAATCTCTTTTACATACATTTTTGCCACTCTATTTGGGGTGCCTTTTAAACTGTCATCATCTAAATCTAGGCCTAGGGTCAACATCACCTCTCTAATATTTGCTTGAATGCGTTCAATTTTCTCTTCATCGCTCAGAACGAAGGCATCTTTTCGCATAGGGGTGTCCTCGGCGGCAGAAACGTGGTCGTTTCCCATCTCTTCAAATTGCTTTTCCAAAGTACTGTCAATTTTCATCTGCTAATTTGTTTCTGTGTTCAAGCTCGGTAAGCTTCTATTTTTTCCTTTAGTCGCAAATTATAGAAACCCTATCACCACCTGACCAAAACGAACTGCAAAGATATACATTATATAGCACTTTACGTCTCTAAAGCCGATGTACACAACATAAATTGGTGTTAACCTACAATCGATGGTATTTTTATCGATACATAGTTGAATCTACTTTATGAATCGCTTTCAACTAGGCTTACTTTTTCTTCTAATTGGCTTTCAAATGGCCAAGGCACAGGTTTCACCTGATTGTGCCAATGCAATACCTATATGTAATGATACCCCGGTCAACGGTGGTACCAATGGCCTGGGAAACGACGATTTTAATGCTGCGGAAACGAGTGGCTGTTTAGAAAGAGCACTTGAAGGTACGATTGAATCAAACTCTGCATGGTATCGCTTCAGAACAGGTGCTTCGGGGCAATTAGGTTTCAATATTGGTATCGATACCGGTGAAGATTGGGATTTTGCCCTGTATCGAACCAATGATTGTGGGGCTTTAGGAGAGCCCATTCGATGCAATTTTTTCGATAATCAAGATGGCAATGCCTTTATCGGTGTTGGTGAGGATCCTACGGGCGATGACTTGAATGTGCAATATGAAACTTGGCTGGAGGTAGAGCCGGGAGAAGATTATTATTTATTCATCAACAATTTCAGCAATAATAATTCGGGTTTTTCTATTCAGTTTTCGGGACAGATATTTGTCACGAACCCATATGATGCGTTGGATTGTTCCATCATAGATAATCTGTTGGGGCCACCAATTGCAAGTTGTCAAGGAACTATTGTGAACCTTGATGCCACCACATCGAATGCGACGGCCTACAATTGGTTTGTCGATAATGGTAGTGGTTATAATGCTTTGGTAGGGGAAAACGGCACCAATCTAGCGGTGAGCGTATCGGGTATGTATCGTGTAGAGGTAGTAAGGCCTACAGGAAACCTTTATAGTGATGTACAGGTCGCTTTCTCGCCCACGCCGACCACCAATCCTGTAGCGGACGATGCTTTTTGCGAAGGGACTGATTTTTATGATTTATCTGTAAAGGATATGGAAGCTTTGGGCGTTCAAGATCCAAACGATTTCTTGGTAAATTATCACGAAACGCCAGCCGACGCAGCTAATGGAATCAATGCTCTGCCAAAACAGCTTGAGGTTACTCAAGGTATCCAGACCATTTTTGTTCGCGTCAGTTCTTTGGACAATCCAAGATGTTTTGATGCCTCGCAGAGCTTTCAAATAATCAATCTAGAAACACCGGAAATAGATTTTGAAACTGAAGCTTACATCTGCGAAAACGCCAACGGCATCACTATAGGTGAAAATAATCCAGACCCAAATTATGCCTATCGGTGGAGTACTGGGGAAACAACTCCTGCTATAGTGGTGAATGAAGCAGGGGATTTCACCTTAAATATTTACAATAATCAAGCTGGTTTTAGCTGTGAAAATTCAGCAACTATAAGAGTATATGTTTCGAGACCTCCTGTAATAAACGATGTATTGGTTCATGATTTGAGAAATAATAATACAGTAACTGTCTTAACCGAAGACAATCGCAGTTTACAATTTCAAATTGATGATAGCCCCTTTCAAGAAGCTAATACATTTTATGAAGTCTTACCTGGCAGGCATACAATCAATGTGAATGACCCAAACGGTTGTGGTATGGTTAGCGAAGATATTATTGTGGTTGGTTTCCCAAGATTCTTTACACCTAATTCGGATGGTTCAAATGATTATTGGCATATTGAGGGAATCGAAACTTTAGAATCTCCTGTGGTTCATATTTTTGATAGGTTTGGAAAGCTACTTACACAGTTGAACGAAAACAGTGCAGGTTGGGATGGACTCTTAAATGGAAAGCCCATGCCTGAAACAGACTACTGGTTCAAGCTCACCTATACCAATTTAGAGGGCAACGTAGTTGAGGCCAAATACATCAATAGTCATTTTTCTTTGAAACGCTAGTATGTAGTTCCGGTCTTTAGTAATCCCTTTGAGAGTTTGTAACTGGGTCTTTTGTCGATTAACGGTCTAATTATTAGGTCGAAACATACTAAATCAAGCTGAGCGAAGTTATACCTACAGGTTCAATCTTAGCTTCCAACTGTATGCGATTTCTTCTAGCCCTTAGCTTAGTATTGCTTTTTGGTCTTCAATCCCAAGCGCAAAATTCCCCTGATTGTCGTTCGGCCATTCCTGTATGTGCCGACGCACCGATAATGGGGAGGGCTGACGGCGGTGGTGATATTGACGATTTTGATCCGGAAGTGATTACCGAAACAGGTTGTCTCGAAAAAGGGAGCGTCAGTAACGCCAACATAGAAAACAACACTTCTTGGTATGTATTTCGGGCCGGTACAGGAGGGCAGGTGGGTTTTGATATTGAGGCGCTTCCCTTACCAGGAGAAACCACTATAACTGCTGAATGGGATTTTGCGGTTTATGGTCCCGATGTTGCCTGTGGGGAAATTAGCAGTGGCCAGGCGCAGCCTATTCGCTGTAATTACGAGGTCAATGGAACTCGGTATACCGGTATTGGGGTTAACCCCGAAGATGGCCAGGCAGGTGTACCTTCCACAACTCAAAACCTGAATACTTATGACGAGTGGCTTGATGTATTGCCGGGTGAGGTCTATTATATCTTGATTAACAACTTTAGCAATAACACCAATAATGACCCTGAAGAATTTATATTGACTTTTACTGGAAATTCGGTAGAAGCGGACCAGAACACGGCTCTAGATTGTACTCTTCGTGATGAGTTTTTAGGATTGGATATAAACGCTTGCGAAGGCGACCCCGATATTGAATTGGTGGCATTAAATTCGCCTGCTGGCCCCGATATAGCCAATGTCGCTTGGTCGGTCGATTTTGATGATGATGGTACAATTGATCAACCAATGGGTTCCGGTCCCACGGCGACTCACCTTACCGTTTCTAGCCCAAATTCAGGTCGTTACTTCGTTGATATTACGACCAGTGAAGGTGCACATTATTTAGATGATATTCTGATAACTTTTTATGGTACGCCTGTTTTGGATAGGGTAGAGCTTCTCAATTCTAATTTAACTTTAGACCCCGATAGAAACAATATTGAAATTTTTGTTGATGGCGATGGAGATTATGAATATGCCGTTAATGGAGGGGAATTTCAAGATGATTCCGTTTTTAATGATGTGCCTCCCGGTATCAATACATTGGTCATCAATGATAAAAATGGATGTGGAACTACAGAACCAATCGAGTTTTTGGTGGTGGGTTATCCTAAATTTTTCACTCCTAATAATGATGGTGCTAACGATACTTGGAATATCAAGGGAATCGAAACATTGAACAATCCCGTGGTATTTGTTTTTGATCGATACGGAAAGTTATTGGCTCAGTTGAATTCAAATACAGAATGGGACGGAACATACAATGGCAAGCCGTTACCATCCTCTGATTATTGGTTCAGGTTTGAATATGAGGAAGATGAAGAAGGGGTCGTGGTAGCAAAAAGTACGAGAGCTAATTTCACATTAAAAAGATAGATATAAAAAAGCCCCGTAAAGCGGGGCTTTTTGGTCTTATGGTTCTGTTCGCGTAATTCTAGCCTAAAAATTTAAGGTGTATCCTAGTGTTACATTCGTATTGATTCTATTCAAAACTGCGGGAGTATTAATACCGGTCGAAAAGAAATATTGCAATACATCTTGTTCACTGCGATTCACGGCAAGGTCAAGACGGCTTCCTCCAAAATTTAATCCAATTCCTCCGGAAATACCTTGTAGGTCACCTACTATGTTGCCATCTGCATACGGACTCTGTTGGTATCTGTAACCGGCTCGCAGGCTAACCCTTTGAATGCGATATTCGCCACCGACCCTTAATGAAGAAACGCCGCCAAGTGCTTGCGACATATACTCGTTTTCGCTGGCAAAGGCTGAATCGCTCGTAGGCCTAAGCTCCGCATTCGACATATCTTGATATGAGTAATCAAAACTAAGCAAACCGTTTTGCCCAAATACTAAGGCTAAACTTCCCGTTAATTTTGAAGGGGTCTTGATTTGATAATCAAAAATGCTAATATCCCTCATACCAAAGAAGTAGAAATTAGGGTCTTGGTTAGGGTAGTTAGAGCTAATGCCTTGAGTAAACGAATCGCTCAGCCTGTACCATGTAGGAGATTGATAGCTTCCTCCGATTCGAACAAATTGGTTTAATTTGCCAATAGCCCCTAGGCTAAAAGAAAATCCGGAGCCCTCGGTTCTTAAACGATTGTCAAATCTTACGGTTCTCAGTTCATCATCTACATTAAAGAAGTCTTCACTATATCTGCTATACTTATCAAAAAGTACGGTGTGGAAATTCATGGCAGCTCCGAGATAAAGAAAGTCTTCGAACTGTGTTCCTGCATTTACTATCACTTTGCTATTGTAACCTCCTGTTGTCTCCCGATAGTCTTGGTTAACCTCCGTATAGTTCTCATTCGCAAAATATTCGGTGTTTTCAACTTCGTCTACGGTGGGCTCTATAATGCCGGTCTGAAAACCTAAAAAAGCTTGCTGGCCACCAAATCCTAATCCATTGGTCGCTCCAATATCCAGATAGGCATCGCTAACCGTTTCACCGTCCCTAATTCTTAGGTTCTGTAGTTGAATGCCATCGGCATAATTTAAAAAGTAGTTATCTATTCCTTCTGTTCCGAGGCCACCTGAAATACTGAAATCGTCAAAATTTTGAACGATATCATAATTGATAGCTAAAGAGACTTTTTTCCAAGAAGAATCGGGGTCTGTAGATTTCCAGACAAATGCCCCTCCTAATTGGTTCATATCTAACGTATTGTTGTCAGATTGCAAAAAGGAACCTCTATATTCTGATTCGGTATTGGTATCGTAGTACGTTCCAGAAATAGTAAATAGGCTGTTGTTGAATACAGCGCTGCCCGCCGGGTTAATGTTGATTGATGACATATCGCCACCTAAAGCACCAAAGGCTCCGCCCATTGCTTGAAATCGGGCTGTACCTTGAAGGTTTTCTTGACTGTATCTAAGAACGTCATCTATGGTCTGTGCGTTTGAAATAAAGCATGACAATAGCCCTATGAAAGTTAAAATTCTTTTCATTCCTTAATTTTTGAAAAAATAGGTTTAATGATTGAAGGATTAGTTTCTTCTGCTGCTACCGGGTGAACTTGATCTCGAAGCTCCGCCGCCCGAAGAACGAACTGCTCCTCCTGAGCTTCTGCCAGAACTGTAACTGCTTCCTGAGCTTCTTCCCGAAGAATATGTGCTAGACCTTGGCGTAGTGCTTCGGTAGCTTTGGTTGCTTCTTGAAGAACTTCTATAGGTGTTGCCATTGTTGGAACTTCTGCTTGAGGTGCTTGTTCTTGGTGAAGCACTTCTATAGGTTTGAGAGTTACGTGTTGAACTTCTATAGGTTTGTCCGTTTCTAGAAGAGCTGTTGTAAGATGGTGCCGTTCTAGTGCTGCGACTCGTTCTGTATGATCTGTTTTGGTCAACACCGACTACTCTTCTTGAGGAATATGTGTTGCCATCACTTCGATAAGTTCTAGAATTTCTATTGGTTGTGGCGGTTCTGCTTACGCCACTTCTTGTTGCTGAACTATAGCCAGATGAAACCCTGTTACGGTTGTTTGCTCCAGCTGTGTTGTAAGCTACCCTAGAAGCACCTCCAGAAATAGCATTGGTGTTATAGCCCCTTCTAGAGCTGTTATAAACATAATCTCTTCTTCCGTAACCGTAGTTGTTATATCCATTGTAATAACCGTAAGGAGGGCACCAAGTGGCGTAACCGCCCCATCCCCAACCAAAACCGCCGTATGGGTAGTAGCCGGCATAGCCGAAACCACCCCAGCCCCATGGGCTGTATCGATAACCCCAAAATGGACGGTAGCCGTAGCCCCAACCATTGTAGAAGCCTCCACCCCAGCCCCAGTTGTTCCATAACCAAGGAGAGCCCCATCCCCAGCCGGCCCAACCGTAGTTGTAGTCGTGAAAATTGACATATACATCGGTAGTGTTATCGCCCCATGCCGCATAACCCGAATAATCGTTGGCATTATCGTAATAATCGGTCAATTGACTTTCCTGAATGCTATCGTTCTCTACCGTACTTGAGTAAGAATCAACATCGGTAAATATCTCACCATCTAGAAGCTCTGCCTGCTGGCCAAAGTAATTGGAATAAGTGCTGCTTCTTTCGGTGTTGTTTTTTTGTGGCGCACGAGTAGGCCTTTCAACACTAACCTCGTTGCCATTGGCATAAATACCATCATTGTCATAGTAAGATGCCGATTGATAAGAGCCGCAAGATACAGCTAGTGAACCAATTATGCTCAAGAGCATAAAAGTTCTATATTTTAGGATGGGTAGAGAAGATATCATGGTCGCAATTTTTTATTGTTGAACATAGTAAAAATAACTAGTTTTACCCAATTATTTTACTAACATAGTCACAAGATTTGTGCCAAACTTTCAAGGATGGGTAATAAATTGACCAAGCGGAACGAGGACTATTCCAAGTGGTATAACGAATTGGTAGTGAACGCTGATTTAGCTGAAAATTCAGGGGTTCGTGGTTGTATGGTAATCAAACCTTACGGCTTTGCCATTTGGGAGAAAATGCAAGCGGGATTGGATAAGATGTTCAAGGATACGGGACACGAAAATGCATATTTTCCACTTTTCATACCCAAGTCATATTTAAGTAAAGAAGCCGATCACGTTGAAGGGTTTGCCAAAGAGTGTGCTGTGGTCACCCATTATAGGCTGAAGAATGCCGAAGACGGTTCGGGTATAGTTGTTGATCCAGATGCGCGCTTGGAGGAGGAACTGATTGTGAGACCCACTTCTGAAACCATCATTTGGGACACTTACCGAAGGTGGATTCAGTCTTACCGAGACTTGCCATTATTGATCAATCAATGGGCCAATGTAGTACGTTGGGAAATGCGAACCAGGTTGTTCTTAAGAACTGCCGAGTTTCTCTGGCAAGAAGGCCATACGGCGCATGCTACCGAAAAAGAGGCTATTGAGGAGGCGGAACAAATGATGAACGTTTATGCCGAATTTGCCGAAGGTCATATGGCCATGCCCGTAATCAAGGGGTTGAAGACGGAAAGTGAGCGTTTTGCCGGTGCTCTAGAAACTTATTGTATTGAGGCTATGATGCAAGATGGTAAGGCATTGCAAGCAGGTACCTCACATTTTCTTGGTCAGAATTTTGCAAAGGCATTTGATGTTAAATTCGCAAGCAAGGAAGGAAAGCAAGAGCACGTTTGGGCGACTTCATGGGGAGTTTCAACTCGGTTGATGGGCGCTTTGATCATGACCCACAGTGATGATAATGGTTTGGTTTTACCTCCAAAATTGGCCCCTATTCAAGTAGTGATCGTTCCTATTTATAAAGGGATGGAGCAGTTGGAGGCCATTGCTGAAAAAATAGGTCCTTTGTTAAAAGAGTTGAGAGGGAAAGGTATTTCGGTTAAGTTTGATGATAGAGATACCCATAAGCCCGGTTTCAAATTCAATGAATATGAACTGAAAGGTGTGCCTGTGCGTTTGGCGGTAGGTCAGCGTGATTTGGCGAACGGTACTTTTGAGGTTGCCCGTAGAGATACCTTGACGAAAGAGACTGTTTCAGAAAATGAAATAGTTCAGAAAATTAAGTTTCTTCTCGATGATATTCAGAAGAACCTTTATCAAAAGGCTCATGACTTTACTTATGACAATATTACCGAGGTAAATTCGTATGATGAGTTTAAGAAGGTGTTAGAGGAGAAAGGCGGATTTGTTTCAGCTCATTGGGATGGCACGATAGAGACAGAAAATAAGATAAAAGAAGAGACAAAAGCAACTATTAGGTGTATACCCATAGCCGCTAAAAATGAGGAAGGTACATGTCTGGTTTCAGGTAAACCATCTTCTAAAAGAGTACTCTTTGCAAAAGCTTATTAAAAAAATATCATCAGTTGTTGCGATAGTAAAAAATAATTGTATTTTTGCATCCGCAATTGCATAAAGCAATGGCCCGTTCGTCTAGGGGTTAGGACGCCAGGTTTTCATCCTGGTAACAGGGGTTCGATTCCCCTACGGGCTACGAAGTGTTTATAGAATGTTGATTTTTATTCTGAAAAGGCTTATTTCTTTCAGGATTAATCATTTGGCCCGTTCGTCTAGGGGTTAGGACGCCAGGTTTTCATCCTGGTAACAGGGGTTCGATTCCCCTACGGGCTACAAAACCTTGCAGAGGATTGGTGAAGTTGAAAATTGAAAACTTATAACTAGTAAAGTAAGATGGCAAATCACAAGTCAGCGTTAAAGAGAATTAGAAGAAATGAAGCGGTGCGTCTTCGTAACCGTTATCAGCACAAAACTGCCCGTAATGCTATTAAGAAGTTACGTGGTGAAGAGAACAAGAAGGATGCTGAGGCACTTTTGCCAAGTGTAGTTAGTATGATCGATAGATTGGCTAAGCGCAACATCATCCACAGTAATAAAGCGGCTAACTTAAAAAGTAAATTGGCCAAGCATGTTGCTGCATTGTAATTAAACTTATTATTGTAAAAAAAGCCCCGATAGATATCTATCGGGGCTTTTTTATGAAATTAACCTTTGTTAGTTTCTAATTTGACCATCACCGAATACATAGTATTTGTTGGTAACCAACTGCTCTAGACCTAGCGGCCCTCTATGGTGCAACTTATCGGTGCTAATCGCCAATTCGGCACCTACACCCATAGCGCCACCATCAGTAAACCTGGTAGAAGCATTGTGATAGACTGCTGCTGAGTCTACTTGTTCCATAAATTTAATCGCCTTATCAGGGTCGTTGGTCATAACGGTAGAAGAATGGCCGCCGGAAAATTTGTTGATTTTCTCGATAGCTTCATCTAAGCCTTGTACCGTACCGATACAGCATTTCATGGCCAAAAATTCTTCATGCCAGATAGATTCGTCTTTGATAACCGACTCATCTGATAAAATACTTCCTGTCTGTTCATCAACCAAAATCGATACGCCTTTTTCAGTAAGTATGCTATCAAGTTCTTTAAGTTTCTCCTCGTAATCTGGAACGGCGGAATCAATCAGAATCTTATCCAATGCATTACAGGCCGATATTTTATGCGTTTTTGCATTAAGAATTACTTTGATGCTCTTTTCCCAATCGGCATCTTTCGCGACATACAGAAAATTGTTGCCACGACCGCTGACCAAAACAGCGCATTTGGCATGTTCTTTTACAAATGCGATTAATTTCTCACCACCTCTAGGAACAATTAGGTCCAGTTTTTCCGGCGGATTTTTCAGGAATTCTTGCGTTTCGGTCCTGTTCATATGTAGCAATTGAATCCAAGAGGTATCCAAGCCATTTTCTTGCAGCGCTTTATGCCAACATGCTTCCAGAGCCTTATTACTGTGGTAAGCTTCTTTTCCGCCCTTTAAAAGAATTTTATTGTTGGCCTTGAATGCCAATACAGCAGCTTCAATCGTAACATCAGGTCTTGACTCATATATAATCATGATGGTGCCAAACGGTGCCGTTTTGTTTTTAATGGTCAATCCGTTTTCGAGGTTCCTTTCAGACTTGGTCTTTCCTACGGGGTCCTCTTGCTCCATAATTTCTCGAACGGAATTAATCATTCCGTCGATTTTTTTGTCGTTAACGACCAATCGGTCATACATAGCCCTATCTTTTTTATCGAAGAGCTCGCAATCTTTCGAGTTTGCTTTTAAGATTTTCTCTCTATCTCCGTCAATAATCGAAATCATAGAGTTTAAAACCTTGTTCTTTATATCTGTATTTAAAAGTTTCATATTCTATATTTAAATTTCAAAAGCCTCTTAGGCCATCACTTGAGTACCTACTTCTTTACCGTTTACGATATCAAGAATTACATTTTCTCTCTTACCGTTGGCGATGTAGGTCGGTATATTTTTAGCGGCGGTTTGCTTGGCTACACTTAATTTTGAGCCCATGCCACCGCGACCTTCAGCTTCTCCTTTTTTTACTGTTTTCACGTATTTTTCTACATTTTCGTCAACGCCGACCTTGGCAATCACCTCGGTACCCTCATCGTCTGGGTGTCCGGTGTATAAACCGTCGATATCGGTTAGTATAATGAACTTGTCGGCTTGAATAAGTTCAGCGACCAAACTAGCTAGCTCATCATTGTCTGAAAACATAGATTTGGTTACGGAAACGGCGTCGTCTTCATTTGCAATTGGTACTACGCCTTCAGAGAGAAGACCTTCGTAACAATTGATCATGTTTTCACGGTGTACCCCAGGATTAAAGTCACGCTTGGTGGCCAAAACCTGTGCACATTTCATACCGTAGTCACGAAAAATATTGTAATACAAACGCATCATTCTAGGCTGGCCAATTGAAGAATAAACTTGCCTACGCATTGTTTTATCCTTGATATGGCTTTCTCCTAATACCTCCATCCCGGCGATGACCGAACCTGAAGAAACGAGAACACACATAATATCGTTCTCATAGAGTTCTGCTATTTGCTTGACCAATTTTTTTAGAATAGGCCTTACTATTCTATTGTCTTTATTGGTCATTACGTTTGTACCTACTTTGATTACTACTCTTTGTTTGTACATGTTTCTTATTTTCCTAATTCTACTGCTCTGTCAAAGGCGGCGTAAGCAGCTTCTTTAATTAGTTCATTTACATTATTGTCTTCCATTGAATCTAAAGCGGCCCGTGTTGTACCTCCTTTAGATGCCACCTTGTTCATCCAAGAAGTGGGTGAAAGATCAGACTGATTGAAAAGCTCTACCGCACCATCAAAGGTTTGGCTTACCAAAACCTTGGAGTCATTGGCCGAGAAACCCATTTTTAAAGCGGCCTCCATCATACTCTGCATAAAATAAAATACATATGCCGGCCCGCTGCCCGATATTCCAGTACTTGCATCAATATAATTCTCAGAACTTACCTGGATTGACTTTCCTGTGGTATCGAGTAAATCTTCTACGGTTAGAAGTTCAATTCTACTGACTTGTTTTGAAGGAATGAAGGAGGTGACGCCTTTACCGACTTGAGCCGGTAGGTTAGGCATTGCTCTAACCACCTTTTCAATTCCTAATGATTCTTGCATTGTCTGTATTGTGACCCCTGCCATGATTGAGATAACTATTTGCCCTTTATTGATTAAAGGTCTCATTTTAGCAAAAAGGTCGTCGCTGTGATATGGTTTTACAGCAACAAAAATTAAATCTGCCTGTGGTAAACAGTCTTCGAGGTTTTCAAAGACATCGAAATGAGAAATCTTTTTTAAGGAGAGGATTTTCTCTGGAGAGTTGTCAAGAATCATAACGTTTCTTTTCTTGAGCTGTTTTGATTTTGACATGGCTTCAGCATAGGTCAATCCCATGTTTCCTGCTCCAATAACAAGTACTTTCATTTGTTTTTTTTAAGTTCGAATTTTTTTGTTCGCCATTTAAATTGCAATAACCATGCGGAATGACAAAAGGTCCTATAGAGTTTACCTCTTTAAAGGGGTTTGGTATAGATTTTTCTTATGGAAATGCTCTTAGGTCAATGATAAAGGTAATAATTGGGGGGGGTGAGCTAATCTCATCAAGTCATGGTTCTGATGCCAGGACAGAAAGCAATGCAATAAAGGCATGAAATACTGTCAGTGTTGCAATATAGTATTCACAGCTTTTTTCTTTATCGAATCAATCGTTTCTTCAATCGAGCAAACCCAACTATAATAAGGGAGTACATGATAATAATAAGACAATAGTGAAAAATTCTTATTGTTGGCGCTTCTTGGCTTCCGGTTATCGAAAAGATAAATCTGGCAGTTTTAATCGGTAGGTAGCCAATATAGAAGATCAGCATACCCAAACTGATCCAATAAAGGAGTTTATTCTTGTTAGGGTGTCTTTCTTCAAGTTTGTACCAAGAAATTAAATAAGAAGATGTACAAAATATCAAAACTAATCCTCCCACAATGTAAGTGCCAGTTTGGGAAGAAATCAAGAAGCTTTGAAAGAATGGGTTTAATACGGCCACGATTGAAAATAGATAAACAGCCCATAAAATGAACCTTTTGGCTTTTTGTGATTCAAGGTAGTGCCGGTAAATGAGGAAGAAGTATAAGAAAAAAATAATATTGTAAATGTTATAGATGACCAAGTTGTACCAAGCAATAGCCTCGTTTGAGAAAAAACCGAATTGCGGAAAGTAGGCAGTCAGGTAACCCAAAATTTCATTGAGAAGGGTGTAGCAAAATATAATGGGCAAATACCTTAGCCTGGTGTCGAAATACCTTCTATATCTTAGAATAGAGGCTAATAAGGTCAGCCCATAAAGGGTCAGGAATAAATATTCCAAGAGCAGTCTCAGCATAGGGTTGGTTGTATTAAACCGAGGCCGACCATCTCAAAGACGGGGGAAACATTTCAATTATTTGATATTTAAAAATAAGAATAAATGTTAAAGTAGGGAAGTTGTTATTTGACCATTCGCTTTTTCATTCTTAAAAAACCAACAATAAAAAGGAGGTACATCACTGAAATTAAGCTATAGTGTACAATTCTTACGTGATATGCTTCATTGGTCTGATAAACTGAATGTATAAACCTAGATACTTTGATGGGTAAATATCCTGTATAAAATATCAGTAAACCCAGACTTATCCAGATCAACAAATTGTCCTTCCAAAAGAAAATTTCTTCTTTATAACATTGATTGAAATAAGTTATTATGCATAATAATAACACAATTCCTCCTACGACATAAGTCCCTATTTGAGCGGTTATAATAAAATTTTGGAAAAATGGGTTGATGAAGGACACCAATATGAATAATATTGAGGCGTAAATAATGATAATTTTATTCTTCTTATTTTCAACGTAGTACCAATAGATGTAAAAGAAATATATAAAAAAGACAATATTATAAATGTTATAGATTATCATGTTGTAGTACGAAATTGAATCACTGCTAAAAAATCCGTACTTCGGGTTGTGAAAGGTAAAATAGCCTAAAATTTCATTTAGCAAAGTATAGAAGAACACAATTGGAAGATACTTCAGTCTTGTTTCGAAATATCTGGGATATCTATATAGCGAAGCCAAAAATGTTAACAAGTACATTACTATAAATAACTTCTCTAATACTTCTACCAACATGGTACATGTTTCTGGAACCTAAATACCCTTAATATGGTGGTGGTGCAGAATTTCCTTCGTTCTTGGTGGTGCTTTTAGGGGCATAGATGGGTGCGGAAGAGAAACTAGGTGCTAAAGAGGCTTCCGATTTAGAATCGGTATCTTGATTTTTGTTGCCTTCAGGTTGAAAATCATTTTTTAAAAGTACAATTCTTCTTTTACCCTCTCCTGCATCGTCTGTATAGAAAATATAATCCTTATCATTTCTCTTAACAGTAGGAGACATCATTATGGAGTTTTGGCGACGATGCACAACTTCCTTTCCATCAGGAAATTTATCTTGGTCAGGGTAATTGGCAAAATAAAATCTTAAAGTAGAGAGTTCTTCCCCAGCTAATTTGGCCTCGTTTTCTATATACGCCATATATTTTTTTAAATCCTCATAATCATAGTATACATACCGGGCAACATCAAATCTAGCGCCATTGGGGTCTTTGTCATTGGCATTGTTACTTTTTTGATTATCGGTTTTTGGTACTTTCTGCTCCTTGTCTGAGTTTCTTTTATCAATCTCGTCTTCGTAATCTTGAATTAGAGATACTCGTCTTTTTTCATAATTAAGATATAATTTCCTGGCTTGTTCCGGTAAAATTATTCCATTGTTGTAATTATCATCGGCTACAGTACATGGACAATCTGGACAATCGGCCTCAGTCTTGTTTTCCGTAACACAACTAAGTAATGTAAAGGCAATTAAACTGTACGAGATAAGGGAAAGTGATAATTTTGAATTTTTCATGTCATAAGTGGTTAGAGTTCAACTTGTTTAACACGCAAAATTCGGGGGTTGTAATTTTTGCCCTATAAAGATATTTGAAAATACCGATATGCAATGGCTTTTTGAAGAATTTCGTTGAGCTGTAGCCAATGAGTTCAAAATAGAATTCTTTATTCTTCAAGTTTTTAGAAATAAAAAATCCCGGAAACGATTTTCGTTTCCGGGATTTACAATATGGTTTTAAACCAATTTTACTGGTTCATCGTGAGTAAGAACTCTTCGTTGTTTTTGGTCTGCTTTATTCTTTGTTCAATGAATTCCATAGCTTCTACAGGGTTCATGTCAGCTAGGTATTTTCTAAGAATCCACATTCTCTGAATGGTATTTTCATCCAATAAAAGGTCGTCACGTCTGGTACTTGAAGAAGTAAGGTCGATGGCTGGGAATATTCTTCTGTTTGAAATCTTACGATCCAATTGAAGCTCCATATTACCAGTACCTTTAAATTCTTCAAAGATAACTTCGTCCATTTTAGACCCAGTTTCCGTTAGAGCAGTGGCAATTATCGAAAGCGATCCACCACCTTCAATATTTCTGGCCGCCCCAAAGAAACGTTTGGGCTTGTGCAGGGCATTGGCATCTACACCACCACTTAAAACCTTTCCAGAAGCGGGTTGGACTGTGTTGTAAGCTCTGGCCAGACGGGTTATCGAATCCAATAAAATAACAACATCGTGGCCGCACTCAACAAGCCTTTTAGCTTTTTCTAAAACAATGTTGGCCACCCTTACGTGTTCAGATGCTTCTTTGTCGAACGTAGAGGCAACAACTTCACCACGAACATTACGTTGCATATCGGTAACCTCTTCAGGTCTTTCATCTATCAATAAAATAATTTGATAAACTTCTGGATGATTAGCCGCAATAGCATTAGCAACTGCCTTCAACAGCATTGTTTTACCGGTTTTCGGCTGCGATACGATCATACCTCTCTGCCCTTTACCGATAGGTGAGAATAAATCTATTATTCGAGTAGAAATATTACTTTGTTTATCGGCAAGATTGAATTTTTCTTGAGGAAACAAAGGAGTCAAGTGTTCGAACGATACTCGGTCTCTAACCACTTGAGGGTCTATTCCGTTGATTTTATTGACCTTGATAAGTGGAAAGTATTTTTCACCTTCCTTCGGAGGCCTTACATTTCCTAAAACGGTATCACCGGTTTTAAGTCCGAATAATCGAATCTGTGATTGAGAAACATAAATATCGTCAGGTGACGACAAGTAGTTGTAATCGGATGAACGTAAGAACCCGTAACCATCTTGCATGATATCAAGAACGCCTTCACTTTCGATAATGCTATCGAACTCATATTCAGGTTCTTTGTAGCGGTTCTTTAAATCCTTATCAAAATTGCTTTTGTCGTGATTGTTCTTTTGGTGCCTGTGCCCCTTATTATTTTGATTGTTATTATTGTTCTGGTTTTTATGACCCTGATTGCTCTTTTGGTCTTTTTTGCCAGTATTTGAAGTATTGTTCTGTGCACGTGGCCTTGGTTTTTTAACCTCGGGTTCTTTTTCTTTGGTCTCCGAGTCGTTTTTTGCTGGTGCAGGTGCTGAAGAATCTTTGGCCTCAGTTTTTTTGTTTACTTGGCTAACCCTTTTTCTTGGAGTACGGGTTTTAGGTTTTTCTTCGGCTTGAGTGGCGGTTACCTCTTGAACTACTTTAGGGTTTGATGCTTGAAAGTCAAGTATTTGGTATACCAAATCCAACTTCTTTAATGTCTTAAATTTGGGTACATTGAGCCCTTTGGCAATTTCCTGAAGTTCAGGCAGCTTTTTCGCTTTTAATTCTGAAATCTCAAACATTAAGTAAGGTATAAATTATAAGTCTCCGTAAATTGATAAGAAGTGTATTGTTATCTGGGTATTACTAGGAACAGATGTTCCTTTGGGTAAGTGCTATAACTAATAACGCGACAATATTACAAATTATTTTCAATACATCATCGCTTTTTTCTAAAAAGACCCTTATTTTTGCGCCTGATTATGCTTTTTAGGCAATGATTCAAAGAATACAGACCGTTTATTTATTTATAGTTGTGCTAATCGTCGCCATAGTGCCTTTTTGGGTAAACTTATGGTCAGATGCCAATGGTAACGAGATTTATGCCCAGAATGAAATATTGATTTCCGGGGCTTTTTATATATCTGCAATATTGGCGCTTGTTGCCATTTTGCTTTTCAAGAATAGAAAAAATCAATTTGTGCTCAACAGGTTGAACCTGTTGATTAATCTTTTTTTACTAGGATTTTTCGTTTACCGATCACTAAACTTATCTGGAGAAACCGAGGTTTCTGAGAAGGGTATTGGGATGTTGATTCCTGTAATTTCTATCGTTTTTTTGGTCCTGGCCAACAGGGCTATCAAGAAGGATGAGGATCTTGTAAAATCTGTGGATCGTTTGCGTTAAACCTAACATCTTAGTAGTATTAGTGCGTTAAACCCGGGGTAGTTCCCGGGTTTTTTGCATTTCTATAGTTTGGATTTTTTTATTGCTTCAGCCATTTTTTGATTCGATTGCTTTCAATGTTGATTCTAAGAAATAGAGGGTTCGGTAGATGTGCCATTTGTATTACATTTATAGTAAATAGTAATGCTATGCAAAAACCGAATAAGAGGCTTGAAAACCAAACCTGTATAGTTACCGGGGCAAGTTCCGGTATTGGTGAGGCGGTTGCCAAGGCTTTGGGCACCGAAGGTGCAAATATTGTTGTCAATTACCATAGTGGTAAAGAAGAGGCTGAAGAAGTCGCCGATTGGATCGAAAAGAACAGTACTTGTGGCAAGGCCATCACTTTTAAATGCGACGTGAGCAAAGAAAATGAGGTTCAAGATATGTTCGCCAAGACTATTTCTCATTTCGGCACAGTCGATGTTTGCGTGGCCAATGCAGGTATTCAAATAGACCATGCACTTCACGAAATGCCCTTAGAGGCTTGGCAAAAAGTGATCGATGTCAATCTTACAGGTCAATTTTTGTGCGCACGTGAATCAATTCGCGAATTCTTGAAAAGGGGCATGCGAAAAGAGGTCTCAAAATCATTGGGTAAAATCATACATATGAGTTCTGTACATGAAATTATACCTTGGGCAGGGCATTCCAATTATGCGGCGAGTAAGGGCGCTCTCATCATGCTGATGCAAAGTATTTGTCAAGAGTACGGACCGAAAAAAATTCGCTGCAACAACATCGCTCCCGGGGCAATAAAGACGGAAATCAATAAAGATGTTTGGAGCACCAAAGAGGGTAGGGAAGGTATGTTAGGCCTTATACCCTATAAAAGAATCGGAGTGCCTGAAGACATCGGTAGCGTTGCCTCCTGGCTGGCTTCCGATGAATCGGAATATATCAACGGAACGACCATTTTTGTTGATGGGGGAATGACTTGCTACCCAGGATTTACAGTTAACGGATAAACAAAAACCAAATAATTATGAAGAATATATTACGAGCGATATTGGCCGGCTGGGGCGCAAAAAAACTGGGAGGTGGAAAATGCGGATGCATTGGATTCATTGTGGTTTTTATACTGCTTTACTGGCTTTTGGGCTACGTTATCAATTAAAGGTTATTACCTTTTGCCAAGTTCGATTACTTCTAAATCTTTAATGTCTTCATTGTCGATTTTGAATCTTAACACCGTTCGTACCTGATGAAAACCATGTTTGCCGCAAGCACCGGGGTTCATATGAAGAACGTTGAGCTTTTGGTCCGTCATTACCTTAAGAATGTGAGAATGCCCACAAATAAATAGTTTTGGAGGGTTTTCTTTAATAATGTCTCTTGTTCTCACGTTGTATTTTGGAGGATATCCACCAATATGCGTCATAAATACATCGACCTTTTCACAATGGAAACGCTGGTTTAAGGGAAACTCTTTTTGAATGACATGGTCATCGATATTTCCATATACCGCTCTTAAAGGTTTTAACTTTTTGATGCTATCTGTGACCTCAAGAGTGCCTATGTCGCCGGCATGCCATACTTCATCCGCTTGACGGACATATTTTATTATGGTTTCATCGATATGTGAGTGGGTGTCCGAAAGAAGCAGAATTTTCTTCATGATAAAAAATGGTAATGACCTTTAATGGCAAACCTTCAGTCAGGGTTGATTGAATTTATAAGATGAGTGACACGCCTCTTCAAAATTTGTGCGCTTTTTGAAAAGAAAAGTATCTTTGGTGCTGCACAAAACTAAGGTTTAAGGTTGAGATATTTTGTTGAGTTTTCATACTTCGGAAAGAATTACCACGGTTGGCAAAAGCAACCGAACGCTATAAGCGTACAACAAGTTTTAGAAGACACCTTTTCTACCTTTTTTAGAAAATCGATTGATCTTGTAGGGGCGGGTCGAACCGATGCAGGTGTGCATGCCAAGCAAATGTTTGCCCATTTTGATGGGGAACCTATCGAGGATATACCCAATGCACTTCATAGATTGAATTCATTTTTACCTGACGATATAGCGGTACATCATATTCTTCAGGTGAATGATGAAGCCCACGCCAGATTCGATGCGGTTTCTAGAACCTATGAATATTGGGTGGTAGAAAACAAAAACCCTTTTTATATTGATGCGGCCTACTATTTAAAAAATCAACCGGATGTCGAAGCTATGAACGAAGCGGCAGCTATGTTGTTGGATTATCAAGATTTTGAATGTTTCTCAAAATCGAATACCGATGTTAAGACTTACATCTGCCATCTTGAGAAGGCGGTGTGGGAACGCAAAGATGATCAACTTGTTTTTACCATTACAGCCGATCGTTTTTTAAGAAATATGGTGAGAGCTGTGGTGGGCACACTTCTGGAGGTTGGTAAAGGTAAATGGACGAAAGCCGATGTTAAATCGGTCATAAATAGTAAAGACAGAAGTAAGGCCGGACCGTCTGTACCGGCAAAAGGGTTATATTTGACCTCTGTTTTATATCCCGATAAGATTTACAAGTAAATGGATAAAGATTCTGGAAAAGCATTTGATCTTCGACTTTTCAGACGCTTAATGGCCCATACGCGCCCTTATAGGTTGACATTTTATGGCGTAGCGCTGGCTGCTATTCTCTTATCCGTTTTTTCGGTAATCATTCCCTATTTGGTACAAAAGATTATTGATAATGCCATTATGGTACCTAACGCAGAGATGCTTCTCAATCTCAGCGTCATTATGTTAGGGGTTCTGCTGGCTCAGGTTATCAGTCAGCTTCTCTTCAACTATTATGCAAACTGGCTGGGTGAGATGGTCATTAAAGATGTGCGCATCGACCTATTTAAACATATGCTAGGTTTTCGAATGAAATATTTCGATAGCTCATCTTTAGGTGTTTTGGTTACAAGGGCCGTTCAAGATATGCAGCGCATCGGTGAAATTTTTAGTCAGGGTTTTTTTATGATAGTTGCCGATTTGTTGAAAATGTTGGCTGCAGCTGCCATGATGTTATATTTGAACTGGAAATTGGCCTTGATCGTTTTTGTAATCATGCCGGTTATTCTTTATGCCACTCGTTTGTTTCAGAAGGCGATGAAGGTCGCTTTTATCGATGTAAGGGCAGAGGTTTCAAACTTAAATTCATTCGTGCAAGAGCGTATTACAGGAATGAAAATCGTGCAATTATTTACCCGAGAACGCATAGAGAGCGAAAACTTTAGAGGTATCAACGAGAAGCATCAAAATGCATGGTTGAAAACGGTTTGGTATAACTCTATATTCTTTCCGATTGCTGAAATCGTATCATCGGTAGCCATAGGTTTGGTGGTCTGGTACGGTGGGCTTCAAAATGTGGCCAATATTAGTGTAGATATCGCAGGTACCCTTTTTGCTTTTATACTGTATATAGAAATTCTTTTTAGGCCATTAAGGCAAATCGCCGATAAATTCAACACCTTACAGATGGGTATGGTAGCGGCGAATAGGGTATTCAAGATTTTAGATACCCAAAGTAACATTCAAGATGTTGGTACTATTGAAAAGGGAGATGTTCGGGGCAACCTCAAATTTTCAGATGTGCGTTTCGGTTATGTTGAAAATGAAGAGGTTTTACACGGTGTTACCTTTGAGGTGCAGGCTGGTGAAACGATTGCTATTGTTGGGGCAACCGGAGCAGGAAAATCAACAATAATTAATCTCCTCAATCGATTTTATGAAATCAATTCAGGTAGTATTTTGGTAGATGATATCGATATCAAAGATTTTAAGCTAAGTTCACTTAGGGCTCAGATAGCGGTCGTTTTGCAAGATGTATTTTTATTTGCCGACACGATAGAGAACAATATTTCATTAAAAAACTCTTCAATAACTCTTGATACTATCAAGGCGGCGGCCGATGAAATTGGGGTCGATGAATTTATTTCAAGTCTTCCGGGCGGGTATCAATACAATGTAAAGGAGAGAGGTACGATGCTTTCAAGTGGCCAGCGACAATTGATTGCCTTTTTGAGGGCCTATGTAAGCAACCCAAGTATTCTGGTATTAGATGAGGCTACCTCATCCGTAGATACCTATTCAGAACAGCTTATTCAGCGTGCAACAGAAAGAATAACTGAAGGGCGAACCTCTATAATAATAGCCCACCGTTTGGCGACTATTAAAAAGGCCGATAAGATTATTGTGATGGATGCAGGTCAAATCGTTGAGACCGGTACCCACAAGCAATTGTTGAAAAGAAAGGGCTATTACAGTAAACTTTACGAAGCGCAATTCATGGAAGAAGAAGTGGCCTAATCGCGCAAATCTTCCTTAATCATCGTGGCCAGCTCATCAAGGTCTGCATAGTCGGTAAACTCACCATTTTTGATATAAGATATATTACCGGTCTCTTCACTGACGACCAAGGCCAAAGCATCCGTTTTTTCAGTAATGCCTACGGCTGCGCGGTGGCGAAGACCAAAACGTAGGGGAATGTTTCTTTTGTTCGATACCGGTAAGATAACTCTGGTGGCAACAATGTAATTATCTTCAATCACAGCGGCGCCATCGTGTAACGGACTATTCTTGTAGAAAATACTCTCGATAATGGGTTTGTTGATTTCGGCGTGCATTTTATCTCCAGAGCCTTTGATGAAATCTAAAGACGTATTTCTTTCAAGTATAATAAGCGCTCCGGTCTTCGTGGTCTTCATTTTTCTACAAGCGGCAACAATGGCATCAACATCGGTAGTCGAATTGATGGCATCTTCCCTCAAGAATTTAAAATGCTTTAGAAACTTTTTTCTATTTGAGAAATTGGTCGACCCTATCATCAAAAGAAACTTTCGAATTTCCTGCTGAAAAACTATAATGAGGGCAATCAGTCCCACTTGCATAAAGGCGCCGACCAAACTGCTGATCATTTCCATGCCCAATAGTTCGGTTAGCTTCCAAAATCCCCATACAATAACAATACCGATGAAAATATTGATGGCCGCCGATCCCCTTACCAGTTTATAAACATAGTAAAGCAATACCGCTACCAAAAAAATGTCTAGTAGGTCGGTGATATTGAATTCCAGGAAATTAAGAAAATCCAAGTCGGATGGTTTTTGTAAAATTAGGAAATAAATTCGCTCTTTAACTGTTCTGCAAGTTTAACACATCCAACTGCTTCTTTAACGTCGTGAACCCTTAAAATATTAGCGCCTTTAAGAAGCGCGGCCATGTTGAGCGCTGTAGTGCCATTAAGAGCTTCTTCTGGTTGTTTGTCAAGCAATTTGTAAATCATCGACTTTCGGCTAACGCCGACCAATAGCGGGTGCTCGATATTCCTGAACAGCTCGAGGTTTGAAAGTAGTTCATAGTTCTGCTCTAAGGTTTTGGCAAAACCGAACCCTGGGTCTATGACGATATCAACAATGCCGAGGTCTTTTGCTAGTCTTAGGCGCTCAGAAAAGTACTTGCGTATGTCGTTAATGAGATTTTGATATTCGGTTTTTGATTGCATGTTTTTCGGGTCTCCTTTCATGTGCATCATGATGTAAGGTACTTTTAGTTTTGCCACGGTGGAGAGCATCTGTTCATCAAGTAGACCTGCCGAGATATCGTTGATCAACGAGGCGCCGTTCTGAATGCACTCGGCAGCCACCTTGCTTCTGAAAGTATCAATAGAAATTTGAATTAAGGGAAACTCTTTTATCAATAGTTCGATAATCGGTACAATGCGGCCAAGTTCTTCTACTTCGCTTACATGGGCGGCCCCGGGGCGTGAACTATATGCGCCAATATCGATAAAGGTGGCTCCTTCAGCAAGCATTGCCTCGGTTCGTTTCAATACTGATTTAGAATCTGAAAACCGGCTTCCGCCATAGAAAGAATCGGGTGTAATATTCAGAATGCCCATTACTTTGGGCGATTTGAGGTCAATGAGTTGGCCTTTGCAATTGATGGTCATTTTACGTAAAGTTCAAGCGGTAACATTTGAATAACCAAGTTTAAAACACGAACTTTGAGCAATTCAAAATTTTGTGTGAAATTTACGCAAATTAGAAACGATATCCATGCCTGAAACTTCCCAGCAGTACGATGAGGTGATAAAAACTTGTCGTAATCTATTTGAAAAGAAAATGAAGGATTACGGTAGTGCGTGGAGGATTTTAAGGCTACCTTCCTTAACGGACCAGATATTTATCAAGGCTCAGCGCATAAGAGGGTTGCAAGAAAATGAGGTGCGAAAGGTAAACGAAGGAGAACGCTCAGAGTTTATCGGCATCATCAACTATTCATTGATGGCCCTTGTACAACTTGAAAAGGGGGTAGCTGCCCAGCCTGATATGCAATTGAAGGAGTCTTTAGAGTTGTATGATAAGCATTCGGCCGCTACCAAGGCCCTCATGGAAAATAAGAACCATGACTACGGTGAGGCTTGGCGTGACATGCGCATTAGTTCTTTGACCGATCTTATTCTGCAAAAATTACTTCGGGTAAAGCAAATAGAGGATAACAAAGGAAAGACCATCGTGAGCGAGGGTATCGATGCCAATTATCAAGACATGGTCAATTATGCTGTTTTCGCTATGATTCATTTAAACGAAAAAGGGGAGTAGTTCATGAGATATCTGGTAGCCATAAGTCGAATTTTTGTTGGGATACTCTTTATCATAAGTGGGTTTATCAAGCTGAACGACCCGGTAGGTTTTTCATTTAAGCTCGAAGAATACTTTAGTCAAGGTGTTCTTGACCTTCCTGTTTTTGAACCTTACGCTTTGGCGATTTCAATTTTCGTGGTAATTTTTGAAGTGTTGTTAGGCGTTATGCTATTGGTCGGTTTTAGGGTGAAATTTACCGTATGGAGTCTTTTGTTGATGATAGTGGGTTTCACATTTTTGACCTTCTACTCGGCATACTACAATAAAGTCACCGACTGCGGTTGTTTTGGAGACGCCATCAAATTGACCCCGTGGGAATCTTTCACAAAAGATATTATTCTACTTGTATTGATAGTGCTTTTGTTCATAGGACAAAAATATATTACGCCTCTCTTTGATATCAAGATAAGAAGAATTGTAATTGTTTTTTCGGTTCTGGTTTGTATCGTTTATTGTAACTATGTTCTCAACCATTTACCTGTCATCGACTTTAGACCGTATAAAATAGGTGCTAACATAGAGGAGGGTATGACAGTTCCAGAAGATGCGCCCAAACCAATATACGATTACGCTTGGCGATTCAAAGTGAATGGTGAAGATAAGATTATAGTTACTCAAGGTGATTATCCACAGGTAGATGGTGAGTTCGTCGATGTGGAGACAACCGAAGTGCAGAAGGGTTATGAGCCGCCGATACACGATTTTACCATAGAACAAGGGGGTGAGGACTTTTCTTCGGGTCTTTTGCAAGAACCGAAACTTGTGATGGTTATAGCTTATGACTTGAGAAAGACAAACGAAGCTATTTATCCTGAAGTAAAATCAATAACCGATAAGGCTTTAGATACAGGTTATAAGGTAATCGGCATGTCGGCATCCAATGAAGAGCAGACCCAGGCCCTTATCGATCAGTATAAACTAGCTTTTGAATTTTATTTCACTGATGAGACAACCTTAAAAACCATCGTCAGGTCAAACCCTGGTGTTTTGGTTTTGCACAAAGGAACCATCGTTCAAAAAGTGCATTACAACGATTTGAACGATTTGAAATTCGACTGACATATTATTTAAAAGATTAACTAATTACCTAAACAAAGAATAAAGAAAATGAGAAGTAAAATAGTTGCCGGAAACTGGAAAATGAACAAGAATGCCGAAGAAACCGAGGCGTTATTGAGCGAGTTGGCAGCCAAACTGCCAGATACGAACGCTGAGGTAATGGTAGCACCTACCTTTGTAAATTTGGCTGGTGCGGTACGTAGTTTAGAATCATCAGTTGTTAAGGTGATAGCTCAAAATATGCACTTTGCGGAAAACGGCGCGTATACCGGAGAAATTTCGGCCGATATGCTTTTAAATATTGGTGTTGATACTGTGATTTTAGGTCATTCTGAGAGAAGAGCCTATTTTAATGAAACCGATGAGATATTGGCTAAAAAAGTCGCTGCCGCACTTGATAAAAATATGAGGGTAATGTTCTGTTTTGGGGAAGAGCTTGAAGACCGTAAGTCTGAAAATCATTTCAACGTAGTGGAAAGCCAATTAAAAAACGCATTGTTTTCTTTAGACGCCTCTTCTTGGAGCAAGATTATTTTGGCCTATGAGCCGGTCTGGGCCATTGGTACCGGCGAAACCGCATCTCCTGAACAAGCACAAGAAATGCATGCTTTCATTCGAAAAACCATTACCGAGGCTTATGACACTTCAGTGGCAAACGATGTATCTATTTTATACGGTGGTAGCGTAAAACCGGCCAATGCAAAAGAGATATTTGGTAAGCCCGATGTTGACGGTGGACTTATTGGTGGAGCTTCTTTAAAAGCCGATGATTTTGTGGCCATAATTGAGGCTATCTAAAAATTTGTTGAAAGAATTAATTAAATAGGGGAGTGTTCTGCACTCCTCTTTGATTTTTATGGAGAATACCATTTACATAGAATATAGTTTTAGCGTTTCACCGTTACAACCAGCGACAGATATTCTAATTGCCGAATTGGGGGAAGCAGGTTTTGAAAGTTTTGTGGAAAATGAAACAGGTGTACTGGCCTATATTCAAAAGGAAGAGTTTGAAGAAGCAATAATGGACTCCATAGAAATTCTTAAGAATGCCGATTTTGATATTTCTTTTGAAAAGAAGGAAATAGAACAAGAAAACTGGAACGCCACTTGGGAAAAGAACTTTACCCCTATACAGGTAGCCGAACAATGTATGGTTCGAGCACCTTTTCATGAAAAACCCGATGTGCCTTTTGATATAATCATTGAGCCTAAGATGAGTTTTGGCACGGGGCATCATGAAACTACCCATATGATGCTCCAATTTATACTTGACCATAACTTTGAAGGTAAGACGGTTCTAGATATGGGCAGCGGCACTGGCGTTCTGGCCATTTTGGCAGCCATGAAAGGTGCCAGAAGCGTAGATGCCATAGATATTGACAATTGGTGTTACCACAATGCCCTCGAAAATGTAGAGCGTAACGGTGTCGATCAGGTGCAGGTTTTTGAAGGAGATGTTAGTTTGTTAGGGTCAAAAAAGTATGATGTAATTCTGGCCAATATCAATAGAAATATTCTTTTGGCTGACATACCTACGTATGCTTCCAATTTAATGGCTAATGGCACTCTTTTTGTGAGTGGGTTCTATGAAGACGATATTTTTGCGATATCTGAAAAATGTACTAGCTGTGGATTAAAATTTGAAAAAAATCTTTCAAGAAATAATTGGGTAGCAGTAAAATACGTATTTTAGAAAGAGTCTCATTAATTAAAATCGATGAGTATGGGTTTGAAAGAGAAATATTCTGAAGAATTACTTTTAGAGGAGGCAGTTGTAAAGCAGAACGAAATTATTCTTTTTAATGATGATGTGAATACTTTCGATCATGTAATCGAAACCTTGATCGATGTGTGCGAGCACACACCGGAACAGGCCGAGCAATGCTCTATTATTGTTCATTATAACGGAAAATGTACTGTCAAAACTGGTGAGTACAACGATTTAAAGCCCCGATGCAGTAAATTGCTACAGGCGGGCCTTAATGCCGAAATCGTCTAAAAAAAAATCGGCTAATAGATTGACCGTTTAATGCGGTAGTTTGTTGCGTAGCACACCGTATGCGAAGGTTCCTAAAATAGCAGCAGCTATAACGATGAGCATACTAAAAACCCCTGTGCCGACTAATATGTACATGGGTCCAGGGCAGGCACCTGCCAATGCCCAGCCAAGTCCAAAAATGGTGCCCCCAAATAAGTACCGGGTGACGCTCTTCTCTTTTGGTGGTAAATTAATTTCCTTTCCTTCAATACTTTTGACCTTGAGTTTTTTGATCAAAAAGACGAATACAATACCCAAGGTGACTGCAGAACCAATGATTCCGTACATGTGAAATGATTGAAATTTGAACATTTCAAAAATTCGGTACCACGACACGGCTTCCGATTTAACGAGAACAATTCCAAAAAAGATTCCGACCAATAAAAATTTGAAAAATTTCATTTTAAAAAATTAAGGGTAACAAAAAGTGGGTCATAATCAATCCTCCAATAAAAAATCCGATTACGGCAATGAGAGAGGGTAACTGTAAATTGCTAAGGCCCGTAATGGCGTGTCCAGAGGTACAGCCACCTGCATAACGGGTGCCGAAACCCACTAAAAACCCGGCAATTATTAGAATAGCGAGACCTTTAAGGCTTAGGGCATATTCCCAAGCATAGATTTCCGGTGGCAAAAGACTTTTTCCTGCATTTTCGAAACCCAATTCTTGTAAATCTGTAACGGTTTCGGGGTTCAGATCAATAGCCGCGCTGTTCGATAATACGCTTGTTGCTAGAAAGCCGCCTATAATGGCGCCCAATACCACAGTTAGGTTCCAGCGTTGCGCTTTCCAATCGAACCTAAAGAAGTCTGAATACTTTCCCGCGCCTCCAATACTGCAGAATGTCCTCAGGTTGCTTGACATCCCAAAGGTTTTTCCAAAAAAGATGAGTAACAGCATGACTAGTGCAATCAAAGGGCCTGTAACGAACCAAGGCCAAGGGTCTAAGATGAAGTCCATAGGTTTTAATTTGGTGCAAAGTTATGGTAACGCAAATACGGCTAGGTAATAATTGTTACAATGTAATCGAGATATTGGTAAAGCTTACTGAAACTACATAAACTTTTGCCGATTTCATAAAAATGGATTTTCAGTTTCAAATGAGTTCTCTTTAATACATACTTTTGCCGCTTACCAAACTATCAATCGAATGCTCCAGTATTACTTACTTTCATTGCCTAAATTGTCAAGGCTAATTCTAATATCTATATTCTTTTTGTTGATTAGACTAGAAGCCCAAGAAGGGCCGAAGGTTTATGTAGCCTATGAAAGGGCCGATGAAATTGTTGTTGATGGCCTTGCGAATGAAACCACGTGGGATAAAGCCTTGTGGAGCGATGATTTTATCGATATAGAAGGTATGATCAAACCAAAATACAAAACGCGCATGAAAATGGTTTATGATGAGGAGTATCTATATTTCTATGCAGAAATGGAAGAACCTCATATCTGGGCCACTCTCAAACAACGAGATACCGTTATTTTCTACAACAATGATTTTGAAATATTTATAGACCCCGATGGGGATACTCATAATTATTATGAGTTTGAGATGAACGCCTTGAATACCGTTTGGGATTTATTCTTGACAAAGCCCTATCGTAACCATGGTAAAATAATTGATAGTTGGGATATTCAAGGCATAAAAACGGCTGTATCGATTAACGGAACATTGAACAATGCTTCTGATATAGATGACAGCTGGAGTGTTGAGATAGCCATGCCTTGGGCGGTGATTACGGAAGTATCGCGTGGAGGAAAGGTTCCAAAAGGTGATTTTTGGCGAATTAATTTTTCTAGGGTCAATTGGGATTATGACCTAAATGATGAAAAGTATTCGAGAAAGAGAGATGAACAAGGTAAGTTTCTACCAGAGTATAATTGGGTTTGGTCACCTCAATGGGTGATAAATATGCATGAACCTGAGCATTGGGGTTATGTGTATTTTTCAAAACGAGGTTTAGGTTCAAAAGAAGTCTTTGACATGCCCTTGGATGAAAGAATCAAATGGCAATTGTATTCGATTTATCGCAAGATCTTAAAATCAAAAGAAAATCCGAAAACGACTTGGAAAAAAATGGAAGGTTTAAAGATAAAACTGGAAGGTGAGTCTATAGAGGTGAAATTTGATACGCACCCATCGGGATGGAACCTTTCTTTGGTAAGCCCATTTAGCAAAAAGTTGCTTTTGATCAAAGAAGACGGAAAGTTTATCAGCTCCGAATAGCTATTGAGAAAGAATTTATGCCCTCGGTAGGATGAGCAAACAATAGTTGAATTGATTCGTGTTTAGTGAGCAGCATTGTCGTAAAACACCTTAAAAAAAATAAAAAACCCTGCATTACAATGCAGGGTTTTTTAAAGTGACCTCGGCAGGATTCAAACCTGTTTCCTCAATCAACGAATATTGTGAGACGCAGCCTTATTGTCAAAATCTGTTGACCGATTTGTTGACGGTCTATTTAATATACAATAAATCAAATTGACTTTCAATATGGTAATGTAATGAATTTTAAGAAACAATCGAACAGTAAGGAGAATATTAAAATTCTAAAACCACTAAAAAAAACCAATTTAAAGTCGATTTAAATTTCTGACCTAATCAATGAGAAACTTTTTTATGCACAGGCCTTATTTTTTTAATTACGTCTGGCCTTTTAGAATTTCATAGTACACCGTTTCCTTAAAATCAAACCAATCCTTTCTATGATGAGAGCGGTCAATAAAATTTCTAAAGGGTTTAGGCTTGAAATATTTCGAATATAATTGGATTTTAATATAGTCGTCATTCAAGGAAAGGATATAGTCTTACATTACCCTAAAACTTTCATTTGAACATAAATTTTCAAATTGAAAATATTTGTCCATTTCACTATTAATTTCATCGAGGATTTCTATCAAAAACACTGGTTCCAAATTTGGGTCGTCAATATTTGGATGATATTCAATTTTTTATGAAGTGAGAACTGGCTTTTATCTTTTTAAAGTAAAGTGGCCCGAAAAAATGGTGCCTTCTCCTAGATTGGCCCGGAACCAATAATCGTTAGAAATCATTTCCCTACCATTGAAAAAACCATCCCAACCTTTGTCTTCAGGTCGTAATTGGGCCAATAGTTTTCCATACCTGTCAAAAATATAGACTTGAGCGTCTGGAAACGCTTCTATGCCAAATATTTGCCAATATTCGTTGAAACCATCATTGTTTGGGGTAAAAAACTTTGGATAATCGATAAGGGTAACTTGCTGGCTATCTTCTCCACAGCCCTTTTTGTCGCGGACCATAACCGTGTAGTTGCCCCCAAGGATGTTGGGGAAATAATTACTGTCTTGAAATACCACGCCATCTATCGAATATTCAAAATCCCCATCACCAGAGGCTATAATTTTAATAAAATTATCGGTCGACAATTCTCGCCGTTTTATTTCAATAATGGTCGGTAGTTCAGACCGAACGAGTTCAAATTCATAGTGGTTTTCGCAGTACAGACCGTTGGTAGTTTGACCAATCGTAAGGGTATACATTCCTTCGCTCGTAAGTATCGTTTCAAAAGCGTTGGAGATTACAGTGCCTTCCGGTTGGGTCCATTGGTAATATTCAAAATCAGTTTCTATTTGAATGCGCAATGAGGGTTCCAAACCACATATAAAATATGTTTCCTCTAACAAGGCTGTTGATGGCAGTTCAGTAACCACCAGGTCAACGCTTGTTTCCGAATAGCATGAATTGTTCAGTTCATTTTCTACACGTACCAATAAGGTTTGGTTCCATGCTATGGTATTTTCGTAATAACTGGGCAGCGGGTTTGGCAATGCCACGCCATCCTCTTGAAAAAAATGTGTGACCAACCCTGTCTGACTTCCCAAGATTTCAGCTTCAACATGGGATAGGTCAAATCGGGCGAAACCATTTCCCAAATCACAGGCGTAGACGGGTTGCGGACTATTCAATTGGGGCTGCGAAGACGTGCGCAGCAATAGCTGGGTCTCTTCATGGCAGTAGGTCTCCTCGTTGGTTACCCTTACGGTAATGGTTTCGTCATTGGTGATCGAATTGGTATACGGATTGGGTAAAGGGCTGGGCAATACATTGCCATCTCCATCAAAGTAGGATACTGATAGACCAATTTGTCCCCCAGTAACCTGAGTTTCCACATTGGAAGTGTCAAAATATTCTGAAATGCCATCACCATTATCATCACAACCAATCAAAACTTCGGGTTCATACGCCATTGGAAGTGGATTGACCATTAATCGAAATGAAGCTTCGTTATTGCAGTTGTTGACACTTTCCACCACCTGTACCGTAATAACCTCTTCATTGGCAACAAGGTTCTCCACAGCATTTAAAGGGTTCCCGATAGGACTGCCATCGGCGCGATAAAATGAGACGGAAGCTGAAGTATAATCGGCCAAGATAATATTTTGTACCTGTTCCAAATCGAAGGTTGAAAATCCGTCCGTTCCATTGCTGCAAACAAAGAGGTCGGTAACTGAAGAAAGGTCGGGAATCGGATGTACAATCAGGTCAAATGTCGTTTCGGAATAACAACATAGATTATTGCCGTGAGCTACCCTGACCACTATGGTTTCCCTATCCCTTATCGTATTGGTAAATGGATTGGGTAAGGTTTCATATTCATTCCCACTCCCATCAATAAAGGTAAGTTTCATATTGTTTTGGCCGCCCAAGACTTGTGCGACAGTCTGCGAAACATCGAACGAAGATGAAACTCCAGTGCCGAAGATGTCTTCACAAGCATAAAGGTTATCTATGCCATACGCATTTGGAGGTTCTTTGGCCTCTATGGTTTCCGTCAATACTTCAACAGTACCATCATTACCCGTTACCGTGGCTGTAATTGTGTAATTGCCGTCAGAAGAAAAATCATGAAAGGGTGATAAATCATTGGAACTATTGTCACCCCCCGATGCAGGGTCTCCAAAATCCCATACTACCGAAGCAATATTTCCAGCCGGTGCCACGCTGAATTCCTTTAAAAATTCTGAACAGACATTGGATATGTTCATTGAAAAATTATTGGTGACGTGATGTACGTCTCCTGTGACATTGATGTAAAAATTGGCATCAGGCCTTCCAAAATCTTGGGTGTCTACGTATTCGTCAAAGCCGAAATCGTGTTCGGATGAGGTTCTAGTACATCCTCTTTGCCATGAAACACCTGTATCTTGGCTAGAACCTGCAATAAATGCCAAGCCATCCCCATATACAATTCCTTTATGTACTTCAACAAGAATACGATTGACTTCAGCCGGGACGACGATAGGAGTATCAAAGGCTACATTTATAATTCGAGAATTCCTATCTATATTCGGTGAAAGTTGTTGATATTGACTACTGCCTATTAAATCTGCTTCAGAAAATGAATCTGGAAAATTGTCATCAATCTCATAAATATTGAAGCTTATTTCGGGAAGCCATCCTACTTTATTAATACCAACTTGCCCAGAGTTAATTACAAATTCTTCATCGTCAGAGATTCCAAAATCATCCAAATAAAAGTCTCTTGCCCAATAAATATAAGAGGAGGAGCACGAGTGTATTCGAGTTTCTATGATATCGTCACATAAATTATGGGATAGAGTTACTGATGCACCGCTTTGGGCAATGTTTTGGATTTCTCCAGTGACATTTATAAAAAAATTGGCATCAGGAACGGCTGGATTTAAGTCTTCGGTGCTAATATGCGTATAATGTTCCCTGCATCCTTTAAACCAAGAGGTGTCATTGTCAAATTCAGTGCCCGCAATTAAAACCTCTTTGTAGTCATCGTTATAAATGTCGTCCATTTGCGTGACCTCTACCAAAATTCGTTCAACGCCTGCAGGTATGACTACCGGGGAATCAAAATTTACCTGAACGATTTCAGGTGTATCCCCAATTTCAGGTGCCAATACCAGATTTCCATAACTAATTCGTTGTGGGTTTTGGGTGGGCGCCTCGGAGGTAAGACTGTAAAAATTAAACACCAGTCTGGCGCCATCATATGAATTGCTAATGGCTACCTGAGCCGAATTGATTAAAAACTGATCTGCTGTGGTTATGCCAAAATCAGAAAGTGTAAAAGCCCTTGCCCATGCCTCTTCATATTGGCACGAAGTCATGTCTGTTTTTATTGGGGTGTTACCAATATTGTGTGTTAATGTAATTTGCGCAGAAATCACATTGCATAACAAAACAAATGAGACTAGAAGTAGGTTCTTGAGCACTGGTCAGTAGGTTGTTTAGGGATATAACGATTTTAAAATACTCATTGTTTGCTAACCAGCTAAACTTTTTTGATTAGGGGCAAGAAAAAGCGTTATACAAACACTTTTAGTTCCTATCGCTTTCAAAACTTTTGGAGCTTGTTACCAAAGGCCTTGGCTATGGCCCGACGCTTCAAAGCACAGACCCTCCAGAATTGATTAATAAACCCTAATGTAGAAAATTTCTCAAGCCTTGGCCGGCGATGGGCTATAGCCGTCTTAAGTTTGATTCTGATTAAATTATAGTCATAAATCAGAAAGAACAAAAGAGCTAAAATTTTCCCTCCCCGCTGAAAGGAAAATACAGGAATAATCTCTACTTTTGACGAAATCGTCTAAACGAATTATTCAAGATGGATTCATTTGGAGAATACCTGCGGGAACAACGAGAAAATATTGGATTACCACTTAGAAAAGTTGCTGCCGAACTGGACATTGACACTTCAATTCTGAGCAAGATTGAGCGCAACGAAAGGGAAGCAACAAAGGATATGTTACCAATATTCTCAAAGGTTCTCGAAAGAGACTTGAAAGAAGTTGAAGTGAAATTCATAGTTCATTCCATTATGTCGCAATTCTCAGAATTAAAGCATATAAAAGATGGACTGAATGAAACACTGAAAAGCCTATGAGTACAAAGTTTTTCACCAACGAAGAAAAGAACACGCTTCTCAACAAACTAGAGGGTGTATTCAAGCATAAGAATATCCACTTCTTTGATGCGCTTGTAGGGTATTTCCGTGCTTCAGGATATTTTCAGATTAGAGAATTTGTTGAAAAAGCAGCTGAAATCAGAATTCTTGTCGGTATCAACATTGACCATCTTGTTTTTGAAGCCAATCAACAAGGGCTACTCTTTGACCCAAACGCAGAAAAGGCTCAAGAAGAGTTTTTTAAAGAAGTAAAGAAAAACATCCAAGAAGCTGAATATGACAAAAAGGTTGAAGAAGGAATGCTTCAGCTCATTAAGGATATTGTTTCTGGAAAAGTCAAAATCAAAGTTCACCCAAAGCAGAATATTCACGCCAAGATTTACATTTTCAGGGAAAAGATTAAACATGATCACGGCTATGGTTCTGTCATTACAGGATCAAGCAATCTCACTGATGCCGGCCTTGGAAAGAACTTTGAATTTAATGTAGAATTGAGAGACAACTCAGACATTGATTTTGCTACTGAGACGTTCGAGAAATTATGGGAGGAATCAGTTCCAATTGACACAGACTATATTGAGAAGCTTCAAAAGGATACTTATCTAAATGATGACTACACTCCTTATGAAATCTATCTCAAATTCTTAATTGAGTATTTCGGTAAGAGCATTGAGTTTGATCCGAATTCTATCTCGGACTTACCAAGAGGATTCAAACGTCTCTCCTATCAGGTAGATGCTGTAAATGATGGCTATGCCAAGATGGTAAAGCATAATGGCTTTTTCTTAGCTGATGTGGTTGGACTGGGTAAAACCATTGTTGCTACCCTGATTGCCAAAAAGTACTTCTACTCAAACGGCTTTCCTGAACATCGTTCCAGAACATTGATTATTGTTCCACCTGCTTTGAAAGAAAACTGGTCAGAAACCATTGAAAAGTTCAATCTGGACAATGTTAAGATTATTACCAATGGAAGTCTGCATAAGCTGACAAGTCTAGAACGCTATGATCTAATCATTGTAGATGAAGCTCACAAATTCCGTTCGGATACTGCAACAATGTATAATGAGTTGCAAAAAATCTGTAAAACAACCACGAAGCGAGTTTTGCCAGATGGATCAGGCGTTCCAAAAAGAGTAATTCTAATTTCCGCCACCCCACTCAATAACAAACCAGAGGATATCGCCAACCTTGTTTATCTGTTTCAGGACAGCAAGAATTCAACACTTGAAATTGGCAACTTGCAACACTTTTTCAGGAATCAGATAGATGCTTACAAAAAGCTGAAAGATGAACCTGATGTTGAGCAAGTCAAGACAGGTGTAAAGCGTATCTACGAGAGAATCCGGACGAAGATCATTGAGCCACTCACAGTTCGCAGAACAAGAACCGATTTAATGGCTCATGAACTGTATTCAGAAGACTTGAAGAAGCAGGGTATCAATTTCCCAGCAGTTCGGCAGCCAGAGAAAATACTTTATGAACTTGAACCACATTTAGAGGATTTGTACGACCATACTATCTATGTTTTAAGTCATAAAACACAAGGACTAAAGTATTTCCGGTATCAAGCCATCCGTTTCTTAAAACCACATAAGAAAGAGAAATACAAGCAAGCCGACATGATTTCGGAGCAATTGGCCAAGATCATGAAGACCATGCTTGTGAAAAGGATAGACAGCAGCTTCTATGCCTTCAAACAATCACTGTTTCGTTTCTTCCGTGCAACAGAAGCCATGATTACCATGTTTGAAAATGGTAAGATTTACATTGCTCCAAATCTGCCTGTGTCAGATATGATCAATGAAGGTAAAGAAGAAGAACTTCTTGAACTTATCATTGAAAAATCTATTGAAGACCCAACCATTGACATTTGCGAACCGGATGATTTCGAATATGATTTCCTTCCAGGTTTGAAGCAGGATTATGACCTATTAAAACAACTGAATGCTGAATGGCAGAAAGTGACGGAAGACCCTAAGTTAGATGTCTTCATTGAGTATTTGAAAACTCGTTTGCTGGAGAAAAAGATAAATCCTGAATCTAAATTGGTAGTGTTCTCAGAAAGCAAGGAAACCACGCAATACCTGATGGATGAATTGCCGAAACACACTCCACAGCGAATCATCTCAGTGGATAGCAAGTCGAGAAAAGACCGAATGCCCACAGTTCGGAAAAACTTTGATGCCAACCTTCCAAAAACAGAACAGGAGAACAAATATGATATCATTCTAACAACCGAAGTATTGGCAGAGGGCGTTAACCTTCACCGTTCCAATGTGATTGTGAACTACGATACCCCTTGGAATTCCACTCGACTGATGCAGCGAATTGGTCGAGTAAACAGAATTGGCTCAACGGCTAAGCAGGTTTACGTTTTCAACTTCTACCCAACGGCCAAAGTGAACAATGACATAGAGTTGGAGAAGCGAGCCATAATGAAACTTCAAGCTTTTCATGCGGCTTTGGGAGAGGACAGCCAGATTTATTCACCTGATGAAGAAACGGAAACCTTCGGATTATTTGACCAAGCCGTAGAGGAAGAGAAAGACGAAAAGTTAGCTTATCTCATGATGATTCGAGACATCAAAGAAGAAACACCTGGCCTGTTCAAAAAGATCAAGAATATGCCACTCAGAGCACGTGTTGGGAGAAAGGATGATGAATTGGATAAATCAACGATCTGCTATATCAAAGATCAAAAGCGAGATGCATTTGTAAAAGTGAATGATAAAGGTGAAACGGAGGAATTGACCTTTCTAGAGACTGTAAAAATATTTGAGGCAGAACCTGTTGAGAAAGGAATAAAACTTCATGAACAACACCACGATCAGGTTCAAACGGGCATTTCTTTATTCACAGACTTGATTGAAGCAGAAAAAGCAAGAGACAAGAAGGTTGATGTAACACAGGGACCGAATGAAAAGCGTGCGATTGCTTATTTGGATGCTATGTTGGATTTACCATTTACCAATGAAGAAGAAAGAGGCTTAATCATAAAAGCAAAAGAAGCTATTAGACAAGGCCGCTTTCAGCGATTGCAGCGGGACATCAACAAATTAAAACGAGCAGTTAACAAGTCTCCTTTGAAGCCGGCTATCATCCTTGAAAAGATTTTAGAAATACTAAAAAGCTATCCATTGCAAACCATACAGGATGAAGATGGAGAAGCAAAACCAAAATTGAAAAAGTCACTGAATCCTGAAATCATCATTTCAGAAAGCTTTGTGAAATAATTATGAGAGAAAAGGACTTAAAACGGATACTGCAACAGCCCTACAGTTTTGACTACTGGAAAGAGCTTTTGCCCATGTTTTTTAAAAAGGTGCAATACTTCTCTCAGGCTCAGGCTCTATTTGAAGAACACGAAAAAGTGGTTCAAGGAAAACAGATCGGGCGAATCACCTTAGATGATGAAAAGTCTTTGGCCATTTTTGAAGTAGAAATAACCGACAATGTGGTCATTGCCCGTAACCGAAAGGAATTGCGAGACATTGCTATCAAACACATTGATCAGGACATTACCCACGGTGCTATTGTCTTCTTCCACAGTCCAAATCAAAAGGATTATCGCTTCTCGTTCATTGCCAAATGGTCCGCCTTGGACATGGAAACGGGTGAGTTCATTAAAGGCGAGACTAAACCTAAGCGATATACTTATCTCTTGGGGCCAAATGAAGCATGTACCACAGCAGCTAAACGACTACTAACACTTATCCCAAAAAAAGAAGCAGGAAAGGCTACTATCAAAGAGCTTCAACAGGTCTTTTCGGTGGAAGCCCTGAACCGAGAGTTCTTCAAATCCTATAAAATCCATTATGAGAAGTTTTGGAAATACCTTGCTGAATCACCATGGCGGGATGAACTGATTGATGCCGAAAAAGAAGAACCTGAGAAGAAGGAAAAACCAATTCGAGATTTTGTAAAGAAACTGCTCGGTCGGATCGTGTTCCTACATTTCTTGCAAAAGAAAGGTTGGATGGGCTGCTCTTCTCAATCTAACGAATGGATGGACGGAGAGAAACGCTTCATGCAGTTGCTCTTTGAGGAGTTCACCGGCAAAGAAAATTTTCACAGCCAATGTCTGACCAAACTTTTCTTTGAAACACTCAATACCAAACGCCCCAAAGGTGAATTTCATATTGATGGTTTGGAAGGAAGGCTCAATGGCTCACACGTACCTTATCTGAATGGTGGATTGTTTGAACCCGAAAAGAACAAGGCAACACTTAAAGTAGATTTTCCAAGAAGCTACTTTGAAGAATTACTGGAATTTTTTGAGCAATATAATTTCACCATTGATGAGAATAGTCCGGACGATCATGAAGTGGGAATCGACCCGGAAATGCTCGGACATATTTTCGAAAACCTGCTGGAAGAAAACCGTGAGAAAGGGGCTTTCTACACACCAAAGGAAATTGTGCAGTACATGTGTCAGGAAAGTCTGATCCAGTATTTGTACAACCATTTTGGCAAACGACAGGACATTGACGATTTCATTCGACAACATACTGTTTCAGCATTTCTGGCCGAAAGAGACAACGCTTCCCAAGTCAATCAGCTATTGGATGATATTAAGGTCTGCGACCCGGCCATTGGTTCTGGAGCCTTCCCGATTGGGATGTTGCAAGAGATTTTTGATGCTAAGCGTTTTATTTATCCTTATCTGAAAACCAACCAGCCTTTTGACCCTGCCGCTACCAAAAAGAGCATTATTCAAAATTCCATTTATGGGGTGGATATTGAAAAGGGTGCGGTGGACATTGCACAACTCCGTTTTTGGCTCGCATTGGTAGTGGAAGAAGTAAATCCACATCCGCTTCCCAACCTTGACTACAAGATTATGCAAGGAAACAGCTTGCTGGAACAATACGAAGGAATAGATCTAAGTCAAATTGCATTACCAAAAGGTGAAAAAATCTATGAGCCAGAGCGTGACCTGTTCGGCAATATAAAAGAAGACCAAATGAAGATCACCTTTGCCAAAAGTGATACTTCAAAAAAAATCAAAGCGCTTATTAATGAGTTTTTTACCATTGAAGATGCCGAGCGTAAAAAGGAAATCCGTCAGCAAATAAATGCATTGGTCGAAGACCATATTCAGTTTAATATCCACCTGCGGGAGCAACAGCTAAATAGATTTATTGCAGAAGCTGGAAACCCTGCTAACCTTAATAAAAACGCTCGAAAAAAATTCGATGGTTTTGTTTCTGATTTGGAAAAAATTCAGGAAACGAAAGCCAATTTGCTCAAGATTCAGGAAACAGATGAACGCCCGTACTTCCTTTGGCATCTCTACTTTATGGATGTATTTGAACGAGGTGGTTTTGATGTAATGATTGGAAACCCGCCATACATTCAGTTACAAAAAATGAATAAAACTGAAAGAGATAGACTTTCACAATCTCATTTCAAGACTTTCAGTGGCACAAGTGATATCTATTGTTTATTCTATGAAAAGGGGTTTGAACTATTAGTAGATGACGGAACACTATGTTACATAACTTCAAATACATGGATGAGAACTAACTTCGGTGCTACTCTTAGGAATATTTTTTCTAGTGTTTCTAATCCGGTAAAGCTGCTGAACTTTGAAGACACCCAAATCTTTCCTGCTGCGACAGTAGAAGCAAACATTTTGCTTGCTAAGAACAAAGAATTTAGTGGTGAATTGGAAGCTGTTGCCGTTAAAAGTGATTTCAACATAAAACAATCCATACAGGATTATTTCACTGAGAATAGAATAATGCTGGATTCACTTTCAGATGAAGGTTGGATTATTCTAGAACCAATGGATTTTTCAATATTAAATAGGATTAAAGAAGCAGGCGTTACTTTGAAAAACTGGGATGTAGAATTTTATAGAGGAATGTTAACTGGCTTTAATGAAGCTTTCTACATCGATGGGCAGAAAAGGAAAGAGTTAATTCAACAAGATCCGAATAATGAAAACATTATTAAGCGATTAATTAGAGGTAGAGAAATAAGACGTTGGCGTTATGAATTTAATGACAATTATGCTATCTACCCTCATAATGGAGTTAGAGAGAACAGGCAAAAAGGAACAGAAGCTATTCCTAGGATAAATGTCGAAAGAGACTATCCCATTATATACGATCATTTACTCAAGTATAAGGACAAAGACTCACCACTTGCCGTACAGAAACCAGATGGTACATATCAAACTCTAATTGATCGCACAGACCAAGGTGATCATTGGACAAACCTTCGGAATTGCGCATATATAATGCAATTAGAAGATGAAAAACTTGTTTGGCTTGCGATAACCGATCGTCCAGCTTTTGCATATGATAATAAGTCAACCTACGTATCAAATCCATCATATTTTATGAGTGGTAAGCATTTAAAGTATCTCTTAGGTTGTCTTAACTCAAGAGTAATTCAATGGTACATGGATAAGATAACTTCTTCCACAGGACAAGGGACTAATCAATGGAATAAAATGTATATAGAGTTGCTTCCAATCCCATTGCCAAATAATCTCTCATTGGAAACCAAAGTTGAGACACTTTCTGAATATTTGACATTTATAAACAGTTCTGAAGTAAGTGAAGTATTCGAAAATATAAGTGAAGAATCCATCACAGAACTACTTGAAAATGTACTCGATATGATGGTTTATGAACTTTACTTTGAAGAAGAGATGAAATCCAAAAAGTTGGATGTTTTGCAGTTCATCAACGAAAAGACTTTCCCAGACATTTCCGAAATGAATCCTGAAGAGAAGAAAGCCAGCATCCAAAAGGTGTATTACGAATTGCAGCAAAAAGATAATCCTATTCGTAATCGCATTTTGGTTTCGGAAAGCCGCAGTGAAATTATCAGAAGAATCAATGAAGTAACCGGCTCATGAGACTGCACGAACTCCATATCCAGAACTTCAAGTTCTTCCCTAAGCATGATCCTAAAAGTCCGCTTTTAGAAATTGGAGGAAAGAACCTGCTCATTTATGGAGAAAACGGCAGCGGTAAATCCACCATCTATTGGGCAATCTACACGTTGCTAGAGAGTGCTTTTAAACAAGGCAATGATGGAAAAAATAAAATCAAAGAATACTTTACCAAAGGCCATGAAAAAGGTCTAGTAAACATTCATGCCACCACTGCACAATCCCAAAAACCCTATATCAAAGCTGTTCTTGATGACGGGGCTGGAAATCAAAAAGGATATCTAATCAATGGTGATGATTCTACCATAGCTGCTATTCAAGGAAACTCTGATGTCCGTGAAAGCGGCATGGCCAGCGATTTCATCAATTATCGGGTGTTGTTCCGCTTGCACCATGTCAAGCATTCCAAGGATAATAATCTGTTCGGCTGGTTTGAAGATGAAATTTTTCCGTACATCATTATTGACCGCATCAGCCGTGTAAACAGTCTTGGAGATGTTTACAAAGAAATAAAACAGGGTCCGAAAAAGGTAAAGGACTTTGACGAACCTGACACAGAAGTTTATCCTAACCCAACAATGCGCCTTCATCCAGAAGAAGCAGTAAAGAAAGACTACAAGAAGTACCAAACGTATGAGCGAAAGCTCAAGAAATTCAACAGAAAGTTTAAATCCTACCTCAGAGACAGAGTTACTAGAGCAAATGAAATTCTTGAGAATGATTTCGGTCAGAACTTTGAAATCAAACTAGATTATGAACCTGCCAGAGCAGGAGTTACAGCCGACAACCTCAATTGGACAGACCCAAAAGTAATTCTAAAAATACCGCGATATGAAGGCCGGAGAAATGTCTTGAAACGTGCACACTCATTTTTGAATGAGGCCAAGTGGACAAGCATTGGTTTAAGCATTCGATTTGCCATTTTAGAAGATTGGACAAATCGCCCAAACACCTCTGAACTCAAACTTCTGACCATTGATGACATGTTATTGAGTTTGGACATGAGCAACCGAGATGTAGTCTTAAATCTATTGCTTAATCGATACAGTGCAGATTATCAACTTTTGATGATGACTCATGACCGATCATTTTATGAATTTGCAAAACGTAAAATTGAAACATCAGGAAAAAAGAGAGACTGGATCGTGTTAGAAATGTATCAGGATGAATTAGCTAAGCGCGCTCAACCCTATTTTAAGCCTCTCAAGACAAGCCTACAAACCGCAGAAGATTATTTTAAGCAGCACGATTACCCGGCCTGTGCCATTTACCTAAGGAAGGAAATTGAAAGCTGTCTTACTAACCTACTTCCTCCTAAATACAGGAAAGTCCCGAGTAGAGATGATGCAAACGTTTTGATAGACGCTAAACTCAATGATATGCTTCTTAATCTGGAAGGCTTTTGTATTGAAGACGGTATTGACTACTCAGAACTTGCTGACTTAAAGACCTTCAAAGATGCTTTACTGAATCCTCTGGCCCACAATGACCTTGATACGCCATTATTCAGAGATGAACTGAAAAAGCTGATGAAAGCAATGGCTATACTTGAAAAAAAAGATCGAGCCAGACCTTTTCATAAGTCAAACAAGAACATGAATTTCAATCTGACTAAACCGGACGGAAGTTACTTTTCGGTGAGAATGAAATCGAAGGAATCAGTTGTTTTAATTGAGGAGGAAGGAAAGCCACCAAGGATTTCGGTATTCTCCAAGTGCAAAGTGTCAAGCATTGATAACAATGGAACAATCACCAACATAGAAGAGAACTTTGATACTCTGAGGGAAGTGCATAATGAAATGAGTAACCGATTTGGAATTGCATCTCAGCAGGATATTTCCAGAGAATTTGACTATGACGGAAAGACTTTTGATCAGAAGATAACTGAAATTGGATTATGAAGCCAACGCTTCGCATCCATACACATTGGCAAGTCGCTTAAAGCAGCCCCACAACCCAAAACTTGCCAAAGAGTATGGCTGCCCAAACGCTGAAAACAAAAAAGAAAATAAAGCACGAAAACACAACAAGGTATATAGTGCATGGCTTCCTAACGGCAGCCACGACACCATATACAGACCGTTGTAAAACGTTTTTTAGTTCGGTCGTGGTAAGTTTGGTTCGCCATCAATTTCATCTTCTCCAATCAATAAAACCTCATTTCTTAATTCATAATCTTCGTCTTCCCGAATTGCTCTCAATCTCGGCAATTGGTAATCATCGTTATTAATGGGAAGTCGATTTTGTTCCCTTAATTGTCGAATTTGAGGGTAAATATCTTTCTGCTCTAAATCATCTTGTATCTGTTCAACTACTGGTTGGTCTAGCTCATTAATTAAATTGTCATACCTATTAGAAATTCTGTTTATTAGGTCTCTTTGTTCTTGTTCGGTCAGATTTTCCCGATTACTTTCCAAATGTTGAATATCATCGTAAAGTCTTTTAAGTTTTCCTGGAACTCCTAATCGCCTTTCAACTCTTCCTATAGAATTTGGATTTATATTTGGTTCGTTTGCAATGTCTTCAACAATAAGATTAGTTATTCTCCGATTATCTCTAATTAAATAATCTGCTCCAGCTCTTATCCCTCCGTAAGCTATTAATGCTCCAACTGCAATTTTACCAAAAATCTTAAGTCTTGATTTTAATGAGCCTTCTTCAGTTTCAACTATGAAATAAAATTCTTCATAAACTAATTCTTTATGATAAAACTCGTTTGCATACTTTTTTCCTTTATGAAGTAGATATCTTTCCAGAGCAATCTTGAATTCTTCATTAGCTTTAAAATCAAACCTAATATAAGTTTGTCCTAATTCATATGTATTTTCTTTATTCATAGGTGGCTCTCAAATGTTTTACAACGGCTCGGCTCGTATGTTTAGGGGCAAATAATCAATTATTGATAAATATAGTAGTTTCCCAATTATTAATAAGAGCTAGAATAGAAGGGACAGAGAGGTCTCGGCTAGATACATCCAATGATATCGTTTCATAGAAATCCCGCCCTTCTATAATCTTCTTGGAATCCGGACAGTACCTAGGCCCTGTTCATGGAGGCCGAATCAAATGCGAGCAAGGATGGCAAAGAGGATTGTAGCCTAAAAAATGATGTTATGGCAAAACGGTTGAAACAAAGTCTGGGCATCGATGTTTCCAAATTGAGTTTATCCTTATCCCTCGGGTTCCTAACGGATAAGCTGGAGAAGGAATTCATGTCACATCCTGATGTGCCCAATGACCTATCGGGTTACAGGGAACTTTTAAAATGGTTGAAGAGATCGGTTGATGGCCCTGTTGAGCTAGTTGTCGTCATGGAGGCCACGGGAGTATACCACCAGGGTATCGCCCATTATCTGTACTCACATGGCTATACGGTCTGTGTAATGCAGTCCGGTCGGGTAAAGCGCTATGCCCAGAGTCTGGACCAGCGTTCGAAAACGGACGCCCTGGACAGCAAAATGCTCAGTATGCTGGGTATTGAAAGAAGTATTCGTCCTTGGCGGCCGCCCAGTGAAGAATTACAGGAGCTAAAGGCATTGAGCAGGGAGCGCAGTTCCTTGTTAAAGGACAGGGTTACGGAGACCAACCGTCAAGGGGCCATCGATTCGGGTGTCCATGGTAGTACCAAGGCCGTAAAACGGCACAGGGACCGACTCAAGCTTCTCAACGGCCAAATAGAAATGATAGAGGCGGAGATGAAAGAGATCGTATCAAAGAACGAAGCACTGGAAAGAAAGATCGGTTTTATAATGAGCATACCTGGGATCTCTTTTATATCGGCAGCAACAGTGGTAGGAGAGACATTGGGCTTTGAGTCGATGACCAATGCAAAACAATTGACAAGTTATGCAGGCTACGATGTCGTATTGCGTGAATCCGGCAATTTCAAGGGAAAGACAGTCATCAGTAAAAAGGGGAACAGCCATATCAGGGCGGTCCTGCACATGCCATCGATGACCTGTGTACGCTGCAACCCGACGTTGAAACGATTCTATAACAGGCTGAAGCCCAACAAAGCAAAACCTTTGGTTGCCTTGATAGCCGTTCAGAGAAAGTTATTGATATTGATGTACACCTTATGGAAAAATGAAGAAGTCTATGATGCGGCCTATGAAACAAAAAAGCAGCAAAAGCATGAAGCCATTGCTGCACAGGATAACAATTTGATAAATCAACTCGTTTCCTAAAATTTTAAGGAAAAAACTTGTTTTTAGACACAGTACCTATGATTTCGTTGCGGACTTTTCCAACGGAAAATGACCGGGAGAAATCGTTCCCTGTTAAGGGTTGGTTGGTTTAAATTTAGCGAAAATGCAGCAATGAATTATAGCCGGTGTTAGCCTACGTTATTTATTTAATTTCCACAGTGCTTTTTCGTAAAGTCCAAGAATTCATCTTGAATGTCCGGATTGTTTATAATTGCTGGAGTTTCATAAATGACCTTGTTATTTCTTAAAATTTCATAAGACCCACTTTTATCAATATTGAACTTCACTACGTCACCACTCCGCACTTTGAACGGTTTTGATTGTGAGTCCGTGAAACTTATTTGTCCTATTGTTGATATATACCCAGTTGAATTTAGTTTGGCAACCACTTGATTTCTAAAAACAAGTTCTTTTTCTCCCTGAATGTTAAAATCCAGTTTTTCCAAACATAGAAAAGCAGCGCCCTTTCCAATCTCATTAATCGATATTACTCTTCCTTCGAAAAAATAATTTGTTTCCTCGAGAAGGTTTTGAAACTCCAACCGTGCCTTTTTTCCATTTTCCATTCGCGTTTTAATCGAGAAGAAAACAAAAACCGAGAATAACAGAAAAGCAGAGAAAATTAAAATAATTTGTTTCAAAACTTTTTTCATAATGTAGGCTAACGGTTCGGCTAAGCGTAGTGCGGAGGAAAGAAGACATTTCGTTTCCGTCTGAGCACGAAGCTGAAGCTTATTGTTTTGCTTTATTTTTTTGTTCCAAAGCTAAATCCGTAAGATTTAGCGACATCATAAATATACCCAGACCTTTCGGTTAAGCCCTTAACTCCGCATTACGTTTAGGTTTTGTTGTATGCAATTTTTTATTGATGTATTGGTTCATTTTCCATTACATGAAATGTCAGATCTGGCTTTTGTCCATCGTATAAAAACAAGTTTGTTGAATCTTTGATTCCACCAAATATTTTGTCCAATTCCACTCTGCCTAAAGAGTCAGCGGGTTTTTCATAACCATACGATAAGAAAATCCATTTATCTTTATCAAACTCCACTTTTTCTATTCGTTTTAAGTCCGAATTATTAACTTCAAAAATAACTTTGTGCTGACCTTTAATCAGCTTTTTATGTTCGATGTATTGTAAATCAGGTGCGATGTTTGTGTATTCGGCATCTTGGTCAAATATCGTATCATTATCTATTATTAGCCGGAGAGGGATTTCAGTTTGGTCCTTACTAGTATTAGAGATGTAAAAAATCCCATTAACTTTTGATTCGCACCCATAAAGTGAAATCAATAATATAATATTTAGTAGATTTTTCATGGCTCAAATTGCATACAACGGTTAGGCTAGGATTTCGTTGTGGACATTTCCGGCAGGAAACTGTTCGCCCGAAATCAAACCTTGGCTTGAAGTTAAGGATTTCCGTTTAGGAAATCCGCCCACAATGAATTATAGCCCGTGTTGTGTATAGTTTTTTAAGTCATACTTCGTTTTTCTCCTTTCCAGCAAACAATGACCAAAACACCAATTAGAAAAACCTGTATAGGCAAAGAAATATGCAAAATGTTCTGCCAAAGTTTAATTGTATTCTCGTCCAGAGAATTCGTTTCGTTAATCCAATTAATTTTGAGTGTTAAATAAGTCACCTGAACAATAAAAAACGAATTAAAGAATACCAAGATTTTATTAGAATTTCGGTTTTCTAATCTGTCCAAAATGATTTTGATAAGAAATACTATAAAAAATATCAGAGGCAGGTAGGTGAAAAAGATGTAGAAGTTTGGAGCATTTATAGAATTCCCGAGTATGAAAATTCGAGTTTTGTCCATCAGTCCACTATTTTCAAATCCAACCGTTAGAAAATAGCAAATCAAAAAAATCAGGAGAGATATTAACGTCCAGAACCAATTCCGTTTCCACATCTTATTTTCAAAATTATACACAACGGTTCGGCTAAGCGTAGTGCGGAGGCAAAGAAACTTTTCGTTTCCGTCTGCGCACGAAGCTAAAGCTTATTGTTTAGATTTATTTTTTCTTGTCCAAAGCTAAATCCATAAGATTTAGCGGCATTATAAATAAACACAGACCTTTCGATTTAGCCCTAAAGTCCGCATTACTTTTAGGTTTTGTTGTGATTAGTGTTTTCTCCGTCTGTAAATATGTCCTTGTATTTTTCCTCAATTATTTTATCAATATCGTTATTAGCAAAAGTGATTTTCATTTTTTCCTCTACTTCTGGACTAAGCTTTGTTATTTCAACAAATATTGGAGTGAACAATTTTATTCTGAATATAGCTATTTGCAGATTCCTTTCAGCTTTATTTTTATTAATGCATTCAGAAGGCATTATGAAATCATCATTTTGCCAATCAACATAAATACTTGAATTTTTGAATTCGTTAGTTTTTTCAATTCCTGAAAAAAGCGTTCTATTATCAACTCCTTTTTCCGCTAGCTCCTCGCCAAATAAATGATGCGTAGTTGCTCTATCTCCGATTATTTTTGCTTTATGACTTCGAAAGCGCCTTCTTATCTTTTTCCAATCTACTTTCTCTCCAATAATAAAATTTACCAATGGTCTATATAGAATAAAGCATTTAGCTAACTCTTCGCGCGCCAAATGAGATAAAGAATATGAGCGAGCATACATTTTATTTTCACATAACAATTCCGATTCATCACATAATTCTTGAGCATTACGCAAAGTCTTTAGTATTCCTTCTGCAAGTTTTTCCTTTTTTCCCAACGACGGTTTATATAGTTTTTTACATTAATCACAACGCTTTAGCTATGAACAGTACGGAAGCAAACAGGCGACTACTTTCCACCGCGCACATAGCAAAATCTTTTGGTTTTGTTTTTTCTTTTTTTTGTCAAAGCGAAATCCCAAAGATTTTGCGGGCATCATAAAAATACGCAGACCCTGCGAATATCCAGAAGCCCGTATTGTTTATAGGTTTTGTTGTGAGCAGTATTTTTTGAAACGCAATGTTTTTAGCGCTTCAATAAATTCAGCTTGAGTTCTATCTTTCAAATACCATCCATAAAAGCTAATTCCAATTTTATTAGAATTTTCTCTGGTGCCAGTTAAACTATCGATATATATTCCAGAAGCCCCGAATCCTTCATTTCTTGGTGTAATGACCTTAGCTTTGAAGCAATCTATTGAATCCAGTACATATTCATATTGTAGATATTTTTGGAAGTCAATTCCACCATGAAGGCTGTCAACAATTAAGTGATTCGTTTTGGGTAGAAGTTTTAATTCCTTTTTGGTTAACTCAGATAATCCAAGTGAATCATAAACCATCGGATAATCGTTTTCAATTAAGTCAAGCGAGTATTTTCCAAGGTCAAATTTAAGAGTATCCTTTTTGTCCGTTATTATTCCTCCAATGTAACTGTCTATTCCCTTTCTCTCATATCTATTCCATTTTTCAGGCACTGTTATTTCAAAAACCTCGAAATCAATAGTCTTGTAATTGCTTTTACAAGCAACTATGAGAATTAGAAATGGTATTACAAATAGTTTTTTCATATTTCTCACAACGGTTTGTATAACCGAAGTTACGGTATTTAGTTGGTAGCGTTAGAATTAAGTACAGGTTTTAGCAATTCGCGCTGGATTCAGACGTAGTCGAATCCGCCGTAATTGCGGTTATACGTTGTTGTAGTGCGTTTTTATTTTTTCAATTTCTTTATCAGTCAACAAGGTAAGTTCAATTTTTTCTGACTTCCAACTTCCATCGATTTGTTTTCCCACATTGCTTGAGAAAATATCCCATTCTTTGTCAAGAGATTTGCCTAACGTGACAATTACATCTCTTAATTTTTGTCCATTTTTTTCTAAATCTATCATAATCCAATTTCCAATTCCGTAAGCGGTTTTTAAGTCATCTGAAAAGCTTAAATAGTATTTAGGAATATCATTTTCGTAAATCACGTTTTCATTGAACTCTAATTCCAAGAAAGGGAAGAGCGACCGTTCCCGATCAGAATTGGGATAAGGGTTGTTCGGAAAATTTAGGCCCTTTGCTCTAAATTTGGATTTTAAAAGCTAAAGTCTAAAAACTTTGTTAGCGTCTAATTCCCCTCTACAGGTTGGTTGCTATTAACAATTATGGAGGCTTTTCCCGGAAGGAAGACAATAGTTCATTTAATGAGCAATTATCTAACGATAAAACTCTATGCAAATGACAATTACGAATCTAAGGGAAGAGCAAGAGGGTAGCACGCTGGCGCGTGCTACTGATAAGCCATCTCATCGTAAACCCCTTGCATCAATGGGTTTCAGGGTTGTTCAGAATAGAGCTACAAAGGTGTTTTTAATGGAAAAATGCTTTGAGGCCTTGTTTCGTGGGGAATTTTTAATGGAAAACCCGTCTTTTAAGCTATTAGGGGGTAGTGCCATTTATTTTTGAACACCCATCGATAACTCTCAATCAATTTCTTTTTTATTGGTGCTCAAGTCAATCCTACTGACCATTAGTTTGCAGTTCCTTTAGTTCTTGGACCTTTTCCATGAACCGGAGATGGTCAATTTCTATTTCCCTTAAGCGTTGCCCAATCGATGGCTCGATTACATTTCCGTGTGAACATTTATCATCTCGGTTTTTTTGAGGCAATCGGGTTTCACCACCCTCGATACGCATTCTGCAATTTTCATAGTGCCTGTTGAATATGGCCTCCAGACTCCCGATGAAAATTCTCAGTTCCTTTTGGATGGAAATTGTTTGGGCCCTGTCTAACTCGAACTCGTTCCCGTATCGGGCCACGCTATAGGAATGCTCCAATAACAACAAAAGTTCGTTGTTCTCCATATCCGTGGTCTTGGGGAAGGGGCGTAGGGTAGGGAAGTACCTTTGGCAGTAGTTGATGTGGCTGATGATGCTATGGGTCACCCTGGCCTTCCCCATGCAGATACGCTCCAAGAAACGGAACCCCAGTTCAAAGGCCTGGTGCATGTTGAAGGTGGCGATGGCATGATTTCCCTCCCTGATAAGTATATCCGCCGTATGGGCGAAGGTTCCCACCTTCTCCATTTCGGAAGCCTGGTAGCGGATCGCTCTTTTAAGGATATTCCCCAGGTTCATCTCTGGATAGTCCAACAGATTGCCGCCCTCGGAACGCACATGAACGGTATGGCCAAGGCAGCAATGCTCCAAAAAATAGAGGGAGCCACGGGAAAGGGCTATCTCCGATTGTTCCTCTGTATAGATGCGTATCCGAAGTTTTGGATGGCTCTTGCCCAGTCTAGATAACCAGGATAGGACTTCATGGGGAATGGGATTGTTATCTATATCGGCAATGAAGGTGAGGATATGGTACGATAAATAACCTTCCCTTTGTTCCTGGGAGAGAAAGATGGCATCGATGGTGATCACGTTCAGTATGCTATCTATGAGCTTGGAGAGTTCCTCCTTTTCTGTGTAGTTTTCCGGAATGTTCTTATAGTATTGCATGGCATTGTCAATTAAGGGGTTATAGATTTAAATCCCATATTAAGTCCATGTTCCTATGTACCCCACCAAGTGGGGTTGTATTTTATCGGAAGCGATTTGTAAATTACAATCGGATTATTGTGGGAAACACCCTATATTTGGTATATGGAGACAAAGACCAGGAACAACCATATCGGAAGGAAGATCAGCAGGATCCGTGAGCTACGGGGAATGAAACAGGAAACCTTGGCCGAACAGTTGGGCATCAGCCAACAAGCTATATCTAATATTGAGAACAGTGAAAAGGTAGAGGATGTGAAGCTGGAGGAGATTGCGTCTATTCTAGGAGTAACGAAAGAAGGTATTGAGAATTTCTCGGAGGAAGCTGTATTTAATATAATCAACAATACTTTTAAGGATAACAGTTCCAATAACAACAATTATCTCTGTACTATCAATCCAATTGAGAAAATAATCGAACTATATGAGCGTCTTGTCCAAGCGGAAAAGGATAAGGTTGCTTATCTAGAAAAACTACTCGATAAAAAATAATTCCGCCTCGCCCAGTAAATTAGTTTCGGTAAGATTTGGGCTTGCAGCACTTCGCTTTGCTTCGTTCGCTTTTTTTGTATATAGTTTGTTATTAAAAACGGAATTCCATTTTGATATGTAATTCTAAATACCGCAACGGGATAGGAGCACCTTCAACAAAACATATATGTCGATAAAAATATAAAATATCGACATATATTTGTGTTATGTCGAAATCATCGACATAGTTTTATCCATATGTCGAAACCATGTACAATCCCAAAGAAGCATATAACGAATTACCCCTTTTGCCACCCCAAAAAGAGCTTGAAACCAAAACGGTCCTGAAGCAAGCCATTTCTGCAACAAGAGTATTGGCAGAACTAAAGGGTAGGGCCAATGAAATTCCAAATCAGTCAATGCTGGTCAATGCGATTACCTTACAAGAGGCCAAGGATAGTTCGGAGATTGAAAACATCGTAACAACCCAGGACAGTTTATATCAGGCTTTTACCGCCAACACAAATATTACCGATGCCCAAACCAAGGAAGTTTTGAGATATAGACAGGCATTATGGGAAGGGTATAACAATCTGGACAAGCGCCCCTTGGCGACCAATACTTTTATTTCCATTGTACAGACTATAAAAGAAAACGATGCAGGGATACGAAAAACAACAGGAACCAGGATTACGAACAATGGTAAAACAATCTATACACCTCCGGAGGGGGAAAAAACAATCAGGGATTTACTTAAAAATTTAGAGGATTTCATACACGCAGATGATGGATTGGATGGTTTGGTAAAATTGGCCGTCATGCACTACCAGTTTGAGGCCATACACCCTTTTCCGGACGGTAATGGCAGGACTGGCCGTGTTCTGAACATTTTGTTTTTGGTCGAAAAGGGACTGTTGGATGCGCCTATCCTGTATTTGAGCAAATATATCATCGACAATAAGAATAAGTATTATAAAAGCCTTCGAAGGGTCACTGAAAATCATGATTGGGAGGAATGGATATTGTTCATGTTGAAAGGGATTGAAGTAACAGGTGTTTATACCTTGGACAAAATAAACACCATAAATGCCTTAATGCAGGAAACCATAGCTTTTGCAAAGGAAAAATTACCTGCACGGGTCTATTCCAAAGAACTTATAGAATTGTTGTTTGAACAACCGTACTGCAAAGTAAAGTTCATTGTGGACAAAGGAATCGCAAAAAGACAGACCGCAGCTGAATATTTACAGGAATTGGAGAAAATAGGTATTCTAAAATCCCAAAAAGTAGGTGTGGAGAATCTGTACTTGAACGTGAACTTATTTGAAGTCTTAAGGGAATGATTAAAAGAGTATGGTAAACCTCCCATAAGTAATACTTCTGAAGGTGCCAATTTGAACACAGTTCCAGGCTTCGGTTAAATGGTTTGAATTAAGTTATGAATAATTGATTTTCAATTTTTATAACTTAACGAATGAGCAACCAACCCCGATTAAATAAAAACTATTCTAATTTTTTTGTTTAGGACCAGAACCCAATTTCGCCCGAAGAATTTTCATATCCTTACTAATTTTATTGTCCAGAACTCTGGCATATATCTGTGTGGTGGCTATTTTGGTATGTCCCAAAAGTTTGGATACCGTTTCTATGGGTACCCCATTTGATAAAGTTACGGTAGTTGCAAAGGTATGTCTTGCCATATGAAAGGTCAGGTTTTTTTTAATACCCACTGCATGGGCTATTTCCTTTAAATAAAGATTGATTTTTTCGTTGGTGAGAACAGGAAGCAGTGTTCCCGATACCATTGTGACCGGGTGTTCTGCATATTTTTCCAAAATTGATTCTGCCTTGTCCAATAATGGGACTTTTACAGGAGTTTTAGTTTTTTGTCTTGTCGTTACGATCCATCTGCTTTCATCGATACCCAAAATTATATTATCCGAAGTTAATTTGACCATATCGGCGTAGCTGATACCTGTATAACAACTAAAAACAAATAGGTCTCTAACCCTCTCAAGTCGCTCCAAAGGAAAAAAATAATTTTCCAAGTTGGACAGCTCATTATCGCTTAAAAATTCACGTTGTTTTTTCTCGAAATTCGGTTTCCACCGAATGAAAGGGTCTTTCTCAATCCATTCCAGGTGATAGGCAAGGGTTATAATCTTACGTAACCTTTGTAGGTGTTTCATAACCGTATTATGGCTCATCGCCTTTGGATGACCGGTCGGATAAAAGCCAATTAGAAATGTCTCGAAATCAGCAATGAATTTATAGTTCAACTGTTTTAAATATATATCGGAGGTTCTGAGTTTTTTGGTAAGAAAACGGTTAACATATTTTTCGGTAATTCCAAAATTTCTGATGGTTCCCGATGCCAAGGTATTTTCTATTTTTCGAGCGTGATATTTTAGAATTTCCTGTAAGGTTTTTGAATTGTTATCTTCACCATTGTATTTCGCTTTGATAAGTTGGGCCGTAATAAGCTCATCTCTATACCTCAATTCCTGATAGACATAGTAAATCCTTGCTCTTACCTGTTCAATATGATGATTGATTTGTTTTGGAACCTCCCCAAGTCCGGAGACCTTCTTGCTTTTGGAATCCCAGTGTGCAATAGGTACCTTTCGTTTTAATCCGATATTGGTGCGTTTACCATTTACGGTTACTCTTACGAACAGCTCTGCATTCCCGTTCTTTGCTCTTGAAGAATTAATCCAAAATAGGATAGAAAAAGTGTGTGATGTTTTCATAGTTGTCATCTTTAAGGTTAAACAATAAGATGAAAGTCAAATCAACTATGGCTTTTCGTTTTGGCCCTTCCGGTCAACAGTGTTGACCGATAAAAATTTTGTTGACCGATTTGTTTTCAAATGAAACCTAATCAAATCAAAGAAAAAGATGGTCCAAAAACCACGAAACCTTGCAATTCATAGATTTTGCAAGGTTTGGCTTTTATTTGGAGTTTCCTCCTAGTGACCTCGGCAGGATTCAAACCTGCAACCTTCTGAGCCGTAATCAGATGCGCTATTCAGTTGCGCCACGAGGCCTTTTTAATGGGGTGCAAATATATTTCTTTTTACTTTTATTGCAAAACGGGAAGCTAAAAATATGGATTTTAAGTCGTACATAAGAGATATAGAGAATTTTCCAAAAGCTGGCGTCATGTTCAAAGACATTACACCTCTTTTGAAAGATGCAAATGCCCTGCAAAAGTCAACTGAAGCATTACTTGACTTGATCGGTGATGTAAAGGTCGATAAAGTAGTGGGTATGGAGAGTAGGGGTTTTTTCTTTGCCCCTTTACTAGCGAGTCATCTAAACGCTGGTTTTGTTCCAGTGCGTAAACCAGGCAAATTGCCCGCCAAAAAGATGAGTCAAAATTATGATTTAGAATATGGTACTGATTCGCTTGAAATACACGAAGATGCTATTAAAAAAGGAGAGAAAGTTCTGGTTCATGACGATGTGTTAGCAACCGGTGGCACAGCCAAAGCAACTTGTGAACTCATAGAAAGATTGGGCGGCGAAATTATACAATGTAATTTTTTGGTCGAGCTTCAATTTTTGAACGGGTCCGGAAAATTGAATAAGTACCACCTAACCTCGTTGGTTCAATATTAGATTAAATAATTCTCTACTTAATCCAAAGCTCTAGTGGTTACAAAATATTTCCAGCCAATTATAGCCAATTGTAGCTTGCTGGCCTTTGACAGGTCAAGTTGTTGCTTGCTGTAAGAGGGTAGCAAAACTTTGTTCATTTTTGCCAAGACTTTAAAAAACTGTTTTTTCATCAGGTCGCTAGTTTACCAAATATAACTACTTAATCGAATAAAATTGAAAGACCGCTCTCTGGCGGTCTTTTATATATAGGCCTATATGAGTGTCAGATTAAATAATGCTAATAATTATTGTTATCAGTAAGACAAGCATTTTGGCAATAGCGATCATTTTTGTTTTTAGGTTTTTCGGGTTAGCCTTCTGTATGAAGGTTGAGTAAATACTACTCGTCAATCGATTGTCTTTTCAAGATATATAAACACAGTGCTATCCTCCTAATCAAAACCTACGATTTTTTAAAAGTGAATACGAAAATGTAACTTAAATAATGATTTATATTTCGATTTTTAATCAAGTCTCTTCGTTTTAAAAATAAATTTTTATTTAAAAAGGTGTTTAAAGTTTCTAATTAAAATAAATGAAGGGGGTTTTTCAAAGACTTTTCAAAAACCTAGGGGCCATCCATTGAAAAAAAGGGCGATTTGTTAAAATCCATTCATAGCCTATTAGGTGGTTTTTGAAATTTAGGCATTTGTCTAGCAAATTTAATTCTTGGGTTATCTTTGCTGTTTTTGAGTTCTTACTTACCCTTTTATGCAAAACATTCTATTTATTATTCTCGGTTTAGGTCTATTGATTGCTGGTGGAAATTGGCTTTTGAAATCGGCGGTCGCTCTTTCTTTGCGTTTGAGTATTCCTAAAATTGTGGTAGGTATGACTGTTGTGTCTTTCGCCACTTCTGCACCCGAATTGATTGTGAGTATCAAATCGGCCCTAGACGGTTTTCCTGATTTGGCTTTGGGTAATGTGGTAGGATCGAATATAGCCAACCTGGGGCTTGTTCTGGGGGTTACGGTTATTTTGGGCAGTATTGATGTCAACCGTAGTTTTTTTAAGACCGATTGGCCGGTAATGATGCTGGCTTCTATATTGTTTTTCGTGTTCATATATTTTGATGGTGTTCTACAGCGGTATGAAGGCCTTATAATGGTGGTTATTCTCTTTCTATTTTTGGTCTACCTGCTTCGTTTTCAGAAGCCGGCTGTGGTTGACGAATTGCCTGAAGATGATATTCCGTTGCCCTTATATAAAACAGTCTTTTTATTGGGTATTGGAGGTGTTGCGCTTTGGGCGGGTTCAGAATTATTGATTAATGGCGCAGTTGGTCTGGCGTCGATTTACGGTGTTAGCGAACGAATTATAGGTGTTACCGTCGTATCGGTGGGTACAAGTATTCCTGAACTGGCTGCCTCCATTATTGCAGTAATTAAGAAGGAAAAAGCTATTTCCGTGGGCAACCTAATAGGGTCGAATATTTTTAATGTTCTGGCAGTTTTAGGCATTACTTCGATGATAACGCCAGTAAAAGTTATGGATCAGGGTTTGTTGCAGAATGATATTTTTTGGATGCTAGGTATTTCCTTTCTTGTTCTTCCCTTGGTATTTTTTCCTAAAGGATTGCGTTTGGGGTGGAGAGATGGTCTGATTCTCGTCGCAGTGTATGCAGCCTTCGTTTATTTTACTATAGGATAAGCTCTTTCTTACCGTCTTATAGAATATCCCTTTACCTGGACAATCGTTATAAATTTTTGATTTATCTATAAAAAGAGAATTAGCTTCTTTCTCATAGAGCTATTGATAGACTTATCTATTTTATGGATTAGACCTTTGGATAAATGAGGAAATGCGTTTTTACAATTTTAAAAAGGGGAGCAATTAGCAATAAGCACAATTGAAAAAGCCCCGATTTAGAATCGAGGCCTTTCACTTATTATGTCAACAATTAAATCTTAAACCTTGGCAGACTTTACAGTCTTAACAATTCTTCCGGCAATCTTATAAGGATCACCATTAGAAGCAGGTCTTCTGTCTTCTAGCCAACCTTTCCAACCGCTTTCTACGGTAGCGATAGGAATACGGATAGAAGCTCCACGGTCAGAAATACCGTAAGAGAAATCGTTAATAGAAGCGGTTTCATGAAGACCGGTCAAACGCTGATCGTTGAACTCGCCATATACTTCGATGTGCTCTTTAACGACTGGTCTAAATGCTTCACATATTTTCTCATAAGTATCTTTGGAACCGGCAGTTCTTAAAGTACTGTTTGAGAAGTTTGCGTGCATACCAGAACCGTTCCAGTCCATATCTTTGCCTAATGGTTTTGGGTGATACTCAATGTAGTAACCGTATTGCTCGGTCAATCTATCTAACATATAACGTGCAACCCAAAGTTCATCTCCAGCTTTTTTGGCTCCTTTTGCAAATAATTGGAATTCCCACTGACCGCAAGCAACCTCTTGGTTGATTCCTTCGAAGTTGATACCCGCAGCGATACACATATCTGCATGTTCTTCAACAATATGACGACCATGAGTATTTTTTCCTCCAACAGAGCAATAGTACATACCTTGTGGCGCAGGGTAGCCACCTCTTGGGAAACCTAATGGAAGGTCGGTAACGGTATCCATGATAAAGTATTCTTGCTCGAAACCGAACCAGAAATCATTGTCATCATCATCTATAGTAGCTCTACCGTTTGAAGGGTGTGGGGTTCCATCAGCGTTCAATACCTCTGTCATTACTAAGAAACCATCTTTTCTTACAGGGTCTGGGAAAATCGCAACTGGTTTTAATAAACAATCTGAAGAACCACCTTCTGCCTGTTTGGTTGAACTTCCGTCAAAAGACCACATTGGGCAGTCTTCCAAGGTTCCACCAAAATCATTTACTACTTTGGTTTTGCTTCTCATGTTCTGCGTGGGGAAGTATCCATCTAGCCAGATATACTCCAATTTTGTTTTGCTCATAATCTAAGGAAGTTAAATTTTTTAATTTTCAGACTAACAAAAATATATTTTTTGTGGAGATATCCTATTTTTAAGGGGGGTAAATATCCAAAAATTGAATAAAATTTATGATACCCCTTTTTTGCAAGGGGTATTTTAAATAATATGGATTATATGCCCTTTTTATTATTAAATCCTTAATTCCTATTTTAGCCCAAAATTAAACTGCCATACATGTCAAAACAACGATTCGCCGCTATAGCTGAAAGCCAACGAAGAAGCCCTCTAAATGTAGACGAAAACGGTAGACGTTCAGAGCTTTACGCAGAAAATGTCTTTAATGATGAGCGAATGCTTCAGTACCTGACCATAGATGCTCTTGACAGTGTTCGAAATGCGATTTTTTCAGGTTCAAAAATCAACCGAAAGGTGGCGGATCAAGTAGCCGAAGCTATGAAAGCGTGGGCTATTTCTATGGGGGCTACACACTATACCCATTGGTTTCAACCCCTCACGGGTGCCACGGCAGAAAAGCATGATGCGTTTTTTGATTTGCTTTCAGATGGCCGCGCCCTCGAGAAATTCGGCGGTGCCCAATTGGTGCAGCAAGAGCCAGATGCCTCTAGCTTTCCCAGTGGTGGAATCAGAAATACATTTGAAGCGCGAGGTTATACGGCGTGGGACCCTACAAGCCCCGCTTTTGTATACGGAACGACCCTTTGTATACCTACCATTTTTGTGTCGTATACGGGTGAGGCCCTGGATAATAAAACCCCTTTGTTAAGGGCCTTGCATGCCATAGATGAGGCTGCAACTGGGGTGGCCAAATATTTTGATAAAAATGTAGTAAAGGTGAACGCTACCCTAGGTTGGGAACAAGAGTATTTTCTGATTGATAGGGCTTTGGCCAATTCTCGCACCGACATTAGCATGACCGGTAGAACTTTAATCGGTAATTCAGCTGCCAAAGGGCAACAACTGGATGATCATTATTTCGGAGTCATACCAAATAGGGCAATAGCCTTTATGAAGGAGCTTGAAAAGGAGTGTCTTTTATTGGGGATTCCCGTAAAAACACGTCATAATGAAGTGGCACCGAACCAATTTGAGTTGGCTCCCGTTTTTGAGGAAGCAAATCTAGCTGTCGACCATAATCTACTTCTCATGGACGTGATGGATAAAATAGCGGCCAAACATAATTTTAAGGTACTTTTTCATGAAAAACCGTTTGCCGGAATCAACGGCTCCGGAAAGCATAACAATTGGTCGCTGACGACTGATACGGGTGTAAATTTGCTGAGTCCGGGTTCAACCCCTATGAAAAACCTTCAGTTTTTGACATTTTTCGTGAATACCATCAAAGCGGTCGATAATTATGAGGAACTTTTACGCTCTTCCATTGCATCGGCCAGCAATGACCATAGGTTGGGGGCCAATGAAGCGCCTCCGGCAATCATTTCGATTTTTATTGGGAAACAGTTGGGCAACGTTCTTGACGAGCTTGAAGGTGTAACGAAAGGTAAATTATCCCCGGAAGAAAAAACGGAACTTAAACTAAATGTGGTCGGTAAGATACCTGAAATTTTACTTGATAATACCGATAGAAACCGTACTTCGCCATTTGCATTTACAGGCAATAAATTTGAAATGCGAGGGGTAGGGGCAAAAACTAATTGTGCCAAGCCCATGACCATTTTGAATACAATCGTGGCCAAACAATTACGCGATTTTAAAAAAGAGGTAGACGCCCTAATTGACAAGAAGAACCTAAAAAAAGACGAGGCCGTATTCAATGTTTTAAGGGAATACATAAAAACATCAAAAAGAATTCGCTTTGATGGTGACGGCTACAGTGATAATTGGGAAAAAGAGGCTAAAAGAAGAAAGCTAAGTAATAACAAGAATACCCCGCAAGCTTTAAAGGTTCTTACCTCAGAAGATAGTCTTTCCCTGTTTCAAACAACCGGTGTATTGAGCGAAACAGAGGTAAAGGCACGTCAAGAAGTAGAGCTTGAGGCTTACATTATGCACGTTCAAATAGAAGCTAGGGTGCTTAAAGAGTTGGTGTACAATCAAGTGGTTCCAACGGCAGTTGAATATCAAAGTAGGTTGATAAAGAATGTGTTAGGTCTTAAAGAGATTTATGGGGCGGCCCATACCGGACTTTCGGATGCACCATCTAGCATTATTGAACAAATCGGAGAAAATATAGCCGAATTGAAAAAAAAGACCGATGCCATGGCGGCGGCTGTGGTCAAGGCCGATAAAATGGCAGACACTTCTAAAAAAGCTTCCGCTTATTGTGATAACGTTTTGAGTTACTTCGAAAGTATTCGTGAGCACTGTGATCTACTTGAACAATTGGTCGATGATCGCTTATGGCCCTTGACCAAATATAGAGAGCTTCTTTTTATTAGGTAACAATCCCAGCATAGCGTTTATTGAAAGAAAACCTCAACGTCAAAGTTTTATATCTAGGTAGGTCTTTATAATGTGAATAACGTATTTTTGCGCCAAATACCGATCAGAATGAGTTCTTCAACCAGTGAGAGATACAGCCAAAGAGGAGTTTCGGCTTCAAAAGAAGATGTGCACAATGCCATTAAGAATATCGATAAAGGCCTTTTCCCTAAGGCATTTTGCAAGATTGTACCCGATTATCTAACAAATGATCCTGAATATTGCTTGGTAATGCATGCCGATGGCGCAGGTACTAAATCTTCTTTGGCGTACATGTATTGGAAAGAAACGGGTGATATTTCGGTATGGAAGGGGATTGCCCAAGACGCATTGGTTATGAACATCGACGACCTTATTTGTGTGGGGGCGACTGATGATATTATGCTCTCTTCGACTATTGGCAGGAACAAGAATCTGATTCCCGGAGAGGTTATTTCCTCTATTATTAATGGAACTGAAGAACTGATTTCCGATTTGGGCGAGCACGGTATTACCATTCGTTCCACTGGAGGGGAAACAGCCGATGTTGGTGATTTGGTTCGTACAATCATCGTCGATTCTACGGTCACAGCTCGAATGAGAAGAGACAAGGTAATTGATAATGCGAACATAGCAGAAGGTGATGTAATAGTTGGTCTGGCGTCTTTTGGGCTTGCGAATTACGAAAGTGAATACAACGGAGGTATGGGCAGTAACGGACTAACTTCTGCGAGGCATGATGTGTTCGCCAAATACTTGGCTGAGAAGTATCCTGAAAGTTATGATGCTGCCGTACCTAATGATTTGGTTTATTCGGGAGGAATGAAATTGACCGATACTATAGAGGGGGTTCCTCTTGATGCCGGTAAGTTGGTTCTTTCGCCTACACGAACTTATGCTCCTATCGTTAAGCAGATATTGCAACAGTTTACTTCTGATGAAATTCACGGTATGGTGCATTGCAGCGGAGGTGCCCAAACTAAAATTCTTCATTTTATAGAAGATGATCTGCACATAATCAAAGATAATTTGTTTCCAATCCCTCCTCTATTCAGAATGATTCAGGAAGAGTCAAAGACCGATTGGAAAGAAATGTATCAAGTCTTTAACTGCGGCCATCGATTAGAGGTGTATGTAAAACCCGAAATTGCAGACACCATCATCGCAACTTCAAAAAGTTTTGGAGTAGAGGCCCAGGTTGTAGGTCGTGTAGAGGCTAGCGATTCAAAGAAGCTTACAATTGAAAGTGAGCATGGGGTATTCGTTTATTGATCATACGATTCCCCTAAATACTGCGTTTTTCTATTGTAATGTATTCTTATTGCTATGGAAAGAAAACAGTTTTTAAAAAGTATAGGCTCTGCAGCTGCCTTTGCAGTGGTCTTCCCTTGTTTACATGGTTGTTCAAGTGATGAGGTGAGTGATAATGAAGGTGGAAACCTTGAAGTGCCTACCGGAGTCGATTTCACCATAGATTTAGAAGCTTCAGAAAATGCGGCATTGGCCAACGAGGGCGGGTATGTGCTTAGAAATTCCGTAGTGGTCGCCAGAAATCTCGAAGGAGAGTTTGTGGCCGGCAGCCAGGTCTGTAGTCATCAAGGCTATGATGAGGTGCGATTTACTTCTCATGATGGTGGTATTTTCTATTGCGACGTACACGGTTCGAGGTTCGAACAAAATGGTACCCCTATCAATCAGGTCGATAGTGCCCAACCGAGACCGCTCAAGATCTTTAATGTTGAGCAGAACGGTAACATTCTTCGTATATTTGAATAAATGGCACGGTTTTGACTGTGGTTAGGTCATGAGAATCATTCTTTTTCTATTTTCCGTGTTTTTTGGTGTGCAACTATTTGCACAGGATTGGCAGTCGAATTTTGCTCAAACACTACAGAGGGCAAAGGTAGAATCTAAGCCAGTAATTCTCATTTTTGCCGGTTCTGACTGGTGTGCCCCTTGTATCAAATTAGAGAAATCAATTTGGCAATCTGATGAGTTCGTTGCTTACTCGCAAGAGAATTTATTGTTGTATAAAGCTGATTTTCCAAGAAAAAAAGCCAATAAATTGTCGGCCCAAAAGCAGAAAGAAAATGATGCTTTGGCCGAGAAATACAATTCGAAAGGCTATTTCCCTTTGGTGGTGGCTCTTGATTCAGAAGGTCATGTTCTCGGGAAGATGGGGTATGAGAATGTTTCTGCAAATGAGTACGTAGGGTTGCTAAAGAAATATTTCGAATGAGGTTGTTTTGCTACATATCGCTCGTTGCTGTTTTTTGTCAAAGCTTGATGGCTCAAGATGCTCAATTGGTTACCGTGCACAAAGCAATGGAACTTATGGGTAGTAGATTCGATATTACCGTAGTCGCCTCCAGCGAAGAGATTGGCAGTATAAATATCGATGAAGCATCCGCAGAAATAAAGCGTATTGAAAAATTAATATCTTCTTGGGATGTTGAATCCGAAACTTCATTAATCAACTTGAACGCAGGTTTAAAGCCCGTGAAAGTTAGTGATGAGCTCTTTTCGTTGATAGAGAGGTCTATTCAAATATCGGAATTAAGTGATGGGGCCTTTGATATTTCATATGCTTCGTTAGATAACATCTGGAAATTTGATGGGTCTATAAAAGAAATGCCTTCAGAAATCGAGGTAAAGAATTCAATTGCAAATGTCGGGTATAGAAATATTGTGCTAAATGAGGTGGATCAGACCGTTTTTCTTTCGAAAAAGGGCATGAAAATATCGTTCGGTGCCATAGGTAAGGGTTATGCGGCCGATAAGGCTAAAGAGTTGTTGATTTCTAAACAGGTCGTTGGGGGCATTATAAACGCTGCTGGAGACCTGACTACTTGGGGCACGAAGGCAAATGGACAAAAATGGTTGGTGGGTATTGCCAACCCTTTGAGTGAAGAACGTATTTTCTCTTGGTTGCCTATTGTTGAATCTTCGGTTGCCACATCAGGTAATTACGAGAAGCATTTTATATTGAACGGAATTAAGTACAGTCACATAATTGACCCAAGAACCGGCTACCCTTCCACTGGGGTGAACAGTGTTTCTATTTTTGCAAAGAGTGCCGAAACATGTGATGCTTTAGCCACAGCTGTTTACCTTTTGGGTAAGGATAAGGGCTTAGATTTAATCAATCAGCTTGGAGGTATCGAGGTCGTCTTGATCGATAGCCTGAATCAAGTTCATAAGAGTAGCGGTATTCTTCTTGATCAAGGGGAGTAGAACAAAACCTGGTCAATCAATTACTCTTAACCATTTTATAGTCTTACCGATAATTTTTGCTCGAAGAGTTCTATTGAGTATATGTCTAATTTTCTGAATTTTTGATGTGCAAATTTGTCGTAAATTCGCAGTTCAATTGAGGAAAGTATATGATCGATAAGCTTAATATAGTAAAACAACGGTTTGATGAAGTTTCTGACCTAATCATTCAGCCTGATGTTATCTCTGACCAAAAGCGTTATGTTGAATTGACCAAAGAGTATGCAGATTTGAAAGATTTGGTCGCTAAGCGTAACGAATATTTAGAGGTAACCGAAAACATCAATGAGGCTGAAGAAATAATTGCTGATGGCAGCGATGCCGAGATGGTCGAAATGGCCAAAATGCAATTAGATGAAGGAAAGGAGCGCTTGCCCCAATTGGAAGAAGAGATAAAGTTCATGCTGATTCCGAAAGATCCTGAAGATGCCAAGGATGTTGTAGTTGAAATCCGTGCGGGAACAGGTGGAGACGAGGCCAGTATATTTGCAGGTGATTTATTTCGAATGTATACCAAATACTGCGAAACCAAAGGTTGGAAAACCAATGTGATCGATTTGAGCGAAGGTACCAGTGGTGGTTATAAAGAAATACAGTTTGAAGTGAACGGACAAGATGTATATGGTACATTGAAGTTCGAGGCTGGAGTTCACCGTGTGCAAAGGGTACCTCAAACAGAGACCCAGGGTAGGGTTCATACCAGTGCGGCGACGGTAATGGTTCTTCCCGAAGCGGAAGATTTCGATGTTCAAATAGACCCTAAAGATGTGCGGATCGATTACTTCTGTTCCTCAGGTCCGGGAGGGCAATCGGTAAACACCACCTATTCAGCTGTTCGTCTGACGCACATACCTACGGGATTGGTGGCGCAATGCCAAGATCAAAAATCACAACATAAGAACAAAGAGAAGGCCTTTAGGGTTTTGCGTTCAAGACTATACGACTTAGAGTTGGCAAAGAAACAGGAAGAAGATGCAGCCAAGAGAAACTCTCAAGTGAGTAGTGGTGACCGTTCAGCAAAAATAAGAACCTATAACTATCCGCAAGGTAGGGTTACCGATCACCGAATTGGTCTTACCCTTTATGATTTGCAGAACATTATTGATGGTGATATTCAAAAGATTATAGACGAGCTTAGCTTAGTTGAGAATACCGAGAAATTAAGAGAGGCTTCCGAGACATTCTAACCGGAGTAACATTTTCAACAAGAGTCTAATTTATTAATCAAACAATCAGATATCTTAAGTGACTACCCAGCAACTTGTAGACCAAATTCATAAAAAGAGATCGTTTTTATGTATTGGTCTTGATACCGATTTAGATAAGATACCGGCGCATCTTAAGCAATTGGAAGATCCCATTTTTGAATTTAATAAAGCCATCATTGACGCGACACATCATTTGTGTGTGGCCTATAAACCGAATATTGCTTTCTACGAGGCTTATGGGCTCTCTGGGTGGAAATCGTTGGAGAAGACCATTGAATACTTAAATGCGGAATATCCTGAGCAGTTCACGATAGCTGATGCTAAAAGAGGAGATATAGGTAATACCTCTACCCGATATGCCAAGGCATTTTTCGAGGGTATGAATTTCGATTCGATAACCATCGCACCTTATATGGGCAAAGACTCGGTGGAGCCATTTCTAGAGTTCGAAAACAAGCATACTATTTTGTTGGCATTAACTTCGAACAAAGGGGCCTTTGATTTTCAAACTACAGTATCGGATGGTGAGGAATTATATAAAAAAGTCATTAGAATCTCAAAGAGCTATAAAAATTCTGAGAATCTCATGTATGTAGTAGGAGCGACCAAAGCTGAGTATTTGGCCAAAATAAGAAATATAATTCCCAATAATTTTCTTTTGGTACCTGGGGTAGGGGCTCAAGGGGGTAGCCTTGAAGAAGTGTGCCGCTACGGTATGAGTGAAAATGTTGGTCTATTGGTCAATTCCTCTAGAGGAATTATATACGCTTCCGATCAGGCAGATTTTGCCATGGCCGCAAAAAACGAGGCCGCTAAACTGCAGTCTCAAATGGCGGTCTTACTAGAAAGCGCTCGCTAACTAGTTCATCATATTTTCCAAAACCTTTTTGATTTTTTGGGCTTTTTGCTCAAAAAATTCAACAAGCTTGGCATCGGTATATTCCAAATTGCTAGCTTTCTCCAAAAAGTTCTGATACTGGTACTCCAAAAGGCTGATGGCGTTTCTGTTAGCCTCAATCGGAGTCACTTGTCCTACTTTGCAATATTGATTTTCCATAATTCAAATATGATTCTCTCAAATATACGGTGCAATTCTATTTTTGGACTTTGCAAATCGGCGTGTTGATGCAAAAATTAGTTCAATTGATGTTAATTTAACAATTGACTAATCTTCTTATTGAGAACAATCTATTTTAATAGGACTTTCTTTAGGGATCTTCTTGTTTAGAACCATGGTTGAATTGGTGCAAGTTCTTCCTTTAAAAAGTTTCCCTAATCGAGTATCCTGATAGGCTTCGTCAATATTTGAAAGTTATAATATATCTTAAAAAGATGTTTATAATTATAAATTTCTAATGTGCTTTGAATCAAAAGATTTCATACATTACATAGTTTCCAAAAAGGAAATTTTAAGAGAACACATTTGTTAAATTATTCGATATATCCGCACGCTGATTCTTCAGTCTGGGTAACCTTCGTACATGGTGCTGGAGGTAGCTCATCAATTTGGTTCAAACAATTACGAGAATTCAAAAAGCAGTTTAATGTGCTTTTGTTGGATCTGAGGGGGCATGGTAAATCAAAGCCTGCTCTAAAGGATGCTTTTGATGATCGCTATACTTTTGATTTTGTCACAGAAGATATTTTAGAGGTTCTGAACCATCTGAAAATTCAGAAGTCTCATTTTGTGGGGATATCTTTAGGAACCGTATTGATACGTAATTTAGCCGAAAGATATCCTGAACGGGTAGTGAGTATGGTGATGGGAGGTGCAATTATACGTCTCGACATGCGCTTTCGGTTGCTGATGGTATTTGGTAACATGTTTAAGTCTTTAGTGCCTTACATTTGGCTCTATCGACTTTTTACTTTTGCGATAATGCCCGATAGCAATCATAAAGAATCGCGATCTCTGTTTGTTAGGGAAGCCAAAAAACTTTACCAAAAAGAATTTTTAAGGTGGTACAAGATGGGATCTCAGATCAGTTCGCTCTTACGAATGTTCAGAGGTAAAGATATTAAGATACCGACCTTGTACGTTATGGGGGGTGAAGATTATCTTTTTCTGCCATCGGTGAAGAAGATGGTGCAAAAGCAATCTACAGCAAGCCTGCTTATGATCGAGCAATGCGGTCATGTGGTAAATGTTGAACAATCTGGCTTTTTCAACAGGTTTGTCATATCATACATCTCAGATTTTGGTAATTGAATAATTACTGAAATTCGGAGTTCCCAATTGTTTTCATAAAAAAAACCGGTGTTGCCACCGGTTTCTAAACTAACTAACTCAAAAATTTTACAAACTCGAAATAAATCAATATTCTAATAACCTATTAATTCAACGGATTTAAAATCAAGTTATTATGTTTAAAACAGGTTTTTTTATTTTGAATTAATCCTGCAAAACGAATACTTTTCTTAAAAGGTCGGAAGTTCTGGCCGAGACATTATTTCTAATTTCTTTCTCCTCAACGGCAATCATGGTATAAACGCCCTTTAAGGCTTCAGTAGTAACGTAATCGGTCAAGTCTGGGTTGACATTTTTAGTTAGCGGAATGCTATTGTACCTATTGATTAAATTGGCCCAAATTCTATCCGCACCTACCTTTTCAAAAGAGTTTTGAATAACCGGATTGAACTTTGCGTATAGTTCGGTTTTCGTAGTGTTCGTTAAGTATTGGGTTGCGGCATCATCTGAACCCAACAAAATACTCTTGGCATCACTAAAGGTTATTCCTTTAACTGCGTTAATAAAGATGGGCGTAGCTTCCCCTACGGCATCTTCAGCGGCCCTGTTGAGTATTTTCAGACCTTCATCCGCTAGATTACTTAAACCTATATCACGTAACGTTTTATCTACCTTTTGCAACTCTTCGGGCAAAAGAATTTTTACCAGTTCATTTTTAAAAAAGCCGTCTTCTTGGGTGAGTTTACTGACCTGCTTGTCAATACCCTTGTCGAGAGCTTCTCGAAGACCGGCAGCAATTTGGGCCGTTCCTATTCCGCTTTCTCCCTGAGGAAGCTGGTTGACGACCTGTTGAAGTTCGTTGCAGGAAATGAGGGATAGGAAAATGAAACTATAAATGATTTTTTTGACCATCGTGTTCGGTTTTGTTTGAAGAAATAAATAGTATCTATTGATACCTGTACAAAGAAAACGGCTACACCGGCAAAATCATATAGAACCTGAAAACTTTAAGAAAATATTACGGTCTTGTTGTTATAGACCATTGTTTTACGTCTGACGTGTAGCTTAACTGCCCTTGCCAGCACAATCTTTTCCAAGTCCCTTCCCTTCGCTATAAAATCTTTGATACTATGGGTGTGGGAAACAGCAGTGACATCTTGTTCTATAATCGGGCCCGCATCGAGTTCTTCGGTCACATAATGGCTGGTTGCCCCAATAATTTTTACCCCACGTTCAAAAGCGGCATGGTAGGGCTTGGCGCCAGCAAAGGCGGGCAAGAAAGAGTGATGTATGTTTATAATTTTATTGGGGTATTCATCAATTATTCTAGGGCTTACAATTTGCATGTAGCGGGCCAGTACAATAAAATCTACCCCATTTACTTTTAAAAGTTCTAACTGTTTATTTTCGGCTTCTTTCTTTGAATCTTTTGTAACCGGAATATGGTGATAAGGCAGGTCGAACTGCTCCGCAATCGGTCTTAAATCGTTGTGGTTGCTAATGATAAAAGGTATTTCTACTTCGAGTTCTCCTGAATGGTATCTGCTTAAAAGATCGTAAAGGCAATGATTGTATTTTGATACGAATAAAGCCATTTTTGGTTTTGGCACGGCTTGGTGAATACTCCATTCCATACCATAACTATCGGCTAGTTCCGTCTGAAAGCCATTTTCGAAATCTTGAATTGAAAAATCTTCTTTTTCAAAATCGCTTTCAAGTCTCATGAAAAAGACGTTGGCTTCTTTATCAACATGTTGATCTAAGTAGATAACGTTTCCCTCTTTTCGGTGAATATAACCCGTAACGGCATTAATAATCCCTGAACGGTCGGTGCAATGTATTAGAATAGTGGTTTTCAAGAATAGCGATTTAAAGCTCTAAATGTAGAACTTTAAGAAAAAATAATAAAGATTGTTAAGTAAATAAAGACTGATTTATTGAATTAATCAGTTTCTGTTTAGATTATTTCCATCCTTAAAAGAACTCCTCCAAGATTTGAAGCTCTTTCTGAACAGTCTTACCTCTTTTCTAAGAAGGTTTAGATATTCCTTTTCCTTTACACCGTCTTTTTCCAGGCCATTGCAGTAAGACATAATGTTGCGGATCATGATGTTGATGTAGGCGGCACTCTTCTGTCTTTCGGTATGTGTGCCCAATCGTTCCGCCAAAGCAATTTTTTGGGGAATCAGTATGGCATCTGTCAATAGAGAGTCGGCAATAATATCTCGAAGACTGTTCGATTGATATAATTTTAATAAATCTTTATTGAATGTTACGTATGATGCAATCTCTCTGCTTATGTAGCACAGTTCCAGAGACTTTCGGTAAACAGGCAACGATTTTAACTTATCGTAAGACATTTTCTTTCAGTAGCAATAACTACTATAAAATTACTGCCAGATAGCTATATTTGTCTTTGTAATCGAAAAGGAAAAATGTTATTGTCTTTTGAAAATAAATTATTTTTGAATTATGGATTCAAATCTAAAGTTGGATGATTTAAATTGGAAAATACTCCAATGCCTACAGAATAATGCCCGCGAAAGCTTTGCCAATATTGGTCGCACAGTAGGCCTTACTCCTCCTGCTGTTGCCGAACGGGTCAAGAAGATGGAAGACCTTGGAGTTATTGAAGGTTATCGTACTAAAGTATCGCATGCCCTTACGGGCCATCAACTTAAAGCAATCATAACCTTAAGGGCTTTTATGGGTAAGTTAAAACCATTTCTTGAAATAGTAAAATCGTTTAAAGAGGTGGTTAATTGCTATCGTATCACGGGCAATGAGAACATTGTTATGGAGGTTGTTCTTAAGGATCAATTTCACCTAGAAAAGTTTATCGATAAGCTCATTCAATATGGTGAGACCCGAACCCATATTGTGCTATCTAATGTGGTCAATAATGCCCCTATCAGCAATTGGCAAAACTAAAATTTTCTGAACGTCTTTAATTTTATAGGTCAAAATTCGATTATCTTTTCTTAGCTTTTCAAGCACGAAACTTATCGAACTTTGGCTAGATTTTTGATGAAATAAAGTTATGAAGCAAATACTTACCGTCTTGGCCCTTGGCTTTGCCATCACTTGTTATTCACAAAAGATAGTCTTGAAAAAAGGCATCATTATAGATTCACTGGTAGTAAACGATTCCATCACCGAAAGCTATTCGCTGTATTTGCCGACCGATTTTGAAATTGACCGGCCATGGCCAGTAGCGTTCGTATTTGATATGCAGGGCAGGGGAAGCCGGTCTCTTCGAATGTTCAAAGATGCCGCTGAAGAACATGGTTATATTCTTGCGGCCCCTAATAATCTTTCAGATACACTTTCTATATCCGATAATGTCCTGGCCACTCAGCGAATGTTTAATACGGTGGTTACAATACTGCCCATTCATCAGAATCAAATTTATGCCGCCGGGTTTGGTAGCGGTGGCAAGTATGCGACTTTGGTTCCTACATTTTTAAAGTCTATTACCGGGGTGGTGGCCTGTGGCACTTCATTGGCGAATACCGAAATACTTACAAGTAAAAATCCGTATCGGTTCATAAATATTGTCGGAAACGCCGACTATAATTACATGGACGTGCAGCAGGTGGAGTCGACTTTGAACCGTATGAGGTTTCCCAACCAAATCTTGGCCTTTGAAGGGGGGCATGAGTGGCCCCCGAGCGAGTTACTCTCAGACGCCCTTGGCATCCTGACCATGAATGCCATGGCGAAGGGATTTATTGATAAGGATGATGAATTTGTCAATCAAAATTATCGAAAAGACTTAGCAAGTGTAAGTACTTACGTATCTGCTAACAGACCGCTTCTTGCTGAATCGAAGCTTTCTGAAATGATGGAAATTTATAGTCCTTTTAGAACCATTGACTCTGTAAAGGACAGTAGGAAGGTGCTGCGCAAGACCAGTCGTTTTAAGGTTGCCAATAGAAGCCAGACCAATAATTTTCTTAAAGAACAATTTTTGAGAGAAGACTACGCCTATTATATGGAGGAAGACTTGCTAACCTACAATTATAATAATTTGGGATGGTGGAAGTATCAGACCGAAGAAATTCAAAAATTCAAAAAAAACCCGGATGTACTTATCAACCAGATGGGGTTTAGGCTTGAAGGGTATGTTAATGCCCTTTTGGCAGATAATATAGACATGGTCAAAGATGCTAAGACGAAAGATGTCGAAGGTTTGAATTTTCTGTATATGTTGAAGACCATATTACAACCTGAAGGTCACGATGCTTATCTGCAGGTCATTTCCTTAAGTTCAGAATTAGATGATTACGGGGCGGCTCTATTTTATCTTGAAGAGCTCTTAAAAAGGGGGTATGTCGATAAGGCCCGATTATATAACTTAGATAATACAGCGTTATTAAGAATTACCCCAGAGTTCAATGAACTTGTTGAACGATATCTAAAAAATGCACGATACGAAATCATTCAAGAATAGCTTTCTTTCGGTTCAAGCTTTTGTTTAAAGCGGCCAAAAGACCGATACCTACGACACAAACTATACATATGGTATACCAAGTTGTTTGAAACCCAAATTTGGCTATAGATTTCATTCCTAAATTATGGGCAAATACGTGGGCAATAGAGAATGCAATGGTATAGAGAGCCAAATACTCACCTTGCTTTCCTCTTGTAGCTCTTTTCATGGCAAAGGCATTTGAGAAGGGAAACGCTATCATTTCACCAAAAGTCATCAGTAACATTCCGGCTACCAGAATTGACGAGTTCTCAAATAGGTTCAGGACAAAAAAACTCAATCCGATCAAAGCAAGGCCGAAAAGTACATTCGTCAATTGCGAAAAGGCTTTGCTCTCCATGAATTTTATAAGAGGCATCTCTAGCAGAAAAATGGTGAAACCGTTCAGTGCCATAAGAATGCCTATTTCCAGTTCAGAAAGTGAATGCACCTCTTTGTAAAATATGGGTACGGTAGAAAAGTATTGAACAAAAGCGAAACTGACCATTATCATACAGATGATAAATAGGATGTATGGCCCATCAAAATAAGCTGACTTCGGATTTTCAACTATTTTTAAGGTATCCGTTACCTTCGCTCTTTTTGGGTTCAAGACCGCCAGTAGCAGAATGCTGGCTAAAATACATGTACCGCCATCTGCGTAGAATAACCCGCCATAGCCTACTGAAGAAATCAGAATACCGCCTAGTGCAGGACCCGCTGAAAATCCAAGATTGATGGCAAGCCTGATCAAGGTGACCGAACGTGTTTTATTTTCTGGTTTGCTATAAGCGCTCAGGGCTACGTATGAAGCTGGTCTAAAGGCATCGGCAACTGTCATCAAGAGAAATATGCCGATACAGATAGGCCAAAGACCTTCTAAGAATTGAACTGAAATAAAAAGAATTCCCGTGAGAAATAAGCTGCCTACCATGGTTTGATAATATCCGATTTTATCGGTAAGCTTTCCACCGGCCCATGCCCCGAATAAAGATCCTAAGCCAAAGCTGGTCATTATTGTGCCAACATTCTCTAATGTAAAGCCTAGATTTTGGGTAAGATATAGTGATAAGAAAGGAATAACCATGGTGCCTGCTCGATTGATCAATGTAATGAGTGCTAGCCACCAAACTTCGCTAGAAAGGCCTGCAAAAGATGATAGATAAGAATTTAAAATTTTTTTCATGGTTGGTCTTGAATAGGTAAAAACAAAAAGCCCGGCTCTAGGGCCAGGCTTTACATATGTTGTTTTTTCATCAATTTAAAAACAGCTTCGCCTGCCCCTATGATTTAGGAGAGAATACACTTGTTTGTTAATTGAAATAGTCATCACTGTTTCGGTTTTGAACAAAGCTAGCGAAAAATGCTTTATGTTGTATTTTTGAAAAATGAAGAATTTGAGGTTATGAAAAAAATAATTTTGGCTTCGCTTATGGTCGTTTTGGCCTGTAAGACTGATAAAAAATATCACGACGAGCAATCAAAGCAGGTTGGCATTACCAGTTCGGATGAGTTGAACGAAATTTTAAAATTTCAGCAAGAACTGAACAAAGAGTTTAAAAACCCCGAGACATCGCCACTACCCGATAGATATCGAAAGAATTTTGAGAGTTTAAAGTTTTTTGAACCGGATACGGCCTATGTGGTTGAGGCCCAATTTTTGAGAACCCCTGAAGCACTACCGTTTCTTATGCCCACCACTACGGACAGAAAGTCGAAAGAGGTAGTTTATGGTATCGCTCACTTTAATTTGAATGGTCAAAAGTGGCAGCTAGAGATTTACCAGAACGAGGAATTGATGCTTGAGGAAGGGTATGAAGATTACCTATTTTTACCTTTTACAGACCTTACCAATGGAAAAGAGACGTACACTGGCGGGCGCTATATTGATTTGAGAATACCTTTAGGCGATAAGATTACTATCGATTTTAATAAGGCTTACAACCCCTACTGTGCTTATAATAAAAAGTACTCATGCCCGATAGTGCCTAGCGTAAACGCTTTAGAAACTAGAGTTGTGGCAGGAGTGATGGCCTTTGAAGATGAGACAAAATAAAAGTTCCGTTCAAATACTGAACGGAACTTTTGTACAACTTAAAACTATAAACACTCAATCAATCCAATTCATTTTAGAAAGAGTAGATGGCAGCCAATACAAAGGAAGTCAATCCTCCCATTGGGTTTCCATCTGAATCTATAAACACTTCTTCAGAAGCGCTATCCAATCTCAATTCTGGTTTAATCATCAAATCACCAATTGTAGCGCTTCCAGTTAAGGTTACAGCAAATACACTAGCATCTCCGTCAGCATCAAACTCATCACCAATTGCTCCAAAGAAATCAGTTTCTGCGAAATATTCACCTCTAAGACCTATGGTGAAGTTATCTGAAGTTGCCAATTGTGGGTAAACCGCAACACCGGCAAAACTACCAACACCATCTTCTTCATCACCGTCAAAATAAGCGGCGTTCAATCCTAGGAAGAAAGTGTCAGACAAATCAAAACCACCAGTGAAATCCACTTCGTAAGAACCGTTGTCTATTAAAAGGTTCAAGTATTGTCCACTATAGCCCAATTGAGCACCCCAAGCATATTGACCGGTTGGGTTGAACTCAGTTAAGTCAGTTGGGTTCATTACAGCTAACATTAAGCTGAAGTCATCAGATAACGCAAAGTCAGCTTTTAAACCAGTATGCGAGAACGGGCCGTAAGAGAAAAGGTAAGAAGTACTGTAGTTAAAGTTGGCTACAGGTGAGATTACCTCGTAACCCAAGAAAGTATTGAAATTACCAAAAGTTAGGGTTACAGCATCAGAAACATTCCAATACGCATATAATTGGTTCACAATATTTCCGGTTGCAGAATACATTGGAGAAGCAAAGATGGCATCAGTACCTCTAGGACCAAAAACCAAGTCGGCTACGAAACCAACTTTTTCACCTTCATAGGCTCCAATCACATTGGCCATACCTAATGCAAAACCAGGAAGGTTGGCAAAAGAAGAACCAGGTGCTTGTGCATCTTGTCCATTTGGGGCATTTAAGTTCGCTCTGTAATAGGCATCGATAGACCCGCTAAATGAAAATTTAGAACCTTCTTCTTCATCATCTTGAGCCACTGCAATAGTAGCTGAACAAAACAATACCGTGAATAAGAAGATATTTTTTATGTACTTTGTATTTATAATCGCTTTCATTTGTTTCAATTTTAGTTATCCCTAATCGGGATTATTAAGTGAGTAACCTGCGAGTTCAAGAACAGGTTTATTTGTTGAGAGGGTTATATTGAACGGAGCGTTTGGCAGAACGCTCCGTTTCTTTTTAAATATTGGGATTAGTCATTGGTGAAATCAGGGTATGCATCCATTCCGTGTTCGTGAATGTCAAGTCCTTCAACCTCTTCTTCTTTAGAGACCCTAAGACCCATGATGGCTTTTAGTGCACCTAGAATGATGAAGGCAGACACTACGCAGAATGCACCTACGATAAGTACACCATATAATTGTGTCATAAACTGACCTGCACCGGCTTTATCTCCAAAAAGACCTACGGCCAAAGTTCCCCAGATACCAGTTATCAAGTGAACTGTTACGGCACCAACTGGATCATCCAATTTAAGTTTGTCAATCAATGCTACACCAAGTACGATGATGAAACCGGCTAAAAGACCTATGATAACCGCTTCATTCGGAGACATTAGGTCAGCACCCGCAGTAATACCTACAAGGCCACCAAGAATACCGTTCAAGAACATGGTAAGGTCCATATTTTTGTACATGATGGTAGATAAGATAAAGGCACCTACACCACCAGCAGCAGCAGCCAAACTAGTTGTTACCAATACTAAAGAAGTCAATTCTGGGTCGGCAGAAAGTACAGATCCACCGTTAAAGCCGAACCAGCCCAACCAAAGAATTAGAACACCTGCGGTCGCCAAAGGAATGCTGTGACCAGGAATCGCTTTTGGCTTTCCGTCTTCACCGAATTTACCAATTCTAGATCCCAAAAGGAAGATGGCTACAAGAGCTGCCCATCCACCCACTGAGTGAACCAAGGTAGAACCTGCGAAATCGTAGAAGCCCCAAGAATCCAAGAAACCGCCTCCCCATTTCCATGCACCTACAATAGGGTAAACAAGACCCACGTAGATTACAGTGAAAATCATGAAAGAACCGATTTTGATACGCTCGGCTACGGCTCCTGAAACGATTGTTGCAGCGGTAGCGGCGAACATTCCTTGAAACAAGAAGTCTGTCCACCAAGTGTATCCACCATCGGCATAGTCAGGTGTCATACCACCTTCAGGGGCATCAATACCAAAACCTGCGAAACCGAAGATGCCAGAAGAGCCTTCTTCAAAGCCAGGGTACATCATATTGAAACCCCAAGCGTAATAAAGTAGAAGGCCTACTGTTATGATGAAAATATTCTTGAAAAGAATATTGATTGTATTTTTTTGTCGGGTCAAGCCAATTTCCAAAAAGGCGAAACCAGTATGCATGAAGAATACCAATGCGGTAGCCAACATCATCCATACGTTATTTGCTGTAAATAATCCTGCGTCCATTTCTTAAAGTTTTATTGGTTGGTAATTAGTTGATTCCGGCCTGACCAGACTCTTTTGTTCTGATTCGGTAAGCTTCGATTACTTCTGAAACGAAAATCTTACCATCTCCTACATTACCTGTATAGGCAACCTCTAGAAGTTTGTTTACCGTCCTTTCTAAAAATTCATCGGATACTACTATGGACAAGTACCTGCGCTGTATGTCACTTGTACTGTAGGATATACCTCTGTAGACATGCCCTTGTTTTTCATTTCCAACTCCTGTTACATCCCAGTATGTAAAGAAATTGACCTCGATTTCATGAAGCGCTTTTTTGACTTCATCAAACTTGGATTTTCTGATAACTGCCTCGATTTGTTTCATAATTTGATTATTGAATTCAAACCAAATATATGTTAAAAAAATTAACACCCTAAAAAAATGGGGGTCATATAGTCTATTTTTATGTTTATTGTAATTATACCCCCATATTTTTTGGGGGTGCATAATTTGAGTATTATAATTATGAGTTTTTGATTGGTGGAAATTGAAAAAAAATGAACGAAAATTGAAAATGAGGGGTTGAAACAAGTCTAACCTTGAAAATTATGGAGAGATTGAATGGTTTTTTTGATTTTCCGTTAAAAAAATCGCAAATGTTAGGTTATTGTTATGTTTATAACAATTTTGAAATCCATAGGCCGATGGCCACGGCAGCTAGGCCCAAAAGAATGCTTGAGCCTGTGTAGATTACAAAATGGAGTAGTTCGCCCGAAGATAGTAAAGAGTGTTTTTCAAAAGCAAAGGTCGAGAAAGTGGTAAAGCCACCACAAAAACCTGTAGCGAGCAATAGAAGTTGATTTTCACCAATCAAATTGCCTTTAGAAGAATAGCCTAGAATAAGACCAATAAGTAGGCATCCAATAATATTGACTATAAAAGTGCCTAAAAAGAAGTGTTGAAAGTAACCGTTAAACGATTTTGAGATTAAATACCTAAGTAGGCTTCCGGTTCCTCCTCCCAAAAAGACAAGTAATAGTTGCTTCATTTATGCAAAATACACAATGAAGCGTTCAGCAGCATTTAATTTTTAAATAATTTTTGCCCGAAGAATGAAATACGGAAAATAGTAGGGTATAGACAGAACCGAACCAGTTAAGCCCATCCTATCTAAATATGATAAGAACGCAGTAAGCGTAACTGTTTTAAGGAGGTTAAACAGCTTTTTTTAACTTCTCTGAACTAGAACGTAGTGGATAGATGTTGGTGTTCTCCTTTTCTTCTTCTTGTGTTTCTTTTTTACCTCCAACTGAAACACCACTAAGACTGAATACCATAAATATGGCATTGGCCCCAATCAAGATCAATAAAATTGTAAAAAATGTCATCATTTGTTTGCCCCTTTTTCATAAAACGCAAAAATGCGCCTTTTGTTATACTTTACGTAATTAAATTGATTTTAGGTTTCTGTAAGAAGTGTTTTTGCGTGCTACAGAAAATATTTGTTAATTTTTTAGGAAAAACTTAATAAAGAATAAAAGTCCTACGAAAACTGCAAAGCCTAAAGCAATCCATTTTACACCTTTGTAGTTCTTTGAATGTAGTTTTTTATCCTTTTTATAGGATAAAATTACCACGATTGCGAAAGCTATGGCAAAAAGTGAAGCAAAGATAATTTGTCCCGTGCTGAACATATTCTTTATTTTGGCGCAAAATTAAGCCTTAGTCTGTTCAATAGCTAACCTTCTTTAAATATTATATAGATGAAAAATAAAATCAGTGCCGTCGAATTATTTCACAAGTCATTTGGCCTTGGCGTTTCTGAAACTATGAAAGCCGATTTAGGAGCGGCCAAAAACAAGCTTCGATTTAATTTGATGGACGAAGAAAACAAAGAATACCTCGAAGCCGCTTCTAATGATGATTTGGTCGAGGTGGCCGATGCGTTGGGCGATATGCTGTATATCTTATGTGGAACTATTTTGGAACATGGTATGCAGTATAAAATAGAAGAGGTTTTTGAAGAGATACAGCGTAGTAATATGAGTAAATTGGGCGCTGACGGTAAGCCAATTTACAGAGAAGATGGTAAAGTCTTGAAAGGCCCTAATTACTTTAAACCTGATATTTCTAAAATCTTGGAAGAATAATAGAAAATAGTGAGTACAAAAAGGGCGGGCAACTTTTAAGTTGCCCGCCCTTTTTATGTTTTAAGAAAATTGGTCTTAAACCTCAAGACGCCATCCAAAAGGGTCTTCAGCTCTATTGAACTGAATATCGGTTATTCTTTTTTTCAGTCTTGTTGCAAAGCTATCTTTAAGTTCAGGTAAATCGTAATCGACATCTCTAAAACCAAAAGTAGCGATGGGCGAAATGACCGCGGCTGTACCGGCCCCGAACATTTCTTTTAAGCTGCCGTTTTTAGCTGCTTCAACAACTTCGGTAACCGTAATCTTTCTCACTTCTGTTGCAATACCTTCGTCTTCGGCAATTTGAAGAATACTTTTTCGTGTGATACCGTCTAATATACGGTCACTGGTAGGGCCCGTAATCAAGGTGTCGTTTATTCTCACGAATATGTTCATGGCACCTGCCTCTTCGATGTATTCGTGATTGTTATCGTCTGTCCAGATGACTTGGCTGTACCCTTTTTCGGCCGCTAATTGCGTAGGGTAAAATTGACCGGCGTAATTTCCACCAGCCTTTGCATAACCAACACCGCCATTGGCCGACCTTGAATAGGTCTCTTCTATTAAGACTTTTACTTTGCCTGAAAAGTAAGAACCTGAGGGTGCTAAACAGATTAAGAATTTGTATTCATTGGCCGGTGAGGCATGAAAGCCTTTCCCTGACGCAAAAACAAAAGGTCTAATGTATAAAGAGCTGCCATCTTTTTGAGGTATCCAGTTTTTGTCTACCTCTACCAACGCTTTCAAGCCTTCCATGAAGTATTCTTCCGGTATCTCAGGTATGGCCATACGTTTGGCCGAAATATTCAAACGTTTAAAGTTGTCCAGTGGTCTAAAGAGCCATACCTTGTTTTCGGTATCTTTATAGGCCTTCATTCCCTCGAAAATCGATTGGCCGTAATGGAATATCTTAGATGAGGGATCTAACGTTATAGGTTGATAGGGCGTAATCTTTGGTGTTTCCCATGCTCCATCCTTATAATCGCATACCAGCATATGATCGGTAAACACACTGCCAAAAGATAGATTATCAAAATCCACTTGGTCAATTTTAGAATGCTTTACCTTCTCGATGCCGATTTTTTGCATGGTTGTACTCATAGTTTCAAATTTTAAAGAATAAAAATACCAATTTTAATTGCAATCATTCTTCAATCTTCATGTAAAAATCACCAGTTTTGTATTGGTAATCTAATTTTTATGGTATATGAAAAGATTTAACATATTACTTGTCTTTTTTGTGTTGTCTTTTGGGTGCTTAGCACAGGAAAACCAGAAAGAATCTTCGGTCGATGGCACACAGTATAAAGTATTTGGCGAAGACTTTAATGGTTCTGGTTATGTGTCTACTGAAAAGATGACCGAAAAATATAACGGAATGAACGCTGCCGACTCTTTACAGGTAAAGATGAAGGCTACCGTTACCGACGTCTGTAGGGTTAAAGGTTGCTGGATGAAACTTCAACTACAGGACGGTAACGAAACTATGGTTCGATTTAAAGATTATGGCTTTTTCATGCCTTTTGATGTAGTAGGAAAGGAAGTAATCGTCAATGGTACCGCGTTTGTAGAGGCGATGAGTGTTGACGACCAAAAACACTATGCTAAAGATGCGGGTATGTCAGAATCGGAAATAGCTAAAATAAAAGAGCCGAAAAAAATATTCGGTTTTGAAGCCGACGGTGTTCTAATGTCTAAATAATAGGTTAGGGCACTACCATAATCTATATTTTTTTGGAAAGAAAAGTCATTACTACGGGCGATGGTTCTAAAACCATTCAAATAACTGAATGGAACGAACAATATCATTCAAAACACGGTGCTGTTCAAGAGGCCTATCATGTTTTTATCAAACATGGCCTTTCGTTGTTTGACAATGATGAAATAAGCATACTTGAAATAGGTTTCGGCACCGGCCTGAACGCATTTATTACCTATCTCGAAGGTGAAAAGCAAAACAGTATTATTGATTATTGCGGGGTAGAGAAATTTCCTGTTTCAATGGAGGAGGTCAATCTTTTAGATCATGCCGAGCAATTAAACGCCACAGACGAAAACCAGCGTTTTCTTCAAATGCATGAAGGTAAGTGGGAAGAGGAGCTCAGTATCTCCGATAAATTTAAGCTGACAAAAAAGCAAATCGATTTTCTTTCCATAGATGCTTCGGATAGATTTAATTTAATCTACTTCGATGCTTTTGGGGCTAGGGTGCAACCGGAGTTATGGACGGAGGAAATATTTTCTATTATGTTCCGGGCATTAAAAGGTGAAGGAATTCTAGTGACCTATGCCGCCAAAGGAAGTGTTAGAAGAGCGATGCAAGCGGTCGGTTTTGAGGTCGAACGACTACCGGGGCCGCCTGGAAAAAGAGAAATGTTGCGAGCTAAAAAAGCGCCTTGATAACTACCTAAAATGTTAACAAATAGGAATTTACATCCTGTTTTTAACATAGCCTTAATCATTAGTGTTAAATCGAAATTAAAGGTGTGTCAGTGAATCTGGCAATCTTTTATCTTTGATACATGAGAATACTGATTACAGGTGCAACAGGGCTTGTGGGTAGGGAAATCGTTAAGCAATGTCACGAGCGAAACATTGCTGTGAATTACTTAACAACAAGCAAAGATAAAATAGTCTCCAAACAGGAGTACCAAGGTTTTTATTGGAATCCAAGTACTGGTCAAATCGATCTGAATTGTTTTGAAGGTGTTCATGCCATTATCAACTTGGCTGGGGCCACTATCTCCAATAGGTGGACCCCTAAATACAAAAAGATAATATTGTCGAGTCGCGTCCATTCATTAAGAACCCTTTATAAGGGCATAAAAGACTCTAAGTCAGATACTATCGAAGCTTTTGTAACTGCTTCCGCCGTGGGTATATACCCTGATTCGTTATCCAATTATTATACAGAAGAAGACCAGCTTGTCGATGACAGCTTTCTAGGTGAAGTTGCTTCGGTTTGGGAAAAAGAGGCCGATAAGTTCCGATTTTTCCGGTTTCCGGTTTCCAAGGTGAGAATAGGCTTGGTACTTTCCGCAAAGGGTGGGGCGTTACCGCAAATGACAAAACCGATAAAGAACTATGTGGGTGCTGCATTTGGGTCTGGTAACCAATGGCAATCGTGGATCCATGTTTCCGATTTGGCAAGAATATTTCTATTTGTGGTTGAAAACCAGTTGGAAGGTGTTTTTAACGGTGTAGCACCTAATCCAGTTTGTAATTCAAAATTAGTCGATAAAATTGCCCAAGTTTTCAAGAAACCATTATTGTTGCCGAACATACCAAGGTTTGTAATGAATATGGTTCTGGGTGAAATGTCGTACCTTCTTTTTGCTAGCCAAAGGGTTAGTAGTAAGAAAATTGAAGAAGAAGGTTTTCAGTTTCATTTTAGCAACATCTGCAGTGCTTTGAGTGATATTTACGGGCATGAAATAGATGGAAAGACCTCGAAAATTAGTTATAAGAACGAATACATTTCCTAGTAATACTTGTTCTGTAAATTATTTATGATTCCACCTTCGGTGGAATTTTTTTTGTCCCCATTTTTTTCGCTACCTGTAATAATGTGTCTTTCAACCTCTTTTTGGTGACATTTTGACATTTTTCAAGAAATGGCAGTACTTTTGCCACTTCGAAATGGAGAAAAATAATTCAAGCATATATGAGCGATAAAGATATCACTGAAGACTTTGAAGAGGTATTGGACGATGAGCAACGTCAAGAAGCAGCTGATAATGAGATTAATGAAGAAGAGAACGCAGCTGAAGCTGAGTTAAGCGTTGAAGATCAGCTAAGGGAAGACTTGGCAAAAGAAAAAGACAAGTTTTTACGTTTGTTCGCCGAGTTCGAAAATTTCAAGAAGAGAACCTCTAAAGAACGTATGGAGATGTTCAAGACTGCTGGTCAAGAAATTATGGTTTCTATGCTACCGGTACTTGATGATTTTGATAGGGCTTTAAAAGAATTGGCCAAGTCTGAAGACAAAGAAATGTTCAAAGGCGTTGAGTTGATTCGGGTCAAATTTCGTGAAACACTGAAATCAAAAGGTCTTGAAGAGGTAGAGGCGAACCAAGGCGATACATTTGATGCCGAAGTTCACGATGCCATAACCCAAATACCTGCACCTGATAAAAAGCTGAAGGGTAAATTGATAGACGTGGTCGAGAAGGGGTATAAATTAGGAGAGAGAATCATTCGTCACCCCAAAGTAGTCGTGGGTAACTAAGATATAGTATGAAGGAAGATTATTATGACGTATTGGGCGTGAGCAAAAGTGCCACTGCTGCAGAAATAAAAAAGGCATATCGAAAAATGGCCTTGAAATATCACCCTGACAAAAATCCAGGTGATTCAAAGGCTGAAGAGATGTTCAAAAAATCTGCCGAAGCATATGAGGTTTTAAGTAACCCTGATAAGAAGGCGAGGTACGACCAGTTCGGCCATGCTGCATTCGAGGGTGCCGGTGGCTTCGGTGGCGGAGGTATGAACATGGATGATATCTTTAGCCAATTCGGCGATATTTTCGGTAGCGCCTTTGGTGGAGGCGGTGGTTTCGGCGGTTTCGGCGGCTTCGGAGGAGGTCAACGAAGAGCTAAGGGAAGCAACTTGCGCATCAGGGTAAAACTTACTTTAGAAGAGGTGGCCAATGGTGTAGAGAAGAAAGTAAAGGTGCGTCGAAAGATACAGGCAGATGGGGTTACCTATAAAACCTGTGGCACTTGTGGCGGCCGTGGTCAGGTAACAAAAATTACCAATACCATTTTGGGTAGAATGCAGACCGCAACTACCTGTAGTTCTTGTAGCGGTAGTGGGCAGGTTTTAGATAAAAAACCAAGTGATGCCGATGCACAAGGTCTGAAAATTCAAGAAGAGACGGTTTCCATAAAGATTCCTGCCGGGGTAGAAGACGGTATGCAACTTAAAGTACCCGGAAAAGGTAACGACGCTCCCGGTAACGGTGTGGCTGGTGATTTGTTGGTGGCCATTGAAACAGAAGAACATGCTACTTTAAAGAGAGAAGGTGACAACCTTCACTATGATCTTTATATTAGTATTTCTGAAGCCGTTCTCGGTACTTCAAAAGAGATAGATGCCGTTGGGGGCAAAGTTCGAATCAAGTTGGAACCTGGCATTCAGTCAGGCAAGATTCTACGCCTAAGAGGAAAAGGTATTTCAAGCTTAAATGGATATGGCAACGGGGATCTTCTGGTTCACGTAAACGTATGGACGCCGAAAGAGCTCAATAAAGAACAGCGGGAGTTTTTTGAACGAATGCAAGGAAATGAAAATTTCGACCCAAAACCTGAGAAATCAGATAAATCTTTCTTTGAAAAAGTGAAAGATATGTTCTCATAAGCCAAAAACTTTGGTTTTTAAATAAAAAACGTATATTTGGTTAATATTGGGAAACCAATATAAATTTTCTTTTTCATAGCAATTTTTTTCCCATCCTTAAATGCATTTAAGGGTGGGTTTTGTTTTTATGGGGCTTGGTGTTTTTGAAATCCATTCCCTAAAAACATAGATTATTTTTGAACGCCGCCTGACGGTTCTTTTTCTATATCTTTGACAAAATTGTGTGCATGAACAATATTTTGGTCACTAAAGAAGTCACCAAAAAATATGGCGAACATACGGCTTTAGACCATGTTTCTTTAGAAATACCTAAAAACAGTATCTACGGATTATTAGGGCCAAATGGTGCGGGTAAGACTACTCTTATAAGAATTATCAATCAAATCACATATCCCGATAAAGGTGAAGTACTGTTCGATGGCGAACCTTTACGCTCTGAGCATATCGCCCAAATAGGTTATTTGCCGGAAGAGAGAGGTCTGTACAAAAGCATGAAGGTCGGTGAACAGGCTCTTTACTTGGCTCAGCTCAAGGGTCTCAGCAAGGCAGAAGCTAAGAAGCGGCTTGAATATTGGTTTGAAAGACTTGATATAGGAAAGTGGTGGAACAAAAAAATACAAGAGCTCTCCAAGGGGATGGCACAGAAGGTGCAGTTCATAGTAACCGTTTTACACGAGCCCAAACTGCTTATTTTTGACGAACCCTTCAGTGGGTTTGACCCAATTAATGCCAACATTATCAAAGACGAAATTCTTAACCTTAAGGAGCAAGGCACTTCAATTATATTCTCTACACACCGAATGGAGTCGGTTGAAGAACTATGCGAGCATATAGCCTTAATTCACCGCTCAAAAAAGGTTTTGGATGGTAAACTTTCAGATATCAAGAAAGCTTACAAGAACAATATTTTCAAAGTAGGGCTTCAGACCGATTCGGCTGATATGATTCTTAAAGAACTTGCCGATAAATTCGATATTTCTTCTTCTTCGTACGATGCAGCAGAATCTCAACTCGATTTTACATTACAGTTGCCCAATAGCGATTCGAGAAACGTGTTGGTTTATCTTTCGTCGAAAGCCAATGTGAACAGGTTCGTAGAGACCATTCCTTCCACCAGTGAAATATTCATTCAGACAGTTCAAAGTAAAGAGCCATGAATAAGCTATTATTGATCATTAGACGCGAATACTTGGCCAAGGTGCGTAATAAATCATTTGTAATCATGACTTTTTTGAGCCCTATCTTAATGGTAGGCATGGTGGTCCTGATAGCTTACCTAACACAGGTCAATGACAACGAACATCGGGTGATAGGTATTTTGAATGAGAGCGACTTCTTTTCGAACGAATTTGTAAATACAGAAAGCACTTCCTATTTACAATTTGATGATATTTCTTTGGAACACGCCAAGGATTCCGTTTCCGGTCTAGGTTTCTATGGGCTATTGTACATACCTGATGAAATCAATTTGGAAAAGGTCTGCAGTAGGTCTTTTTTATATACCAAAGAAGCGCCCAGTACCGCAATAATCGATAAAATTGAAGGAGTTTTTCAAGAGAGGCTCAGGCAGCAACGTCTTCTTGAATTAGGGGTCTCCGCTTCAGAATTCGAAACTGTCGACACCAATTTTGATATACATACCGCAACTTTTGACGGACAAACAAATATCAAGGGCATCAACGAAATCAAAGCATTTATCGGCGGTGGGTTCGGTTACTTGATTATGATGTTTATCATCATTTATGGCGGGTTCGTCATGCGCAGTGTTATAGAGGAAAAAACAAGTAGAATTATAGAGGTTATTATCTCTTCTGTCAAGCCCTTTCAACTCATGTTGGGCAAAATTATTGGTACTTCATTGGCTGGTATCACACAGTTTGCCATTTGGCTGGTCTCTGCATCGCTTTTACTGTTGGTAGCTTTCGCTTTTTTTGATATTGATCCTGCGGTTTTGAATACAAGTGCCCATATACAGGATCAAATGGGTGCCAATATGGCTCCTCCCATACCTGTGGCCGACCAGACGATGCGGTTATACGCTCAAGAATTATTGAGTATACCTTGGGTAATGTTAATTGGCTTCTTTTTGGTTTATTTCTTGTTGGGTTATTTGATTTACAGCTCCATTTATGCCGCTATTGGTGCGGCCGTTGATAATGAAACGGATACCCAACAGTTTATTTTTCCCATTATATTGCCATTAATGTTGGCCATTTATGTTGGCTTCTTTTCTGTTTTTAGTAATCCACACGGTCCGATTGCCGTAGGCTTTTCTTTGTTTCCCTTAACTTCTCCGATTGTAATGCTTATGAGATTACCTGGCGGTATTGGCGAGGGAGGTGTGCCAATTTGGGAACTAGTTGTTTCAATACTGCTATTATTCGGTACTTTTATAGGTATCGTTTGGTTAGCTGCCAAAATTTATAGGGTGGGTATTTTGATGTACGGAAAAAAACCTACCTATAAAGAACTTTTCAAGTGGCTGAAGTATGATTAGCATGTATCAAGAAGAACCTAATAAGGTTGTTGAGGTCATAGAGCAAGATATCTGGGGTGCTATAAAAGAATTTTTGCAGCTTGGAATCGGTTATGGCAAAGGCGACCAAAGAATAGAAATTACTATCGGTCTGCTGATAGTTCTTTCCCTTGCATTGATCTTGACCACATTTATACTTAAGTGGCTGCGCTCTCTCTTGACGCGCCGTATGGAAAATGATGATCGCCTCAAGTTCATTAGTGTTTTCAAGTTCATCAGATATGTAGTTTATGTCATAGTCATATTGTTTACGATGAGTGCAGCCGGTATTAATATTACCTTGGTGCTCACTGCTTCTGCTGCCTTGTTCGTAGGTCTGGGGCTCGCCTTGCAAGAACTTTTTCAAGATATCATTGGCGGCATATTCATAATTCTCGATAAATCATTGCATGTGGGGGATATTATTGAAGTTGATGGTAAGGTCGGTAAGGTTTATGAGATAAAACTTCGTACAACAAGGGCGATTACCCGTGATGATAAAGTGATTATTATACCGAACCATCATTTTATTAGTGATATTATCTATAACTATACCCAAAACCATAAAACTACACGTGAAAAAGTGGTAGTGGGTGTCGCTTATGGTAGTGATGTAAATTTGGTAACGAAGATTCTAGAAGAGATAGCGGAAGAACAAAAAGGGCTTATGAAAAATCCAAAACCTTTCGTTCTGTTCGATGATTTTGGAGATTCCGCTCTAATGTTTTCAGTACATTTTTTTATTTCGGACAGTTTTACCGATCCTCGCGTTAAAAGCGAAATGAGATATAAAATTGATGCCAAATTTAGAGAGCATAACATTTCGATACCATTTCCGCAACGCGATGTTCATATATATCAACATGCCCCTTTTCAACATAAAGCTGTAGAAGATACGGCGAAACGTAATGACCAATAGAAAAAGTCTTCTCACTGTAATCGGCTTTTTAAGTGGCCTTTTCACGATACTGGCCCAAACCCCCGATGTAATTAGAGCAGAATACATGCTCATGCCCAAAAACAAATCTGATGCGCAACTTTCGAGAGTCAAGTTGTTGGTGAATTTCCCTATTTCGGTGGGTGATTCCAACAACATTGTCATCGGTAGTGAGTACAATCGGTTGGCCTATGATTTGCAAAGAGAACTGCCCTTTAGTAGTGCAGGATTGAAGCAGTTTCACGTGCTTGATCTGAATATGGCATATGTATTACAGTTCAAACCTGAATGGAGATTTATTGGGGTTTTAACACCACGTTTAGCATCAACGCTAACGGACCCTCTCGAAAATGGAGATTTTTCGGTTAATGCTACCGTTGGTTTTCTGAAGGAGAAGAAAAGTGTTGAAAAGCCCATGAAACTTGTTTTGGGTATTGCCTATAATTCTACTGTGGCACTGCGCATACCCTTACCTATAGTTTATTATGAAAAACGTTTTAGACCAGACTGGAGTTATGTAGTGGGAATTCCCAAAACGGCACTCAAGTACCATTTAAGTGAAAAACATCAATTTCAAGGTGAGTTCATTTTTGATGGTTATTACGTGAATCTTCAAAGCAATATTGTTTTGCCCAATACAGTGACAGCATCTTCAGTGTCATCCTCTGCTGGCCTGATTACTTTTGGTTACCAATACAAGTTGGCTAAAAGCACCTTCTTGTATGGGTATGTGGGTCACACCGTTTTTCAAGATGGTGTTTTGCGCGATGAAGAGCGAAACGATATTTTCACCTTGAACGATGACCCTAGTTTTTATTTACGTACTGGCTTTCGAATCGGTATATAGTCTGACTGGAAGCAATGGAAACTAAAAAAGCGTGAGTGGTATAAAGAAACATCTAAAAAGACGTTAAAACTTTCCATGTCTTGCATGGTACTTGTATCTTACGATAGCAATAATAGATAGATTGAAATCTCAAGAAATATGTCCAAAATACTGGTAATTGAAGATGAGGCGGCGATTAGGCGCGTTTTAATTAAAATATTGTCTGAAGAAAGTGACTCGTACCAATTAGACGAAGCCGAAGATGGCTTAAAAGGTCTGGAAGCCATTAAGAATAATGATTATGATTTGGTGCTTTGTGATATAAAGATGCCAAAAATGGATGGAGTCGAGGTGCTTCAGGCGGCAAAAAAAATCAAGGCCGAAGTTCCTTTTATCATGATTTCGGGTCATGGAGATTTAGATACCGCAGTCAATACAATGCGGTTAGGCGCATTCGATTATATTTCAAAACCACCAGATTTAAACAGACTGTTAACCACCGTTCGCAACGCTCTTGATAGAAAAGAGCTAGTGGCAGAAAACCGCATCCTTAAAAAGAAGGTGGGTAAAAACTACGAAATGGTGGGCGATAGTGTTGAAATTTCGGCCATAAAGGATATGATTGAAAAGGTGGCACCGACCGATGCTAGGGTGCTGATTACTGGCTCAAACGGTACCGGAAAAGAATTGGTGGCCCACTGGTTGCATCAAAAAAGCCAACGTAGTTCGGCGCCATTCATAGAAGTGAACTGTGCTGCAATTCCGTCGGAGCTCATAGAAAGCGAACTTTTCGGTCATGTTAAAGGGGCCTTTACTTCGGCCGTTAAAGATCGGGCCGGAAAATTTGAAGCTGCCAACAAAGGAACCATATTTCTTGATGAGATTGGGGATATGAGTCTTTCTGCACAAGCTAAGGTATTGCGCGCTTTGCAAGAGAATAAAATTAGCAGGGTAGGTACCGATAAAGATATTAAGGTGGATGTTCGGGTCGTGGCGGCAACCAACAAAGACTTGAAGAAAGAAATTGAGGAAAACCGTTTCAGGGAAGATCTGTATCATCGATTGGCCGTAATTTTGATTAAAGTGCCTGCATTAAATGATAGACGTGATGATATACCACTTCTAATTGACCATTTTGCAAAAAAAATCTCAGAAGAGCAGGGGGTAGGCGCTAAATCTTTTTCCGAAAAGGCGATAAAACTCTTAAAGAGTTATGACTGGACGGGTAATATAAGGGAACTTCGAAATGTGGTGGAGCGCCTTATCATACTGGGAGGAAAAGAAGTCAGCGAAGAAGACGTAAAACTGTTTGCCAGCAAATAAGAACTAAATAAGCTCCTCCTATAAAATTCTGGTATTGACTTATTTGCCGCATTCACCAAGTTTGGTCAACGCCTCTGCGGTTATTTCTTTGGTTTTCAGATTATAGTATTTTTTCCCTTCCGAAAGGTTAGGTTTAAGTAACTGCTGCTCGCAAAATTCGAAAATGCGATTGGCGTAAGCTCTAGCTTCAACACAGTTTACTGTAGAAACAACTTTGTCCAACGATTTACGGTAAGACGCTAATGAAGAGTCAACCTTTTGTCTTAAGAGTTTTTCGGAGGGTGGTTCATAAGTTATTTTTTTCTCTCCATGAGGATTCACTGTATTTAAGCTTAACTGATCATTGCCATAAACGCTTATGTGACCCTCATGCTCATCTAAAGACTCTAGGGCCGATTTGGTTTCCTCCAACGCTTTGTTGAGCAAAATATTGGTACTGGCCAATGTTGATGTCTTAGTAGCTAGTTTAAGATGTTCGCTTCCTTCAGAGATAGTGTCGATGGCATATTCGCAGCCACATTTTTCCAAATCAAGCTTCGTTTTTTCTATGGCATTGATTGCCTTGTAGGTATGAAAACGAGATAATTGTAAATCACTCATATCAAGAGCCTTTTCTATTTCGGTCTTGACATAACTAATGTTCGAGCTGGCATAATTGCATGACTGGTTGGTATTGAAAGAAGATAATATACCAATAGTAAACAGATACAATATGTACTTTAGGTGCTTCATAGCCAGATAATTCGGTCGTAAAATTTGGGCGTTTTACGGTGTAAAATTAACATTGTGAGACCGTTACGTCATACTTTTTTCGATGGATGGCACTCTGGAAGCCTGTTTTTGGATGAAAGCCCCTATTTCATTGTTAAACCGTCATTTTTTTTAACGATTTTGGCCTTTCAACGACATTATATTTTATATTCCACCTATGGATACATCAAAAATCATCTCATTTAAGGCAGAGAAGGCCGTGCAGCTCTCTCAAAAGTCTACTTACGAAGACTTCGGGGCCACCGATAAAGAATTAAAGAAAGAACTGGAAAAGGTAAGAGAAGCCTTGGGTGAATTTCAAGATACACTCTATGCCCACGGTAAGTACGGTGTTCTGGTATGCTTGCAAGGAATGGATACTGCAGGAAAGGATAGTTTGATAAGAGAGGTGTTTAAAGACTTCAATGCCAGAGGTGTGGTAGTACACAGTTTTAAAGTACCCACTGAATTAGAGCGTAAACATGATTATCTGTGGCGGCATTATATTGCTTTGCCCGCAAGGGGCAAATTTGGTGTGTTCAATCGTACCCACTACGAAAATGTACTGGTCACAAGGGTTCACCCTGAATATATTTTAGGCGAACTTTTACCTGATGTTAATTCGGTAGAAGATGTCGATAATGCCTTTTGGGATAAACGTTTTGAGCAGATCAATGATTTTGAAAGACACATTGCGGAAAACGGTACCATTGTATTCAAATTTTTTCTTCACCTATCCAAAGAAGAACAGCGACAACGTCTCTTGAGAAGGTTGGCATTGAAACGAAAAAATTGGAAATTTTCACCTGGAGACCTTGATGAAAGAAAATTATGGGATCAGTATCAGACGTATTATGAAGATGCGATCAACCGTACTTCAAAAGCTCATGCGCCTTGGTATATTATACCGGCAGATAACAAAAAGGCCGCTAGGTTAAGTGTTGCCTCCATATTATTGCAAGAGTTAAAAAAATACAAAGATATAAGAGAGCCCGAGCTCGACGATAAAATTAAGGCTAACTTAGATGCCTATAAACAACAGTTAGAAAACGAGAAAGAATGAAGAAAGCCTTCTTAATCCTTTTTTTAAGCTTGTCGATCTTGGGTCAGGCCCAATCTGCAGACGCCGAACAAATCGATAAATTATTTAAAACCGCCTTAACAGAGGGTAAGGCCTATGATTGGTTGAACCACTTGTCAAATCAAATCGGTGGTCGTCTATCCGGATCTGTTCAGGCTCAACAAGCTGTAGAATATACGAAGGCACAGTTAGACTCTCTAGGCCTTGATCGGGTTTGGCTTCAACCGGTGATGGTGCCCAAATGGGTGAGAGGTACACCGGAATTCGCCTATTTCGAGACTTCCCCGGGTTTGTCGACTAACGTTCCAGTTTGTGCTCTAGGTGGCTCAGTGGCTACGCCTATCGGAGGTTTAAAAGCAGGTTTGGTTGAAGTAACGGGGTTGGAAGACCTTAAGAAGATGGATCCCGATAAAATCAAAGGCAAGATTGTATTTTTCAACAGACCAATGGATCCTACTCTGATTAGTACATTCGATGCCTATTCGGGTTGCGTCGATCAAAGATATGCCGGTGCTGCAGAGGCTGCAAAGCTCGGTGCGGTCGGTGTAGTGGTTCGTTCGATGAATCTTCGTCTAGACGATTACCCGCATACAGGCTCTATGAGTTACGAAGACTTGCCGGTTTCAGACCGTATTCCTGCAGCAGCAATAAGTACTAACGGGGCTGAAATATTGAGTACCACTTTAAAGCTTAATCCTGAAACAAAATTTTATTTAAGGCAGAATTGTAAGCAGTTTGAAGATGTAGAATCATTCAATGTTATCGGTGAAATAAAAGGAAGTGAATTCCCTAATGAAGTGATGGTAGTTGGCGGACATTTAGATTCTTGGGATTTGGGTGATGGATCCCACGATGATGGTGCCGGTTGCGTTCAAAGCATGGATGTGTTACGATTGCTGAAGAAAACAGGTTATAGGCCCAAAAGAACCATTCGTGTAGTTCTCTTTATGAATGAGGAGAATGGATTGCGAGGAGGAAATAAATACGCAGAAGTGGCCCAAAGCAAAAACGAAAGGCACATATTCGCTTTAGAGAGCGATGCGGGCGGATTCACGCCAAGAGGTTTTTCATTCGATTGTTCAGAAGCCAATTTGGAGAGGGTGCAAGAATGGAAGAAACTTTTTGAGCCTTATCTAATACACCTGTTTGAAAAGGGATATAGCGGCGCTGATATCGGTCCGTTGAAGAATAATGAAATGGTTTTGGCCGGTTTGCGGCCTGATTCGCAGCGCTATTTTGATCATCATCATGCTGAGAACGATACCTTCGAACATGTAAATAAAAGAGAGTTGGAACTTGGTGCGGCCAGTATGGCAAGTCTTGTCTATCTCTTTGATAAATATGGTATTATTCCTGGTACAAAAATTAAAGGCTAATTCTTTTGCAGGGTTTGCTATGGCCTTCTACAAGTGACCAAAACGAACTAAAATCATTATCTTTGCGGCTCATTTAAATTAGAGCAAAATGCAAGACGGTATATACGCAAAATTCAATACCTCAAAAGGAGAAATTCTCGTTAAATTGACCCATGATAAGACCCCTGGTACGGTAGGTAACTTTGTTGCTTTGGCAGAGGGTAACCAAGATAATAAGGTGAAATCTAAAGGCGAGCCTTACTATGATGGTTTAAAATTTCATAGAGTAATTCCTGATTTTATGATTCAGGGCGGGTGTCCGTTAGGTACGGGTACGGGTGATGCCGGCTACAAATTCGATGATGAGTTTCATCCTGATCTAAAACATTCCGGCCCTGGAGTTCTTTCAATGGCTAATGCTGGTCCGGGTACTAATGGAAGCCAGTTTTTTATCACTCACGGTCCTACACCATGGTTGGATAATAAACACACCGTTTTTGGGCATGTTGAAAGTGGACAAGAAGTGGTAGATGAAGTTGCTCAGGGCGACACGATAGAATCACTTGAAATCGTTCGAGTTGGCGATGAAGCTGAAAGCTGGAACGCAGTTACGGCCTTTAAAACCTTTCAAAGCTCTAGAGAACAGCGTATTGCTGACGAGAAGGCAAGACAGGCGGCAGAATTAGATAAGGTTTCTGCCGGTTTTGATAGTACCGATAGCGGTCTTCGTTATAAAATCATTCAAAAGGGTAACGGTGCCAAAGCGGAGAAAGGTAAAACTGTATCCGTTCATTACGAAGGTTCTTTAATGAGTGGTCAAGTTTTCGATTCTTCTTACAAAAGAAACCAGCCCATAGATTTTAAACTGGGTATTGGGCAAGTTATATCTGGATGGGATGAAGGTATAGGCCTACTACAGGTTGGTGACAAGGCGAGATTTGTTATCCCTTCTGAATTAGCATATGGCAGTTCTGGGGCAGGGGGGGTAATACCACCTAATGCGCCTTTGCTTTTTGATGTTGAGTTGATGGATGTAAAGTAAACCTAACATGGTAGATATAAAAAATGCCCCAAAATATTTTGGGGCATTTTTATTTATAGTTGTTAGAGTAAAGAACTTGTTTTCGAATTAAGAAAATAGAATTTTCAAGTAGTTGCCTTTCGGCAAAACCAACTTAATAAATGATAGAAGATTTAACGGAAAAATCTCCCAATCACGATTTTTTAGCCCTGTCCGTGCTAACCAGAAACAATACGATGTTTACTATTAACAATAGAAACAGAATACCAAAGAAAGTAGCCATAGTTCGTTCAATTAATAATGAAGGGGAAATTTGCAATCTAACCAGTAGATGCATAAAGTAAGGTGGGGTTGCGTCGAAACGTAAGCAAATGTATGAAAAAGATGACTAATCCGTTGATTATCAATAAAAAACCCCAACTAAAAGTTGGGGCAAATACTGTATAAAAAGAGTTATGCGTCCTAGTCTACTACCTTTACATTAACCGCGTTCAGTCCTTTTCTACCCTGTTGTAGTTCGAATTCTACAACATCACCTTCACGAATTTCGTCGATAAGTCCTGAAATGTGTACAAAGTGATCTTCGCTTGAACCATCTTCAGTGATAAAGCCGTATCCCTTTGAATCATTGAAGAACTTAACTGTTCCTTTACTCATAATAAAAAATTAAATTAATTAAAGCGCAAATGTACTGTTATTAATTTAAATGAGTGATTTTTTGTAAGTTATATTTTAAGAGTTTATAATATTCTACCCTACAAAGGCGAAATTTTTGTAAAAAAATATTCAAGTAAGCAGGTTTTTTATCGATGATGCAATATTATCAGTATCTAAACTAATAATGGCCGATGCCATTCCCAAAATTCTAGCTGCCCAATCAATAGCTTTTTGAACAACACCTAGATTTTTATATAAGTTCTGAGTCTTTTCTGTAATTGTTCTAATGGCGTTCAGACTTTCATCAACATCGTTCATAACAAGTAGTGCCGATTTCGTATAAAGTTCAGTGGTTTGCCCTAGCAATTGGTTGTGAAGCTCTTTTAGTTCTGAGTTTTCATCTTCTGTAAGGTTATCAAAATTTTCATATCTATAATCACCTACAGCATTGGTCATGTGCAATAAATCGTCTGCGAGCTGTTTTACTTGTTCAGATGTAAGGTTTGCCATGGCTGTTAATTTAAATTGGATATTATTCTTACTGCTAAAGACAGTCTAGAGCCCAACCGGGCCAGACCACTCTTTACTTCATCGTTTTTCAAGCCCTCGACATGTTCATAAAGAAGGGTGTGCCCGGCCTTTATTTCTAATAATATTTCTGAGAAAACGTCAAGCTCTTTTTGCTGCGCTTCTATATTATTCAATGCATTAAAATAGTCTTCGGCAAATTTGGTGCGTTCGTAAGTAGAAAGGTTTTTGTTGTTTACATGGTCAAAATAAAAGTTCTTGATGCTTTGTTTTTGTACTTCAAGTTTGCCATAAATATTACCGTGAACATTCAGTTCCAAGAAGGTCAATAGTTGTTGAAATGGTTGATAGCCATCAATTACGTAGCTCTTTATTTTTTTTCTTTGGTTGATTCCTGAGAAAGTTCTCAGTAAAAGGCTAGATAGCGTTGAATATGCCTTTACATCATTTTCATTGAGCTTCAGCGAGCCATAATTACCCGTACTCAAGGTTGTCGTCAGGTCTGCCGTTTGGTATTTGGCCAATTGTTTGTCGCTTACAGCCAGCAATCCGTTTAAATATTCTAGTGAAGTGGAGTAGATGATGTTGGTGATACTGTCAGCTTTTACCTCTGGAGAACAATCACACTGTGTACTATGAATGTTGAATTTAGCGACATGTTTTAATTGACAATCTTCTTTACATATTTGATTGAAACTCTGAGGAAGTGTTTCATACGACTGAAGGGCCTCTATAGAAGTTTCAGTGAACTCGGTTACATGCTTGAGTTCATAGCATCCCATCAACATAAAAGAAGAAACAATGGTGATTATTAAATATCTAGATTTACCTGGCATAGAAGCGAATTTTCTTACTACAAGTTAATTAGAATGACAGGTTTACTCCATATTTAATTTCATTTTTTATCGGTCATCTAATTTCCTTGAAGGAAAAAGTCATTTTGGAGGGAAATAAAAAAACCTTGCAGTCGATTGCAAGGTTTTTTCAACTCAAACTTAAAATCTTTAAGCCGTAGGATCGGGTGTCATTCGTAAATATGGTTTTACTTCTTCAACACCTTTAGAGAATATGCCTTTGGCATCTTCTGTGCTGATGGCTGGACTAACTACCACATTTTCACCTTTTTTCCAGTTGGCAGGTGTGGCCACTTTATGGTATGCCGTAAGTTGAAGCGAATCAACTACACGTAAAAGCTCATAAAAGTTTCTACCTGTCGAAGCGGGATAAGTGATAATCAATTTTACCGTTTTATCAGGAGCAATTATAAAAACCGAACGTACCGTAAGATTATTATCTGCATTCGGGTGTATCATATCATAGAGATCTGAAACTTTTTTATCCTCATCTGCGATAATAGGAAAGTTCACAGTAGTATTCTGAACCTCGTTGATATCTTTGATCCACTCGGCGTGTGAACTGGCTCCATCAACACTTAATGCGAGCATCTTTACATTTCTTTTATCGAACTCGTCTTTGAACTTGGCCGCAGTACCCAATTCGGTAGTACAAACGGGGGTGAAATCTGCAGGGTGAGAAAATAGAATACCCCAACCATCACCTAAATAATCATAGAAGTTAATGGTGCCCATTGAGCTATCGGCTGTAAAATCAGGGGCCTTGTCGCCCAGTCGTATAGTTGCCATATATGTTTTGTTTTTAGATTAAAAATTAAATCCCTATAAAATTAGTAGATTAATAAGAGTTGGGCATGGTTTTATGGTTAAAAATGTATTAAAGTTTAGTACATTTAGGTTATGGATGCATCAACACTTGAAAGCTTAAAATACCCAATCGGTAAGTTCACTGTACCGGATACGATTACGACTGAAATGATTGCCGAATGGACCAAAGTTTTAGAAGAGTTGCCCGGTAAATTGAAGAATTTGGTGCAGAACTTGAACAAAGAACAGTTAGACTCCCCATACCGCCCTGGCGGGTGGACAGTAAGACAAACTGTGCACCACATGGCCGATAGCCATCATAATAGTTATATAAGATTTAAGTGGGCCTTAACCGAAGATAGGCCATTGATAAAGGCTTATGATGAAAAAGCGTGGGCCGAACTTTTCGATAGCAAGAGCGCCCCTATCGATATGTCTTTAAGTCATTTGAGTGCCGTGCACGCCAAATTGGTCTATTTGATAAAGGGGCTGTCGAATGAGGCTTTGAAGCGAGAGTTTTTACATCCTGAAGGCAATATAGCAACCAGTTTAGAAGAGAATGTAGGTAGATATGCTTGGCATAGCCAACACCATTTTGCCCACATCAAGAATTTATTGAAGAGAGAGGGCTGGTTGTAAAACTACTTTCCGATTTCTTTGAATGGTTTATTTCCACTTAATATTGCATCCGATACTCGGCTTTTGGTCAGAATCAACCTCTTTGTTTTCCAATAGTGCGTTCATGGCAGCTGTTAAATCCTTGCCTGTGACAGGAATACCGTTTCCGGGTCTAGAATCGTCAAGTTGTCCCCGATAGATCAATTTCATGGCCGAATCAAAGAGATAGAAATCTGGGGTACAGGCGGCATCATAATCTTTTGCCACTGTTTGTGTTTCGTCGTAGAGATACGGAAAGCTATAATTCTCTTGTTGGGCAGTCTCTTTCATTAAATGCGGAGCATCTTGCGGATAGTTTTCTACATCATTGCTTGATATAGCGATAAACTTAATTCCTTTTGGCTGAAATTTATTGGCAAGGTCGGCAACGGTCAAGTTAACATGTTTTACGAAGGGGCAATGGTTACAAATGAACATGATGACAGTTCCTTTTAAACCCTGTATTTTTTCAAGCTTTACGCGATTACCGGATACAGTATCAACTAGTTCGAATGTTGGGGCTTGGGTTCCTAACGGAAGCATATTACTGGGTGTTCTTGCCATGTTCTGTTTCTTTTACCGTAAAGGTAAAAAGTATTTTTCGCCAAGCTTTGCTATCTTGGTTTCAATTTTAACCAATCTACTTTGAGTAGAAACGATTCATTTTATGGAAAATCAAATTTCGTGGGGCGATTTTGCAAAAATCGACATGCGCGTAGGAACTATTATTGAGGTAAACGACTTTCCTGAGGCTAGAAACCCAGCTTATCAAATACATGTCGATTTTGGCGAGGATATAGGTGTTAAAAAGACTTCGGCGCAGATTACCGTTCGCTATTCGAAAGAAGAACTTATTGGCTGCCAGGTGATCGCCGTTGTCAATTTTCCTAAAAAGCAGATAGCCAATTTTATGAGTGAATGTCTTATATTGGGGGCCGTCAAAGGCAAAGAGGTCATACTTCTACAACCTAAGTCGAATGTTGCCAATGGCCTAAAAATTTCTTAATCTTTGAATGAAGAATTAATAGATAGCGTACTCTTAAATTTTGATTCTCGTTCTCAATGGGCACTGAACATTGTTTTGGCTTTTGTCATGTTCGGTATCGCCTTGGAAATATCTATTGACGATTTTAAAAGAGTAGTTAAAAACCCAAAAGCCATTTTTATTGGGGTGGTATGCCAATTCGTACTATTGCCTGCTCTTACCTTTTTTTTGGTCTACACCTTAGAACCGATAGCCAGTATTGCTATGGGTATGTTCATGGTGGCCGCCTGCCCGGGAGGTAACGTATCTAATTTTATAACTCATTTAGCGGGTGGAGATACGGCACTTTCAATTAGTATGACGGCTACAGCAACCTTATTGGCTGTGGTAATGACTCCCCTAAACCTCCAACTTTGGGCCAGTTTTTATGACCCGACGGCAGAGATTTTACGAGATGTTGCGGTTTCTCCTTCTGAAATGATCAGATTGGTTCTGCTACTTCTAGGCCTGCCTTTGTGTCTTGGTTTGGCCATCAATTATTGGAAAAAAGAGTGGGCCCTTAAGGTAGGTAAGGTATTGAAGATAATTTCACTGCTATTCTTTATAGCCCTTATCTTTATAGCCTTGTTCAAGAATGTCGATGTCTTTTTAGATTACGTTCTCTATGTTTTTTGGCTTGTTGTCATTCATAATTTATTAGCTTTTTTTACCGGATTTTCAATCGCTTCGTTGGCAAGACTTTCTCCTCAAGAAATAAGATCGATAACCATTGAGACTGGTATTCAAAACTCTGGCTTGGGCCTATTGTTGATTTTTTCATTTTTCAACGGTTTGGGTGGGATGGCTATTTTGGCCGCTTTTTGGGGTATTTGGCATTTAATCTCCGGATTGTCGTTAGCTGCTTTTTGGGGTTATAGACCCATTAAATCAAAAACATTGGTTTGAAAAGTTTTTGGTATTGCTTATTGAAGGCATATATGAAAATTTCGCTTCACTTTTATTTTGGGAAAATTGAGGTACATGGTCTCGAGAATATTCCAAAAAATGGAGCTGTACTTTTTTTGCCCAATCATCAAAAGGCACTGATGGATGTTCTTCTGATAGTAGTCGATTGCCAAAGAAAACCATATTTTCTAGCACGCTCCGATATTTTTCGCAAAAAGGTACTAAAAGGGTTCTTTGCTTTTTTGAGGATGATCCCTATTTATAGAATGCGAGATGGAAGAAAATCGTTGGCAAATAATGAAGTTGTTTTTAACCAATGTGCCCAATTGTTCAAAAAAGAAGAAGCTATTGTCATTTTTCCAGAAGCAAATCACAATTTAAGACGTAGGGTTCGCCCTCTTAGCAAAGGTTTCACCCGTATTGTTTTTAATTCTTTGGGGGGAAATCCCAATGGAGAAATACTTTTGGTACCCGTTGGATTGAACTATCAAGAGAAGGGTAGGTTCCCCGATAGGGTCGCGCTGTACTATGGAAAACCAATAGCCTCTTCGAGATTCTATGATGTCCATAATGCAAATGAATCTACCACCGCACTCAAACTTGCTGTTTCAGGAGAATTAAAAAAACTGACCACCCATATTGAAGATGCAAGTAATTATGAAGCCATAGAGAAGGCACTTATAAATCAAAAAGTTGACTTTTTAAATCCGAAGGAGGTAAATAATGCTATTCAACATCTAGACTTCAATACCTATTCTTCAAGTACGATTAAAAAAGGGCTCAATTTTTTTGATTTGCTTTTCAAGACACTTAATATTCTTTGGCTCTTACCGTGGTATTTTCTGGTAAAACCAAAAGTTTGGGAGCCTGAATTTTTATCGACCATGCGGTTCGCTTACGCTATGGTAGTCTATCCTTCCTATCTATTGATTTTAGGGGCCGCATTTTTCATTTTTGCTGACATATTACTTGCCATCGGGGTCATATTGGCCATTTTCACCTTTAACTTTCTATATGTTAGAACAAGATGATTTCTTAACGGTGTCAGTTGATATTACATAGAATCACCAAAGAAGATGGCATTCATTAACAACTTATTAGTACCATACCAAAAAGCCCTAAAATTGGTATTGTCTGTGAAGGCCATTACCCGCCCTTTGCCTAGTCGACCAACTTGAAAAGGTACGCTGTTCTTTAACAAAACGTAGTTTTCTTCTGAGATATACCCGCTTAAGAGGGCATTATTTGTGTACTGAATCGGGTTATTATAGCTATCTCGATGAGGTTTGATATAAATATTGGTATTTCTGAATAATGGAAGATGGTCGTTAACAAATCCGAAATTGATAGGATGCGATAAATCGAGTTTGGCTCCAAAGATAGCGCCGCCTGTTTCTTGGGCGCCATGAAAATTTTTCTTTTCGGCGAACGAAATATTCTTTACCGATAGTGAATCGGTTTTTAAATCTAAAGTCAAGAGTCCACGGTCGTTAAATAGTTTGGCAGCCGAACGATAACCTATAAGTGAACCCCCGTTTTTGACCCAGTTTTTCAATTTGCTCCAATGGGCCTTTGATAAAGTCTTTCCGCTAAGGCTTGGTATAATAATATCGGTGTATTTCTGAAGATCGGTACTGCTTAGATTTGCTACATCTAATTTTGTCAGTTGTATTTCATATCGCGTATCGAATAAGTGCCATATTTCACCGGCATCATAAGACCTTACGCCTTCACCCGTTAACAATGCTATTTTCTGTCTTTTTAGGGTCTCAAAATCATTACTGCCTAAGTCAATGCCTTGGGTTTGACCCGTACCTATGGCATCCATTTGAACAAAACTTGCTTCGGCGATAGACTTCAGCCTCTCGCGAATAGTAGCGGAGTTCAAATTTTGGTTGGCTGCGGGCACGAAAATAGTTCCGTATCCATAAGATTTACCGTTCAATTGAAACGGCTTCAAGGCTACCTTGGCTCTCAGTCCGGTTTCTAGAATAGCGTTTAGGGCCTTCGGGGTATAGTATTCGTTCCATTCGAACAAAAAACCATAAGCACCATCACCTTCTATACCTCCCTTTAAATTGGGAAGTTCCACTACCTCGTTTCCGGCATTTTGTAAGGACCTAATTTCAGTATGGTCTAGGTTGAAGGCTAAAGGAAATGACCATGCCGAAATATCATAAAAAATGCTATCGTTGAATTGGGTTCTTTTTTCGAACATAGCTTTAATGAGTCGGTGGTTCTTTTGACTCATGGGTATGATATAACTATGCCCTTTTTTATAAGTGGTGCCATTTACTCGAACGTCTCCTTTCAGTTCATGAAATTTAATTTTATGTCGATGAAGAATTTCTACTAAGTGCCAAGCTTTGGCTGCGTCTTTTTGATCGCCGAACATGATCGCCCTCGATCGGCCGATGACCGACTCAAGCCCCACTTCTTTATAGAACTGCTGTTGGTACTGTAGCAGTTTGACCCTTAGATTACTCGCTGCTTCGAGGGTAGAAAGGGCAGTGGTCATTTGGTTGCGAATGGTAAACGGAAAAGTCAAAACTCCATTTTCGGTTTCCTGCGCGTGCCCTCTTGAACTGGCCTGTTCAAAGAGAATTCCGATTCCCCCGGTAATATCCGGAAAGGTCGAGCCCTTTCCATAGAAAAAATCATCATATTGCTCTTCAGAATAATAGAGTGAGCCGATTTTATCAAGGGCCTTTGCGTGATAACTTCCTATTTCGGCAGTAAGGCTTTGATTGGTTTTAGGGGTTAATGGGTGCACTCGTGAAGGTACCCCGGGTTGAAAGAAAAATGTAGAATTAGTGCCCATCTCATGATGGTCGGTCAATATATTGGGCATCCACTCGTAAAAAGTTTCTATTCTCGCCCTGCTTTCGGGTAGTTGAACGGGCAACCAATCTCTGTTCATGTCGAACCAATAATGATTGGTTCGCCCTCCTGGCCAAGCCTCATGGTATTCTCGGTCGTTTGGATCGGTATTAGGGCTTACAGGTCTGTTGGTATTGGCCCAGTGTGCAAATCTCTGAAGGCCATCGGGGTTGAAAGAAGGATCTAGTAGAATTACGGTGTTGTTCAATATTTGCTCAATTTCAGGGCCTTCGGCGGCAGCGAGATAATAAGCGTAGGCCAACGCCGCGTTGGATCCGCTGGGTTCGTTGCCGTGAATTGAAAAACCTTGATAGATTACAACAGGCATTTCATCAACAGATTTTGACCTGCCAGAGTCTTCTGTAAGTGACATATGCTCATTTCGAATTTCTTCCAATCTACTATGATTGCCCTCAGAAGTTATGGTAAGAAGCAATAAGGGGCGACCTTCAAAGGTTTTTCCGCGATTGATTAAACTCACTCTTTCACTGGCCTTGGCAAGTGCTGTCATGTAGAAAAACAATTTGTCGTGGGTAACATGCCATTCACCTACCTCATGGCCAATAATCTCTTTAGGTTTTGGAATGTTTTTGTTATAGGTTAGGTTCTCGGGGAGGTAATAATCTAACCCTACTGTTTGTTGTGCGTTGGCAAACGTTGCAACAAGTAGAAAAGAAAGAAGGAAAAGACTTCGCATTTGAGCAGTTTTACCTATAAATGTACCCAAAACCAATCAAATGTGGCTTGGATAAATTTATGCGGAGCGGCTTTGCCCAAAAATGAAATGAAAAAAGGCCCCATTAAGAGGCCTATAATTTATGTGAAGATTTATATGTCATCGAAGCTAACATCGGTAAAGCTATCGGTTGTTTTAACCTCACCGTTGCTACTTACTTCCTCTTCTTCTTTTTTGAAATCTTTTTGATGTCGTTCAGAAATTACTTCGGTACCTTTCTCATCAATGATATAGTCCATCATTTCTTCAACGTTCTCTCTAAAGGCGGCAAAATCTTCTTTGTAAAGATAGATTTTGTGTTTTTTGTAATGGAAAGAACCATCGTCGTGTGTAAATTTTTTGCTTTCGGTGATGGTCAGATAATAATCCCCGGCTTTCGTACTTCTTACATCAAAAAAATAGGTGCGTCTCCCTGCTCTTAAAACTTTGGAATAAATCTCCTCTTGGTCCATTGCATCTTTTTCGCTCATCTCGAAATCATGTCTAGTTAATAGTTAATCTATCAAAAATGTGAAAAAAATGTCAATACGCCAAAATTTTCTAATTTTCTTTCTCGGATAGCTGGGTGGCGTAGAGTTCTTTGTAATACCCTTCTTGAGTGTTCAATTCTTCGTGCGTACCTTCTTGCAAAAGCCTACCATCTTCGAGTACGAGAATTCGGTCGGCGTTCTTTGCCGATGACACCCTATGACTTACGATTAAAGTGGTTTTATGTTTAGAGGCTTTTTTAAGGTTGTTGAGAATTTCTTCTTCTGTTTCGGTATCAACAGCTGAAAGACAATCATCAAATAAATAAATAACAGGATCCTTCAAAAGCGCCCTGGCTATGGAGACCCTTTGTTTTTGACCTCCACTTAGTGTAATACCACGCTCCCCTAACACAGTATCGTACCCCTTTGCAAAACCTTGAATGTTGGTGTGTACAACCGCATCTTTGGCAGCTTGAACAACCTCTTCATCAGAAGCGGTTTCTTTACCGAACTTGATATTGTTCTTGATGGAATCGGAAAATAAAAAGGCATCTTGCGGAACGGCCCCAACAGCATTTCTAAGACATTCGAGATTTAAATGGGTGATAGGGGTATTATCAATATAAATTTCACCCGAGCTTACGTCATATAGACGGGCGACCAAATCTAAGATGGTAGACTTACCGGACCCTGTCTTGCCTAAAATTGCAACAGTCTCCCCAGTATTTATGGCAAACGAAATGTTCTTCAAGGCCGTAATTTCAGTGTCTTCATAAGTGAAGCTTACATTTTTGAACTCAATTTTACCGGTTATGGGTGTTTCAGCGGTTACCGTATTTTGAATATCAGGGCTTTCGGTCAAAAATTCATTGATGCGTTTTTGCGAAGCCTCGGCTCGCTGGATTATCGAGGTGAGCCATCCGATGATGGCAACCGGCCAAGTTAGCATGTTCACATAAATGATAAACTCTGCGATGACACCGACCGATTCGATTTCTCCATCTAAAAATTGTTTCCCACCGATATAAATTACAAAAATATTACTGACCCCAATCAGTAAAACCATTAACGGAAAGAACCATGCATTAACACGTGCTAACGACATGCTCTTATCTTTTCCTTCGACCGCCAATAGGGCGAGGTCGTTGTTAATCTGAGGCTCAAGAGCATACGCCTTAATCACCGAAACTCCTGAAAAAACCTCTTGGGTAAAGGTCGAGAGGGTAGAGAGGTATTCTTGAACTACGGTACTGCGCTCGTGAATTACTTTACTTATTTTGTAGATAAGCACCGATAGTATAGGCAGGGGAATCAATGTGTAAGCAGCCAAGGTAGGTGCTGTTATGAACATAATGGGTACAATGCAGATGAAGAGGGTAGCGGTATTTATACCATACATGAGAGCCGGCCCGGCATACATTCTTACTTGTGAGACATCTTCACTGATACGGTTCATCAAATCACCGGTCCTATTTTTCTTGTAGAAATTTAGACTGAGCAATTGATAGTGATCGAAAACCTCATTTTTTAAGTCGTATTCGATATATCTCGAAACGTTAATAATGGTTTGGCGCATTAAAAAAGTGAAAACCCCGGAAAGTAACGCCGCACCTACAATTATAAGTATGTATTCAAGCAGTAGCGTTTTGGCTTCAGATTCGGTAACGGTGGAAGCAATAAAATCTTCAATGACCTTTATCGATTCTTTTACGTAAGAAGGCATGACCAATTGAAGTATACGTGCTACAATGGTTATGAAAAGTCCGATAAGAAGCTTTTTCCAGTATTTTTTGAAATACTTGTTGAGGTGCTTTAATTCCTTCATTGATAAGGTGGCTAGTCAGCTAAGGGGTTTTAGCAATTGGCCAAAGATAGGGCTTTAAGAGAAAAGCGAATGTTATAAAAGTTATAAGGTAGAGCAGAAATTTTTGAAATCGCGGTTTTACGGCGTCGGCCATTATAGGTCGAAAAGTGGTGGCCTAATCAATTGAATTTCATCCATAAAAAATACCTGCCGTACTTTTCAATTTTTTAATCGAATTTTTAAATGTTACCACTGGTTTTATTGCTATTTTTGTGCCCGTGAAAGCCAAAACCAACACTACAACAAAAAGTTCTTTAACATGCTAACACGTAGGCACATCAGGGTAAAGGTAATGCAATGCATTTATGCCCTGACACAGTCAAAAGATGACTCTTTGGAAAAACAGGAAAAGTTTCTTCGATATAGTATCGATAGCATGTATACTCTTTATCTGTTGATTTTAAGTTTGATGATAGAATTGCACCAGCGTGCCTCAGAACAACTCCAACTCTCTTCAAAGAAATACTTGGCAACTTCCGATGATAAATATCCTGATCAAGAGAAGTTGATCAACAATAGGCTTTTATTGCAGATTGTTAAGAATGAAGCGCTGAAATCAGAGCTTAAGAAGCGAAAGCTTAATAATTGGTATCTGAACGATGAGTATGTACGCATACTCTATAAAGATATGGTTGAGAGCGATGCCTACGTTGAATACATGAAATCGACCGAAAGCAGTTATGCCGAAGACAAAGAGTTCGTTACGACCTTGTTCAAAGACATTGTTGCGCCCAACGAAAAGATTTATGATTATTTTGAGGATGACAAACTCACCTGGGTCGATGATTTTCCGATTGTAAATACATTCATTTTAAAGCTTTTGAAAAAGGTCAAAGAGACGCATCCGCAGAGTTTCTTTTTGCCTAAGCTTTTAAAGGATGATGACGATATGCAGTTTGCAAAGAAACTGTTGACCAAGACTTTGCTTCATGATGCTCAATGGACCAAGGAAATTGAAGGTAAGACCCCTAATTGGGATAAAGACCGTATAGCTGATATTGATGGCATTCTACTAAAAATGGCTATTTGCGAACTATTGAGTTTTCCATCTATTCCTGAAAAAGTGACCATTAATGAAGCCCTCGAGATTGCCAAAGAATACTCTACTCCGAAGAGTAGTATTTTTATCAATGGAATTTTGGATAAGTTGGTAAAAGAGTACAAGTCAACAGGCAAGCTCAATAAAATAGGACGTGGTTTAATGTAAATTATGCTGTTTATGAAATGGCGAATTTGAAGTGTTTTAAACCCTTTTTCTGTCATTCATTGGATTTCTTAACGGTTCTGCCCTCTATCTTATATAATTAATTCATTAATTTTGCTGTTAAAATAAAATTATAACCATGAAAAAAGCACTTTTGACTTTAAGTGTGTTTTCCATATTGGCGTTTGTATCATGTAAGGAAAATGCATCGAGTAAGGTAAATTCGGACAATGTTGCCGAAGCGGCCCAACGTGATGAGGCCGGTAAGCAGGTTCCTGTCATGTCTTTTGAGAAAGAAGAACATGATTTCGGTACCATCGAGCAGGGTACGCCCCAAGAAACCATCTTTAAGTTTACTAACACAGGTAATGCGCCTTTAATCATCACAAGTGCTACCAGTTCTTGTGGTTGTACCGTACCGGATCCACCAAAAGAACCAATCGCTCCAGGTGATACAGGAGAGCTTTTGGTAAAATTCAACGGGTCTGGCCAGAATCAGGTTACAAAAACCATTACGGTTAATGCCAATACTGAAAAAGGTTCTGAATTGTTACGTATTAAGGCATTTGTTAATCCTAAAGATGCCGCGCCTGTCGGGCCAACATCGAAATAAATTAAGATAAAATAAAGACTATGGGCGATTTAGGCCAATTTCTTCCGATGATCTTGATTTTTGTGGTGGCATATTTTTTTATGATCCGTCCACAGATCAAACGTCAAAAAGATGAGAAGAAATTTACCGCTGAATTAAAGCGAGGTGATAGGGTAGTAACCAAAAGTGGGCTGCACGGAAAGATTATGGAGTTGAACGATAAAGATTTTTCATGCATTCTTGAAACAATGGCAGGAAAACTGAAATTTGATCGTTCGGCCATTTCTATGGAAATGAGTAAGAAGCTCAACGCACCCGAAAAGAAATAAAAATTTCTACCGATATAAAAAGGCGTCACTATTTTTAGTGACGCCTTTTTTTTGCGCTCTATTTACTTCATAAATCCTTATCTTGAACATTCAACTTAAATACAAAATGATGTACGGTAATCGAAGAAAATTTTTGAAAACAGGATCACTGGCTTTGGCCGGCTCAGGGGCTGCTTTTATGTTCCCAATGGAGCTATTGGCATCTATGAGAAAAAGGGTGGGAGCTAATGATCGAATCAATGTTGGTTTAATAGGCTGCAACGGAATGGGCTTTAGTGACCTGAGTTCAATGCTTAAACTCAATGAAATTGATGTTATTGGCCTTTGCGATGTTGACGAAAATGTATTGAAAAAAAGAACAGCTGACCTTGAAAAAGCAGGTATTAAAAAGCCTATTTGGTATAAAGATTATCGTAAACTATTAGAGAATAAAGATATTGATGTAGTAATCATTGGTACTCCCGATCACTGGCATTGCCTTCAGTTGACAGATTCTTTGCAGGCAGGTAAAGACGTTTATTGCGAGAAACCGATTGCCAATTCTGTTCAAGAAGCGAATATAATGCTTGATTATGTTGGGGCCAGTGATCGAATGGTTCAGATCGGGCAATGGCAAAGAAGCCAGCCCCATTTCGTCGACGCTATCGATTTTGTTCATTCGGGCAAGTTGGGAGAGATTCGTTTGGCCAAGGCCTGGGCTTATCAAGGTTGGATGAAACCAGTGCCTGTGGTACCCGATAGTACAGCTCCTGCTGGTGTAGATTATAAGATGTGGTTGGGTCCGGCACCGGAAAGAGCTTTTAACGCCAATCGTTTTCATTTCAATTTTCGTTGGTTTTGGGACTATGCGGGTGGCCTCATGACCGATTGGGGGGTGCATTTGATTGATTATGCCCTCTATGGTATGAAAGCTGGTACGCCCAAGTCGGTAATGGCTTTGGGAGGTAAGTTTGCTTACCCCGATGATGCCTCTGAAACACCCGATACTCTGCAGACGGTTTTCGAATATGATGGCTTTTCACTTCTATGGGAACACGCCACAGGTATAGATGGTGGAAACTATGGGAGAAATCATGGTATTGCTTTTATTGGTAATATGGGAACCTTGGTTGTAGACCGTAACGGTTGGGAGGTTATTCCGGAAGAAGAGTTTCAAGGTTGGGGTAAAGACGGAATACCAAAAATGGAAGCCATTTCAAAGGATAAAGGAAATGCCAGTGGTCTTGACCTTCATACCGCCAATTTCATCGAAGCTGTTAAAAGCAGAGATGCATCAAAACTGAACGCACCTATCAAAGTAGGCTATGATGCCGCTTTGGTGTCGCATATGGGCAATGTGGCCTTTAAAACAGGAAATAGAATTTATTGGGATGAGTCAAAAGCTGAGTTTAAGCAGACCGAAGCGAATCAATATCTAATGGCCAATTACAAAAACGGATGGAAACTGCCTATGGTGTAATATAAATTAGAATCAAAAATTAGAAACCGGTGACATATTCTTATGTCCCCGGTTTTTTTATCGGTAGGCGTCGTTAAGACCTTTTCCTTCCAAAATCATGGGTACGATTTTTTCTAGGCGCGATAACTTTGTGCTTTCCCTTTTGGCAGTTTCTATATATTCGATGTACTCTTTTCGTTTGTAAGGCGACATACTATTGAATTCCGTATTCAGCTCTGGGTGGTCATCCAAACTTTTTTGTAACAAATCAGGAATTTGTAAAGTCTCCGTTTTTGTCTTCTTAGCAGGTTTTAAAACCTTGCCGTCTCTTTGGTTTTTGATGGCCTCATTAATGTAACCGGCCACAGCATTCGAATCAATATCACTTTCTGAATAAAATTTCCAATGGCGCATTGCTTGCGTTTTTCCTTCTTGGGTATTCTCCAGAACGTTCAAAGGGTCGCTCAAAAATACTCCGTTGAAGAACCAAACCCCAAAATGGTTCTTGAACTTACCTACGGCCATGACATTCTTACCATTTAGGGTATAGGTGGGAAAACTCCATTTAAAGGTTTCTTCAAGCTCTGATTTAAGTGCAAGTTCTCGAAGAAGGGCTACGGCCGATTTAAAAGGGTGTTCTTCTTCATAAAACCGTTCAATCTTTTCAGCTTTTTCCATTGCGATTGAAATAAATTTAGTTTCTACCGTGAGTAGCTACAAGTTCGCAAATTTTTACGATTACATCAACCGCCTTTTTCATACTCTCTACAGGTATATATTCATATTTACCATGAAAGTTATGCCCGCCAGCAAAAATATTGGGGCAAGGTAACCCCTTGTAACTCAATTGAGAGCCATCAGTACCTCCCCTAATAGGTTTTATTATAGGGGTTACACCTACGGCTTCCATAGCCAATTGAGCTATCTCTACAATATGAAAAACAGGCTCTACTTTTTCCCTCATATTAAAGTATTGGTCGTTGATTTCGAGATCAATGCAATTGCCGTACATCGAGTTCAATTGAAGAGCGATATCTCTTAAAAGTTGCTTTCTTTTTTCAAAAAGTGTCTGGTCATGGTCCCTTATGATCAATTCAAAGGTGGCCAACTCGATTTCGCCCTTGATATGGTGTACATGAAAAAAACCTTCTCTACCTTCGGTGTTTTGTGGGGTTTCTTCAGGAGGAAGGATACCTAAAAATTCATTGGCAATACTGATGGCATTCACCATTTTATTTTTGGCGTACCCTGGGTGCACACTTTTACCTTTAATCGTAACTTTAGCCTTAGCGGCATTAAAATTCTCGTATTCGAGTTCCCCAATTTGACTACCATCCATGGTGTAGGCCCAGTCCGCACCAAATTTATCGACATCAAACAGATGGGCACCCCTGCCGATTTCTTCATCGGGCGTGAAGCCTATTCTAATTTTACCGTGTTTGATTTCAGGGTGGTTGATAAGATATTCCATCGCGGTAACAATCTCGGTAATTCCCGCTTTATCATCCGCTCCAAGCAATGTAGAGCCGTCTGTTGTAATAAGGGTCTGTCCCTTATATTGTTTTAGGTCTTCAAAATAATCGGGAGAGAGAACGATTTGATCGATAGCATTTAGAACAATGTCTTTTCCATCATAATTCTCGATTATTTGCGGATTAACGTCAGTTCCTGAAAAGTCAGGAGAAGTATCGAAATGCGAAATGAAGCCGATGGTAGGCACTTCTTCATTGATATTACTGGGCAAAGTAGCCATGATATAGGCATTGTCGTCTATGGTCACATCCTCCATACCAATATTCTCAAGTTCTTCTACCAATAAATCGGCGAGATACCATTGTTTTTCGGTGCTTGGAGTTGTTTTAGATTCCGGGTCGCTCTGTGTATCTATTTGCACGTAACCCAAAAAACGATCAATAATTTGTTGCATGTACGATAGTTTAAATAAAACTGAAAAATAGTAGATAGTCTTGCGAATGTGTCATATTTCTTATACTGAAAGGTATAAAATCTGACTAAAATCACATCTTTTTAATTAACTTGCCGTTAACATAACTTAAACACATCTATATGAAACAGCTAAAATTCACATTGTTTTTACTGTGCTTTGTAACATTCGGATTGGTGAATGCGCAAATTACAGGAACCGTCGTAGATGACGACGGAGCACCGTTACCGGGGGCTTCGGTAGTGGTCAAAGGTACAACAACGGGATCAACTACCGACTTCGACGGAATTTTTTCGCTAGATGCCGAGGTGGGCGATACCTTGGTCGTCTCGTATATCGGATTTGAAACTAAAGAGGTCTCTGCCCAACCCAATATGAGCATAACACTGACTTCGGGAGTGTCTTTATCGGAAGTTGTTATTGTCGGTTCTCGTAACCCCAATAGAACAGCTACCGAAAGCACCGTGCCAGTTGACGTTATCGATATGAAAGAACTTAATAACGTGGCACCGCAGGTGAACTTAAACCAGATATTGAACTACGTTGCGCCATCGTTCACTTCTAATACCCAAACTATTTCAGATGGTACCGACCATATTGATCCGGCTTCTTTAAGAGGATTGGGACCTGATCAGGTTTTGGTGCTTATTAATGGAAAGAGGCGTCATACTTCATCGCTTATTAACGTAAACGGAACTTTTGGTAGAGGTAGTGTGGGTACCGATTTAAACGCCATTCCTGCTTCCGCCATACAGCGAATAGAAGTGTTGCGTGATGGTGCTGCGGCCCAGTACGGTTCTGATGCCATTGCCGGGGTAATCAATATTGTTTTAAATAAATCGGTAAATGAGTTGAACACTACAATAACTACAGGAGCCAATTTTTCAAAAAATGCCAACGACCAAACCGGAGGTGTTGACGGGGAGACCACGAATGTAGCGGCCAGTTACGGCCTTGCTTTGGGCGAAAATGGCGGATACCTAAATTTCTCAGGTGATTTTGATGTTCGTGAAGATTATAGCAGAATGAAAGAATGGGAAGGCGGGATATTCAATCAATATAATGTAGTTGAGCGCTTTGCCAATAACGATGGATATGATTTATCAGCATTGCTGGATGATGATGTAACCGATGTTATTCAATATGCCAACCAAGCTGGTATAAATTTGAACGGCGCTACTACCAAAGAAGAATTGAGACCTATTCTTTCTCAAGATGCAACTGAGTCTGAATTGGCAGCTAGAAACCAGCAACGAAGTGATTACAATATGAGGGTAGGGCAATCAGCTTTAAGAGGAGGTCGACTGTTCGCCAATTTCGCCCTGCCGTTAGATGAAAACGGAACAGAGGTATATTCGTTTGCGGGCATTAGCTCAAGAACCGGTAATTCAGCAGGGTTCTATCGCTTACCCAATCAAAGTAGAACGTACACACCCGCTTATATCAATGGTTTTTTACCAGAAATCAATTCTACTATAAAGGATCAATCGCTTTCCGTTGGTATACGAGGAAAGGTAAATGAGTGGAATGTCGATTTAAGCAATACTTACGGCAAAAACTCATTTCTATACACCATTGGCAACACTTTCAATGCATCAATGCAAAATGCATCCCCTACATTTTTTGATGCTGGAGGGTTCTCTTTTGCCCAAAACACTTCGAACCTTGATGTTAACCGCTTCTTTGATGATGTAATGTCTGGTCTTAACGTTGCTTTTGGAGCGGAGTATAGGGTTGAAAACTATGATATCGTAGCTGGTGAAGAGGCTTCTTACGCCCAGTATACGGCTGCTGGCCAAAGAATCACCTTGGCATCGCAGCAGCCATCTGAAGATTTCTTTGGTAGTGCAAGACCAGGTGGATCTCAGGTGTTTCCTGGTTTTAGTCCTACCAATGAATTGTCGAGAGGAAGAAATAGTGTGGCGGGTTATATCGATTTAGAGGCTGATTTCACTGACAAGTTTTTGGCAAGTTTTGCTACGCGCTTTGAAAATTACAGCGATTTTGGCTCAACAATCAACTTTAAGCTTGCTACCCGTTATAAGGTATCTGATAATTTAAATGTTAGAGGTGCTGCCAGTACTGGTTTTAGGGCTCCATCATTGCATCAAATTAATTTCAACTCGACATCGACCATTTTCGACCAAAATGGTAACCCTCAAGAAGTTGGCACGTTTGCGAATGATAGTCGTGCTGCCAATCTTTTAGGTATTCCTGAATTAAAAGAGGAAACTTCTAAAAGTGTGAGTCTAGGACTTACCGCAAAAATACCGGATGCTAATTTGACGGTTACCGTAGACGGTTATTATGTCGAAATCAATGATAGGGTTGTATATACTGGTCAATTCTCAGGTCCTGGAACCGGCACTGAATTAGATAACCTCTTAAGGCAAGCAAACGCTACCGCGGCATCATTCTTTGCCAATGCCATCAATACCGAGTCAAGAGGTCTAGATGTTGTCATTACCCATAATACCGTTTTGGGTGATCAATGGAGATTAAAATCCGATTTGGCAGGAACTTTCTCTCGAACCAACCAAATAGGTGATATCAACGCTTCTGATGTTTTGATAAATGCCGGGTTGGTTGATACTTATTTTCCGGAGGATAGTCGGGTTTATTTAGAGGAAGCGGTACCAAGAACCAAAGTAAATCTGTCCAACAGCCTTACGTCGTCGCGTTGGATCATGTTTTTGAGAAATGTATATTTTGGTGAAGTAACGGAAGCTACTACGGTGGTCGCAAATCAACAGGTGTTCGGCACTAAGTTGGTTACAGACCTTTCTATTGGTTATAAAGCTACCGACGCGCTTACCCTGACTATTGGGGCGAACAATCTGTTTGATATTTATCCGGATATGGCAGAGGCCAGTTTCGGTAACCGAAGCGATGGTCGTTTCGATTGGTCAAGAAGGGCGCAGCAATTTGGCATAGGAGGGCGTTTCTTGTTTGCCCGACTCAACTTTTCTTTAAAATAAAAAACTCCCTAAATATTAAAAAGCCTACCTCTTAGGGTAGGCTTTTTGTTTTCAATAGTTTCAAGATATAATTTTTGATTAATATTGAGGTTATATTCAAAACAAGACTTATTCGAATATGAGCTTTTTTAAATACACTTTTCTTTTGGTTATTTGCTGTATTGGCTACTTCGGCCATTCACAAGATTGTTTTTTAGGTATAGGTGGAAAAGATTCCTTGATGATCAAGAAAATTTTTCAACTCAATGAAGAACAGATTGATGAGATGAAAACACAGCAAGAGATGTTAGCCGCTGAAACAAAGATTATAGAAGGGCAAATTGAACTATTGTTGGCTGAACATCCTCAGAGTAAAGAAGAAGACTTGATTACCATGGGCACTAAATACAAAGAGTTGCAAAGCCAATTGGTGAAGGTGTCGGTAGAAGCTGATAAAAAACTTTTAGAAACCTTCAACGCAAGACAGTACGAGCGCTATCTTCAATTATGCAAAGAGGCTTACAGAAGGCCTATAAACATAACCCCAAAGGAATACGAAGTACCGGAGACTGAAGAGAATTGATTTTTGCAAAGTGAGGCCGTTCTTTCCTTTGTTAATTAAGTGCGAATAAGTTCGTATTCAGATGTAGACATGAAGGTAATTAAGTTCGTATTTTAGCCGAAACCTCTAGGCACTCTATGTACAAATCGTTTATTCGGCCCTTATTATTTAAGATGGACGCCGAAAAGGCCCATCATTTTACTTTTTCACTTGTTCGTTTTTTATCATCCATCGGCTTTACGCCCATTTTTAGAATGCTCTATAATTATGAGGATTCTAGCCTTGAAAAAGAGGTGTTTGGTATTCGATTTAAAAATCCGGTGGGGTTGGCAGCAGGTTTCGATAAAGATGCAAAACTCTACAACGAGTTTTCCAGTTTTGGGTTCGGATTCATCGAAATAGGAACCTTAACACCTAAAGGCCAACCCGGAAACCCAAAAAAGAGGCTTTTCAGACTAAAAAAAGACCAGGCTATTATCAATAGAATGGGGTTTAACAACTCCGGTGTCAATGATGCGGTCGAGCGCCTAAAGGTCAATAAAAACGTAATTATCGGAGGTAACATTGGTAAAAACAAAGTTACCCCGAACGACGAGGCCGTTAATGATTACCTTATCTGTTTTAATGCCTTGTTTGAGCATGTAGACTATTTTGTCGTTAACGTTAGCTCTCCCAACACGCCAGGGCTCAGAGAACTACAGGATAAAGAACCCTTATCCGCTTTGTTAAAAAGATTAAAGCAAGAAAATACTTTAAAGGCAAAAAATCTATCAGTAAAGGAAAAACCCATTTTACTCAAAATAGCCCCAGATTTAACGGATAACCAATTGTTGGATATTATTCAAATTGTAAAGGACACCCAAATTGATGGGGTAATTGCCACTAATACCACGATTAGTCGCGAAAACCTAAAATCAGATAAAAATTTGGTCAAAGAAACAGGTGGCTTAAGTGGTCAACCTTTAACCTCAAGAAGTACGGAAGTCATTCGGTTTTTAGCGGAAAAGAGCAATAAGGCCTTTCCGATTATTGGGGTAGGAGGTATTCATGGCCCTAAAGATGCTTTGGAAAAGCTTGAGGCCGGGGCAGATTTGATACAGCTTTACACCGGCTTTATTTATGAGGGGCCATCTTTGGTAGGTAGTATAAATAAGGCCATTAAATCCCGACTAAAAAATTAGAGGAATTAATGGCCCGTATATGCCTAAAAACGGAAGTTATTTATTCCTTACTCCAGTAATCTAACACCATAACGTCATCTAAATACGGCCCTAAAATACCCCCAAAAGCTTTGTGGTCTGGGTGTGGTAAATAAATGGCGCGGTCTGCCTCACTTTTAAAAGTAAGAAAGAAACAATGGGTGAAACCCTTGTCATGACCTTCAGGACTGTTATTGGTGCCCCATTCGTAAGAAGCAATTTGAGGTATTTTGCTGGGTAATGCGCTAAAAGCTTCCTGAACTTTGTCAATATCGGCTTGCGCTGTTCCCTCTTTGAATTTGAACATAACTACATGACGTAAAACACTGTCTTGCTCCATAGTGAAATTTATATTGTTGTTGTTTAGAGTAGAAGCCTTCATGGCAAATGTGCCATAGCCTATAAATAGAAGTACTAAAGCTAGTTTTGTTGATTTCATAATTAAAAATTTTGGGTAAGATATAAAAAACCGACCAGAACATCTTCAGAATTTAATTGGTAAGTTTATTGCGTGAATTATGAAACGCTATACGCATTTATGGGTGCTACCGCTGCCCTAGCCATTACGCCTGGTCCTGACAACATTTATGTGCTCATGCAGAGCCTAGTGAACGGTAAAAAACATGGTATCGCCACGATGGCCGGTTTAATGACAGGTTGCATTGTTCATACTACTTTATTGGCCTTTGGCGTATCTGCAATCATTAAACAAAGCGATAGCCTTTTTCTGGGGATTAAGGTTTTGGGCGCGATTTACCTTTCGTACTTGGCCTTTCAGGTTTATAAAAGCGATTCTTCGGTAGTATTATCAGGAGATACTGTTCCTCAAAAGGGCATCTGGTATTTGTTTCGACAGGGTTTTATTATGAACGTTTTGAACCCCAAGGTAACCATCTTCTTTTTGGCATTTTTTCCTGCTTTCCTTTTTAGTGATGAAATCAGTAATGTCATACAGTTCTATGTTCTAGGAGGGTTGTTTATTGCAGTCTCATCGCTTGTTTTTGGGGGTATTGCCTTGCTTTCCGGTTCAATCTCGGTATACCTAAAAGACAACACACGGGCAGGTTGGTACTTAAAATGGCTGCAAATCATAGTTTTCTTGGGTATTGCCGTGTATTTATTGATATCGGATAAATAGTGGTAATTTTGAGTAGGCGTTCGGTTTATGGAGAACAAGGTAAAAATTATTGAGTGTCCGCGAGATGCAATGCAGGGTATCAAGACGTTTATACCAACAGATGCCAAGGTAAAATACATACAATCACTTCTCAACTGCGGCTTCGATACCATAGATTTTGGAAGCTTTGTATCACCTAAGGCCATACCGCAAATGGTAGATACGGCTGAAGTATTGGGTAAGCTCGATCTTTCAAAAACGAAAAGCAAGTTACTTTCAATAGTGGCCAATCTTAGGGGTGCACAAGATGCCTGTGAACACCCTGAAATTGATTATTTAGGCTACCCGTTTTCTATTTCTGAAAACTTTCAAATGCGAAATACGCATAAAACAATTGCGGAGTCTATTGTTATTTTGGAGCAGATATTAGAGCACGCGAATAAAAACAATAAGGAAGTAGTCACATATATTTCTATGGGCTTTGGTAACCCCTACGGCGACCCTTGGGATGTTGACATAGTAGGTGAGTGGACTGAGAAATTGGCAGGAATGGGAGTTTCTATACTTTCTCTTTCAGATACTGTGGGCTCTTCGAACCCAGAGTCGATTGAATACCTTTTTTCTAACCTGATTCCCAAATACCCCCATATTGAGTTTGGGGCCCATTTGCATACCACTCCGACCAAATGGCACGAAAAGGTAGATGCAGCGTATGGTGCCGGTTGTCGCAGATTTGATGGTGCAGTTCAGGGTTTTGGTGGCTGCCCCATGGCCAAAGATGAACTTACGGGTAATATGCCCACTGAAAAGGTTCTATCTTATCTAACCGCTGAAAAGGCAGATACCGGTGTTAATTGGATGGTCTTTGAGGCTGCCTTTAATAAAGCAACTGAGTTATTCGGTAAGTATCATTAAAATTACCCATTCACCAAGCGCTCTAGGTATTGGTCAAGGTTGAGGTGAAATAAAGTACCTTCTACCAAATCTTTCATATCGTTAATTTCCTTCTTGTTCATGGCAAAGGTTACATTTTTAATGGGCGAGTCTACGAGCAGGTTTCTACAATTTTCATTTTGAGGGCAATTGCTACAATTCGTGCTTTGTAGGCATTTATTGATATTTTTTGCAAAACTCTTTAGTTCAATGGTAGATAGGTACAACCCTGTATCCCGAAAGACCAGCTGAACCTTCTTCTTGCTTAAACTTTCTTTTGTCCATTTAAAGGCGAGTCCGAATTTGTTATTGTAAATGAGGGTAATATCATCCATAGAGTAAATTTTCATGCTATTGGGTTCTCAAAATTAATGGTTTTATTTAGATTGAATAAAAATAACTAAGTATATTTGTTAGTGGTAATAGAATTTATCGCTCACATTCATGATGCGTTTCAACACCGCATTAAGTTTGAGTTAGTTTGGCCAGCGATCTTTTCTAGGTTAGATCGCTGGCTTTTTTCGTTTAAAGATTTTGTATGGAACTTATATATGGCAATAATTATGGTGCGTTTTATAAGGTATTTGAGGCACCCAATGTGGAGTGTAAGCTTCAATTGATTGTTGATACGGTCGGTATTTATATGTCTGAGAACGATTTATCAAACTTTCTTGCCATCATACAAGATTCAGATAAACCTTGCAATTGCGACAATTGCAACGGGGGAAAATGCAATAAGATATGGTGTACGAACCCTCTTGTTGATATTTGCCTAAAAGTCAATGATGAAATATTGGCTGAAATGGAAGATTTGGTCAAAGGCACTCAGTTTGTCTTGAATATGGATGAGACCTTGAAACAGTACCGGATTAAATAATGTAGTTCGGTTTTTCGATGCGCTATATCTAGAATTTAGAGTTAAAATTAAGCTGCCTATCTATACTTAGGTATATTTGTGCGGTTTTGAGAAGAAATCTTCCTGTAAATATTTAAGAACCTAAATTATTAAAGAGCTTTGGCAAAGGGATTGTTCAAAAAAAGACTGTTGGCACTACATCGAATATTGGGTATTGCCACAGGCTTGGTTGTATTTATTGTAAGTATCACAGGTTGTCTGTGGGTCTTTCGAGATGAGATAGAATCACTTTATGTCGATCATGGCCAAGTACAAGCGGAAAATTCTGAGATGCTTTCGGCAACAAGGGCGAGAGACATTGCAAAGACAGTTTTTCCTGAGAAGCATGTTCACGGTACTTTGTACGGCCAACCCGATGAACCTTTAGAAGTCATTTTTTATGAGCTTGAGCCAGAGTTCTACCAAAGTGTTTTTCTTAACCCTTATTCGGGTGAAATTCTTTATGTAAAAGACCACCTGAGCGGTTTTTTTGCTTTTGTATTAAAGGGGCATGTTCGGTTATGGTTACCGCCGGTTATCGGTGAACATGTAGTTTCCATATCGGTACTGTTATTTATGTTCATTTTGATATCCGGTTTGATACTTTGGTGGCCAAAAAAACGAACCAATTTAAAGCAGCGATTGAAATTTGATTGGAAAGCAAGCACAAGATGGAAGAGAAAGAATTTTGATTTGCATTCAGTAGTCGGTTTTTATGTGTACAGTCTTGGTCTAGTGTTGGCGTTCACGGGTTCGGTGATGGCTTATGACTGGTTTTACTCATCTTATTACAAAGGTATCGGCGGTGAAAAAATCGCAACTTTCTACATCCCCAATAATACGAGCGAGAAAAGCGAAGAGGGGGAAACTATACCAATGAACAATCTGATAGGTAAATTAAAAAAAGAAGATCCTACCGCACTTAGCTATGAGATACATTATCCTTTTGCCGATAGTACCAGTATATACGTAGAAGTTACGCGAAATGAGGGTATCTATTACGAAAATGATTATAGGTATTTTGATCAATATACATTGGAAGAGATTGAGACCGACGGTATTTATGGTAAGTATGCAGATGCCAATGTTTCCGATAAGTTGATTCGAATGAATTATGACATACATGTAGGTGCCATAGGGGGGCTTGCTGGCAAAATCATTGCTTTTCTGGCAAGTTTGGTCGTGGCAAGTCTGCCTGTAACAGGTGTGTTGCTATGGTACGGGCGTAAATTTAAAAAGAATACAAAAGTAGCACGATGGCAGCCAAGTAGGGCTGTCTAGCAAATTGAATTTTTATTAGTTCAATTTTAAATCAATCTAAATTCATATAGCTGTAAATCAGTTATTTAAATTGCTTCTAAAGCGCTGGCTCATTAACTTAGAATAAGTTTAATTTTAAAAAAATGAGTTATGTCTATAAGATTAGGTAATAGTTGTATCAACTGCGATAATTTAGTTGAAGGCAACGTTTGTAAGGTGCACGGTGTTAAGGTAGGCAATAGTTATACTTGTGATAGTTTTGAGATGAAGGCTACCTTAAAGGATAAAGAAAATTGTGTTACCTGTGTAAGATATGAGACTAGTGACTGTGCCAATCCGCAGAAAGCGGCCCCTGGCATGTCATGTGCCCATTGGGCACCACAAAGTGCAAGCGCATAATAGCAAACTTCTAATTATGATAGAAAAGGCCACCTTTGGTGGTCTTTTTTGTTTGTGACTTTTGCAACTTTAATTTGCAGCTCTTTCAAAAGTTTTATTGCTTTAGCATTTTAAAGCGGTAAGCTATGAAGTATAACGGTCTATTATTGACCTTGCCAAAAGAGGTGAAGGTGTTCGTTGGGGTTTTTGTATTGGTTCTTTCCATAGGTTTTTATACTGGTTTGCTATTTATTCAAGAAACTGATTCTAACCATCCTTCAGGTATTCAAGAAAATTACTTGGGCAATGAAGAAGACGAGGAAGCCGAGGTAATGAAGTTTAAGAAAGGAGAAAGGGAAATGCTAACCATCGTTCACACCCATATTCTAAGCATGTCCCTCATATTTTTTCTGCTGGGCGCCTTGGTGTGGTTGATTCAATTGCCCAAGAGATTAAAAATGTTTTTGACCGTTGAGCCCTTTTTTTCAGTAATAGCAACATTCGGAGGTATATATCTCATGTGGTCGGGAATATTATGGATGAAATACATAGTGGTCTTTTCAGGCATTTTAATGACCCTTACCTTTACGGCTTCCGCTATTTTGGTGTTGTGCCAATTGTGTTTTAAGACTGCCATACACACTGCTGAATAACCAATAAAATTCACTACATTTGCACGCAATTAAATCCTTAATTGCTATGCAAGCCCACCAAAACAAGATTCTAGGAGAAGGTCTTACTTACGATGACGTACTCCTTGTTCCGGCCTATTCTGAAGTGCTTCCAAGAGAGGTGAACATTCAAACAAAATTTACTAGAAACATCACCATTAATGTTCCTGTAGTTTCCGCAGCTATGGATACTGTTACCGAATCACGTATGGCCATAGCCATCGCCCAAGAGGGTGGAATCGGTGTTCTCCACAAAAACATGACCATAGAACAGCAGGCCGTAAAAGTTAGAAAGGTAAAAAGGGCTGAAAGCGGTATGATCCTAGACCCCGTTACTTTGCCCTTAGATTCAAAAGTACGTGATGCCAAAGCGAGCATGAAAGAGTTTAGTATAGGAGGTATTCCTATCGTTGATGACTCAGGAAAACTTTTGGGTATTGTTACCAATAGGGACTTACGTTTTGAAAAAAACAACAATCGTCCTATTTCTGAAGTAATGACTTCTGAAAACTTGGTCACGGTAGGTAAAGGTACCTCTTTGGCAGAGGCGGAAGATATATTGCAAGAGAACAAAATTGAGAAACTGCCAGTTGTTGACGAAGATTATAAGTTGGTAGGCTTGATAACCTTTAGGGACATTACCAAGTTGACCTTAAAACCAATTGCCAATAAAGACCACTATGGTAGGCTACGTGTTGCGGCTGCCATAGGTGTTACACCTGATGCCATCGATAGGGCAGAGGCTCTGGTCGAGGCAGGTGTAGATGCCGTTGTTATCGATACTGCCCATGGCCATACCAAAGGTGTGGTTAGCGTTCTTAAAGAGGTCAAGAAAAAATTTCCAGATCTTGAGGTAATCGTTGGTAATATCGCAACGGCCGAAGCGGCCAAATACCTGGTAGAAGCTGGCGCCGATGCCGTAAAAGTAGGTATTGGTCCTGGTTCTATATGTACTACACGAGTGGTAGCTGGTGTGGGTTTCCCGCAATTTTCAGCAGTACTTGAAGTTGCTTCTGCTATTAAGGGCACCGGAGTTCCTGTGATTGCAGATGGTGGTATACGTTATACAGGTGATATTCCAAAAGCGATTGCGGCTGGTGCCGATACGGTAATGTTGGGGTCGCTTCTAGCGGGTACCAAAGAATCTCCTGGTGAGACGATTATTTATGAAGGAAGGAAGTTTAAGTCATATCGCGGAATGGGTTCGGTAGAAGCTATGAAAGAAGGCAGTAAAGACCGTTATTTCCAAGATGTTGAAGATGATATAAAGAAACTTGTTCCTGAAGGTATTGTAGGCCGTGTACCCTACAAAGGGGAGCTCTACGAAAGCATACATCAATTTGTTGGAGGTCTTAGGGCAGGTATGGGCTATTGTGGCGCGAAAGATATCAACGAGCTTAAAGAAAATGGTCGTTTCGTGAAAATAACTTCAAGTGGCATCAATGAAAGCCACCCGCATGATGTTACTATCACCAAAGAATCGCCCAATTACAGTAGATAAGACCACTTGTGGGCAACCTTTTTGGTTTTTGCGCATCTTATAAAAAATTACAAGTATGAAAAGATTGAGTTTTTTTATTTTGATGGCACTTCTAACGGTATCCTGTTCAGATAGCGATGATGAAATCGACCCTGAAAATCCAGACTTGGTCGGCACTTGGTTGTTGATTGAGCAATATTCGGATCCAGGTGACGGAAGCGGGGAATATCGTGAGGTAGATAGTGAGAAATCCATTGAATTTTTAGAAGACGGAATCTTTAAATCCAACGGTGAACTTTGTGATTTGACTATTGAGACAGGCACAAATACATCAGGTACTTATGTGATGAACGATACCATCGTCACCCAATTTTCAGAAGAGAATTACTTAATGCCTGAAGAATGTGATATTGAGGACTTTAAAGTGTACTATCATATTGAAGAAGGCTCTCTTATTCTTTCTTTTCCTTGTATAGAGGGGTGCGGTCAGAAATATGAAAAAAAATAGAATAAAAAACTCCAACTGTTAAGTTGGAGTTTTTTTTATTTTCCTTCGCCAGAATAGGTGGCCCAATCTTTTTCTTTGTAGATATTATCCCCGAAATATTTCGCAATATTCAAAAATGGTTTCGGTTTTTGATAACCGGGTACCGGAGATAACATGTTCATTTCTTCATCTAGAAAAATAGTTGTCGGATAACTTAAACGGCCTTGCAGCAATGCGGCGGCGAATTCATGATACCCTTTTCTTCCCGAGGGAACAAACTTATAGGTCTTTCCCTTGAATTCTATGGGCTCTTTGCCTTCGCCATCTAATTTCACCATGTAGAAATTTTTCGACATATACTCGGCTACTTCAGCATTCTGAAAAGTGTCCTTATCCATCTTTTTACACCATCCACACCAGTCTGTGTAGACATCGACAAAAATTTTCTTCGGCTTTTCATCCGTTGAAGCCAGTTGGGCGGCCTCATCCCAAGAAAGCCATTGTACTTCTTGAGCAGAAAGTGTTATCGCGGATGCTAAGAACAGCGTAAAACCTAGAATAAGGGATTTAAAAAGGGAGATTTTCATGAACTTTGGCTTAAGGTATACAGTTAGTCCAACAATTATACCAAAGCTAACGAAAAATAGCCTTCATTTATTTTGCTTCAGCCTTAACCTTTTTGGGCTCGAACAGGTCTTTAACATCGACCTGATGTTTAATGAGGTCGTCAAAAGTCTCCCGCTCACGAATAAGTATGGCCTTGCCTTCATGCCAAAGCACTTCTGGCGGCCTAAATCGTGAGTTGTAATTACTGGCCATGGTAAAGCAATAGGCGCCTGCATTCTTGAAGCAAAGAATATCGCCTTCAGAAATTTCATTGATCCTTCTATTGCTCGCAAAGGTATCGGTCTCACAGATATAGCCTACAACTGAATAATAGCGTTCTCTACCTTCAGGGTTCGAAATATTGATTATTCTATGTGAGGCCCCGTAAAGCATCGGTCTAATAAGGTGGTTAAAGCCCGTATCGATACTTGCAAAAACGGTTGAGGTAGTTTGTTTTACGACATTCACCTTAGCCAGAAAACGACCGGCTTCACTTACCAAGAACTTTCCTGGTTCGAAGGCCAGTGTTAACTGACGGCCATATTCTTTACAGAACTCATTGAAACGAGAACCTAGTTTTTTGCCAAGTTCTTCAACATTGGTTTCGATATCCCCTTCTTTGTAAGGCACTTTAAAGCCACTACCAAAATCGATAAAGTCTAGATTTTTGAAATTCTTAGCCGTTTCGAATAGAATTTCGGAAGCGTATAGAAAAACATCGATATCTAAAATGTCACTACCGGTATGCATATGAATACCATTGATATTCATTTTCGTAATTTCAACAATACGCAACAAATGAGGTATTTGGTGTATGCTGATACCGAATTTCGAATCGATATGACCTACCGAAATTTTCGAGTTGCCACCCGCCATAACGTGAGGGTTGATGCGAATACAGACAGGAATATCAGGGTGTTTGCTACCAAACTGCTCTAAAATCGAAAGGTTGTCGATGTTGATACGAACGCCAAGTTTGGCCGCTTCTTCGATTTCTTCTAAAGAAACACCGTTAGGCGTAAAAATGATAGATTCGGGTTTAAAGCCAGCCAATAAGCCTAATTGTACCTCTTGAATAGAAACGGTATCAAGACCGCTTCCTAAGCTGTTCATTAGTTTAAGTATAGCAATATTTGAGAGTGCTTTAGCGGCGTAATTCAGCTTTAACTTTTTTACAGTGCTAAAGGCATTGGTAAGTCGATTGAATTGAGAAATGATTTTCTCTGAATCATAGACATAAACGGGATCCCCATAAGTTTTTGCTATCTTAAGCAAATCGGCATTGTTCATAATACTTCCAGTTTTCGGCAAAACTAACGCCTTCTAATGATATGGACAAAAAATCGACGGTAGTTTTTAAAAATAAAACAAAATGTTATAAATAAAACAAAGGTCTGTTGTTTCTTTCTTGCCCAAGGTTATTTTGCGTTGTATTTTTAGCGGAAAATGCTAACCCATGAAATTGCCCTTTTTTCCATTGCAGTCTATATTTTTTCCTGGTGAAACGGTTCCGCTCCACATATTCGAAGACCGTTATAAACAGTTGATCAAAGATTGCCGAGATGAGGCGGTTACCTTCGGTATTCCGGTTTTTATCAATAATAAAATGGTTTTTGGCACTGAGGTGCAATTGGTTGAAATCGTAAATACTTATGAAGGTGGTGAGATGGATGTCACTTGCGTTGCCCGTCAAGTATTTCGTATAGTCAGTTTTGACAATAAAATGAACAATAAGCTATATGCAGGGGGCGAGGTCGACTTTTTAGATAATTTGAATGACGCGAAAATCGGCCTAAAGCGTGAAGTATTGGAAAAGATACATGAACTTTATGAACTAATGGAAGTGCCTTTTACCCCGTTGACGGTAAATAAGTTCAATAGTTATGTGCTTGCCCATAAAATGGGACTTTCCTTTGAGCAGGAATACGAACTCTTGCAAATGGCCAAAGAAAGCGAACGTCTTAATTATCTCAAACAACATTTGCTCACGACCATCGCCGTGTTGACCGAGGTAGACAGAACCAAAAAGACAATAAAAATGAACGGTGATTTTAGAAATTTTGATCCTTTAGACTTTAAAGATTTTAATCTCTAATCGTTGTGATTATTTCACTCTATAGGGTGGTTATTACGTGATTTTTAAAAACCTGAATCATACTTGATAAATTGATTCTTTTAAACCTTAATTTTTTTCTGAATTTGCAGCATCTAAATTGGAATTTGAACATACAGTTGCCTATTTTTGCTGCTGAACCTAAAATAGACCTTTAACATATGAATCTTCACGAGTACCAAGGAAAGGAAATATTGGCCAGTTTTGGAGTGCGCATTCAGCGTGGAATTGTGGCCCACAATGCTAAAGAAGCAGTAGAGGCAGCCAAACAGTTGACAGCTGAAACCGGAACAGGATGGCACGTTATAAAAGCCCAGGTGCATGCAGGGGGAAGAGGTAAAGGTGGTGGCGTTAAATTGGCCAAAAACCTTAAAGAGGTCGAAGAGCTATCCGGTAATATCATAGGTATGAACCTGATTACGCCGCAAACATCGGCCGAAGGTAAAAAAGTACACAAGGTATTGGTTGCCGAAGATGTTTACTACCCAGGGGATAGCGAAACAAGTGAATTCTACATGTCGGTACTATTGAATAGAGGTACTGGAAGAAACATGATTATGTATTCTACCGAAGGTGGAATGGATATTGAAGAGGTGGCAGATAAAACCCCTCACTTAATTTTTACCGAAGAGATAGATCCTGCAACCGGTCTTTTGCCTTTTCAAGCGCGTAAAATCGCTTTTAACTTAGGCCTTTCCGGAACTGCATTTAAAGAGATGACCAAGTTCGTTTCGGCTCTTTATAAAGCATATGTTGACAGCGATTCAAGCATGTTCGAAATAAACCCGGTGCTTAAGACTTCTGATGATAAAATCATGGCGGTAGATGCCAAAGTGTCTATCGACGACAATGCTTTGTTCCGCAGAAAGCAATATGCTGAAATGAGAGACCTTCGAGAAGAGAATCCGATTGAAGTCGAGGCGCGTGAGGTAGGCCTTAACTATGTCGACCTTGATGGTAACGTTGGGTGTATGGTGAACGGTGCGGGATTGGCCATGGCCACAATGGATCTTATTAAGATGGCCGGTGGTGAACCAGCTAACTTTTTAGATGTGGGTGGAACCGCCGATGCAAAGAGAGTAGAAGAAGCTTTCAGAATTATATTGAAAGATCCGGAAGTAAAAGCCATTTTAATCAACATCTTCGGTGGTATCGTACGCTGTGATAGGGTTGCACAAGGTGTTGTAGATGCCTATAAAAATATGGGAGATGCCATCAAAGTGCCGATTATCGTTCGTTTACAAGGTACCAACGCCGAATTGGCAAAAGAGATTATCGATAACTCCGGTTTAGCCGTTCATTCTGCAGTGCAGTTTCAAGAAGCTGCGGACAAAGTGAAAGAAGTACTAGGCTAGTAATTTTTTGCTTCGAAATAATATGTAAAAGGTGGCCAAATTGGCCACCTTTTTTAATATGTAATTAACCTAAACCCTAAATTGGTTTAACACGTCTCAAACGTTTTAGTAGATTTTTGAGTAAAATCTGATGATTCGTTAGATTATTGAATAATTTTTAATATTTGCAATTTTTTCATGTTAAATTTTAGTAAATCAATAATTTAAAACCTTTAAATTATGTTATCTTTAACCTGAATTAGTAGTAAAAATATATCCTAAAGATGAAAAAGATTTTATTTATGTTGATAGTGACGGTAGTTACGGGTGTAGGTTATGCCATGACTGCCGATTCAGAAATGATTGATCCGGTGCCTTCAAAAGCGGTGGCAGCTCAGGTATACAAAATGCTTGATGTGCCTAATATTCCTGATGAAATTCGTGGCCATAGGGCAGAAGTTCGTTTGGCAGTAGATAGGGGCAACTATTTGCGTATTCTTACCGTGGAAACCGAGAATGTTGCACTTAAGGAATTTATTAAAAAGAACGTTGATTTTCAAAGGTTGGCAAAAGGTACCTTTGAACAGGGGGTTGTATATAGAATTCCTATTGAAGTGAAAAAATAGACAAGTACCAATTAGCTGAAAAACCTCTGAAGAATAATTCTCCAGAGGTTTTTTTATGGTTGGTTGTGAAATTAAATTTTAGCTTTCCTCACCGGATGATGTTGGGTTCAGACTAGCGTAACTACCATACCTGGCGGTCTCAATTTTCGTTTCTTTACTTTTCTTGATTTTTGAAATCAAAGAAGGCACAAACGAAGCTACGGTTACCAAGGCACCAACCGATAATAAAGCCCACGGATTGATGAAAAACTCGCTAAATGAGAAAATGGTTATAATCAATATAGTCGAAAAGGGTAGGGAGCAAGCCAAGATATTGACGGCGAAGTTAATGTCAAAAGTGGGGTTTTGCTGCCCATCACTTTCTTCCATAGTACTTACGGCGCTCATATGCGCAAATGGCCAAAAGCTACAAGAGCTTTGAGGAAAAACGACCAATAGCAGAATAAGAGCCGGTGTCAATGCAGGAAAAATAAAGACAAAGATGGCCGACAATATAAAGGTAATACCCGCTCTTCTGGCCAAAAGTGATAGAATAAGGCCGAATTCGCCAGATTTGATTCTAACCGCCATGCCAATAAAGAGTAAAACCAATGGGGTCATTAAAATTTTCAATTGTTCTATTGTACCCTGTAAAAACACGGGTAACGAGGTCATATTGAGGCCAAAGGCCAGCAAGACCAACCCGACAATAATTACCATATTAATAGGCTCTTGAAGTAATGAGAGGGCCAAACTTTTTAATTTGCTCGAAGTCGATGCCTTGGCATCTTTTAAAGTGCGTTTGTGGTACCAATGCATGGCAAGCATGTAAAGCAGAATCAACCCGAATATTTTGTTTCCGACATCCGCCAATGCGGCTAGGGCCAGAGAATCATCGCCAAGATAAACTACTATAAAAGGAAAGCATGAAAGCCCTGGAGCTAAAGAGGGCAGAAGCATCATAATCGTTCGCTTCTTCGAGTCTTCGTTTTTTGAAAGAGTAGTGCTCAAGAAATACTTTGAGCAGGCAAGCATTATCAGGTTGAAAAGTAATGCCAAAATTGGGAATATCAACAGCGAACTCTCGAGCTTTATTTTCAAAAGGGCCACAAAAATAACGGCCGGAAGGGCCACGCTGAGTATTATAGTTTTAACGCCCTTTAAGTCTTGCTTGGCCACTTTCTTTTGTAGCAAAAGTCCTAAGCCGATAATCAATACCAGTTCAAGGGTGTTTTGAAGCGCGAAGTTCATAAGAATCTAGTTTTGAAGTTTTAGTTGTACTGAAGGGTAATCTGTAGTCATGAGCCCATACTGAGCCGGATTTTAACGTATCAAGGCAATAACGCAAACCCGACTCAATGGGCTAACTTAACTTAAACGAGCACTTTTTGTAAGGCTGTAGAGAAGATTTTCATCTCTTCCATGGTTCCCATACTAACACGGCACCAATTTTTGTCCATAATATCGAAAGCACGAACACCTACGCCTTGGGCGGTCATTTTTTCCAAGAATTTTTCTCCTTCCATTTCTATTGGGAAGAGAATGAAACTGGTAGATGATGGAACATACTCGTAGCCCATTTTTTCTAAAGTAGAATACACAAACTCTCTGCATTCAGCGTTCAGTTTTCTAGATTTGTTCTGAAACTCAACATCATCCATACTGGCCGAGGCAGCATAAACAGATGGGTAGGTAATGCCCATACCACCTCTTGTTATATCCTGTATTTTATCTAAAGTCGCTTCTTGAGCTACGATATAGCCAACGCGAAGACCGGCCATACCATGAATTTTAGAAAAGGTTCTGGCGATGATTACATCTTTACCTTCCGCAACCAAGTTGACCATACTTTTCTTATCTCCGTCCTCAAGAAAGCCCATGTACGCTTCATCAACAAATACCGGTACTTTCTCAGACACCCTAGAGCAGAAATCAACCAACTCGGCGTGATCGGTCATGCTTCCTGTGGGGTTGTTAGGGTTACAGATGTATACCAATTTAGTGTCTTTGTCTATGGCAGCTTCCATACCCTTTAAGTCGTGAGACCAATCATCTTTTAGAGGGACAGGTTTCCAACTTGCTCCGGTTGCCTGGGCCACTTTTATGAGAGACATATAAGAAGGATCTGCAGAAACTACGTTGCCGCCTTCGGCGAACATGACCATGGCCGTTTTCTCCAAAAGGTCTGAAGAACCAGGGCCCATCATTACATTTTCTATCTTAACCCCTTCTTTAACCGCAATTTTATCCATTAGGTCAAAAAGTTCTCTCCAAGCATATCTGTTGCCCAGTTGAGTGGCGTTTTTGAAGGCCTCGACTGCCATGGGTGACGGACCATAAGGGTTTTCGTTGGCATTTAGTTTGGCCAAAAGTTTGGCGCTATCAGGAAATACCTTCGAATTGAATTCTTTGAAAAATGGGCTGTAAATAGTTCTGCCTTGGGCATCGAAATTAAGTTTTGCCATTGGGGCTTCCCCAAACGAAAGATGGGGCATAACCATGGCACCTGCGGCCGTTAAAGCTCCTCGCTTTAACCAGGCTCTTCTGTTTAATGTTTCCATAGTGCTATATATTTAAGTTAAAAGTTCTATTTAATTCATTTCAACCGGCTCGGCATTGGCACCCACATCGCCCGAGGCAATGATAGCGCCACTGGAGAAAATGCTGATATGTGCATCCAATTCCGGTAAAGCGTCGTAAAATGAGGTGTCGGTAATAGTGTAAAATTTGCTCTCGCCAAGCTCTCCGAATACGAGTCCGTTCGATTCTTTACCAATCAAATCATATAAGGCCATTAATTCGCTTCCCGCTGCGGCGCTTGTTCCACTAATTAGACTTACTGGATAGGTAGACCCAACTTCGGTGTTGTATACAGAGACCTGTACCTGGGTTCTGCCAGCGGCATCCATCCAAAATACGACCCGACCGTATACATCCGTTTCCGATTCAGTACCAATAGAATAAGCAGTGTAGGAGGTCATTTTGCCACCGCCATCGGCTGCGGTAAGTACTGGTTCTAAACGTTCTTGATCACATGAAGCCAAAATCAAAAGCATGGCTAATGCGGAGGAAATATGTTTGATTATATTTTTCATCATAATGCTATTTTTTGTTGATGCTTCGATTATAGTGTCAATGTTAGGCGTCCGAAATAATAAGAACCGTTAGACCCTTGCTGATAATTAGAGAATAGGCTAAAGCTTCTGTTCTCATATCTGTGTATCTCAGGATATTCGTTGAAAATATTGTTACCCCCAACGGTAAGGCTCAACATATCGCTGAATTTATAAGTGATACCTAGGTCGACCACAAATTCAGGAGTGAACGTTTGATCAGGATATCCGAAGCCGCCACCAAAAAGGTTCTGCTCGTTGGCCGCCAAGTTTTCTACCGATCCGTAGCGAGTACCTCTGATCATCGTGCTGAACTTGCCGAACGAATAGTTTAGAGTGCCTATGACGGTAGAGCTAGGCGTACCGGTTTCGAATTGGCCAATCGAAGCCCTGTCGACATATTTGGCCGCCAATTCATCGTCTGTCAAGGCGGTGTTCAAATCAGGAACAACTACTTGCTCGAATTTGTTCTCACGGAAAGTTCCTGATAGGGTGGCATTCAATTTATTCTCACCTAAGAATGTGGTATAGTTGGCAACCAGTTCGATACCTTTTGTACTAACGTCGCCACCATTGATCCTGAAACTTGCTAGACCGGAACCAATTACCGGACCTAAAGCAGGAGCCTCTGTTGCATCAAATTCCGAAGTTTGAAAAATTCTATCGGTAACGTCTATTTTATAGGCGTCAACGGTCAATTCTAACTTGTCAAAAAGTTTGGTGGTGAAACCGAAACTGAAGTTGGTCGATCTTTCTTCTTGTAGTTGGGAAATGCCAATTGCTCTGGCGGCAGCACTACTATTTCTATACAGGGTACCATCAAAAGGAACCAAGTTCACAAAAAACGTATAACTATGTGAGTAATTTAGTTCTTGAAGCGAAGGTGCTCTAAAACCGTTACTGAAAGAACCTCTAAGGGCAAAGTTGTCACTTAAAGATAGTCTAGAAGCGATTTTGCCGGTGAATACCTTTCCAAAATCGGAATACGACTCAGAGCGAACTGCAAGACCCACAAAGAAATTCTCCGTAAAGTCCATTTCAACATCTAAGTAAGCCCCGATTACCGACCTAAAGTTGCGGCTTGCGTTATCAGGACCGAAGCCCCTAAAACACTGGCAGTTTAATGCGTAACCTTTCACCAATTCGGCAGAGTAACCTGCATTGCTCAACACCAAGGGGTCTCCATTTTCATCAACAATAGGGTTGCCACTAAGGTCTTCAAGCGGTAAACCATCAGGGCCTACCAAAGCCTCATTATCTTCCGTAGCGGTGTAGATACCAGCGCTACCAGCTGTCCAGCCTTCTTCTTGACCTTCTTCGATTTGGTACCTTTCAACTCGGTACTCAACACCACCTGCGATGTTCAGTCCTTCAAAAATATCTTCGTAATATCTGCTTATGTCTAGGTTGGTCGTGTTTTGAAGGTAGTTGTGCGTACCAAGGTACATGTCTGTTGGTGAAGATTCTCCGATACTGGCGTTCCAAGTATTGAACATACCTATCGCCATTTTATTAGCACCAAATGTGTTGCTCAGGTCAAAATTGAATTCCCCAAGAGTACCTGAAACTCCCGATGCAAAACTTGTGTTGAATTGATTGGAGTACATTTGTGGTCTAAACCCGTTAGGGTAGAGGGCATAACTTGTTCTATCGGCCTGTGCAGCCCTTCTGTAGAAGCAACTAAAACCTTCGGTATACTTGAAACCTATATCGCCAAATGAATAAAGGTCGACGTTCTCGGTCAGGGGAGTTGAAAAGTTATAGGCTAAAACCCCTAGGTTAATGGCCGGATTACCGGCATAAGAAGCGACATCCTTTTGTTCGATGCCTCTGGCCTCCATAAGGCCTTCAAGGGTAGAAACTTCTGCTGCCAATGAGGTGTTACCTGCGGCAAGGGCATCTACGAGTTCAGGGTTGGTAATAATAGGGTTTCCATAAGTGTCGGTTGTTTGGTTGGTCAGATAATCGCTACTATAAAGCGGAGATCTATCCAGCCCCAAAACTGAGGGCCTGATACTTCTTTTGGCCTGTTTTAAGGTTCCGGTTACGTTAAGGTATCCTCCATTATCAAAAGCAACACCATAATTGCCATCAAACTGATAATTGAATCCATCAGCATCGAAACCCCGCTCAAGAATATTTTCTTCAGGGGTAAGTTGATCGCTCATGTCAGGCTCTAAACCAGGATAGCCGCCCATACTAAGGGTGGCTGTAAGTTGGTCTGTTCCTTTTTTCATTATAATGTTCATAACACCTGCGATAGCATCGGATCCGTATTGTGCAGAAGCACCATCACGAAGGATCTCAACTTGTTGTACAGCGGCCGTAGGTATAAAGCTCATGTCTGTTGCATTGGAGCTCGTACCTGTTTGGTTGCCCAGTAACAAGGCCGATGAATGTCTTCTTTTGCCGTTGATGAGTACCAACATTTGGTTAGGTGCCAAACCCCTTAAAGTGGGCGGTACCACATGAGACGACAAATCCCCCGCTTGCGATTGAAACGCGTTGAACGAGGGGGCTGAAGCCTTAAGCACATCTCCCAAATCTGTTTGGGGCATATTGATAGCTTGTTGGCTTACATCTATTACATCTACCGGAACGGGGGTTTCCAGTTTGGTTCTTGGCTGCCCTCTTGAACCGATTACAATGGTTTCCAATAATTGTTCTGCAGCAGGAACCAATATCACATCTAGTTTATTCTGGCCATCTACCGGAATTTCCTTCTTTGAAAATCCCAAGGATGAAAAAATCAAGATGGCGTCTGAGGGTGCATCTATTGTGAATTCCCCATCAAAATTGGTGGTTGTGCCCTTGGTAGTTCCTTTTATTATAATGTCTACACCAGGCAGTACAACTCCTTGGTCATCTATTACCTTACCGGTAATCATTATCTCTTGGGCCAAACCGACCGAAAGAGATATTAAAGAAAAGAATGACAGTATTAGAGCTTTCTTCATAAGTACAAGGTTTTGGTTGATACTAAACGTTGTCATTTGCCCAACCACACCTCACTCATAATGAATGGATTGGGGGTCAAATTCAATGAAAGAAAAGTTCCGGATACTTTACTTTGTTGGTTTCGTTAACACGATTTAACAACTAAACAATATTAATGGGAGTTTTTCACAAAAAAAAATGTGAAAGTTATAGAAAAGACTGTGTTATAGAGGTTTATGTCCTTAAAATCTACTTAAAAGAAAATTTTAAGCGATTTTTCTAACGAATCGGCAGAACCATGTTTTTTAACGGTTAAAAAACTGTTAAATCTATATTTTATTTAAAAAAATCATTTTTACGACATCTAAAATTTGAGTTGTCAAAAAAAACGCATTATTCATTAAATAAGGGGGTTTATTAGCATATTATTACGCTTTTTTTCAAAAGCTTAAATTAAATTTACTGAAATCGCATTTTTGATAGATTTAATTCAAGAAAATATGGGGTTAAAACGTCAAATGTGTTTTGAAATTGCCAACTGAATTGAATTAAAGACGCCAAATTTTAGATTATGAAAGATAAGCTCGATGCTGTAGACCACAAGATATTGACAATACTGTCGGAAGATGCTCAAATGAATTATACCGAGGTAGCCAAAAGGGCTGGTATTTCACCGGGAACAGTTCATATGAGGACACGAAAAATGAGGAATTTGGGAGTTATCAAAGGTGCTACGCTTTCTCTCGACTACAGCAAATTAGGGTGGAAGATGACGGTTTTTTTGGGTCTTTACCTAAGGGAGGCATCGCTATACAAAAGTGTTATCGACAAGCTATCTGAGGTACCCGAAGTGGTAAAGATTCACCACAGCACGGGAAAGTATGATGTTTTCGTTAAGATTCATGCCCGTGACAGTATTCATTATCGTCAACTTTATCAAGAATCTATACTCTTGATTGACGGTATTCGTGACATTGAATCTTTTATTTCTTTGGAGGAAACCATGAATCGACATATCGATTTTGGTGAATGAAAAAACTTCGGGTAAAGAATTCAGTTTAAATTTTAAAAATTTGTTAAAATGAACTGATGCCGTAACAGTTTTCTTTTGCACTCGTCTTTTAAATATATCATCAATCATCAATCATTTAAAAACGAAAGTCATGAGAAAAATTAGTTTAGTACTAGTATCTGCAATGCTGTTAACCTTTGGTAATGTTCTTGCCAATGATTCTGAACCAAAATCAGGTTCTAATTCCCTATCAAAGCAAATTTCTGAAATTCTTAGTGAGAATACCTTAACCTCGAATGAAGTCGATATGACCGCTCAAGTACGTTTCACCTTGAATAAAGAGCAGGAAATCGTCGTCTTGTCTGTTGATTCTGAAGATGCCAACCTTGAGAATTTTGTCAAGGCCAAATTGAATTACAAAAAGGTGAATATGTCATCTTTTGTAGAAGGTAAACTTTATACAGTTGCTGTTAGGGTGGCGCTGTAGTCGTGAGTTGTTTATTAAGTTTCCTGATACCTTTTCTATAAGGTGTCAGGATTTTTTTTGACCTTTTCTTTGCGACGGCTTGTTTTTGTACTTGACAGGAGTAATATCTTGTTGCGGTTTGGCAAACCTTTTCTTGTTTCGGTCACTCTCCTTTTTTTGCGAAGTCTTTGGTGTAAGGCTGTTTTTTAGTACATCACCGGGTAGTTTTGGGGTATTCTTGTCTCCGCGAAGGTGAATGACTAAGCCGTTCAAAAAATTTCTCAGTACCTGGTCACCGCACTCACGATAGTTGGGGTGGTCTTCCTTTCTGAAAAAGGCGCCTAACTCACTTTTACCGATATTAAAATCAACCAATTTTAGTATTTCTACTATTTCATCGTCCCTAAGCATTAGGGCTACACGTAATTTTTTAAATATATCGTTATTGGTCATCTCAATTTTTTGGCAAGATATTACAATTTATAGGTATCTCAATAACTTCAAACTTTTTAACACGGGTATGTCAATCAATTTTGTAATTTTAATATTATAAGAAATAGACTACATTAAAACAGGTTTATGGCATCGCAAAAAGAGAAGCTTAGTATTCTTTCGGAAATGATCGAATTTGCAAAAGTAGATGGACAAATCAAAGAGCCCGAGTTTAATTTTCTTAAAGGAGTTGCCGACCAGTTAGGTGTAGATAGGGAAACTTTTAATTCATTATTTGTTTCAGAAGTCGAGCATGTTCAGCCTAAATCTCAGGCCGACCGAATACTTCAATTTCATCGATTGGTCTTGTTGATGAATGTAGATGCTGAACAGCAAGAGTTAGAAGTAACCAAGCTTCATAATCTAGGTCTTTCAATGGGGTTGCCTCCAATGGCAATTCAAAGGGTGCTAGCGGTTATGAACGATTACCCTGGCGGTGTAGTGCCGCCGAAAACGCTCATAGATATTTTTAAGGTTCATTACAATTAAGAGCTTGTGACAAAAAACAGGTCTTTTTAAGATAGTTTTAGGACAAAATGACAGTTTTTGATAGCTGAAATATGTCAAAAAGGCATGTTTTGCTTGATGGTATGCTGTTTGTTTTTTAGGGAATGAATAAATGTTCTAATAATTAAAAACAAAATATCATGAGTATTGTAAAGAGAAATAACTTGGTTTTTCCTTCATTGATGAACGAAATTTTTAAACCTGATTGGTTTGGTGGTGTTGATACATCAAATTTTGATGTGCCAGCTGTCAACATAAAGGATAATGAAAAAGATTTTGAGCTAGAGCTTGTGGCTCCGGGTAGGAAAAAAGAGGATTTTAATATTGAAGTCGACCATGACGTGCTGACTATTTCTTCTGAAAAGAAGCATGAAGAAGAAGTGAAAGAGGGTAAGTATACCCGTAAGGAATACAACTTTTCAAGTTTTAAGAGATCTTTCACCTTGCCTGAAACTATCGATACCGATAAGATTAAAGCTGAGTATGAAGATGGTTTGTTGAAGTTTGTACTCCCTAAAAAAGAGGAGTCATTGCCAAAACCAAAAAGGTTGATAGAATTAAAGTAAACTCGTAAGAGAGTTTTAGCCGGCCTACCGGTCAATGTAGGAAATTTTTAAGTTTAGTTGGTTAGTTGGAAAACGCCTTGGATTGAAGTTCAATTTCGAGGCGTTTTTTTATTGCAAAAGCGCAGTTGAAAATGGTTTTATTTGCAATCAAAACAGGTCGTTGTTCAATGTTTTTTTGGTGATGTTTTTCCTATTTAAGTTTTCGAATAATTCAAAATTAGATGACTCTTTTATAGGCATGAACGGGGGTGTTTTCCTTTAAGTTTAATATCTAAATTTTAAGAGGAATGATATGTAGTTTTGTACAGGTATGAGTGATTATATTCTTGAGAAATGCAATTGGGTTACCTGCGTCATTCCTAAGTTCAAGGCAACTTTTGAGAAATATTTTTTGCTTGGAGATTAATGCTTTGTAAAATTGTAATTAAATGAATTTTTGAGAATTTTTCAAGGAATTACCAAATTTAGTCTTATCTAAAAATTTATATTAAAGAATTGTTTACCAAAATTTTAAATGATGTTATTTGTATAATAACTTAAGGATTTCGATTTGGATAAATTTCAAGTCTAAATATACCTAATTTATTCTTTTTCTTGTAACGTTTTGATTTCATCACGAAGTTTTGCTGCTTGCATAAAATCTAATTCTTTGGCAGCTTTTTCCATAGCCTTCCGTTTTTCGCGAATCAATTTTTCAATTTGATCTTTGGTCAAATAGTCCATGTCGGGTTCTGCTGCCCGCCTCTCTTCTTTCTCAAAATGATAAGTGGAAACCGAGTTTTTTGCAAGCACGCTATCCAAACTTTTATTAAGTGCTTTTGGGGTAATATTGTGTTCTTGGTTATAAGCTATTTGTTTCTCTCTTCTATAGGTAGTTTCATCGATGGTTTTTTGCATGCTTTCGGTGATTTTATCGGCATACATAATGGCAATGCCGTTCAAGTTTCTTGCAGCCCTACCTACCGTCTGGGTCAACGAACGATTATTACGTAGAAATCCTTCTTTGTCGGCATCCAATATAGCCACTAGAGATACCTCTGGTAGGTCAAGACCTTCTCTCAATAAGTTGACCCCTATCAGCACGTCAAAAATGCCTTTACGCAAATCTTGCATAATTTCAACCCGCTCGAGGGTATCGACATCACTGTGAATGTATCGACAGCGCACATTAATCCGAGTAAGGTACTTGGCCAATTCTTCCGCCATTCTCTTCGTCAAAGTTGTTACGAGGGTTCTCTCATCTTTTTCAACCCGTGTTTGTATTTCTTCCACCAAATCATCAATCTGATTTAGACTAGGTCTAACTTCGATTATCGGATCCAACAATCCGGTTGGTCTTATAACCTGCTCTACGTAGATCCCTTGACTTAATTGCAGCTCGTAATCCGCCGGAGTGGCACTTACATAAATGACCTGATTTTGTAAGGCTTCAAATTCTTCAAATTTCAACGGACGATTATCCATGGCCGCTGGTAATCTAAAACCATAATCAACCAAATTCACCTTTCTGCTACGGTCGCCCCCGTACATAGCGTGAACCTGCGGTATCGTTACGTGACTTTCATCTACCACCATCAAGTAGTCGTCAGGAAAATAATCTAAAAGGCAAAAGGGTCGAGTACCCGGTTCTCGACCATCGAGATATCTTGAGTAGTTCTCGATTCCCGAACAGTAGCCGAGCTCTCGAATCATTTCTAAATCAAAATTAGTGCGCTCTTCAAGCCTTTTAGCTTCCAAAGGCTTACCGACCTCCTTGAAAAAGTCGACTTGCTTGACCAAATCATCTTGAATTTGATGAATTGCGTTTTGAAGAACGTCTTGAGATGTAACGAACATGTTCGCAGGGTATATATTCAGGTTCTCATACACTTCGATGACGTTGTTATTAAAAGGATCGAAGGCTTCGATTTCCTCAATCTCATCCCCGAAAAAATGAATTCTAAACGCATGATCAGCGTAACTTGGAAATACGTCTACCACATCACCTTTTACCCTAAAATTTCCATTTCTAAAATCTGCCGTCGTGCGAGAATAGAGGCTTTGAACCAGTTGGTGCATGAATTTGGTTCGCGGGATTACCTGATCCCTTCTTATCGAGATTACATTTTTTTGAAACTCTATGGGGTTACCTATACCATAAAGACAAGATACCGAGGCTACTACCAATACATCACGTCTGCCAGAAAGTAATGAAGACGTGGCACTCAGTCTGAGTTTTTCAATATCTTCATTGATAGATAGATCTTTTTCGATGTAAAGCCCTGTAGTGGGAATAAAAGCTTCTGGTTGATAATAATCATAGTACGAAACAAAGTATTCAATTGCATTATCGGGAAAGAACTGCTTGAACTCTGAATACAATTGGGCCGCCAAAGTCTTGTTGTGTGCCAATACAAGGGTAGGGCGTTGAACGGTTTCAATGACATTAGCTACGGTAAAGGTCTTTCCGGATCCGGTTACACCCAAGAGGGTCTGGTACCTTTCATCTGTTTCTATGCCCTCTGATAGTTGCTTGATGGCGTTTGGCTGGTCGCCCGTGGGGCGATAATCTGATACTACTTTGAATTTCATATCGTAAAATTACGAAAGAAGTACCTTTGATTTGGTGCTAATGAACTAATAGATAGTCTTAACGCTTAAGTGTAAAATGACCTCGTATTTCTTCTCCGTTTGCTGAATAGGCCCTATACCAATAATCCGATTCAGGTAACAAGGTACCTTGGTAAACCCCGTTCCAGCCTTTTCTTTCTGGTTCGATAATTGCCAGTAAATGTCCAAATCGATTGAATATATGAATTTCGGTAATATCTATCTCGTTGGCCCTTAAAGGTTTGGTAAACTGCCAGAAATCGTTAACCCCATCGCCATTTGGAGTGAAGAATTTTGGAAAATCATCTTTACTTAACCTACGGGGAATGGATGAAATGGTAATACCGCACCCATTTTTGTCACGTACGAAAACCTCCTGAAATTCATGGGAAACAGAGGAAAAGGTATTGCTCGTTTGGTAGGGGCCCTCTCTATTGCCCAGAGCAAATTCGTAATCTCCGGCACCGGAAATATTTACCTTTATATCTCTCCCATTGGTCTCTCTAGTTTCCTCAATAAATTCAATCACCGCCGCATCGGAATCGAATACATGAAATAACTTAGATTGACTACATTCTACTATGGTGGCCGACTGCGAAATATTATTGTAAGCTTCGTAACGATACGCACCTGCCTTAGAAAGTTCTATGTAGGGTTCCGTTGATATCAAGTTTTCGTTTCCGTCAGGTTCTAAAAAATACCATCTAAAACCGTCGGCGACATCTTCGCTTACAATGGTAGTTACCGGTTGTTGTGCACAGAGCCCGATGGCATCGGGAATAGTAATTTCAGGACCTAAAGTTATGGTGGTGCCCGAAGTAAAATCGAAATACGGACCACAGTCAATGACTGCTGAAGTTGTAATAAAGCTTTCCGTGGGACAACTAACCGCTTCTCCAATTCCATTATGGGGTGTTATTTGAACAAAAACCTCGGTGTCTGCAGGTAAGCCATCGGGAGCTTCATAACTAAGAGTGTTTTTAACATCAAAATTATCCAGAACATCATTACTACCAACTGAAGTGCCAATTGATAAAAAATAACCCGTTGCCGTGGGGGCATAATTCCATTGAAGATCTGTATCTGCAGCAATGTTAGAACTATTTTTCATTGGTGTTTCTAAATTTGTACAAGGAGGAGGTTGGGTTACTTTTACCGTTCTAAACGTTTCTACATCGCAAGTGGTGAAGTCTTGCCCCTCTTTGAAGTAGCCAATAGTCACATAAATTTGGGTGTCGGCAGGAAGACCTACTTCAGGAAGATAAAAATTATTCTGTCCAGACGATCGTCTATTGATTATTTCGCCACCCCCTGGAGTAGTGCCTAAGGAAACTACGTAACCGATAATGTTAGGTACAGTTCTCCAACGGATGGGAGAATCAACCGGAACATCTAACGCCCCATCTATTGGGGTACTCAGTGAAGAACAAGTCTGCCCAACGGATTCATGAGCATAAATGATTAAAAATATGAGTATGACGAGTCGCATTTTCTTGTAGTTGTTCTCTTAAATCTTTAAGTCTAGCAAAAAGGATTTGCTCGAAGAAAATGGCTAAAGAAATTCCATTAAAGCTTCCTTTAGACTTTCATAGCAAATCAAAACAAGATACTACAATTATAATTTGATAATGTGATAACTCGATGATTTATCGATTCGATCGATGTTCAATGTTAAAAATCTCGTTTGCGCAAAATAGCATACGAAAGGTAAATGAAAAGGGCGCTCCAAAGAAGCACAATGAGTATTTCATACCAATGAACGGCATAGTTCAATGCAAAACTCTCGCCCATTTGGGCGGCTACCGATTGTACCGCTTTTAACCGCGAGAAAGGCTCGTTGATGAGATTTGACATGGCCTCCATAGGCAAGAAACCCTTAATATTCTGGGCCGTTTCCCAAGAAACGAACTTCCATCCTAAAAGCCCGAAAAGCATTTGCTCAAAAATCATCCAAAGTACCAAAAAGCCTAAGGCAAAAGCTGAGCGCTTCACCAAAATACCCAAGAAGAGACAAAATGAAAAGAAGCCAACTAGTTTAACAAAAAATGCAACAAGAAACTCCAAATCGGAAAATATTATCGACAACTCATTATAATCGGAATAAAAAAGGCCTAAAATAAGGGAAACAACGAATACAAAAATGGTAGAAACCAAAGCAAACACAACTACTGTCAAGAATTTAGAGAGTATAAACTCTTTTTTTGATAGACCGTCGATGAGGTTCTGTTTTATGGTTTTGTTGCTGTATTCATTAGACATCATCGAAACGATGACTATTGCCAGAAACAGTTTGAAAAGTGCGGTCACAAAAGTGTTGAAATGCCAGATATAAGGAAAGTTGAAAATACCCTGTTCCGCCAAATGAAATTTAATTGGGCCAATATCAAATTTAATGGCAGCTACTAGCGCTATGGAGGTAAGGAGTATAAAATAGGATAGTATCAAAATTTTACTAGCCCTATTGTTCCAAAGTTTGATGAACTCAATTTGAAGCAGTCTGTTCATGGTTGACTATTTTTGGTTAGAGCTAAGAATTGTTCTTCGAGGCTTTCTTTTCTTTTTACTAAATGCGATAAAACAATACCCTGGGAGAACAGGGTTTGATTAAGCTCAAGGGCATTCATTTCTTCTTTTAAAAAGGCGGTGAGCATACCGTTTTCTATTTTGACCTCACCGAAACTGGCATTCTTTTCGAGATAAGATTTTAAAACAGATAGGTCATCAGATTTTAGTTCAAAGAAGCCATGACTTGCCAACATACCATCTACACGCCCGGAATATAATTTTTCGCCTTTTCTTAAAATGACGACATGACTGCAAACTTTTTCAACTTCATCAAGTAAGTGCGATGCCAGTAAAATAGTTGTGCCATCAGCAGCTATCTTTTTAATGATTTCCCTAATCTGATGTATACCCTGGGGGTCGAGTCCGTTTGTGGGTTCGTCAAGAATAAGAATTTCGGGGTCGTTCAATAGGGCAGAGGCGATGGCCAATCTTTGTTTCATACCTAATGAATAGGTTCTGAACTTACTGTGTTTTCTTTCTATAAGCCCAACGACCTGAAGTTTTTCTTCTATTTTACCTTCAGAAACCCCTTTTATTTTACACACCAATCTCAGGTTTTGAACGGCCGACATGTAGGGGTAGAAATTGGGTCGTTCAATAATCGCCCCGACCTTTTTAAGGGCTTGATGAGTAGATTTGCTGCCGTCGAACCATTTAAATTCTCCGGAAGTTTTATTAACAACGTTCAGAACAATACCTAAGGTTGTACTTTTTCCACTTCCGTTGGGACCTAGTATTCCGTAAACGTTCCCTTTTTCTATGGTGAAGGATAAATTATTGACAGCTGTTAGATGCCCGAATTTTTTGGTAAGGGAATGAACCGATAAAATAGTTTTCAAGCCTTGTTTTTTGATTGATTTATGTAAACAAGACGAGCATGAGCCTAAATTGTTACAGCGGTTTCTTTATTTAAACTATTAAAAATGGCAGCTGAAAAGCTGCCATTTGTTGTTTTGACTATCGATAAAGGGTGAAGTGGCCCACAAATTCCCTAGTGTCAGATTCACCATTCATTTTTATGATGTACCAATAATCTCCCGATGGAAGGTCGCTTTCTTGATAAATACCGTCCCAACCATCTTCATTGTCTTCAAAGGTATAGACGGTTCTTCCATAACGATCATAAATACTGATGTAGATGTTTGGATAGACTTCTATATTTTTAGGTTTCCAGGTATCGTTTTTTCCGTCTCCATTAGGTGTGAAGAAATTGGGTATTTCGATATCAATGAATTCCATATAAATACTGGCCGTTGCCTCACAACCGTTTTCATCAACTACCGTTACAAGGTATGTATCGGTTTTAGTAATATGATACACATTGTCAGAACCATTATTTATAGCGCCAAAGTAAATGGTGTAACTTTCCCTTCCGCCACTAACGGCTGCTGTAATCTCATTTATGTTGGTCTGTGTAACCGTAAGTTGTAAAGGTTCAAAATGTTCGACCTCAAATGTATGAGTAGTAATACAGCCATTTTCATGGGATATGGATATGTAATGTGTACCTGGGGCAACATCTCTAAAGAAAGGATTTAATTGCATTTCCATGGGGTTCATGGTATCCAAGCCGAAAAGTACTTGATCTTCCAATCCTTCATCATCCATGACGATATTAACGTAGTTGTTGGGAGTATTTCCGTTACAGCCATACACCGTTTCTACGTGTGCATTTAAATTAACTCCAGGTTCTATTGTTACCATTAAATTGTCTTCGCAGCCATTTGCATCTTCGATAAAGATGATATAATTGCCCGTTGAAAGGCCTGAGAAATTGGTTCTTCCTTGGATAAAGTCATTTTCTGATGCCAATCTAGTACTGTAGGGAGCCGTACCACCTGAAATCATCAATTCGATAGTACCATTTTCTTCTCCTTCGCAAATTTCAGGGGTAGTAGTTGCTTCCACTTCCAACACTTCAGGTTCTGTAATAGCGGCATCTATAACTTCAAAGCAGCCATTGCTGTCTTGAATGATAATCATATAGTCACCAGGAGCCAATTCGTCAAACACATTATCGTCAAAGAACTGGTTGAGGTTGGGCGAAATGGCATATTGATAGCTGCCTGTGCCACCCGTCACTTCGATTTCAATACTACCATCTTCAGCGCCATTACAAGAAATGTTGTTCACGTCGTATTCAATAGCCAATGGAGTCGGTTCTGAAATTTCAATTCTGGACGAAATAAATTCACAGTCGCCGCTTTCAACCCTCAAATAATACTGGCCAACTGGAAGGTCTGTAAATAAACCGGTAGCTTGGTTCGGTCTTGCTTCATCGTTTAAGGCAAGGTCTCTGAATAAGGCATATTGGTAATTACCCAATCCACCATCAGCTTTTGCTTCGATAACAGCGGTGCTTTCACCTCGACATGCGACTCTTGCAGCAGAGAGATCAATCACGGCCGTTAAATCTTCAATTTCATTGACTCTTACCGAATTGGTGACAATCGAAACGCAATTAAAACTATCGCGCACAAAATAGTGGTACTCGCCTTCAATCACATTGGTGAACAAATGGGTATTCGCCCCAGATGATTGGTTCATTGCGTTAAAACTTAAACCGTCTGTACTCCACATATAAGGGGCAGTACCACCAGAGGCAGTCAATAATAACTCGGCGTTCGATTGACAGGTCATTCTTTGAACTGTAGTCAACAAACCTTCAACCTCGGTGGGTTCGGCTATTTCAATAATCGCTGTTTCATAGCTGCAATCCATATCATCTAAGATTGAAATGCTATAGAAACCACTACCCAAATTGTTGAATGTATTAATTGTTCGCGATGCAGAAGCTTCCAATAAAGTAATGCCGGAAGCATCACTGTATTTATTGAGAATATATCTGTAATTGGCATTTACATTTCTAGGGTTCACGGTTGCAGTGACCGATGCGTCATTATCACCTTCACAAACCAAATCGGTGTTAGAGATAGAGGCAGTTATCGGGTCCGGTACTACCAACTCAAAAGCATTGTTGAAATTGACTGTACACCCTAGGGCATCGGTAATTTCGATGTTATACTGACCGGCACCTAAACCTTGAAAAAGGAAGGAATGTACACCGTTGGCGGTATAATTGGTACCTAAAGCGTTATGGGTCATTACAATGTCGTAAGGGGCCTTGCCGCCAGTAGGTGTAATCTGGGCACTACCTCTGTCATTGTTACAACCTACTTCTTCAGTATTTATTGGGTCAAGGGCAAGTGGAGCTTCAGGTGTCGCAATACTGAAACTTCTTGTTTGTATACATTCAGGAAAAGCATCTTGTGTAACTTCTACCGTATAATTTCCGGCAGGTACCAAAATTGCCGGGGTAGGGCCCACATTGACTGAACTTCCAGATAGAATATTCGTTCCTGAATTATTGAAAATCGTATAGCTGAATCCAGCAGCGTAAGTGCCATCAACAAGGGTTAGGCTGATGCTTCCATCACCACCATGACAGATAACATCAGATAATTTGTCGATGGTAACATCAAATGTATTGGGCTCTTCAACCGTATGGCTTCTGGTAATCTCACATCCAGTGGTCATATTCCTGATTGCGAAGGTGTATGTGCCTGCCGAAAGGTTCAAGAACTGATTTGAAGCCTGATAAGAAGCCGAAGGCAATTGCCTGAATTCATAGTTGGTCGGATTGGAAGCAAAATCTGTGTATGTGCTTGATACATCAATACTAATGTCTTCACCACTGTTCACACAATCAATATTTCTATCTACGGTAATCGTCGCATCAACTAGAGCATCATAGGCGCTTATGGTAACCACATGTTCTGATGGGCAGCCTTGATTGTCGTACACACGAACGATTACGTCACCACCATTTGTATCGGTATAAATGTAGTTAGGGTCACTACTATCTTGAAGCACGTTGCCAGTTGCATCATCGACAAAGACGAATCTATTAAAAGTTCCGCTACCACCTGCAATAGAAGAGGTGTTGATGGCTATGGTGGCATTATTGACATCGTTATCTGATGAACAACCGAATTGTACAATATCAGGAACGTCGAAGGTCAATACAGCGTTTTCATTGACCAAGGAATTGATTACCGTTTCACAACCATTGGGCCCTGTAGCAGTAATCGTATAATTATTACCTGATAGATTAATGAAAGACTGTGTAGATGCATCCCAACTAGCACCTGAAGGCATAGGGTTTAAGGTATATGTTAGCGGATTATTGCCATTGTTTACCTGGGTCAACTCAATACGACCGTCATCAGCTCCAGGGCAGCTAACATCTGTTGGGTTGGCAGTAACTTGGGGTTGAATCGCCGCTGGTACTTCAACTAGTAACGACCTGTTACAAACAGGGCTGTCGGTTCCCATATCGTAAACATTTACCGTATAAGTGTCAGCAATGCTCAACTGAATATTTTGCGGGTTGGTCGCCAAAACTTGACGAGCTATGGTAGTTCCAGAAGCACTGTCTAAAACCTCAAACTCATAATTTCCAGATCCAGCTATCGCTTCAATAGAAATTTCAGCTTCATTGCCCGGTCCACAACCTAATTGAACCGCAAGACTGGCCGTGGCCTGTAAAGTTGCATGAACATCTCTATTAACATTATCGGTACAACCAGAGGCATCTTTAACGTAAATATCATAGTTGCCTGCCGGAATATTACTGAATACATGGTTCGTTTGATAATTACTGCCGCCATCAATAGAATACAAGAGGGTACCTGTTCCCGTCGCTGTAATTGTGATAGAAGCATTGGCGTTACAGTTATCAATTACTACATTAGAAATAGTTGGGGCGGCCATAAAACTCATGGCAACGCTACCTAGGGGGTAAGAGCATCCATACTGGTCTTCAACGGATATATCGTAATTTCCAGCAGGTGAATTAGCCGGTATTTCAATAGGATTATCTCCTGAGGCCGTAATCGTCGTAAACGGAGCAGGACCTGTAACGGTATAGAAATAAGTTCCACCGCCACCTTGCGTATTCTCTATTTCAATAAGGCCCGGATTTTCACAACTGATGTCTTGAATAGACTGAGGCGTTCCGGTAATAACATCGAGCTCATCTAAAATTTCGTTTTCGCTGGCACTGATACATTGAGGATTTCCACCACTATCAATTTGTTGTACCTCTAAGTAATATTCATTGGCCGCTAATCCGGTTATACTAATCGTATTTGAATAAGCAACTATTCCGCCACTATTGGCCACAACAGTTCCCGTAGTATCGTATAGGAACCACTCCATATTCGGTTCGGTGCTACCATGGTTATCAACGATGGTATAAGTAATTTCCCCGTTGCTACTTGCATGGCAAGCCGGACTAACCGTAGCCGTTATTTCCATGGGATTTGTGATGATATCGTTGACGTTCACACTACTTTGCCTAATGCACCCGACGTTATCGCGTACATAGAAGGCATACGTTCTACCGGGTACAAGATTAGGAAAGGTATGTGTAACTCCTGCAGCATAAGGTGCGGTCCAAGGGTGAGTTGGAGCTGCTGGGTCGAAATTAGCAGGATCTTCGGCATAGGTGTATTCATAAGGGGCCGTACCATTCTGCCCCCGAACACTTACTTGAAGTTCATTACAGTTCACGATAATCGGTAAAATTGTAATGTCTAGGTCATCTAGCGGATATGGAATAGTATATCTTGGCAAATCTGTTTGACATATGGTATTTCCGCTACCGTCTATTGTTCTAAGGGAAGGGTAAACCTCTTCTCCCGAAAGATAGCCTCTAAACTCATCGGAAGACTGCCATGTGATACCTCCATCACTACTGAATTCAACCGTACCTATCGCTGTGGGGTAATTGTCAAAATCAAAACCGAATTCACTGGCCAAACCGGTACAATTGGCAGGGGTAACTCCATTGATGTCCGCTGTTAATTCTACAGGTTCATCAACAACAATACCTGCTTGGGTTTGAGAGCATCCGGCGGCATCCGTAACAATAATATCGTAGGTACCAGCAGGTAGATTGTAAAATGTTCTATCAGCTGATACCACATCGTTGTGGGTTTGATCCGCAATACCATGAGTTACATCTATCAGTTGATAATCATAAGGTGCTAGTCCACTTGTAATTATTACTTCAATATTTCCGTTTCCACCAAAACATTCAGCATCGGTCGGTGTAGCTGTAAAGGTCAAATTCGGACTTGCCTGAACTTCTTCTGTGACTGTCTCTGAACAATAACCTGGGTTTCCAGCATTGTCCCTTACATAAATATCATATTGACCAACATCAGCAAGTGGAACAGCAAAGGTGTTTGAAGGTGAAAAGTCGGCATCGCTCACCGTGTTTCCGCTAGGAACAAAAGCATATACATAAGACCCAGTTCCTCCTACCGCCGTGGCTGTTAAGCTACCATCGTTACAAGAACTGGCATTCGAAATAGCCACCGAAAGAGTTATATCAGGAGCAATTGTGATAGTTTCCAATGGAGAAGCACAGCCGTACTGATCCATCACTTCTACATTATAACTGCCATTTGACAGTCCGCTAAATGTAAAAGTAGAAGAATTGGCTGGAGTAGGGGTCTGCCAAGCGCCGCCGTTCAATCTAAAAGTAAAGTCGCCATTTCCGCCATTGGCCGTTGCCATAATTGTTGCATTGTTTTGCCCATCATAGCATTGGGTGGCAGTAAGACCCAAGGTCAATGTATTAGGGGCAGTAACCGTGACAGTTGTAGTCGAAACAACTTCACAATTATTAATGTCTCTTACCCTGACCACATAATCGCCGGCAGGTACATTCAGAAAGGTAGAATTACTACTGAAAATTCTTTCTATGGAACCATCTGTTCGTTCCAATTGATAACTATAGCCCGGTGTTCCCTCTGTTGCAGAAGCTTCAAGGGTCGCACCAGTATTATAACAAGTGAAATCTGATGTCTGTACCAAATTCGCCGTTAACGCATTTGGGGAAGCAAGCGTAGCTCCAGTAGAAGAGGTTGCGGTACAGCTATTATCATCTACTTTTCTAACTGTTACATTGTACGTTCCGTCATCCAAAGTTGATGGGGTCGTGAAAGGAGAGGTGGTCTCCATCATCCAATTTACGCCACCGTCCAATGAGTATTCATAACCGAACGCAGGGTCAAAATTACTGACTTCAAAACGAATATTTCCATTATTGGCACCATTGCAGGTAGGAGATGAGCTTCCGAGAATTTGTACCTCAAAGGTTTTTCCTGTCTCTACAACGACCGTTATATCTTGTGTTTTTTCACAAATCTCAGGTGCTTGGGTGGCAGAAATATCATCTAAAATAAGGTCGTTACCATCAGCACTGTTCAAATTTGTTCTGAAAACGACGCTCACATTGGTATTGGCACCAGGGTCAAAAGTAAAGTTGTAATCATGCCAGCTGTCGGCATTAGTGTTTTTAGGGATATCACCCGTGGTACCGGAGCCTAAAACAGTTCCAGAGCCATCTACCAATTCTACCAATACATCTGGATTGTTACCGTTAGCGGAAACCCTTCTAAGGTTATATGCCGAAAAGGCAACGGTTATCGGTCTGTTAGGTAGTACCTCTAAATTTTGTCTTCTCCAAAGAATGGATTCATCGGCATTTTCGTGTACCCTAATATCTACGGCCAAGAACCTACCATCTGCCAAACCGGTATGGTCATTGGGGCTTCTCCAAGCTGAAATCGGATTTGTGACAAAATTGGTCACGCTATATTCGCCACTCACGAGAATTCCTGCAGGCCCTAGATTGCAAGCGGTTTCAGAACCGTTTTGGGGCTCGTAGCAATAACCAGTGCCTATCTCGCCTATTTGAGTGGTCGGGCCACTGCCGAAGTCTTCAAAGAAAAGTGTGCTTTGATCCGCACCCAGGGCACTTGAATAGCCGATGGTTAATGTATGTGTTCCGGCAGCGACATTATTAAAAATGTTGGAATCTACAGGAGTGTAAGGTATACCGTTTATTTGGTAGGTATAATCAAAATCAGAACTGTTGTCGGTATTAATGGTAATTTCTCCCGTTCCGTCACAATTATAGTTGATGTCGGTGCTTAAATTTGGGTCGGGAGTTTCACTTGGCACCGTCAATTCCATATCAAAGGTACATCCCAACGCATCACGAAGGACCAATTGATAGCTTCCTGCTGTTAATCGTGTTTCATCCAGGGTACCAAAATTGGAACCGCCATCAAAGCTAAATTCATAGGGTGCTTGACCTCCATTTGCATTCGAAATTTTGACCAAGGCGCCACTAGGGTTGCAAGAAGCATCCTCAATAATGGTCGCTGAAGCAGTAAGCCTAAAAGGTTGCGTAATCTCATATTGAATACTTTCTACACAAGAGTAAGTATCATCAGAGCCGCTTGAGTCACTCACGGTAATCGTGTATATACCCGCGGTGAGATTATTGAAGAAGTTTTCATTTTGATAGGTTACTCCATTATCCAGACTGTAACGGTAGGGGGCGGTTCCTCCGCTAGCGTTAATAGTGAGGGTAGAGTTGCCGGAATCTGCACAAAGAATATCGGAATGGGAAGCCGTAATCGTTACGCTTCCTAAATCCTCGATTTGAACGCTATTCGACAGGGCAAAACAACCATTATCATCTTTAACAATAAAAACATATTCGCCATCTTCATTAGGGTAATAAGTAGAGGGGTTTCCTCTATGACCAAAAAAGAAATTGGTACTACCAATGAAATCAGATTCGGGAATGCTAGATTCATCTGTATAGTTGGGTATCCCGTCTTTACTCCAGATGGCATATCTATGCCCCGTTGTACCACCGCTTACTGATAGATTGATCACTCCGGGCAAACAAGTAATATGTTCTTGGGTATTGGCAGATAGTCTAAGTTCGGGTATTTCATTTACAGTGATTGTTTGAGTGTCGGTACAACCGTCGGTTGTAGAAGTAACTACAATATAGTCGCCAGGAGCCACACCGGTAAAAGTATGGGTGTTGTCAATGCTCACGAGCTCAGAGGTGACAAAACTTCCAGCCCCTCCATTACTGCCATCATCAATATATAGCTCGTAACTATAGTCAGGAAGTACGTTCAATGCTTGCACACTAATGGTGCCCTGTTCATTACAATCGGCAGGTGTACTGGATAAATTGACCTCGTACTCTCTTCTTTGAATACCAATATCCTCTGTTTCAAAAATACAGCTATTGGCTATCGGTGCTCCGCTAGACGGGTTTAGTTGTGTAACCTGAACTTTATAAGTTCCGTTAGTGGAAATATTAAAATTCGGACCTTGGCCCGCACTAAAAGGAACTTCGATCGCATCGTTTGTAACGTTATACAATTGGTAACCGTATCCACTACCGACATTAGTAATTCTTATTCTTCCATCGGTACTACAAACGATATTAGAAGAAATGTAATCGATGTCCAAGGTGTTTTGGAAAGCATTGAAATAGAATCGACTGAAACATCCATTTTCATAGGCAATGACTACTCTATAGCTGCCACTTTCAGTAACGGTATAGTTGTTTTGTTGAACAAGGTTGTTCCATGTGCAGGTGCCATTTTTATTGGCACAGTCATCTCCGGCAGAAGAACAACTGGTTTCATCCAGTTTTTGCCAAGTGATGCTTTGGGCATCTGTTATACCTAATTGTAAAAGCACACTATCATTAGAGCCACAAAGAAATATTTTAGGCAATACATCTCCATCAACAGAACAGGTAACTATTTCGCCCTGGATATCATTATCTGGGTTCGAGTCTGCGTTTACCTGATTGAAATAATCTACAATAGGGTTGGTCTGCACATCGCCAAATCTGTTGACCGTAATTCTTTCCAATTGGTCATCGCAGCCTGTATTGGCAGTTTTTTCGACTATGTAGTTACCTACACTCGTAACGACCATAGTTCTTGGGTCACTGTCAGGGTCACCATCATTTAAAATCGTATCAGCCCCATCAATTTGTCCATTGTTGTTGTTGTCGATGGCCCATGAATAGGAGGTAAAACCTTCACCAGCGGTCAGGGTCACAAAATCACCACATAATAAAACCGTTCTGGCCACATCGCAATCTTGAAGTGCTTCGGATAAATCGTTGGTAGCTACTTCTAAAGACGAAGTACAGGTGCCGGCGGAATTGGTACCATCCTCATCTGAGAATGTTCTTGAATTAAGAATTCCCTCATAGGAGGCATAAGCATGATTTTCTAAATGCGATGCACAAGCGGCTACGAATTCTGAGCAATCTCCAGAAATGGTTACCTCTATTGCTATTTTATATTCCGGGTCACCGACCTCTACCAAATTATCGGGAATGGAAAATACAACTGAGTTGCTCAGTGGGTCAAAAGTTTCGGTAACCCCTGTAGCATTCGAGTAATCAAAGTCGTTAACCGTCACGTTGGACGGTAGTACGTCTCTGATAGTAAAGTTGGTAGCATCATCATCTCCTGTATTTTGAAATCTGATGACATAATTAAAAGTCTCTCCAAGGTCTAGATCTTCTCCATTAATATCAGTACCACCCAGATCTTCTGAAGTATTACCCAAAAGTATGATCGGAGCATGCACCTGTTCGTAAGAGGCGTCAATAACCTTACCATCAGTAGGGTCTACCGCTGGAACCCCCGTACCAAATTCACCACCATCGCCACCATCAGCATTGTTATCTTTATAGTATTCATTGGCGTCGCTACAACCATCTCCATCACTATCTAAATCTAAATGGTCCGGAATACCATCCATATCAGTGTCTAGATTGGCGCAAAAACCTGAAAACGAATCGGTGTTGTAAGCTAAAAAGGCAACATCGGCATTTGAAGAAAGCTGCAGTCGTAAGAAAGCAACATCGCTGAGGTTGGCCGTTGGAATACCAAATTCTGATAATTCTATAGTGGCCAGTCGGTAATCTCTTCGTGTATTATGAAAGAAGACGTTACCATTTGCGTGATACACATCTAACCTGTAGGAACCTACGATACTAGCAAGTGCCCCACCGCTATAGGCCTGAACGCGAACGGCGTTACCAAGCGGTGCACCCGAGGCATCATAAAGACTAACGGTATGGCCCGCACCCCCAGGGTCTGCAACTTGTGTCAATAAAATATCAGGAATGCCATCGCCAACTGTTGTTGCAACGATAGGGTCAATCTCATAAACCCAAGTATCACCAATATTGGCTATTCCAGAGCCTAAATCCAAACCGTTTATTCCATTGGTCAATAGCGGGTTCAATGGATCGGTGGTCGGATTTTCTACCAAGGTTAAACCTAGGGCATTATTGGCATTACCATCATTCAAGCTGGCTTCTATGGTAGCTTCGCCGTAAATATTTTTTGATGGGGTCAGCGCCATCCAATTAGATTCGGTAGCGATTACATCTGATATTCCGTCATTATTGGTGTCAATACCATCGTAAAGATTATTGCCATTGGAATCGATCAAATCGTCATCAAAAACGCCAGTTGTAAAAGTTGTTCCGCCGGATGTAAAGGCCAGTAAGTCGTGGGAAAGATTAGGATGCAAAGAATTTCTGTTGCTTAACGAACTCCTCCATAAATCATTGAAATTGGTATAAATTTCCGTCACAGGAGCACCCCCAACAATTATACTTGATGGAGCTGAAAAGACTACATCATTTGGTATGGTACACAACTGTTCTACGGTATCTAGAATTCCGTCATTGTCATCATCTAAATCAACACTGTCAACCACTCCATCGTTATCGTAATCATTATGAACGATGATACGGGCTGAGGGAGAATCAGGAGTAATATTCGTATCGGTTTGATCTTGAGAGTTGGTTGCGGTGTTAGTCAGATTGAGTAAGGGTAGAATATCTATTTCGTCGGCTTGAACCTCTAAGCTCAAAAAAGCAGTTTCTCCCCCGTTGAGCGTTCCAATATTCCAAGTGTTGCCACTCCAGCTACCGGTTATCGTCTGTGCATTTACCAAGCTAAGGCCTGAAGGAATGTTATCGGTGATTCTAAGGTTGGTCACAGGGCCTACACCTAGATTTCTAACCTTAATGGTAAAGGTAGCTCTTTCGCCTTCCACTATTTCGGGCTTGTCGACCGATTTCTCCAGAACTACATCAGGATCGCAGTAGTAGGCTGAAATAGGTTGCGAATCATATGTACAGGGGCCTTTTGTCCCCCTTACAAAATAATCACCGGCTACGGTAGGCGCAAAATTTTCGCTGTTGGCACCGGGAATCATCTCTCCATCGCCAAACCATTGATAGGCATCGAAATTACCGGTAGCCTCAAAAATCTCGGAGCCTACGAAACATCCGCTTCCTCCCCGTATTTCCAAATTAACGACGGGAACCGTATCAAAGCCCGAGAAGTACCCCGCAACGCCACGTGCCCCGTTCAAACCAAAAAACCCGACCGCAATGGGGCCGGTAGATTGTACGCTGACATTACCTGTAAGATTGGGTATGAAAATGGTTTTCCAATCATCGGTACCTGCTACGGGATTGGAAGGTGGTAAAGTAACCGGTCCGTTTCCATCGGTAACGGTAATGTTTCCATCAGGGGTTGCCGTAGCGGCAACTATAGTGACCCCACCATTTACCGAGGTGCCTGCCATATTCGTGATATCAGGAATGTTGTCCATCACATCAGGCAATAGGCAGTTCACCGGGGCCACGAAGTTAAGACCGTGGGTATAAACCGCAGAACCACCTGCCATAGATTGATAGGCATAGGCATCTTTTGAAGTGGTAACCAACATATTGGCTCCGGCCGAATTTCCTGAATAAAATGTTCCAGGTATTTCAACGTAATCCCCATTGTTGATGGTGGCAAATGGAGTTGCAGAACCGTTTACAAAAATTTGGGTGTTATCGGCAATACCAATGATCAACGGAAATTCGGTATCGTTGGTACCGTTTCCTCTAACGAAAACATATTCTTTGCCGAGTCTATTTTCCGGTACTGGTTGGTCGATAGCAGCATCTCTGTTTCCGTTGTTGAGTTGTCGACCGGTATTCATTCCACCATTACTGATAACAATATCTCTATTTGATTCTATACTCGCCCCGATCCAACCGTCGACATGGGCAGGCGATTCCGATAGATAGGTTTCAAAGACAAATGATTCATTGGCATCTAGATTGATGGTGTAGCTATCATTGGTCAATCCGTCGGCATCACCCTGTAGGCGAAACTCACAGGCAGGGTCATAACCGAACAATCGTACCGTGGTGTTATCTTCGGTGGCCATGATGCCCAATGTATTCGATTTCGTATTGTGCTGACCCAAGTTGGGTAGTCCGCCCCACTTGAACTTTGTACCCAAGGCAACACGCCCCTTTGAGGTCAAAGAAGCGGCCTGAGCACTTGAATTACCTCGATAGTTGACATAGAATTTATTGTTGCTGGGCGATTCAAACCTTAGGCCCGCATCATCAAGTACGATACCAGTATGGTTGTTATCGACCAAGGTAATGTTGTTGTCACCGTTCGGTAAATTGTAAACCGCCGGGTTGGTATTTGAAATGTTGAATGAGGTAATCGGTGTGTTGCTGGTACCGCGATAGACATTCACCGTAAATGTGGTTGGCTCTGGTGTAGATAAATAAATTGCTTGTTGCTCTACAGCCTGATTATTCCTACCTTGCTTTAAAGGCGGTAGGTAGTGCAAGTCGCTTAATTGTGAAAATCCTAGATAGGAACAGAGAAGGAATAGTGTAAGTATAAAGAACTTCAACTGAGGTTTTGGCAACTTGATCATCGGTTTGGCTTCAATTTGGGACACTACAAAATAACGTAGCTTTTAGCCCCTGATTAAATAAATGTTGCCAAGTACACTAGTTTTGTTGCATGTCGATAAAAGCCCTGAATTAAGGGTGTTTAGCACGGATTTTTAAAATTTTTGTAGGAATTTTGTAGGAAAAATAATGCTATGTCTGAAGAACGCTTAATGTCAAAGAAAAAACCGGCCTATCCGGTGACCAAAGAATTGGATGCTTATTTGGCTCATTATAGTAGAAAGATAGAAATTCCCATCTTTTACGAAGACCTTTTGCGCTTTTCCGGATCGGTGGTCGTATATGATTCTAACGATGAAGATACCCTGTGGATCAGGGTTTTCTACTCAGAGTTCGAAAGAAAAGAAATAGATAACTCCCTAAAAAAAGTCTATTCAATTCTGCATTCTGACGGTAGTGATAATATTCATCAATACCTTAATGTTGACGCCGTTGATTTTTGCACTTTCGGAAACTCAAAACCATTTCGCATTAAAGTAAGGAATATACTTAATGACAACTTCACGTATTTCTATGTGAAAAGAACCGATGCGTCTCGTATTTACGGGCTTGAGCTCGAACATATGCTGTCGCCCTATAATCTTAACTTTTTGGTTTACAAAGATACTTTGATAGAAGAACACATTGCGGGTATACCAGGCGATGTTTTTATTAAAGATATGCTACCAAGCTGCACGGAGTCGGAGAAGGCGCAACTGGCGAAAGAATTCGTCAAGTTCAATGAGCGCTGTATGATTCGCCTTTTGGGAGATATGCGTTCGTATAACTATGTAATCGTGCCCGTTCACGATTTTGATCATGTGGTGTACCGGATAAGGGCCATCGATTTTGATCAGCAGTGTTTTGAAGGTAAACTCAAAGTTTATAGGCCGCAGTTCTTTAAAGAAAATTTTCAAATGGTAGAGCTTGTGCGAAATAAACTATTACGTAACTCAGTGGATCAGTACAAACTAGAAGAACGTTCAATCGTTGCCAAGAGAATTTTAAGTTCGGGCAATCGAATCCGTAAACTTCGAACCATTGCCAAAAGCGATATTATTTCAACCAGTGAGAACACCGATATGCTCAAAGAACAAATTTATGAGCTTACTCTGGACCTCAATTTTAGAAAGTGTAATTCTATGGGAGAGGTGTTAGACCTTGCTTTGGATTTTGTTAGAAGAAACTATGAAGATGTTAGTATGAAGCAAATTTTAGAACAACGGATCAAAGTACAACAAAATCAATAAGATTCAGTCTTAACTTTTTTCTTCCTTGTTGAAATAAACTAGGTAATAATACATTTGCCGTTCTTCGTCCCAACCTTTCTCTACGAACTTTTGTGCCGATTCAGGATTGATGAAATCCATCTTTATTTGAATGTTAGTGTCTAGATTAATAACGTTTTTAATCTTCTTTCTAACATCACTAACCGCTTTGTTGGCAATATCAAAGTTGCTAACATCTTCAATGCTGTATTTCGGACCTTTTTCTACCTTATAATGTTTGAATTCCGGTATGAATTCCGGATTGTCCATCACCTCGTTCAAAAAGTTGGTTTCTTCGAATGAATCGTTTTTGGCAAAGTGATTGACAGCACGGTTCATGAATAGTACTTCTTGCTGCTTATCCTCAGCAGGCAATACCACATCTTTAGCGAAATTTTGACAGAATTTGAGGTAATTTTTGGTGTAAAAGTTTTCGTCGGCCAATGCCTCGACATCCAAAAAGTTTTCTAGCCAGTATTTCGTGTCGTAACGGTTACTGTCAATCGATAATATTTTATAACCTTCTTCTTTTTTAGAATTAAAGATCAAACATCCTTTATCTAACTTATTGATGTTGATACCTTGCTGAATAACGATGTCTAGATTGCTTCCCTTTTCTTCAAACTGCAAAAAATCATGTTTTAGCTCACTCTTGAAAATGCCGATGGCGTCAACCTTTTCATTATCCAACATAATACCCGTAAGGTAGGTAACATATAGTTCTCCACTTTTTATATGCGGATGGTTCGATTGTTCGAATAAATGGGTGGCTATTCTTTTTGAGTTTTCATGGTTGCTGTCAGGGTCGGAAAAAATAGCGGATGCAATCTTGAACAACTCGTTAAACTCAACATCTACATCATTTGTAAACCTAAAATAGTTCTCTTCTTTATCACGAAAGGGTTTGAAGAAATACTCTTTCAAAAGACCGTTTGTCTCATCATTTAACGAAAAAGGTTCTGATGATAGAAAAACACCTTCACTTTTATTCTTATTACCGACGCGGTGAAGTGAGATAGTTTCAATTTGGGTTGGATATAAATTGATCATTTGAAAATAGCGAGATTAATATAGGTTAAGACTTTGAGATGATGATGTTAACTGATGAAATGCTCTTAGTTCCAATTCTCGTCGAAATCTAGGTCATCGTAGTTTTCGAGCGTGTCATCAAAATCGAACTGAGGACTAGACTCAAAGTTTTTCTCTGGAGGAGTTTCTGGAAGCTCTCCAAAACTGAAAAGTAAATTGGGGTATGACCTTCCCGATTCATTTTCTACGATATCGGCTAGTTCAACAAAGAACGTCCACATGCTCAAAAAGTCGTACACGTAAATGAGCTTTGGGCTGTTTCTGGTCAAAACATCCTCTAAAAATGTCTCGTTCATAAGCCGAACATCAGAACCATTCTCGCTCATATCGAAAAGAGCGATTTCTTCATCTTGGTTCCATTCATCATCGCAGGTATAAAAAGAGGCCATTTCATTGCCTAAAAACCCAAAAGATTGAGCAATGGCATTATGAAATTCTTCCATTGAGTTACCTGCCTCTATTTCAATATCACGAAAAATATCTTCTTGGGCATCCAAGATGATACGTATCTTATAAATCATAGTCTTTGCTTTTTGGGCGAAGGCAAAGTTACAAAGATTTAAGCGTTTTTCTCGAACTGTAAGCCTCCAAAACCAGATAAAACTGAACACCGAAAAGTAAAGAGGCCAATACAAGATGTGCCGGTTGCGATGCAAACGGAAAATCAAGGTAGTACATCGATATTCCTGTAATTACTTCCAGTGCTATTAGGCCAAGTACCCAATTGATCTTTTTGAAGCCCAACCCTATTTTATAAATTCGTTGGGCAAGTACGATATTCAAAAGTACCACTATGATAGAAAAGCTGCGATGAAGGTAAAACTTCCAGTCGATATCTGAGAGCCAAAGGTTCTTAGCACTTTCTCCGAATACGTCTATCTGTTCGTCAACGAACTGCCTAACCTGTGTGCCTAAGACTATTTGAACCAAGGTAAGAACCAAGGTCAAAGTCATCAATGGTGCAATTTTCACCTGCGGTCTATCTAAAGGCTCTTTTTCCTGCTTTGTTATATATATCAAATACAACAACATAGCTACGATTACAAGGGCCATAATCATATGTAACGTGATTTTAACAGGTTCGAGAACCGAATACACTACAGTGGCACCTAGCCAAGCTTGAAAGCCCATGCCAAAAACAACGAGCCAAGAAAGTACTGTAACGCGCTTTTTATTCCTTAAAAATTTGAACGAAAGAACAGCCAGAATCAGGGTGGCAAAACCTGCCAATGCACCGAACAAGCGATTTATATACTCAATCCAAGTATGGGCTACATTAAATGTAGCATAATCATGTTTGGTATAAGCATCCCAATTAGCAGCTTCAAAATCGTTACCAGTAGTAAATGATTTATTGGCCACTACAAGAGCTTCGTCTCGAATGATTATTTGGCCCTTGGTAAAAGGGGTATTTGCTTGCCATTGTAGTTCAGATTCATCGGTAGGGGGTATATAGTGACCAAAACATTTAGGCCAGTCGGGGCAGCCCATTCCACTACCCGTCATTCGTACCACTGCCCCTGCAATAATGACCAAATAAACCAGGATCAATGATAACTTGGCGACCTTTCTAAAGCTATTTTGCATGGTAATCTTTATTACCCGCAAAAATACGGCTACTTAAAGTATTTTACGAAAATGGCGCCTAACTTTATGCCGTTTATTTTTGGATAACGATAAATTCAGAACGACGGTTTAATTGATGTTCGCTTTCGGGGCATTTAACCCCATTTGAACATTTATTAAGCAGCTGTGTTTCACCATAACCTTCTCCTGATATTCTTGAGGCATTAACCCCTTTTGAAATGATATAATCTACCGTTCTTTTGGCTCTTCTTTTTGAAAGCCACATGTTGTAGTCGTCACTTTCGCGACTATCGGTATGCGAGCCGACCGCAATTTTGATGTCGGGCCTACGATTCATATAGTCAACAACTTTATCTAAATCGGCAATGGCATCTTGGCGTAGATAAGAACTGTTAAGGTCAAAATAAATAGGGCTCAGTTCTAGAATCTTCACAAGATCAGAACCGAGGCCTGCGACTTTGCTCGACTCTTCCAATTCTATTTTGGTGCCTTCTATATGTTTGTTGTCGGAAGTGGTCAACATAAACAGGTTGCCTTCTTCGTATCCCTCTTTTTTTCCGGTTATTTGATATTGCTTTTCCTGACAAGGAATTTCTAAACTATAGGCCCCACTCGAGTTGGAAGCAGTTTCGCCAATTTTTCTCCCGTCACTGTCAAATGCCTCAATAACGGTATCTGCCAGAGGTTGGTCGGTATCTTTATCATTTGCAGTTCCATCAATGGTAATTAGACATTCAATGTCACTACGTTGTAAATAATATATGTCATCACTACCTTTTCCTCCCTTTCTGTTGGAAGCGAAGTAACCGGCTATTTCCTCATCATTCAAGATAAGTGAAAAATCATCATACGGACTGTTAATTGGGCTACCCAAATTCTCCACTTCTTTGTTTTCATCGAGTTGCGATTTGAACACATCGAGTCCGCCAAGGCCTTGATGACCATCCGAAGAAAAATAGAGTGTTCCGTTTTTAGAGATAAAGGGGAAGGTTTCTTTTCCTTCTGTATTTATAGGCTTTCCGAGGTTTTTAGGTTCGCCAAAACTGCCATCTTCCTTAACCTCGACGACATAGATGTCGGATGCACCCATGCCACCGGGCATATCGGATGCAAAGTACAGTTGTTTACCATCAGCACTTAGAGTAGGGTGTGCCACGGAATATTTTGTTCCATTAAAAGGTAAGTCTTCAGCTTCACTCCATGAACCATTAATAAATTGAGAACGATATATTTTTAGTCGACTAACCCCTTTCTTATCACGTTTGAACGATTTTTTTGAAAAGTTGTTTCTGGTGAAGTACATGGTTTTACCATCACTGGAAAAAGACGTTGAAGACTCGTTTGCCTTTGTGTTAAGACTCGATGAAAAAGGTGCTACTGTACCCACAGTATTATTATCTTCTACTGTCGTTTGGTATAGATTGAGGTAAGGCAGCGGGTTGTATTCTTGCATTTCAAGATCACGGGCTGTTGAGAATATCAGTAAATCGCCTCTTAATGAAGGTGCAAAATCTGACTCTTCAGAATTTAGGGCTTCCAGTGGTTCAACCGTATAACTGTTTGAAGGCGCCTGAAGTCTTTTTAGATATTCGTCATTATCGGAGAACAATTTAGCTCTTGAATCGGAAGATTTTATCCTTTTAAATTTGGTCATCCACTCATTGGATTCGTCATATCTTTTGATAGATTTCAATGCTAGAGCGTAACGATAAAGGTAATCGGGCGAAACAGAAACCTCATTGCGTAACAGTAATTTTTCATACCAGTAAGTAGCAACATCGTAATTGGCATTATGATAATTGGCGTTGCCCAATTTTTTATAGATGGAGGTTTCATCGAGCCCTTCTTCCAATAAGGCCTTGTAATTATCGATGGGCTCCATGTAAGCATAATGGTCAAAATTATCTACGCGTTCTTTATCTTTCTTGTCCTGAGAGTTACAGATACAACTTATCAAGACGAGAACTAACGATAGCTTATATGTCAATTGTAGCTTCATCTGTTTAGAAAAATCTTGGGGTTAGGTCAATTTTTTCATTTTTAATGAACTCGTACCTAAGAAAAACCTCAAATGAACCATCATTGAAACGAGTGCCGCCAAGAGAGGAAACCTCTCTGTCATATGCCAGGCCTAACATAAACTTTTTGCCCATTTGAAAACCCATGAGCGCACTTACGGCAGCATCTAAGCGATAAGCGGCACCCAAAGTGAATTTCTCGTTGAACCAGAAATTTGCAGAAAGGTCTATCTGTAATGGAGCTCCAGGAACGGCTTTTATTAAATAAGCTGGTTTGAACTTTAAAGACGGATTAAGGTCAAAGACATATCCAGATATCAAATGAAAGTTCATACGTTCGGAGGCGAACACACTTCCTTCGTCATCAGGGTTTTGAAAGTGCTCTGTTTCTAAAAGATCCGGAACCGATAGGCCGATATAAAATTTGTTCGAATGAAAATAAATACCTGCCCCGATATTCGGTGAAAAACGCTTGTATAGTTCTTCTTCGACCGATGGAGCCAAACTTGCACTGTAATTTCTTAGTTTGTTGAAATCGATGTTGAGCATATGGCCTCCGGCCATAATACCGAAATTCAACCTATATTTTTCTGAGGTAGGTACGCTATAAGAAAAAGCAACATCGAAATAAGTATTTTGATTTGTGTTGTTACCTATTTCATCATGAACAATCGATAATCCTAGACCCACTTTTTCAGAATAGGGACCTTGAATATTGAAGGTTTGGGTGCTTGGTGCACCATCAAGCCCAACCCACTGGGAGCGATGAAGAATTGAAGCCCCCAATGCACCCCTTGATCCGGCATATGCTGGATTTACGGTCAAAGTATTATACATGTACTGGGTAAATTGAGCGTCTTGCTGAGCGTACAGGGGTACTGCTGCAAGAAGAAAAAATACTATTTTAAACCAGTTTGCTTTCATATCGAATACTATCTCATTACGTAGAGGTAGCCAGTTTTAATTTTGTCTTCACCATCTGATACATACTTGATTTCATAGAAATAAACCCCTGATGGTAGTTTTTGATTTTCTATAATCGTTATGCGTCCTTTTGATTTACCATCAAAAGCATTATTCTTGTTATCGTACCTAGAAGTCTCCCATACCAATACTCCCCAACGATTATATATTTCCACTTGATTATCAGGGAATCTTTCAATATTGATGATTTGAAAAGTGCCATTGAGTATATCACCGGGTTTAACTAGGTCTAGTTCAACATAAAGTTCGCAACCAATATGGGCCGGTGCACTTCCTCCCCTTGAGTCGCACGGGTCTAATGGGTCAGTGCCATCGGTAACCTCTTGTCCATCCATAATGGTATCGCCATCTGTGTCGGGGTTGATTAAATCTGTTCCGATTTCCATTTCTTGCTCATTTGTAAGACCATCCATGTCACAATCCATTTGGGTCCACTCGTCAGATGGGGTAAGAGTTTGATTGACCAAAAGAAAATCGCATGGGTCAAGCGGATCTGTAAAATCGGTCACTTCCTGGCCATCTAAAACACCATCGCCATCGGTGTCAGGATTGGTAGGATCTGTACCTAAAAGATTTTCTTCCTCCTCTGTTAAACCATCATTATCACAATCGCTGGTGGGCAAAGGTTTTCCACCAATAGAGTCGCAGTCATTATAGGGGTCTTTACCGTGTTCTACTTCATCACAATCTAAAACACCATCGCCATCTGAGTCAAGGTCTGAGACAGTTATGGTAACACTGGCAGAAGAGGGTTGGCTGCAAGCATTGCCACTTACCGTATATGTATAGATGCCTTCTCCGGCACCATCAGGGTTCGGACTCCAAGTTCCTCGGGTGTCGGTGGTACCCAATAGCTCAAGTAATTGAGCCGAGGAAACGGTAATGCCAGGGCACACCACTAAAGAGGTGCTTTGACCAGCATTGGGCCTGATCTCTTCTTGAACTTCAATAGTAGCACTCACACTTTCACAAAAACTATTGGAGACCGTGTAAGTATAAATTCCCGCGCCGTTTGGCATAGGTGACCAAGCTCCGCCAGTATCAGGGGTTCCCCCTAAACTTGCAAAGAGGCTATTAGTGTCTACCATTGTTCCTTCGCAAATAGTCAAAATACCATCTAATCCGGCATTGAGGGCCGTCTGCTCGGTGACCACCACCTCTGAAGTTGAGGGTGAGGCGCATGGAGCGGTCGGGGAAACCGTGTAGGTGTAGATACCTGGACCGGCAGGGGTTGGAGACCAAGTTCCTCCTTCATCAGGATTCCCATTAAGACTTGAAAACAAGTCTGACTCAGAAAAGGAAGAGCCTTCACAGACGGTTAAAGATCCATCGGCACCGGCGTCAGGGGCGTCAATATAGGTTACCGATATTTGTGAGGATGCAGGCTGTGCGCACGGGGTCGTTGGTTGAACCGTATACGTATAAGTTCCTGCACCTGCGATAGCGGGTGACCAGCTTCCTCCCGAATCGGGTGTCCCTCCTAATTGGGTAAAAAGATCAGCAGTATTAAAAGTGGTGCCTTCGCACAATATTAAATTACCGTCCGTTCCGGCATTGGGCAAAGTCTGTTCTGTAACGACCACCTGTGATGAGTCATTGCCAACACATGGGGAGGTAGATGCCACTGTATAGGTATAGGTGCCAGCTCCCGAGAAAGAAGGTGACCATGTTCCTCCGGTATCTGGATTACCACCTAGTTCAGTAAACAAATCGGCTTCGGTTACACTAGCCCCTTCACAAATGATTAAAGAACCGTCGGTACCTGCACTAGGATTGGATTGTTCGGTTACCGTTACGCTTGAAGCGGATGGCGACGAGCATGGTGAGCTAGCTGGTACGGTGTAGGTATAAGTTCCCGGGCCGGAAATTGCAGGAGACCAAGTACCACCTGAATCAGGGGTGTCGCCCAATTGTGCAAACAAATCAGACTCTGTAAATGACGCTCCTTCGCATATAACCAATGAACCGTTCGACCCCGAATTCGGGGCGGCCTGTTCAGTTACAGTAACTTCGGCAGAAGCCGGAATGGAACAAGGAGATTGTGCATTAACGGTATATGTGTATGTTCCTGCACCGGAGAGGGTGGGAGACCATGTCCCTCCCGTATCCGGGGATCCTCCAAGCTGGGCAAATAATTGGCTTTCTGATACAATTGTTCCTTCACAAATAGTTAAAGATCCATTTGTTCCCGCATCTGGGGCAGGTTGAGCGGTCACCACTACCTGCGAAGTGTCATTGCCTGTACATGGCAGTGTACTCGAGACCGTATAGGTGTAGGTTCCAGCCCCTGCGATGGAAGGAGACCAAGTACCTCCTGAATCTGGGTTGCCTCCTAGTTCTGCAAAAAGGTCGTTTTCAGTAAAAGTACTTCCCTCACATATAGTTAAGTTTCCGTTAGTTCCAGCATTTGGTGCCGTTTGCTCTACAACAACCACTTCAGAAGTGGCAGCCACTGTACAGGGGCTGGTAGGCGCTACGGTATAGGTATAGGTTCCGGCGCCCGAAATTGTTGGAGACCATGTTCCTCCTAAATCAGGATTACCGCCTATCTGCGCAAATAAATCTGATTCTGTAAAAGACGTTCCTTCGCAAATAGTCAGTATTCCGTTAGATCCTGCATTTGGTGAAGTTTGCTCACTAACCGTTACTTCTGCGGTGTCCTTTCCACTGCAAGGTGCGTTTCCTGTTACGGTATAGACATAAGTTCCCGCCCCGGCAGGAGTCGGAGACCAAGTGCCACCCGAATCAGGTGTATCACCTAATCTGGAGAAAAGCTCTGTAGCGGTAATACTTTCACCCTCACAAATAGTTAATGTGCCATCGCTTCCCGCATGAGGCTGGGCCTGTTCGGTTACAATGACTTCGGAAGTGGCTGGGGAGACGCAAGGTGTTGTGGGCGAAACTGTATATGTGTATGTGCCCGCACCTGATGGAGTTGGAGACCAAGTGCCGCCAGAGTCGGGTGTGCCGCCTAGTCTCGCAAAAAGGTCTGCTTCGGTAAAAGAAGCTCCTTCACAAATAGTCAAATTTCCATTGCTACCTGCATTCGGTGCAGCTTGTTCGGTAACCACTACCTCTGCGGTACTAGGAACGGTACAAGGCAAAGTAGCATTGACCGTATATGTATACGTTCCCGCTCCTGAAAGAGCTGGAGACCAAGTACCTCCCGAATCGGGAGTTCCCCCTAATTGGGCGAACAATTGGCTTGCGGTTACACTTTCCCCCTCGCAAATGGTAAGATTTCCATCTGTACCTGCATTTGGCTGGGCTTGTTCGGTTACAATAATTTCTGCCGTGGCAGGAGCTGTACAGGGTGAAGTGGGGGCTACCGTATAGGTGTAGGTGCCTGCGCCGGATGGAGCGGGTGACCAAGTACCTCCCGAATCGGGAGTTCCCCCTAATTCAGCAAATAAATCGCTGGCAGTCACCGACGACCCTTCGCAAATCGTTAAATTACCGTCAGTACCTGCATCAGGTAATGCCTGTTCGGTAATGGTGACCGTGCCATGTTGAGTATATCCTAGAGCATCACGTATACCGTAGATGAAACTATCGCTTCCTGTATAGCCGGGTGCCGATGTATACGATACATAGTCGTCAATAGGGGTGGTAGCAGTGCCGTTATCATTAACAATGGCCGTTCCCGAGGTAGGTGAGCTTATAAGAAATATGGTTCCGGCTGAGGGACCATTTCCGCCAAAATCATCATTGGCCAGAACATTTATGTCTATAGTGCCGTTCTCGCAAACAGTTTGAGAATCATTTCTTACCAAAGGAAAATAGCTTTCTGTTGGATCATCAGTGGTATTTCCATCAGAATCATTTCCGTCGTCAGAGGTGTCGTTTACATCATCAACGTCAAAAGGACTATTGGCCAAAACTGAAACTTGATTTATAACCCCTCCTGTTTGAATCGTAGAACTGCTTAGAGTATAACTAGCCAAATAGGTAGCTACTTCAGAAGGTTCAAGAGTACCTTCTGGCGAACCAAGACTGTTTCCTGAAAAGCTTGGCCCATTGGTTAAGGTAAGTGCGATACCATCTGCGTCATTTAAGACATCGTTTAATCGAATATTGTCAAGCGGTACATTTCCTGTATTTTCAATGGTAATAGTGTAGTCAATAACGTCACCCACAGATACGGGATCAGTAAAATTTTCACTTACCGTTTTTGTCACCTCTAGTTCAGGATTGGCGATGATCAATTCAGAGAGTACAAACTCAACTGCGTCAGAAGCTGTAAAGAAGGCCAGTAAGCCTCCGGTGACGTTGGTATCCATCTCGATTGATTCAGTAGTCGAGTTGATTTGGAGGCTACCTCCACCTGTACCCGTATTGGTTCCATTGCCACATTCCCCACCAAAACTGAACAAAAGGGCATCATCATCAATATTGAATTGAGTTGGTGTTGAACGAAAAATGGGTCCGTTTGAACTAAGCTCGGTCCAGGTTCCGTTTGAAAGATTAAAATTTGCAGTGGCGGCTTCTGAAAATAAGGGGAGTACGGTCAGTACTTCCAATGTACCCACTTTGTCAACATGTAGAACAGGTTCGATAATATTTACGGGGTCGTCTGTTACGGCATCAAAAAAGTAAAAATTAAGTGTACCATGGGTGCTGGCGCTAGCTTGGATTTCTAGGGAAGTACTACCAAAAATATTTGGGTCGCTATAGGTCGATGCATCTGTACAACCCATTATTTCATTGCCTATGATAAAAGTACCTCCCGAGACATGGCATTCAACACGTACCAGCCCATCGGAACTTATAGTTTCCCAAACAGAGGGGGAAATAGAATTCCAAGTGGTGGTCTGCTGAGCGTATACTCCAAAGTTGAAGATTAGAGTTAAGAATAGTAGCCCCTGTATTTTTTTTAAAATATTCGCCAAATGGGAATGGAATTAAACCATATCTCTTCATTAAGTAGAAATATGAATTTGTACAACGTTGTAAAAAGTAAATTTAGGTGGCTTCAGATACCTGTCAAATATTATGTTGTATAGGGCTTTGTAATAGATGTCTACCTAGTAAAGCTTGTAGGCTAGTATTTTAAGAGCGGCCAATACAGATGTTTCTCGCGATACATCTCTGCGCTAAGGGGTTGTAAATAAACAACAAAGCCACCCATTGGGTGGCTTTGTTTTAAAGTCGTACGTTATTAATCGACCACAATAAATTCTGATCTTCTGTTCGCCTGATGTTTTTCATCGGGACATGAATTCCTGTCTTTGCAATCGTTCACGAGTCGGGATTCGCCGAAGCCCTTGTTGCTAATTCTTTCGTCGGCTATGCCATTGGCAATCAGATAGGCCTCTGTGTTTTTGGCTCTTCTTGCCGATAGGTTCATATTATAGGCATCACTTGCCTTTGCATCGGTATGTGATTGAACCTCAATTTTCATCTGAGGATATTCTTTGAGGTAGTCAATGACCATTTGCATGGTATGCCTGGCATCTGGCCTGATTACATCCTTATCTAGGTCGAAATAGATGGGTTCCAGTTTCAGGTAGGTAATAAGATTAGTACCTTTTGGAGCCATTATTACTTCTTTTTTCAGGTTAAGGGCCAGAAGCCTACCATCTTCGATATTTTCAATATCGATGGCCATTTCATAGCTCTCGAACTCCTTTTTGGAAGCTTTTAATCTCAACTCAGGGCCTTCGTTACATTCAACTTCGAATTCAAAATTGCCTTCGGCATCGGTGCGGCTCTGGGAAACAACGTTACCATTAGGTCCTATCAATTCAAATGCAACATTGGCCAAAGGAAGGTTGCCATCGCCCTGCCTAACAATCCCACCAAAGGTCTTCTTGCATTCAAACGCAATAGGTCGGTTTTCTTTAAAGGAATAAATATCGTCACTACCTTTTCCTCCCTTTCTATTGGAGGCAAAGAAGCCTGTATTTGTGTCGTGATCGATATAGAAGGAGAAATCATCCTGTTCGCCGTTCACCGGTTTGCCCAGGTTAATAATATCGGATATATTCTCTCCATCAATCCTGACCGCAAATATGTCAAGTCCTCCAAGCCCTGGATGGCCATCTGATGCGAAATAGAGAATATTGTCATCGGTTATAAAGGGAAAAGTTTCCCTTGATTCGGTATTGATTTTACTACCCAAGTTCTTGGGTTCACCAAAAGTACCGTCTTCGTTTACTTCTACCACAAAGATGTCGGAGGCCCCATGACTTCCTTCTCTGTCGGAGGCGAAAAAAAGTTTCCTTCCATCGGGGCTAAGGGTAGGGTGCGCCGATGAATACGAATCGCCGTTAAAGGGCAGTTCTGTAACGTTCTTCCATTGGTCGCCATCAATTTCGGCCCTGAAGATTTTCAACCTGCTGACACCTTCATCGTCACGCTCGAAACGCCCATCGTCGGAATTGTTACGGGTAAAGTACACCGTATTGCCATCTCTGGTAAAAGTGGTGGTCGACTCGTGGGTCTTTTTATTCATGCTTTTGGGAAGCTTAACAGCATTTTGATACATGCCACCGGTACCGGGGGTGGCTTTGTATAAGTTCAGAAATGAACGGTTGTTCCATTCGTGAACGTTTCTAAAAGTCTTACCTGTATCCCTAGCTGTTGAGAAGATAAGTGTCTCTCCCAGCTTGGAGGGGGCAAAGTCAGATTCGGGAGAATTGATTGCCAGATTGCTGATTTCGTACCTGCCCGACATTTTTTCTATTCGCTCAAGGTAGTCAGGTTGGCTTCTGAACTTTTCTGCTCTAAGGTCTTCGTTCTGCGCTGCCTCGAATTTCTTCATCCAAGTTTCCGCGGCGGTATACTCTCCAGTAGATTTGAGCGATTGGGCGTAACGGTACATCATCTCCGGATGGGCATCATCCTCTGAACCCGTTTCCATGAAGAACTTGCCGTACCAAGAGGCTGCATCCTCATATCGTGCATTATGGTAGTTGGAATTACCAAGATTTCTGTAGATTTCCCTTCCTTCATATCCTTTTGCGACCAAACTTTCATAGCTTTCGATAGCATCATGGTAGGCAAAGGTTTCGTAGGCCTCGTCGGCCTTTTTTATTTTCTGCGTCTGGGCGCTGATGGAAAAAAGGGCAAACAGCGAGAGCCCTACCAGTATCGGCCGTCTGTTTTTCATGTTATTTTATTTAGAAGAATCTGGGCGTTATAATTCTTTTGTAGCGAGTAAGGAACTCGTATCTCAACAAAATCTCGAAAGACCCGTCGTTGAATCTGGTGCCTCCTAGTTCCGTTACTTCACGATCATAGGCGAGGCCAATCAGGAATTGATCGGTTAACTGAAAACCGAACATAGCGCTAAGGGCAGCATCCCAACGGTAAGCAGCACCGAGGGTGAATTTGTCGTTGTATAGAAAATTAGCTGAAAGGTCAACCTGTAATGGGGCACCGCTAACGGCCTTGACCAGACCTGCGGGTTTGAACTTCCACTGTGGGTGTATATCAAAAATATAACCGGCAATCAGGTAAATGTTCATACGCTCCTCTGCAAGAAACGAAGTACTTGATGACGAATCGTCAAAATGTTTTGTCTTCAAAAAATTTGGTACCGAAAGTCCCACATAGGCATTCTCGGTATGGTAGTATACACCGGCACCAAAATTGGGTGAGAACTTACGGTCTATATTGCTCAAACCCACGGAAGAGGCCTCGTTATTGTAATTGGCCAGTTTGTTGAAATCGACGTTCAGAAGGTGTGCGGTCGCTTTCACGCCAAAGGAAAGCTTGGCCTCGCGTGAAAGGGGTATAGTATACGAGAACACACCATCGAAATAGGTTTCTTGGTTGGTGCCGTTACCAATCTCGTCGTTGACTATGGAAAGGCCTAGGCCCACCCGCTCGGAAACCGGCGTATGAAAATTCAATGTCTGCGTTCGGGGCGCGCCGTCTAGCCCGACCCATTGAGACCTGTGCAGCGCAGCTATACTAAGCACGCCCCTTGATCCGGCATAAGCAGGGTTGACTGCCATTGTATTGTACATGTACTGGGTGTACTGCGCATCTTGCTGGGCCTGAAGGCCAATGACACTCAAAAGGAGCAGGAAAGTACTGACAACAATATTTTTCATAATCTTATTTTTTGGCGATATAAGTAGGTACTCTTTCTTTTCTAATAACGTAAAGGTATCCAATTTTAGTTTCGACGTATTCTTACAGGGCAAAGTCTGCTCTTTGATTCCCTGTTATTCGGTAAATGGAAAACGTTACTAAAGAAGGAGGAAATGATTTGAGTAAATAAGATAATGATGTTTTGTGCTGAATGGGGAGCATTCTTTTTCATGATGTGATGTTTTATTTATTAAGCATTGCTAGTGATGAATTTCAATATTTAAATAAGTAAGAAAATACATATAAAAATTGTAGGCAAAACAAATATAGGTAAAGGTATGGTGCGGTTTCAATATTTGTTGGGTGGAAAGATGAATTTGATGTGAACAGAGCAAAGAATGTGGTTTGTCGATAAATATCTGATATTATTGCACTTGAACGATTATCAAATGTCAAAATGTATAAAACGTTTTCGCTTGATTGAAGTTTGTTAAAACTTTTTATGCTAGGCGGAATGCGAAAGGGGTCATGTAGGAAATAAAAATGCCTAAATCGTTGAATAATTTGTTTTGTAGGAGGACTACAAATTACTTTTTAAACCCAACTCTTTCCCTTTAGTGAGCATAAAATCTTTGGCCGCTTCATATTCATTAGGTATTTCTCCCTCTAGAATTGCCTCTTTGATAGCATCTTTAATTATGCCAATTTCCTTCGAAGGGCGTAGATTAAAAATGGTCATAATTTCCTCACCACTTATGGGCGGTTGAAAATTTCTAATATGATCACGTTCTTCTACCTCTTGAATTTTTTGACGAACAATTTTGAAGTTGTTCTTATATTTTTTCTGTTTTTTGGCATTTTTGGTGGTTATATCAGCTTCGCAAAGGGTCATTAAATCGTCAACATGGTCACCCGCCTCGAAAACAAGACGCCTTACAGCGGAATCGGTCACAAAATCTTCTGAAAGAATTTGAGGCCTTGAGCTCATCATCACCATTTTTTGCACATATTTCATTTTGTCGTTCAATGGCATTCGTAACCGTTTGAACAACTTGTAAACCATTTTTGACCCTACAAATTCATGTCCATGAAATGTCCAGCCTATTTTTTTATTGAATTTTTTGGTAGGTGCCTTACCGATATCATGTAATAGGGCAGCCCAACGTAACCAGAGGTTTTCGGTAGTTTCGGCAATATTGTCAACAACTTCAAGGGTGTGCCAAAAGTTATCTTTGTGCCGTTGCCCTTCTTTTTCTTCAATGCCTTGAAGTGCTGTCAGTTCAGGCAGTATAAAGGGTAGTAGTTCAGTTTTATGCAGAAGCCCAAGACCTTTAGATGGTTTTGAGCTAGATAGTATTTTGTTCAGTTCGTCGACAATCCGCTCTTTTGAGACTATTTTTATCCGTTCTTTATTTTCTACGATAGCTTTTAATGAATTCAGTTCTATTGTGAAATCTAATTGAGTGGCAAAACGAATTGCCCTCATCATTCGTAGAGGGTCGTCAGAGTAGGTAATACCGGGTTCTAAAGGAGTTTTGATTAATTTGTTTTGTAAATCGATGAGACCATTGAAAGGATCTAATAGAGTGCCATAATCGTGTGAGTTAAGAGATATGGCCAAGGCATTGATCGTGAAATCGCGCCTATTTTGATCATCGGACAGAGTACCGTCTTCTACAATTGGTTTTCTACTGTCCCTCTGATAGCTTTCCTTTCTAGCACCCACGAACTCCAGTTCGATACCTTCATGCTTGATCATCGCCGTACCAAAGTTTTTAAATACGGCTACTTGGGGTGCGCCCTCTAATTTAGTGGCTACTTTTTGAGCAAGTTCTATTCCGCTACCTACGGCGACTACATCAATATCTTTCGGAGTTCCTCTTTGTAGCAAATAGTCTCTTACGAAACCGCCAATGACGTAAGTGGAAACACCGAGTTCGTCAGCTGCTTCCGCAACTATTTTAAAAATGGGGTTGTTTAAGGCGTCCTGATGATTCAATAGATAATTCGTTTGAAAATTTGCTTGGGTTCATCCCAGTTGGACAATTGGTAATCAACTTGTCCTTATCCTTTTACTCCCGAATCACCTTAACCTTTCCGTCGTTACTCAATTTTATAATTGCTGAAGGAACGGCATTTTTATGTTCGGGCTGCAAATTTACCACATAGTCTACACCTTTTAAAATGACCGATGAAATTTCGTCAAATGTTCTAGGCGTCGGCTGACCTGAAATATTGGCCGAGGTAGAAACAATAGGTTTTTTGAATTTATTGATAAGATACTGGCAAAATTTATCAGATGCGACCCTAATGGCCAATGTATCATCAGAAGCAACTAGATTTTTTGCGACACCTTTCGGACTGTCGTAGATAATAGTAGTCGGCTTGGTTGAGAGATCTATCAAATCGTAGGCCAGTTCAGGTACAAAGTCAACGTGTCTCTCTAACATTGCATCATTGGCCACCAAGCAGATAAGGGCTTTACTGTCTTCCCTATTTTTTATGTCGTAAACTTTTTTTACCGCTTCTGTATTGGTGGCATCACAACCAATACCCCATACAGTATCTGTAGGGTAGAGGATGAGTCCTCCTTTTTGAAGAACATCGATACAACTATTTATTTCCTTGGTAAAATCGGCCGCCATTACTTCTGATATTTTAACTTCTTTCGTTGAACATCTTCTATAGCCAATATGTCTTGCTGCTTATAGGTTAGCGCTTCATACGTAGCGTTAAGGTCACGGCATAATTTTCTTAAACCCATAGGTTCTAATGATGCTGCATGATCGGTTCCTTTCCATGTTCTGTCTAGGGTATAGTGTCTTTCTATAATATGGGCGCCCAAAGTATATGCTGCAACATCTATAGCTATACCTAAGTGATGGCCTGAAAAACCGATGTTCTTAACTCGATTTCCATATTTGTCCTTTAACTTGATAATATCCAATAGACAAACATCTTCAAACGGAACAGGGTAGCCCGAGGTACAATTGTATACTACTAAATCTTTAGAACGACCCTTTTTCTCAAAGAAATTGACGATAGTCTCAATTTCATTCTTTGTAGTCATACCGGTTGAAATATGAATCTCGCCACGGTAATTTTCGCAAAGCCAATCTAACATTTCAAAATTATTGTTACATGCAGATGGTATTTTAATAAATACCGGATCGATGCTAGCAATCTCCTTTGCTGAATGAGTATCCCAGACAGAAGTTGAATAGGTAATACATATTTCTTTGCAGAAAACTTTCAATTCTCGATGTTGGTCTAAATTGAATTCTAAAAACTCTCTATGTTCGCCATACGTTTTACCGTATGAGTTTATTGGATTTGGATGAGGAGCATTGTATTGTTCATCGGTTAATAGTTCTTTATTGTTTCTCTTTTGAAATTTTACCGCGTTGGCGTTGCCAAATATCTTCGCCATATTGATTAGCTCTTTGGCTATTTTCAAATCTCCTTTATGGTTACAACCTATTTCGGCAATAACATAAGGCTTTTTATAAGTCATTAAATCTTAAATTGTAATTTATAATAAATTCACAAGCTTCCCTGATGGCTCCATTGGCCGAATCGTTTTTCAATATGATATCTGCGTGATATTTTATAGCCTTTGTCGCATTGGCCGGGCAAAAAGACCAAGCTGCTCTTAACATGTTGCTCAAGTCGTTCACATCATCACCTATATAGGCCAAATTTTCAAACGAAATAGCCTTCTCTTCACAAACTTTATGCAAAAAAGAAAATTTGTCCTTAACACCCAAGAACGTATTTTCGATTTTAAGTTTTTTCATTCTTTGGGCTACTACTTCCGAATTTTCAGAAGTCATAACTATTATCTCTACCTGATGCTGACGCAAAATTTCTAAGCCCATTCCGTCACGCATATCAAATACCTTTGAGAGTTCGCCATCTTTACTGAATGAAACCTTACCATCGGTAAAAACGCCATCAACATCTAAAATTAAATAGTTGATACGACCTAGCGATTTTTTAGTTTTAAACTTGCTTATTAATAACTGTTCGATAATACTCCAATCTGTTTCAGAATCGATTTCAGATAAAGATTCTTCAACCATTTCAATAGTTCCGATTTTACCGCTAAGTCTATTTCTGGAATTCATCAGAGCCTCTTGAGTGGTGCAATAAATAGCCCCGTTCTCAATAAGTAAACCATCGAAATCTTGTCTTCTTGGTCGATTTCTATAGTCATAATTTAAAGATTCGCCATTTTTAGACCATGTGAAACGATGGGTTTTTACGACACTTAGCAAGCTATCGTAATTTTCGGATCTCAATTTCTTAAGTGCAAGATTAATATCTGTGCTTTTAGTCATTGGCGATGTAGCCTGTAAAAGGCAAAATATTTCAAAAGAGACCTTTGATTCTGTACAGAACTCTAACATAGCCGATTCTGTGCTGGCAGTATCTGTGGCGTTAGAAGCATCTCTTTTAAAGGTTTTAACTTTTTTAGACCAGCTAAAATTTTGATTGACGTAGCCGATAATTTCATCATCATCGGTAAAAATGTAAACCTCGTCTAAGTCTGAAAACAAAGCTTCGGTAAGAACCCATGTAAATAAGGGACTACCCAATAATTTTTTTTTGTTTTTTCCTGGAATACCCTTTGAGCCCTTTCTTAGGGGAATAAAACCGATCGCCTTTTTTGACATAAGCCTTAATTATAGGTCTACTACCATGTTTTTGACTAGATTTCTGGTAGCCTTGGTGGTAAATTTATCTAAATAATCTTTACCTAGAAAAAAGCGCTTATTAACTATATCTAGGTTGGTCAACGCCGTTGAAAATAAAGTGTAGCCATGGTTGAAATGAAAACCTTCTTTAAGGCATAGGATTTCTATTGGAAAAAGCCCAGGTAGAACCGTAATGTTATTAAAATGTTCTTCATACCGGGTATGCTCTCTCGGATGTGTTTTTAGTACGATGTTCATGTCACCAGGAATTTTCGACAAAATATCTCTGTAAATGGCAATCTTCTCATTTTCATTTTTAATTACACCATCTTCAGAAATGGGTTGGGTCAACACCAAAGCGTGATTTCCTTCTGCGAATAGAAAATTTTGTTCTCTCAAAAAAATATTGAAAATTTCACATTTGGTTGATTGATCTAATTTTGAGACCACTTGACGAATGTTAAGTTCTTTTGATTTCGACCTTATCGGTTGGGGCAATCTATCAGGATGCTGGGCAAAAATTGCTTTAATTTCTGGGTCAAAACCTCCGCCGATAGGTGTCTTAGTCAAATAAGTTTTATAAAACTGTTCTAATCTGGTATGACGTTGGTTATACGTACGGGCACCATCTTCAATCATATTCATTTTCTTATGGCCATAAGCATATAGAAAATAGCTTTTTGACGAATCGGTATCGCAAAGGTAAATTTCTGAGTCGAGTATAAACTCGTTTTCTTCGATTAATATAGTATGCTTCTTTCTTAGATAAGGTAGGAGCGTGGCCTTTCTTCTAAAGGAGTAATTGAATTTGCCTAATTCTTGTCTGTGAATCTTTCTTTCTGAAATAATGTGTACATCTCTAAAGAAGTTCTTTTTCAAATTGGGAATCAAAGTTTCAATAAAAGGGGTACTTTCAATTAAAAACAGAAGATTGTTGCCTCTATTCTCGGTATTAAAATTGCTGTCTTTCAGTATATGTAAAAGCGAAAGGTAGATGTGATAAATGGTAGACCCGACGTAGGTTCGCTTCATAGAAATTGGCAAAATAATATTGGAGATGGACCTCAAAAAACTACATTTGCAAAAGTAGCTAAAATTCAACAATTGTAATGAGCACGGTCAGTGTCATCATAAGTACTTATAACCACCCAGAGTGGCTCGAGAAGGTAATTTGGGGCTTTCAGTGCCAGACCTACAAAGATTTTGAAGTCATCGTTGCCGATGATGGTTCTGGTCAAGAAACTAAGAAATTGGTTGATGAATTGCGAAATAAGGTATCTTTTGAAATAAAACACGTTTGGCAAGAAGACGATGGTTTTCAAAAATGCAGAATTTTAAACAAGGCTGTAAAGGCTTGTAGTGCCGAATATGTGATAATGACAGATGGTGATTGTATACCGAGAGAAGATTTTGTTCAGGTACACTATATAAATAAAGAGCCTGGCTATTTCATTTCTGGAGGTTACTATATGCTTCCAATGAATATTTCAAAGGCTATCACCCTTGAAGATATAGAAAAGCAAAATTGCTTCAACATTCAATGGTTAAAAGAAAAAGGTATTCCCAAAACATTCAAAAATAACAAACTAACGGCTAGAGGGTTTATTTCTACACTCTTCAATACGTTCACCCCTACCAATGCCAGTTGGAACGGACATAATTCATCTGGTTGGAAAAAAGACATTCTTAATGTAAACGGTTTTGACGAGCGGATGCAGTATGGAGGTGAAGACCGGGAGTTCGGTGAGCGCCTTTTTAATTATGGGGTCAAGTCAAAACAGTTGAGGTATAGTGCTGTATGTATACATCTTGATCACGAACGTGGTTACAAGACACCGGAAGCAATTGCCAAAAATCAAGTGATTAGAAAAGAGGTTAGACAGAACAAAAGTGTCTGGACCTATCACGGCATTACCAAGTAGTAAGCCAGTTCGTTTTTCTTTTCAAGCTTTTTAAGTTCTCGGTATCTTTCTAAATCTCCTAGAGCATTGAGATAGCAAATGGTAATTCCTTTTTTACCGTCAAGAATACCTAAACGAATCAAATAGTGATTAATGAATTTCCAAAGAGGTTTAAATACAAGTGAAAGCACATTGTATCTTCTCTCCCTATAAAAATCTTCTTTAGCTTTCAATCTACCGTACTTGAGCATTTTGCCTTTATAGTCTTCATAGCTCTTATAGCAGAAATGGGTGAGTTTTTCCCTTAAAATTCCTGAAGAGCCATTAACGATTAAAGTCTCATGAACAATTTTCTTGTCAGAAAAACGCGCCTTACTTTTTCTGAAAAGACGATAATTTTTATCGGTCTGCCAACCGCTAAAATGCAAAGGTCTCTTTAGAAACATGAACTTTCTATAAAACCAAAAGGCAGCAACATCGGTTTCACTGTTTATGGTAGCACTAACCTCTACTTGAAGCTTTTGCGAAACCACTTCATCAGCATCTAAAAACAAGACCCAATCATTAGAGGCTTGTTTTAACGCAAAAGATTTCTGTTGAGTGAAATTCGAAAAAGGATGCTGAATAACCTTTACCCTCGGATGTTCTTTTAGATATTCGTAAGTGCCATCGGTACTGTAAGAATCAACAACAATAATTTCATCGGCAAACTCGACAGATTCAATACATTTTTCAATGTAACCTATTTCGTTGTAGGTAATGACGAGGGCCGATAACTTTTGTTTTTCCTTGGGCATTGTTAATTTATTTGGGGTTTGGTTCGGTTTTCTACTTTGTAGATTAAAAAGAACACAAAAGGTTGCGTTTTTATGCTCACTAAAAAATCCTACCCTCTAATAACAAAGAAAAAACAAAAAAATTATGTTTAATCAAAAAAATCCTACATATTATACAGCAACGTCGTATTCACGTAGGGCATCGTTCAAGGATGTTTTTTTATTGGTGCTCTCCTTTCGTGTTCCGATAATCAGTGCACAAGGCACTTGAAATTCACCGGCTGCAAACTTTTTAGTATAACTACCAGGTATAACAACTGAACGTGCAGGAACCCTACCTTTTAATTCAATAGGGTTTTCTCCGGTTACATCAATGATTTTTGTGGAAGCCGTTAAAACCACATTCGCACCAAGAACAGCCTCTTTTTCAACACGTACGCCTTCAACAACAATACATCTAGAACCGATAAAGCAATTATCTTCAATAATGACAGGTGCTGCTTGAAGTGGTTCTAAAACACCTCCTATTCCTACGCCACCGCTCAGGTGAACATTCTTGCCTATTTGTGCGCAGCTACCTACGGTTGCCCAAGTATCTACCATTGTACCCTCATCAACGTAAGCGCCTATATTCACATAACTAGGCATTAAAATGGTTCCTGACGAAATATAAGAACCATGTCTGGCCACCGCATGGGGTACCACACGAATACCTTTTTCTTGATATCCTTTTTTCAAAGGTATCTTGTCGTGGTATTCAAAAATACCGGCCTCCAAGGTTTCCATTTTTTGGATTGGAAAATAGAGCACCACCCCTTTTTTGACCCATTCATTAATTTGCCAACCATCAGAAGTTGGTTCGGCACATCGTAATTTTCCTTGGTCAAGTAGGTCGATAACCTCACGAATTGCTTCTTGAGTATCAGGGGTTTTTAGAAGTTCCCTATTGTCCCAAGCATTTTCAATCTTTTTTCTTAATTCGTTCATGGTTCTCTTGTATTATGGTGTTTATATAAGTCTCGATGAATATTCCCCGATTTAATTTTTAAATCTTCAGATACGGGAAACGGATTGCAAATATAAGAGGTCGAATAGTAATTAAAAGTCCAATTTTACGCTTATAACAATTTATCGGTTATTTTTGCCAAAAAAATAAGGATTGGGAAGATTGTTGGCTATAGATTATGGCAAAAAAAGAACGGGTATTGCTGTTACCGACGAATTGCAGCTTATCGCTTCGGGCTTGACAACCATAGATACCGATCAACTTATTGAGTTCTTAAAAGGATATTTAAAAGAAGAGTCCGTTGAGAGTTTTGTGGTAGGCGAACCTAAGCAGATGAACAACTTGCCTTCTGAATCGGAACAGTTGATCATACCTTTTTTGAATCTATTAAAGAATAATTTTCCGAATATTCCTATTGTGAGGCAAGATGAACGATTCACTTCAAAACTTGCCGTTAGGAGTATGATTGACGGTGGATTGAAAAAGAAACAGCGCAAAAATAAAGCGTTGGTAGATCAAATTAGTGCCACTATCATATTGCAAGATTACTTAAACAAAATCAAATGATTTTACCAATTGTAGCATACGGAGACCCTGTTTTACGCAAGGTCGGAGAGGATATTACCAAAGATTACCCAAAACTCGACGAGTTATTGGAGAATATGTGGGAAACGATGTATAATGCCAGTGGTGTTGGTCTCGCTGCACCACAGATTGGTTTGCCGATACGTATTTTTTTGGTGGATACAACCCCATTTGCCGACGATGAAGAGTTATCGGCCAAAGAAAGAGGGCAACTTAAAGGCTTTAAAAAGGCTTTTATAAATGCTTATATAGAAGATGAAACTGGCGAAGAATGGGCCTTTAACGAGGGGTGTTTGAGCATACCTGATGTAAGGGAAGATGTTAAAAGAAAAGGTACACTAACCATCAATTATCTAGACGAAGACTTTGTTGAACATACCGAAACCTATGACGGACTTTTGGCAAGGGTTATACAGCACGAATACGATCATATTGAAGGCGTACTTTTTACAGATAAGCTGTCTCCTTTAAAGAAAAGAATGTTGAAAAGTAGACTGAACAACATTTCAAAAGGTAAGATTGCCGTTGATTACCGCATGCGATTTCCGAACATGAAAAAAGCACGTTAAATTTTATCGTAATCCATCTAAAAGTATAATATTTGCGCTCCTAAAATGTAAAATTCTATATGAGTTTAGACAAAATTCTATCTATCGGCGGTAAGCCAGGCCTTTTTAAATTGGTAACACAAACCAGAACTGGTTTCGTTGCGGAATCACTTCTTGACAAAAAAAGAATTACCGTAGGTATGCGTAGCAATGTAAGTGTCTTATCGGAGATTGCTATCTATACTTTAGAGGAAGAGGTTCCCCTAAGAGAGGTTTTTTTAAATATTCAGGTGAAGGAAAAAGGAGGTAAAACTTCTATTGGCCACAAAGATGATAAGTTAAAACTAGAGGAATATTTTTTTGAGGTATTGCCTAACTATGATGAAGATAGAGTGTATGCAAGCGACATTAAAAAGGTGATTCAATGGTACAATATCTTGCATGATAACGGAATAACCGATTTTGATAGTAAAGAAGCAAAAGAAGATAAATCTTCTGAAGAAGAATAAAAGAAGCCCTCGTTAATCGAGGGTTTTTTTATGGGCTTTTTCTTTTATCATTTCCGGTTGGCCGACCACTTCAAATTTGAACAGATCATTTCTTGAATAATGTCCGATCACATCAAAATCGAGCTTGCTTTTAGGTATATCCTCCAAATTCAATTCTGCAGAGACTATCCCGGACTCGTTGAATAAAGGGCCTGCCAATATCTCTCCCATGGGGGAAACTATTACACTGCCTCCTGGGCAATTGTTCGCAGAATCATCCCCATCCAATAATTTTGAGTATTCTTCGGGGTAAATGTCTTCAGTGGCATATTGATTACATCCTAAAACAAAACACCTGCCTTCCATGGCTATATGCCGCATAGTTGCGGTCCAACTTTCTCGCGAGTCGGCAGTTGGTGCGATATAGATTTCAACCCCTTTTTTATACATCGCCATCCGTGCCAAGGGCATGTAGTTTTCCCAGCAAATCAATCCGCCAAGCTTTCCAATTTTTGATTCAAAAGTAACCAATGAGTCAGCATCCGATTCGGCCCAGATAAGTCTTTCGGCCCCGGTCGGTTTTATTTTTCGATGTACGCCCAACAATCCTTCAGTCGGAGAAATGTATAACATGGAGCAATAAAGACTTCCATGGCCATTTTGTTTTTCGGTTACCCCTACAACCAAATACAAATTGTTCACTCGGCTGAGGCTTTCTAGTTTCTTTAACTCACCGCCATTGAGGTCAAAACTGTTCTCTCTGAACCGATGGTACATCTCGCGCCCCTGATCTGAGCGACTGCCAACCTTTGTGCCGAAAGTGAAACCCCTGGGATAACCTGGTATAAATGACTCTGGGAATACTAGTAAATGAAAACCTTGATTGGCATACTTGCCAACCAAGGTTTCTATCTTTTCAAGGGTCTTGGCCTTGTCAAAAAAAACAGGACTATCTTGTATGAGGCCGACCTTGATTTTCATTTTAAATCTTTTATACTAGTCTTTTTTAATTTCTTCGTAGGTGTATTTGCTTTTCTTCCAGTCGATGAGGGGAGAAGGATAATACTTTACATCCATCCGGTCTAGAAACGGAGCCTGATTTGCCAAACGTACTTTATAATTCTCCCAATTGCGATTTTCGGGTGTAGACCAACTTAATTCAGAATACCCAATTGCGCGCGGAAAGGCCAAATATTCAACTTCATCAATATTGCTTACGGTTTCAGACCAAAGAGGTGCCTCGATACCTAGAATATTTTCCAATGGAATGCCTTCATATTTTTCGGGTGTCCAGATGTAAGCCGTATCCGTTGGTATATATGCGGCCCAATGCAACCCATGTTTAGATAACGTATCATATTGCATATCTAAATAAGCCTTTTTAGCTGGCGACATGATTATTTTCATTCCCTTTTTAATGGCCAAATCGGCATTTTCTTTGCTCGACCAAAACTGGGCAATGGCAGTTGAATCAATATCAGTGGTTGCGATTTCATCCCAGCCAATCATTCTTTTGCCGTGTTTTTTGACAATTTTCTCGACCTTTTCTACAAAGTACTTGTAATCATTCTTTTTGGTAACGTGGCTTTCATCACCTCCCATATGAAAATACGGGCCAGGGGTAATGGCTGATATTTCCCTTACCACATCGTCTATAAAGGTATAAACAGTATCTTTTCTAGTGTCGAAAGTACTAAAGCCAACATGCGTACCCTCGTAAAGCTCTACCTTTTTGCCATTACCATTCAGAAACGGATATGATACCGAGGCTGCATTGGTGTGTCCGGGCATATCGACTTCAGGTACTACGATAATATATCTGTCAGCAGCATAATTTACAATTTCGGTATAGTCTTCTTGGGTAAAGAAGCCCCCCGACTCACCGCCGACCTCGGTACTCCCACCAACTTCGGTTAATTTAGGCCAAGACTTGATTTCTATACGCCACCCTTGGTCATCGGTAAGGTGTAAATGTAGAGTGTTGTATTTGTAATAGGCCAACAGATCAATGTATTTCTTTACATCTTCTACGCTGAAAAAATGACGGGCTACATCGAGCATGCTACCACGATATTCAAAGACGGGATTGTCGATTATTTTTCCGGTCGGAATAGCCCAAACCTTATATTCTGCCACAGTATCAATACTGGTTTCAGGAATTATTTGACGTAATGTCTGTACGCCTCTAAAGGCGCCTTCGGCCGTGTTGGAATTAAGAATGATTGAGTCGGGTGTTACGTAAAGCTGATATGCCTCGGTGGCATCGAGCTCTAAGCTATCCGATAAATTGATATAAATAACGCCTTCTCTATTGTTGACCTCTTCTACATTTACAGGTAGGTCTAAATCGGTCTTTCCCTTTATTTTTTCGGCGAGAAAAGTGCCTATTTCAGGAAAGCCTTCTGCATTTTCAGAAGTGTAAATTGCTGTAAACTGGTCTAGAGCAAATGCTTTTTCGGTGGCGACTACCTTTTTTGGCATGGGTATCATATCGCCCATAGCCAAATCGGTTTTCGGTAGGTTAAGTACCCGTTTTTTCTTTTCGGTCTCGCATGAAAAAAAGGCAATAAAAACGCTGCAAATAAGTAAACTTTTAAATAAATAAAATTTCATATAGGTAGAATGTTTGGATTAGTTTAGTGATAGGATAAATGGGCATCTAGTTTTCAACCAGCTCTTTCATGGTATCATACCAGATATCGTAACCTTTTGAATTCATATGAAGGCCATCTTCAATGAAAATATCTCTTTTAAGGTCACGGCCGTTGAGCATGGGGCTCCATACATCAACATAATTTAGTAAATCGTCTTTTCTGGCAAGTCTATTAAACTTGCGATTCAATCGTTTGTATTTTCCTCTTAGCTTCCATCTCGAAATACTGGGTTTTGCCGAAATGATAACTATTTCCGTAGAGGGGTCATTTTCTCTGATCAGACTGATAATCTGCCTGGTGGTACCAATAATTTCATTAGGTCTCTTTTGTGCTTGAATGTCATTGTCACCTTCGTAAATAAATACCTTTTTTGGTTTATAACGCAAAATGAGGTCATCAGTAAAATATAAGAGATCAGAGGCTTGAGATCCACCAAAACCTGAATTGACGATTTGTTGTGATGGAAACCTAGTTTGAAGGTCTTTCCACATACGTATGCTCGAACTACCGGTGAAAACTATGGTTTCCTTCGAGGGATCCCAGATAGAGTCGTATTTCAATCTTAAGTCATCGACTTGATTCTTAAAGCGGCTCGCTTCTTGAGCAAAACCTTGATTTACAACTAATAAAGAAAAGAGAATTATAAAGCGAGACATAGTGAATATTTAAGCCACACAAGTTAGTCTATATTTAGGTCGGTTCAAAGAAATCTTAGGGTTGTAGCAGACTTCTTCGTACTATTAACATAGATTGCATTCAACTACAAACTCAACTAAGAAAACTTAAACTTTAATTAACTCATGGATCTTAAATTAAAAACGATAGCATTTATAGCTATTCTAGGTTTCCTATGCCCAGCCCAAGCACAACAGATTACTAAAGAAGAACTCATTTTTTTAACACCTGAATGGAAAGGTGAACGTTTTGAAGATGGCCGACCAAAGGTTTCTGACAATCTTTTAAAAAGAATGAAAGGTGTTACGCTTGAAGAGGCTTGGGCAGTTTTGAAAGGAGACAATTTTAAATATCAATACGCTGAAGGTTGGCAGACCATCAACCCGGATAGCGTATTGGTAGGTAGAGCTGTTACGGCCGTATTTGTGCCTGGAAGACCAGACATACATAGGGTAATCGATGATAGGGGGCATAATCAAGATGGAAGAATTAAATCTCAGAATGCCTGGACCATCGATTTACTACAAAAGGGAGATGTTTATGTAGTTGATCAATTCGGTGCCCATATAGATGGCCCCACCATAGGTGATAACCTAGGCAACTCCATCTTTGCCAAAACGGGTAACGGAATCGTTTATGACGGAGCGATTCGTGATATTGATGGTTTAAAAGAAATAGGAGGATTCACCTCTTTCTTTCGAAGTTATCATCCTTCACATCATTTGAACAATCCTGATGGTCAGTTGAATACCACGTTAATAGGCATTAATACCCCCACTAGAATCGGTATGGCCACCGTAATGCCCGGTGATATTGTTCTAGGAAGAGATGGTGGTGTAATTTTTATTCCGCCCCATTTGGTGGAGAAAGTGGTAAAAACCTCTGAGATAGTCAGGCTGAGGGATATGTTCGGACATCAACGGTTAAGGGAGCAAAAGTATACCCCCGGGCAAATTGATAATCGCTGGTCAGATGAGATTGAGAAAGATTTTTCGCAATGGTTGAATAGTCATATTGATGAACTTCCTGTACCAAAAGAACAGATTCAAGAGCTGCTTAAAACACGTACTTGGTGATATTTGAATGAATTTTTCAAAAAAATCACTAAAAAATTAGGGTTTTGATAAAATAGGTTCGTAGTATTTAAGAAATACATCAACCTAAACGATAAGTTATGAAAAGTTCAAGAAGAAGCTTCTTAACCAAGGCGGCAGCGGCCACCACTTTAACTACCATGCCGTTTGCAACTTTTGGAAATGAATTGGTGCAGGCAGTAGACCAAACCTCAAAGAGATCGGCGCCATCAGACCTACAGATAACAGATATTAAATGCGGATATATTCGTGGTGGACACAGTTTATTTGTAAAAATCTATAGTAACCAAGACATTGTTGGGCATGGTGAGGGGGTCGATGCTACTCCAGGTACCTATCATTTGGTCAAAATGTTCGGAGAACGTTTAAAAGGTAAGAACCCTCTGAATGTCCATAGACTTTTTGAAGATATTAGAAGAGGAGGTTTTTTTGAAGGTGCGCAATCGGGCATGTATGTAGCCGTACTAACTGCTGTAGAAACAGCGCTGTGGGATTTGACAGGTAAGGCGTTGAACTTGCCTGTATACCAATTGCTAGGGGGCAAGTTCAGGGATAAAATACGTGTTTATATGGATACGGCCCTCTATCAAAACAGATTGCCCAAACCTGAAGATTTTGCTGCCAGTGCCAAAGAAGCGGTCGATATGGGCTTTACAGCTGTTAAGTTTGATTTAGACCAAGCCAATGATCCCAATAAATACGACAAATATAACTGGACCGCGAGCCCTGCGGAAATTGAAAGAATGCACGATCAAATGGCCGCTGCCCGTGAAGCCGTCGGCCCGAATATCGATATATGTGCTGATATGCACGGCAGATATGATGCCATTACGGGCGAGAAAGTGGCAAAGATTTTAGAGCCTATCGACATGATGTGGCTTGAAGAACCCATACCTGCGGAAAACGTTGATGCCTACAAAAAGATAACCGACTCTACTAGTACACCTATCTGCGCTGGTGAAAACCATTATTTGGCTTATGGTTTTAGAAGACTTTTAGAAACAGGGGCGGTAGATATTATCATGCCCGATTTACAAAAGGCAGGTGGTTTAGGAGAAGCTCAGCGTATAGCGAATCTGGCAAACCTCTACTATGTACCTTTTGCTCCTCATATGGTCGCATCTTTTCTAGGTGCTATGGCATCATGTCATGTATGCGCATCGGTGCCGAACTTCATGATTCTTGAATGGCAGATATATTTTCACAAAAATCCGATGTATAAAGAAATAGTCAGCTACGATGGCGAGATGGTCGAAGACGGTTTCATTAAACTCTCGGAAAAACCGGGTATCGGTGTCGAGATCAATGAAGAAGGTATGAAAAAGTACGCCGATAAAAACGTACCTTTTTTTAAATAAGGGTTGAGTAAAATTTACCCTTTTGGCACCTTGGCAATAATACCCTCGGCATCGGCCCAATCATAAAAACGTTCGATCCAACTGTCTGAGGGTAGGCCTTGGCTTTTCATTCCAAAACCATGTCCACCTTTCGCATACATATGCAGGGCAGGGGTATAGCCTCTGTTAAGCCAAGAGTTGTATAATTCAATACTTCCCTTCGCCAAGCCAAGTGGGTCGTCGGTAGCGCAAATGACCAACATTTTTGGGGCATTGGCAGGGGCTTCTTGAACTGGAAAGGCGGTAGTCCAGGGGTATACAGGAACAATAAAGTCAGGCCTATCCAGCTGTTTCGCGTAATAACCGACCCCCATGGTTACGGCTCCACCCGCGGAAAAGCCCATAAAGCCAATTTTAGCAGGGTCTACACCATAGTCGTTGGCGTGCTCCCGAACATAGGCGACGGCAGAAAGACCATCGGCTATCGATAGAGGTAGAACAGGTTTGATACGCTGACCGATTTTAGCTGGGTTGTTAGTGCCCTCATCGGTAATTTCTTTGATACCATCTTCTCCCGTGGGTACAAGGCGATATTTGAGCACAAAGGCCGTGATACCCTTTTTAGAAAGCCATTTGGCTACCATGTTTCCTTCACTCTCAATGCTTAGGCCATACAAGCCTCCTCCTGGAGCCACAATAACCGCCGTACCGTTCGGGTTGGTTGGTTTAAAGACCTGCATGGTGGGCACCGAAACGTTGGTGACCACTTCGGTATCCCAAATTTGTGAGAAATATTGCTTTTCATCGCCTTGCCAGCTTACATCGACAGCTTTTTCATGCGGAACTTGAATAATGTCTTGCGCTTGTAGGCTACTAGTTATACTGAAAGTCAATAGATATAAGTAAAGGATGTTTTTTTTCATTAGGGTGGTCTTTAAATTAAATTCCGACAGCCAAATACGCTAGAGCTGCCAAAGCTCCTCCAATTATCGGTCCGACTACGGGAACCCATGCATAGCCCCAATCGCTATCTCCCTTTCCTTTAATAGGCAGAATGGAGTGCGCTATACGAGGGCCTAGGTCACGTGCGGGATTGATTGCATATCCGGTAGGACCTCCGAGTCCAAAACCGATACCCATGACCAGTAAGGCTACAGGCAGGGCATCGAGAGAACCTAAGGAAACAGGCTCGTCAGAAATAGTTCCTCCTGCGATATAAAATACTCCGAAGACCAAAGCGAAGGTTCCGATAATTTCAGTGACCAGATTCCAGAAAGGGCTTCTTATGGCCGGTGAAGTAGAGAACGTTGCCAAAATGGCTCCTTTATCCTCTGTAATTTCGTATTGCTTTTTATAGGTCAGAAAAACCAAAAAATTTCCTACCATCGCTCCGAGTATTTGGGCCACAAAATAGCCGGGTACCAGACTCCAATCAAACTTGCCGGCGGTCGCCAACCCAACGGTTACTGCCGGGTTCAAGTGCGCTCCGCTCACATCGGCACTTATAAACACGCCTACAAAAACAGAAATACCCCAAGCCAACGAAATACCTACCCACCCTGAATCGGAACCTTTGGTACCTTTAAGAACAAGGTTGGCCACTATACCATTACCCAATAGTATGAGCATGCCTGTTCCGATAAATTCAAAGATGTAAGCTTGCATAGTTTAGTTGGTTTTAGGTTTAAAAGATAGAAAAAAGAATTTTACTCCTAGTTTTCTGTCAAAAAAATAAATTTTAAACCCCAAATTGTTGAAGGTGGTGATCAATATGTTTATAGAACAGGGTATTCCACTCATCGGTAGTAAGAGGGCCGAAAGAGTGAGATTCTTTGTTATGAAAGTGTGCGGCCCCTAATTGCTGGGTTTTTTCAACATTACCGATTAAAAGACCCTTTTCTTTATCAAAATCTTTGTCATCTGAAACTAGAAAAACAGGAGCTGTACGCATGTTCTTTTTATAGGGTTTGGGGCCTGTAACTACTTTCTTTGCTAAAAGTTTTATCAAGACTTTTTTTAAACCTGTGGGTTTCGGGTATTTATCTGTATAAACCAAGTCATAGGTAACATTGCAATGGGCCAGCATTTGAGAAACATTCATTTTACCCCAAAGGTTTGTGGTCGATGGTGTCAGTTGGTTAATTCTAGAGACCAATTCTTCAGAAACTTTTCGGTCAAATACATTCTTAATTATCATTTTTAAAGTTTTAGTTGGATGGTGAAAAAAATCGTTTCTAAAGTTAGAAAAAGACCCGTTCTAATCCTACTGAACTAAAGGTCTTTATAGAAAAAATCATTAAGTTAATTTTAAGAGTGTTTTTGTAAGAAAATAGCAATCTGATAATGGGTCTTATTAATATCTGAAGCGGTTTTGAGTGGCGAAGGAAATACAATTTGACCTTGATTTTATGCATTTTTTGAATATTTAGTGTCCTTAGTCTGTCAATAGTATTGGTGTTATCGATAACATTATAATTTTATTTTATTTTAACAATATTAGTAGGAAAAAGATGTACCTTCGGTAAGGTTTTGAATATTGATTTGATGACACATCCCCCTTCCATCATTCAATATGATTTTTTATTGACTACCCCATCATTTTATGTGGAAAAAATTTCTAGGTAATTTCTTGTTGCTCTACATTCCTTTACTAGTGCTTTCTCTTCTCATGCTCACCAGTCAGAAGCGGGAAAGGATTGTCGAGCTTTCTAAGCAAGAAGCCCTTGATGCTGCCAATAAATCTTTTTTTATAAGTGATGTTTGCCACTACTTGGTACACAATTCAAATTATTGGACCTCTATACTTTATCCGCAGAAATTCAATCCTCAAAGCACTCATAAAGAATTTATTCGGCCCTATTTAGAGGTTTTGAATAGTCTGGGTTTTTACGATCAGTTTAGAATTCTAGATAACAATGGTAATGAAGTTTTGAGGTACCAAAGTTACCAAGGTGGAATTTTGGAGTCGGCACCTTTACAGAGCAAAATTGATCGTGAATACGTTCAAAAAGGTCTAACTTTAAAAAAGGGCAATGTATTCTTGTCAAGAATAAACTTGAATAGGGAGTATGGTGAAATTGAAAGACCCTATAAACCTGTTCTGCGCTCAGTAGGGCCTATTTATGATTCGCTTGGTAATAAATTGGGCCTTGTGGTCATCAACTTTCGAATGGCCGATATACTGAATACTTTGACTACCCCATCAACAGAGGGCAATACTTATATAGTTGATTCTAACCTTGATGTTATTAGCTCAAATACTTCAAAATTCGAACTGCCTAATGAAGTAAAGGAATTTGAAAACCTAGAAGAGGATAAAACCAGAATAAACGTTCAGGGATTACTGCCTTTTAAGGATACCACTTTTTTAAGTGACGGAGCTATATGGAGTTTGCGTAAAGTAGATCTTGAAAATGGTAAGCTGCGAAGCAGCCGTATCTATAACGAGCCCGATAATATATCAACAGCCACTGATTGGGCCATTGTCGAAGAGATTCCTTCTACGGCTATTCAAGCTGGAATGTGGCAAGTTTACCAGAACTTTATCGTACTTCACTTATTTTCCATTTTAGCGGTTGCGGGTATTTCATACGGTTATTTAAAGTATCAAAAAGAAAAACTGTTTCTAGTGGAAGAGCTGAAACAAAAAAACGATTCATTACTTGAGGGACAGAAAAAGTTACAAAAAATAAATAAGCAGGTCAAGCAAACAAACGATCGTCTAAAAGTACGAAACGAGCAACTGGAGCAATTCAATTATCTCATATCACATAATCTAAGAGCGCCTGTTACAAGTATGTCTGTCATTGTAGATATGCTGAAGAATAAAAAATATGAGGGCCATATTAAAGATTTGCTGCCCAAATTGAACACCATAGCCGATAGTATTGTCAACTTAACAGAAGATATTAGACATTATGTTACGATACTCGACCAGAATGAAATTGATATTAAGGGTATTGACCTGATTGAGTTGATTGAGAATGTCAGGAAAGAATTTCCCGATTCGATAAACGATGATAGCGGTTTCAGAATTATTTATCAGTTGGAGGAATGGAAAGTCGTCAATTTTTCGAGGTTTTATTTAAAAAGCATTATTCACAACTTTATATCTAATGCAATCAAATACAGAAGAAAAGATGTGTCTTCTTTTTTGTTGTTTAAAAGCAAAGTTGAAGATGGAAGGAAGGTACTATATGTTGAAGACAATGGTATTGGTGTAGACACCGATCGTCATAAAGACGATATGTTCAAACTATATAAAAGATTTCATAGAGATGTTTCAGGCAAGGGTATGGGGCTTTTTCTTGTTAAAACTCAATTGGAAGCTCTAGATGCCTCAATTAGCCTAAAAAGTAGTGTAGGTAAAGGCACGGTATTTAAGATAATTTTTTAAATTTAAGTAACTAACAAACAATAAATCACATGGTTGCGTTATAGGATATCGAAACCATGATAGGCAACTAAAATCAACTGACATGAGAAAAGCGAACATTTTATTGGTAGATGATGATGAAATTTATCTTTACCTGACCGAACGTCTTTTAGACGGAATTTCGGAGAACTTAGCGGTCAATTCTTTCACCGATGGTGAAAAGGCATTGGACTACATTAAAAATTGTGCAAATGAACAAACAGAAATGCCAGGGGTCATACTTCTAGATGTAAATATGCCTTTTTTAGACGGGTGGGGTTTTCTAAAGGAGTTTAGAGAATTGAAACCAAAAATTAATGACAAGGTTCATATTTATTTGGTAACCTCTTCAGAGCGCGAACGTGATAAAGAACGGGCCAAAGAATTTAAAGAGCTTACCGGGTATGTTGTAAAGCCTGTCTCAGAAGACAATCTGGTCGAGATATTAACTGAAGTTTACGAAAATCAATGGTAATGATATAAATTTACTTTTCAATCTTTTTCAAAGAAACAAAGACGCCCATGATTTGCAAAGCATGGGCGTCTTTGCCTAGTGTACTTATTAATTAATATCTCACCCCGTGTACATTCATTTCGAGGGTATACACAGAATCCATCGCAGTAATGAACAAGATGTTCTGTTTCGGTCCACCGAAAGTTACATTGGCAGTCCAGTTTTCAGGAACAGGTATATGTTTGATTTGCTCACCCTTCTTGTTAAAAACCGTTACCCCATCGCCGGTCAAATAAACATTTCCTAAATGATCAACCGTCATACCGTCGGATCCCATATCTGCAAAGAGCTTCTTATTCGTCAAGTCTCCATTTTTGCTGATATCGTAAACATACGTTTTCTTCGCCCCGTTGTCTGAAACATATAAAGTCTTGCCATCGGGAGTACCAATAATGCCATTGGGCTGTTCGTAGTTATCATCTATTACAACGCGTGGTTCAGAGGTGTTGGCAGCCAGATAATAAACTCTTCTTGCCGATTGCTCGGGTTCAGTATGTTGCCACCAAGAGCGTTTGTAGAAAGGATCGGTGAAATAAACGCCTTCTTTTTGGTCGACCCAAATATCATTGGGGCCATTCAATTTCTTTTTCTCAAAATTATCAATGACCACCGTCACTTTTTTATCAGTTGCTATTCGCCAAAGTTCATTCTTTTCGTCTGCAGCGGCCAAAAGACTTCCCTCATCATCAAAATAAAGACCATTGGCACGACCGGCCGGTTTCATATAGTCGGTGACGGTATTATCCGAAGCACTCCATTTAACAATTCTATCGTTCGGTTGGTCAGTAAAATAGACGTCTCCAGATTTATCCATAGCTGGGCCTTCGGTAAATTCGAAAGTGTCGGAAACCAAGGTCAATTCGGCCCCTTTTGCAACGATGTCATCAACTTTCTTTTGCCCTTCGCACGAAAGGCTCACCAGCGATAGGCCCCATAATCCTAGAAATAGTTGCTTTGAATAATTCATCATCTTGATTAAGATAGCTTTTTAAGAAACTTCATATTATGGCGCATGCTTTCAACAGGGGTACTCGTATATTCTTCCTGCTCAATAAAAATGTGTTTGACTCCCGAAGCTTTTTGACTTTCCATAATTTTTTTGATGTTCAGGTCGCCATTACCAAACTCGGTGCTTTCCTTTTCTTTAAAATCCATATCCTTTAAATGCCAAAGAGGAAAACGACCTGGATATTTCTTGAAATAATCCATCGGGTCAAAACCTGACACGACTACCCATCCTAAATCAAGCTCCATATAAACCAATTCGGGGTCGGTATTATCCATTAGCACATCATATAAAATTTGTCCGTCATGTGATTCGAACTCGTATTCATGATTGTGGTAACCGAATTTGAGACCAAGCTTTTTACATGATTCTCCCGCTTTATTAAACGCGTCGGCCACACTTTTGTAATTATCTACGGTTTGCCCTTTACTTGGTAAAGAAGAACATATGACATATTCTTGACCTGACCTGACGGCCTGTTCCATCGTACTCTCAAAATCGTCATCAAGGGCAACATGGCCACTGACCAATTTCATGCCAAGCGCTTCGCACTCCTTTTTCATACCCTCAGGGGAAAGACCATAATACAAACCTTTTGTACTGCGTGCGGACTCAATTTTTTTGATGCCCAGGTCGGCTATAGTTTTAAGTGTTTGCTTGGCATCTTTAGCCAATTCATCTCTAAAAGTATAGAGCTGTACACCATATTCGGGCTTTTTGTAAAGGTTAAATGAGAGATTGGGCACTAGTATTGCACCACTACCGGCAACCGTAGTTTGTTTTAAGAAATGTCGTCTTGAAATCATTTGAAAATATTTGTTTGATCAAGATAGTCATTTCGCTTGAAAAGATTATTTCAAAAAGGTTCAAAAAAAGACGGATAGGGTTTGGCAAACTTCGCCTAGGCCATCTAAATTTATACTGGTTAACTTGACTTGATATGAAAATTTTTCACTGTTCACATTGTGGCAATCCTCTATATTTCGAAAATACAGTTTGTCTCTCATGTGGGAGTCATTTGGGATATTTAGAGCATCGGTCTCAACTGGTAAATTTGATAGCAAAAAATGGCCTCTTTAGTGTTTCGGGTGATGAAGGCAAGCTATATCGGTTCTGTAAGAACCATGAATATCAAGTCTGCAATTGGTTGGTAGAAATCAATAGTAATTCTGAGTTTTGCTCGGCATGCTCACTCAATAGAACTATACCTAACTTAGAAAATGAGTCTAACTTGGTTGAATGGCGTAAGCTCGAAATCGCTAAGCATCGGTTGGTCTATGCATTAATGAGGCTTGGCCTTCAGGTAGAACCTAAAAAAGGGATTGAATCTTCGGGTATAGCTTTCGATTTTCTAGAAGAAATTACAAATGCGCAAAACAGCGAACCTGTTCGTACAGGCCATCTCAATGGAACAATAACCATTAATGTGGCCGAGGCAGATAGTGTTCACCGCGAATATATGCGAAAACAAATGGCCGAACCCTATAGAACGTTAATAGGTCACTTTCGACATGAAATTGGGCATTTCTATTGGGATTTGCTTATAAATAATAATAGTGATAATCTCTCTGCCTTTAGGTCAATCTTCGGCGACGAGCGTGTCGATTATGGTGCAGCGCTTCAAAACCATTACAACCAAGGCGCTTCGAGCAATTGGCCGAGCTATTATATTAGTTCTTATGCGTCATCTCACCCCTGGGAAGATTGGGCAGAAACTTGGGCGCATTACTTACACCTGATAGACCTTTTGGAAACTGCTTTCTATTTTGGTATTGAAACAGGCGGACATCTTAATGATGGCTCACCATTGAAAATGGAAGCTCGTTTTGACCCTTATTTACAACAAGATTTTGATGCCATTATCAAAGCCTTTAGGCCACTGACCTATGCTATCAATAGTTTGAACAGAAGTATGGGGCAACCCGATGTCTATCCTTTTGTTATCTCCGATACCGTTTTGAATAAACTAAGGTTTGTACACCAACTTTTACATTGATTTTTTATTCAAGTCTGTGAGGCTTACCCTAAAGTAGATGCTTATTTTTGCATAAAATTTCAGGGTAATGAATTCTAGAGCAGATCAGCTAAAAGCTTTTGATAGGTTATTGACCATAATGGATGAATTAAGGGAAAAATGCCCTTGGGATAAAAAGCAGACCCTACAATCATTAAGGCACCTAACCATTGAAGAAACTTATGAATTAGGTGACGCTATTTTAGAAAACGACCTGAACGAAGTTAAAAAAGAACTGGGCGATGTACTTCTGCATATCGTATTCTACTCGAAAATAGGCTCAGAAACCAATGATTTTGACATTGCCGATGTGTGTCATACGATTTGTGACAAGCTGGTAAGCAGGCACCCGCATATTTATGGAGATGTCACTGTTGAAAATGAAGAAGACGTAAAACGCAACTGGGAAAATCTCAAACTGAAAGAGGGTAAAAAGAGTGTGTTGGAAGGCGTGCCCAATGGTTTACCGGCATTGGTAAAGGCCAATCGCATTCAAGACAAGGTCTCGGGCGTAGGTTTTGACTGGGAAAAACCCGAACAGGTTTGGGAAAAGGTTCAAGAAGAACTTTCAGAATTTCAAAATGAGGTACAAGATAATAACAAGGCTAAAATGGAAGCCGAATTTGGCGATGTGATGTTCTCTATGGTCAACTACGCCCGTTTTTTAGATATCAATCCGGAAAATGCGTTGGAGCGAACCAATAAGAAATTCATAAGGCGTTTTCAATATTTAGAGGCCAAAGCCAAAGAAATGGGTAAGTCACTAAAAGATATGACTTTAGAAGAGATGGATGTTTTTTGGGAAGAAGCAAAGACTTTCAACCAAACCTCTTAGTCATATCTATTAACCCCACCTTCATTTTTCATCATTGTTTACCTTTTAATTATCAATCTTGTTCCAGCAATACACCAAAGAATTTCGATATAATATTCAACTTTCTGTTCCCGTAATTATGGGAATGTTGGGTCATACGTTCGTACAATTGGCCGATAACATCATGGTAGGTCAATTGGGTACGGCCGAACTGGCAGCGGTATCTTTAGGCAATAGTTTTGTTTTCATAGCCATGTCTATTGGTATTGGCTTTTCTACAGCCATAACTCCATTGGTGGCAGAGGCCGATGGTGCCGGTAATAAGCATGATGGCAAAAACGCTTTGAAACACGGTCTCGCACTTTGTACCATACTCGGGTTGACCCTTTTCTCCCTTATTTTGTTGGCTAAGCCCTTGATGTATAGGATGGAGCAGCCGGCCGAGGTGGTAGAATTGGCACTTCCGTATTTAGATCTAGTGGCTTTTTCATTGGTGCCCCTGATCATCTTTCAGGCATTTAAGCAGTTTTCAGAAGGCTTGTCACAGACCCGTTACCCTATGTACGCCACCATTTTGGCGAATGTGGTAAACATATTATTGAACTATTTGCTGATATTCGGCACTTTCGGTTTTCCGAAAATGGGAATTGTGGGTGCGGCCATTGGTACTTTAGTTTCTCGATTTGTAATGGTTATTTTTCTGTGGTTTCTACTGCGCAGCAAAAGAAAGTTTCATGATTATGTAACGGCGTTCAACTTTAAAAAGTTGGAGCAAAAAGTGGTAAAAAAAATTATCAGTTTGGGTTTTCCATCAGCGCTACAGATGTTGTTTGAAGTAGCCATTTTTACGTCGGCCATTTGGTTGAGCGGGGTATTGGGGAAAAATGCGCAAGCCGCTAATCAGATTGCTCTAAACCTGAGTAGCATGACTTTTATGTTTGGTATGGGGCTTGGGGTGGCAGCAATGATTCGTGTTGGCAATCAAAAGGGACTTAAAAACTTCTCTGAGCTGCGTAGAATTGGTAAGTCTATTTTTTTTCTGACCTTTTTACTTGAGATTGTTTTTGCTATTCTGTTTTTACTGGGTAGACATTGGTTTCCATCATTATATCTTGATTTAGACGATATTTCTAACATGGCCGATAACGCCCAAGTAATAAAAATTGCGGCCGAGTTGTTATTGGTGGCAGCGGTATTTCAGATATCAGATGGGGTACAGGTAGTAGTCTTAGGCGCCTTGAGAGGCATGCAAGACGTGAAAATACCTACTTTAATTACTTTTGTTGCCTATTGGTTGATAGGCTTTCCGGTGAGCTATTTTTTAGGGCTTCGTACCGAATTGGGTAGTACAGGCATTTGGCTGGGTCTATTGACGGGGCTTACCGCCTCGGGTATTATGTTGTATATTCGATTTAATTACCTAACCCAAAAAATGATTGCCCAATCTGCATAAGAAAAGGCAACGAACGTAGACAAAACTAATTTTCATTTATATGGAATTTCCAAAGTTTCTTTTAGGCGATAATACCGATTATCCTTCTGCAATTTTTGTTGTGCATACCGAGTACCCAAGATTTATAATAAATCTGGAAAATGATGAAGTGGAATGGTTGGAAGATTTTTCTCCGGAGGATGAAAAAGAACTTGAATCGGAAGCTGAAAATCTGATTGAACAGGCGAATTTATTTTACGATAGAGAGGTTTCAAGGTACGAAGACTAGTTGATAATGTTAGAGCATCTGGTAGAACTTGATAAAGACCTTTTTTTATTTCTGAACAGTTTGGGGAGTTCGAGATGGGACGGTTTCTGGCTTTTTGTCACCAATAAATTTAGCGCTATACCTATTTATGCGATTTTATTGTTCTTAACCTATCGTGCGTTGGGTCTTAGGCGTACCATCATAGCTGTTCTGGCGGTTGGTTTGATGATTCTTGTTACAGACCAGTTGTCGAACTTTTTCAAATATGGGGTACAAAGATTAAGGCCATGCCATGACCCTACCTTACAAGACCTGGTTCGATTAGTGAAAAAATCTTGCGGGGGTAAATACAGTTATTTTTCGGCTCACGCCGGCAATAATTTTGCGTTGGCATTTTTCTTTTCATCCCTTTTGAAAACAAAATATCGGTATATAGGAATTTTACTGGCTTTTTGGGCGGTTTTGGTCTCTTACAGTCGAATTTACATCGGTGTCCATTTTCCCTTGGATATTATTACAGGGGCCTTAATAGGCTTGATTTTTAGTTGGTTGTTTTTAAAGTTAGCTATATTTGCAGACCTCAAAATACCTCTATGATATCTAACTCTAGATATTGGGTTTTAATCATTTTAGTTGTTCTGGTGTACATCACCGGCATGTTCGTCACCCTATTCGAAAATGATTCTGCACAATTTGCGGTAATGGCCATGCGAATGGTTCAAGAGAATGATTTTTTGAATCTTTTCAAGGGTACTGAAGAATATTTAGATAAACCGCACTTACATTACTGGTTGGCCGCATTTTCTTATTTACTGTTCGGCATAGAAGATTGGGCCTACCGTATTCCCGGAATTTTAGCTCTTCTTTTAGGTGCCTATTCTACCTATGGTCTTGGCAACTTGCTATATGACAAAAGAGTGGGTAAAGTTGCTGCCCTCATATTTATGACGGCACAGACCATTGTTCTATCTGCGATAGATGTTCGAACCGATGCCGTATTAACGGGCTTCGTTATTTTGGCCATATGGCAGTTGGCTTTATATGCGAATACAGGCTCAATTAAGTCGATTTTGTTGGGCGGTATTGCTGCCGGCTTGGCATTTTCAACCAAAGGCCAATTGGCCATATTGATCATTGGTTTGGCACTTTTAAGTCATTTGATCTATACCCGAAATTGGAAGGCGCTTATCAACTGGAAAGTCTTATTGGGCCTCTTGACTTTTGCCATTGCCATAACCCCCATGTTGTATGCATATTACCATCAGTTTGATTTGCATCCGGAAAAGGTAATACGTGGTAAAGCAGAGCGAAGTGGAATTTTCTTCATTTTTTGGGAACAGAGTTTTGAGCGACTAAGCGGCGAAGGCATGGGTAGTAATAGCAGCGACTATTTCTTCTTCTTTCATACATTTTTATGGGTTTTTCTACCGTGGACGGTCTTAGGTATCATGGCTTACGCTAGAAAAATAAATAGCCTGTTTAAATTGAAATTTAAATGGGTTCAAGGTCAAGAAATGCTTACTATAGGTGGTATCACTTTCTTTTTTCTGATTGCAAGTTTTTCCCAATTCAAGCTTCCTCATTATTTGAATAGTATAATACCTCTGTTTGCAGTTTTGACAGCGACTTATATTGTGAATCTGAAAAATGAAAAAACCGGTCGTATTTTGCTCGGGGTGCAATATTTTGTGTTAAGTATCATATTCATTGCCGCGGTACTGATTTGTTTTCTAGTCTTCGAATTTGATAATCTTTTCGCTCTGGGCCTACTCTTGGTCTTTTTGTTGACCATTATCTATTTCTGCTTGAAAAGTGAGCAATATGATAAGAAGATAATCACTTTGACCGTCTTTGGCTCCTTATTGCTGAACGCCACCCTCAACCTTCATTTTTATCCTAATTTATTGACCTATCAGGCTGGCTCAAGCATGGCCAAAGTGGTTAAAGAAAGAGAAGTACCGGTTGACAACATTTATAAGCTGGGTGATTTTCACACTTGGTCGTTTGATTTCTACAACAGAAAGCCTTTAAAAATAACATCTTACAATGCGATAAGAGGTAAGAAAGATTTTTGGGTCTACGCCAATGATGACCAGTTACGAGAACTAAAAGAGTTAGATTTTGATTGGGATATTCAATACACGCGAGCGCATTACCGCATTACGAGATTGAGCCTCAAATTCCTAAATCCCTCAAAGAGAAAAAAATCGTTAGATAAAATGCACTTGGTGCATATTTACTGATTCTTCACCAAGTTTGGCTTTTTAAAGTGATAGATAATCCCCCAAAAAGAAGTGAAGGCGGTTATCAAGAAAAAGACCATACTCAAAGTTATAGACAAGTCTTCATTAAGACCAAGCCAGTTAGAGAAGTAGTAAAAAGTAATTTCTCGACTTCCGATACCTCCTATGGTCAAAGGCAACACTGCAACTATCGATGAAACCAGAAAAACAAATAAATACCCTATTGAACCTATAGAGGCATCCATGGCCATTAAAATTAAAAGTACACAGATTAATTGCATCAATTGTACTACGGACGAATAGATAAACGAAGGCCAAAATGCCTTTGAAACATAGGGAAAGAACTTAAGGTTCAAAAAATAAAAAACTACCGTACTCAATATGATTAGGGGAATGGTACCCCATCGATAGGTATCTAGGAAGTCACTTTTTATAAATAGTATTAGAATACAGGCATAAATGAATAATAGAAGAAGACCGCTCAAGCGATCTAAAAGCAGAACGGATACTACTTTTTTTGTTTTTATATCAAAGGTCTTTTTGATAAGGTATCCCTTATAAGCATCTCCTCCAATTCCACCTGGTAGAAAAAGGTTATAAAACATGCCCAAAAGGTATAGTTGTAGATTGCTTTTGTGCGATAAGGGAATTTTCAGTAATCTGAAATAAAGATTTAGCCTAAAGGCGGAAACAATCTTTGATATGATAAAGAAAAGGAGCGCCAATATTAAATAAAATACATTGGCACTTTTAATGACAGCCCAGACTTCGGCGATTTCGACTTTGGTAAAAACCAAATAAATCAATAGAACGCTGAAAGCAATTTTTAAAGCGGTTATGCTTTTTTTACGCAGATTCGCCACCTACGAAGACTTTTTTAATTCTATAAGGCCTTTTCTGCTGAGACTCATAGTAGGTGCGAATTAGCAGCTCCATAACAATACCTATGGTGAAGAGTTGAATACCGGCAAGAATGAACATCAATCCAAAAATGAGCAAAGGTCTGGTACCTATATCCTCACCGAATCCGAATTTTACGATCAATAAATACATGTTGATCAATATACCCACCATAATAAGTAGAACCCCAAAAATACCAAACAGATGAATGGGCCTTTGAAAGTATTTACGAATAAAAAGCAAAAGCATCATATCTGCGATTACCTTGAAAACACGCTCCAACCCGTATTTAGACACACCTGCATGGCGCGCATGGTGTTTCACGGGTACCTGCTTGATCTGTGCACCTTCAAGATAAGCTAGCAAAGTTATAAAACGATGCATTTCGCCATAAAGGTTGAGGTCTTTGGCAATATCTTTTGAGAAAACTTTCAAAGCACAACCATTATCTTTTATGTCGAGATTTGTAATTCTTCGAACCAAAAAGTTGGCGATTTTTGAAGGTATTTTTTTTACCAAAGAATCTTGCCTTTTTTGCCTGATGCCGGTTACCAAATCATATTCACCGTTTACAGCATATTGTAACATTTGAGGAATATCGGTTGGGTCGTTTTGCAAATCGCCATCCATGGTAATTATAAAGTCTCCCTCGGCATAGTCAATACCTGCCGCAAGTGCCAGACTCTGACCATAATTCTTTTTTAGCGCAATAAGATGCACCTTATCATCATTCATGGCATTGACGATTTTTCGTGTGCTGTCTTTCGAAAAATCATCGACATAGATTATTTGATAGTTATAGCCCTCTAAACTTTCGTGAATTTTTTTAGTCAGCAGAACTACGTTATCCTCTTCGTTATAGAGTGGAACAACAATAGATAGTAAGGAACTCGTAATAGGGTTCATCAAAAGAACAGATTTGCGGCAAATTTAGGGTTTTATTACGCAAGCGCATATATTAATTCTCGAATGCGATTGAGAACGATACTTTGAACAAATAAAACTTATTATCTGATGGAGAATTTAACAATGTGCCTAAGGTTTTATATCGAACGAACTCAAGAGCATATCGGCGGCTTGCTTTGGTGAAATCGTTTTGCTTAGTACTTTTTCAAGTAACTGATCTTGCAATATTTTTACCTTTTGATTAGAATAAAAGTTCTTTTTTATTGTTTGCTCAACAATTTCGAGCATCCAATTTTGTAGTTGTTCTTCCCTTTTTTTGTGGAACGTAGCGTTCTTTTTGGTTTTTATATTGAATTCATCGATTAGTGACCATAACTCTTGAATACCCTCATCATGAAGAGCGGAACAATACGTTACTTGAGGCTCCCAACCATTTTGCTTGGGAGGAAATAGCCCCAAAGCTCTTTTGAAGATAGAAGCTTCTTGCTTTGCAATTTCTAAGTTCGCTCCATCGGCCTTATTGATGGCTATAACATCTGCCAGTTCGATAATACCTCTTTTGATTCCTTGAAGGTCATCACCGGCACCTGCCAATTTTAATAAAAGAAAAAAGTCGACCATACCATGAACGGCGGTTTCACTTTGGCCTACACCTACCGTTTCGACTAGAACAACATCGAACCCGGCAGCTTCACAGAGTATTATTGATTCTCTTGTTTTGTGGGCAACACCCCCTAGATTATTATTTGTAGGAGTAGGTCGAATAAAAGCATTGTCACTTTTGAGCAATTCGGGCATTCTGGTCTTATCGCCGAGAATACTTCCTTTGCTAACGGTACTTGAAGGGTCTACGGTTAAAACGGCAACTTTACGTCCTTTTTTGATAAGTAAAAGACCCAGTTTTTCTATAAATGTACTCTTTCCGACACCGGGCACTCCGGTTATACCAATTCTAATGCTATTACCACTTAATTTCAAAAACCCATTTAAAATCTCGTCTGAGAGAACTTCATCCTGTTTTTTGGTGCTTTCTATAAGGGTAATCGCCTTTGCGAGAATGGTTTGATCACCATTTTTAATGCCTTCGATAAATTGATTGTCAGACAAGGGTCTCTTTTGACCTTTTGAATGGTCTGAAGAAAAAGTTCTGACTTTCTTTTTTTTATCGGCCAATCTTATTTGTTGATAGGTACTTTAACCTTTGTTTTATCCCAGGAAAAAGACATGAAAAGTTCTCCATTATCCTCAAAATCGATAGTGAAATTTTCAATGGTGTCATTAAGTATTTCTGTAGGTACGGTAACTTCAACAACGTCTTCTTCGGGGTTTCTAGAAGTTTCTTTACCTCCGCTCAGAACGGTAACCCCCCAATCGGGAATTCCCTTATTAAATATAACGTTCCAGCTTTCCTTTCCTGGCTTTGTCCACAAAGAATATCTTCCGGGAGCAAGACTTTTATCAGCAATACGAATAGTAGTAGAGGTCGAAAATTTGGTAGGTTCATTAGCCCCTGTTCTCCAAACTACATCATATGGTACTAGTTCACCAAAAATAACACGCCCTTTTTTCTTCGGGCTGGAATAGGTCACCGATAGATCAAAATCGTTTTTTTGATAAACGTTTGTAATTTCTGGGCTATGGGTCTTCGTCTGTTTTCTCATATAAGGTCTGAAAACAAAAAAGAAAAGTAGCGCCAATACGGCAACTACCACCAAAAACCATTTCAAGAATTTCATATAGTATAGTTTGAATATCAACAATTTGTAAAATCGATTACAAAATGCGGTCGAAATTACAAATTAATATGTTTGAAGCTTGAAAAATCAGTCGCAGTATCGTAAAAGTTCGATGGATTCACCAATGACCTATTTCTCGGAGTGTCATATTGAATCTTTTGTTGACCTTACTCGTGTTTTCACACAGATTTAATATTCGTTTGAACGGAGTTTTGCAATACTAAACGTATCTTAATAGGATAATCAAAATTATCGAAAATGAAAACTATTTTTCAGGCTAGTGCCACCAACTCGGGAGGGAGAGATGGCCATGTAAAAAGTGATGACGGAGCTATTGATTTAGATATCAAAATGCCAAATTCTAAAGGCGAAACCGACGGCAAGTCGACCAACCCGGAGCAATTGTTTGCGGCGGCCTATTCAACCTGCTTTGCAGGGGCTTTACAAGCGGTTGCCAAAGAACATGGTGTTGATGATTTAGGCGATTTTAGCGTAACGGCCGTGGTAGGCTTTAATAAAGATGATGAAGGCTTTTTTATCGATGCCACTTTGGATTGCTGGTTGCCGACCGTAGATAAAAAGAAGGGTGAAGATTTGATCAATGCTGCCCACGAGATTTGTCCATATAGCAAGGCTACCAGAGATAATATTACCGTTGAACTCAATTTAATGGTCGAAGCGTAACCTTAGGTGAAAAAAGCTAAAGTATTGAAGGCTTCCATTTTGGAAGCCTTTTTTATTTGGTAGTAAATCTAAATTCGGTGATGTTGCGGTAATGCTCTCCGGGGCGAAGTGTAGAACTAGGAAAATGCTTCTGGTTGGGAGCATCCGGTAAATTTTGGGTTTCAAAACAGATACCGGAAAAGTCTTTAGGGGTATAGACAATCAAACCAAGTTGGTTGGTAGCAACCTCTAATGCAATACCAGATTTTTCAGAAGTGCATTTGGCCGCAATTGGCGATTTTACATCCACAATAAAAGGCGTGTCCAATCGGGTTTTGCCAATTCTTTTACATGATAAAAAATCAAAACTTGAATCTTCTGTGGCCAAAACTCTACCTGTGGGCAATAGGTTATCCTTTGTTTCAAGATATTTAGAACAATTTAGTTGTAAGTTGTAGTTGTCTACCGAGGTGTCAGAATCCAGTTTAAAGTAAGAATGGTTCGTAAGATTGACGACCGTAGTTCGGTCAGTAACCGCCTCGAAGATTACCCTAAGTGTTTTTCCCTTCAATACATAGGTAACAGAGACTTTTAAATTACCAGGGTATCCTTCTTCTAAATGGTCACTTACGTAAGACAGTTTTACATATGGGGTGTCACCTTGCTCGACCTTATCAATGGTCCAATATTTTTTTCCAAACCCTTCTTTCCCTCCATGTAAATGCACACCATTATCATTGGGTAATGGAAAGTTTACTCCATCTATTTCAAAACTTTTTGATATACGGCCGGCAAAACGACCGATACAGGCCCCAAGAAAATAGTCGTCATCTAAATACTCACTAGGAAATTCTAGGCCTACCACTACATTGGTGTAATTTCCATTAGCATCTTTAATCAGTAATTTTTGAATGACCGCTCCGTAGTTCAGTACGATAAGAATGGCATCACCATTGGTAAGGGTAATCTGTTTCAAGAAATCGAAATTAAAATTCAATCAAAATTACTCGTTTTTTGCAACACAATGTTTTTTTGCTCGTCCTTTATATAGATGATCTAATAACAAGTACGTTACCGACCGATGTTCTATATAAATGTATTGCAACAATGCAAGGCCAATAACCGTAAGGCGCAGCTTAAGCTGTATCGACAGTATTGCGATGGTATGTTTTTGGTTGCGTACAGGTATGTGAAGAATGAGAAAGATGCTGAAGATGTTTTACAAGATGCATTTATAAAGGCCTTTCAACGTTTAGACCAATTTACAGGTGACGTTTCTTTTGGGGCTTGGCTCAAGCGTATAGTAATCAATCAAAGTTTAGATCTTATTAAATCAAGAAGGCACGACTATATAGAATTCGATGATAATTTAAAATTAATTGAAGATGATGATAACTGGGAAATTGATGAGCATATTTCAGTCAATAGAATTAAGGAAGAGGTGCTCAACCTACCAGAAAAATATAGATATGTAGTAATGATGTACTTGATAGAAGGTTATGATCACTCCGAAATCGCACAAGTGCTAGGTATCACAGAAACAACGTGTAGAACCCGTCTGTTGAGAGGTAAAGGTCATCTTAAGAATATGCTTAAAGAGAAAAATTATGCCACAGGATATTAGGGAACTGATTAAAAGGATAGACGATAGCCATGAACCTAAACTTAGTGAAGGTCATGAACGTCGATTTTTAAGGAAATTGGAAAAAGAATTACCAGCTGGAAAGCGAAGCGTTCCTTTAAAATTTATAATTGCCGCTTCAATCACGGTTCTCATTTGTTTGTCCGGTTATTTATGGCTGGGGCAGCAAGACATCGAAGGTTCGCAAAATGAGGTTGTCGATTCGTCGGCCGAAGAGCAAAACGCCAAGAAAACAGTAAAGTTGGGAGACCTTTCTCCAGATTTAAAAAAAATAGAAAGCTACTACACAGCAAGCATTAATTACGAACTATCTAAACTAGATGTGTCAGAAACAAATAAGGATATTGTTGACGACTATCTAAAACAATTGAACGAATTAAACCAAGAGTACTTAACCCTGAGTGAAGAGATGAACGCCTACGGCCCCAATGACCAGATTATAGGGGCAATGGTAAAGAACCTACAGCTAAGACTTCAGCTTTTACAAAACTTAAAAAAAGAATTAAAACACTTAAAAAATCAAGAAAATGAAGATGTTACCAATGCAAGTATATAGACCTTTGTTTTTATTAGTGGGGTTGGTATGTATGAAAATGCAAGCCCAAGATAGAACAAAAACTTACTCAGAGGAGTTCAATGTAGATGATGATGTTATAGTCAATATAAATACAAGCTATGCAGATTTAGAATTTGACACTTGGAACAAAAACAAAGTAGTGGTAGAGGTAATTCTTGTTCTAGAAGGAGCCAGCGAAGAACAAGCAGAAGAATACTTTAAAAAGAACGAATTCGAAATTCTTGGAAATAGCCGGGAGATAAGTATTAAAAATAGCGTAGGCAATTGGGAGCCGGTAAATTTTGAGTTTCAATCTAACGATTTCGTTTTTGAATTGCCTGAAATGCCTGAATTCGAGTCTTTTGATTTCGATTTTGACTTTTCTGAGTTAGAAGACCTTCCGGTAATGCCGCCGGTGCCGAGTCCTGATTTTGATTATGAGGCATTTAAGGAAGGTGGGGAAGAATATATGCAAGAATGGCAGAAAAAGTTTGAGAAAAGCTTCGGAGAACCCTATCAGGAACGGTTAAAGGACTGGCAGAAGAAAATGGAGGAGAAACAAAAACAAATACAAGAAAAACAGAAAGAACTTCAGGAAAAAAGGCAAAAAATAGATGTCAAGAGAATGGAGCAAGTGGCGGAAGCTAGGGCCGAACATGCGAGAGCAGTTCAGGAGCGCTTAAAAGAAAGACAAATTCATTTAGAGGAGAGAAACCGAAATTCAAAAAATAGGTCTCATATCTTTTATTACTCAAATAGAGGCAAAACGGAGGACTTTAAGGTAAAAAAAGTTTTAAAGATTAAGATGCCTAAGTCTGCCAAGATTAAAATGAATGTGCGACACGGCGAGATAAAACTGGCAGAGAGAACTCATAATATCGATGCGTTACTTTCCTACTCTAAATTGAAAGCAAATGAAATTGACGGGAGTGAGACGGTAGTGGTGGCCTCATATTCTCCCATAAGCGTTGAAAATTGGATGTACGGTAAATTACAAGCTAATTATTCTGATCAAGTCGATTTGGAGCAAGTTAACCAACTTGTTTTAGATGCGAAGTCCTCCCCGATAGTTATTAATAGTCTATCGGATAGAGCTACCATAGTCAACGATTTTGGCCCTATTTATATCAATTCTATTTCCGAAAACTTCAACCAGCTAAACGTCTCGATGAGAAATAGCAATATGATTTGTACCCTACCTCAAACGTCTTTCAATATTAAAGTAGAAGGAAATGGCATTCAGGTTAATTACCCCGCTGACGTTACAATGGAAAAAATTGAAAAAGGAAACCAAATAGTTTATAATGGCTATAAGGGTAAAGCAAAATCCTTAAAATCGGTACATATAAATGGCAGGTATTCAGAAGTGAGTCTTGAATAATCTATCACCGGAACTTTTCACATTGCTCTAGTACTAGTGACTTTCCTTATCTTCTTTTAAATAATCGCCAAAGTTTTCTTTAAACCTGTTGAGTCTAGGTATCGATACATTTCTTATGTATGGGTTGTTAGGGTGTTTTTTTTCATAATCCTGGTGATAATCCTCCGCGTCATAAAAAATGGTAAAGGGCACTACTTGCGTGGTGATTTCCCGACCTTGATAAACATCATGTTCTATTAGAGCTTTTATATAATCGTTGATTATTTTCTTTTCTTTATCATTCTTAAAAAAAGCAATAGATCTATATTGAGGCCCATGGTCGGGTCCTTGACTGTTAAGGGTAGTGGGGTCATGAGAACCAAAAAACACTTGAACTAAAGCTGTAAAAGAAATAACTTCGGGATCATAATAAATTTTCACTGCCTCGGCATGTGTGGTTTTGCCACCACCTACTTGCTCATAAGTAGGGTTCTTTTCTTTACCACCAGAATAGCCTGAAACCACTTCTTTTACTCCCTTAACACTTTCAAAAATGGCTTCGACACACCAAAAACATCCGCTCGCGAAATATGCAGTTTCATATTGGTCTAAATCTTGTTGTTCAGTCTTTTCTATATCCGAAACTTTGGCTATTTCTTCCTTTTCGTGTTGTTTGTTTTTAGACTGGCAAGAAATTGTTAATAGCAATCCGAAAAAAGTCAATATTAATCTTGGAAACATTTTTTTTGTATTTAGTGCGCACAATGAAATAATCCTTACATCATATTACAAATAAAAAAGGTCTCCGAGAAATCGAAGACCTTTAAATATTACAACTATCTTAGTTTATTAAGAACCAACTGTTCCCGTACCAAACACCTCAATTGCAGAAACTTTCGGTTTGTTAACAGTAGCTTCAAAGGTTATATTTAGAGTTCCATCAGTAACTTCGATATCATACATTCTGAAAGATGCGGCAGCAGCGCCAACTTCCTTGTACAAATCATATCCTGTGAAAATTGCAGTGTCTTCCATGGAAATGTTGAAGATTCTACTTCCATCGCCTCCCTCTAATTCCTGTTGGTTAGGGACACCCCAATAAATTTCCGCAAAATATAACTTAACAGTGTAGGTGCCGTTTGTCACAGGAATATTGTAAGAAAATGGCCCTTTGGCATTAGAATTATCGGAAATTCTTTCAGTTAAGAAAATTTCGTCCATATCTGTTCCGGAGATCTCAGTAACATTCGGGTTGGAATAAGTAATTGTGGGGCCTTCAACAAACTGGTCAGCTAAAAAAGTAATGTCATCATAAGTTACTTCTGGTCCACCACAGTTAATTCTAACTAAGGACGGTCCTACAGGTTCTGTAGATTGTGCTACTTCTTGTGCAGGATTTGATTCGTCTGGGTTGAAAGTGATTGCAACGGTATTGGTAATGTCAACTCCGTCCAACGTTCCAGATACGGTTACGGTTTCTTCAGCATCGCCGGTAACAGTCGCTGTGTAAGTACCATCGCCATTATCGGTAACACTGCCTACACTTGCCGAACCTGTCACTGTAAGGGCAACAGTTCCGCCACTTTTTCTAAGTTTGTTACCATCGGTATCAGCCAGTACAACCGTTACTATTGACGTACCTATACCACTTGAGTGAGTAGGCGCGGTAGCATCCATTGTAGTGTTTTCGTTGGTAGGGTCCGGATCAGCTTCAGGCTCTGGTTCCGGTTCCGGCTCTGGTTGTTCCTGGGGGTCAGGATCCGAGCCATTATCGCTACTACAGGCGACCGGAACCATAATAAGGCATATCATTAGAAATGCAAAAAGAGAAACTTTTGCTAAAAAGTTACGTTTCATAGTTTAGAAGATTTAAATTAATTCATTTTCTTTTTCAAAAATATCTATGCAAATTATTCAAATAGTAATCACGCCGCAATATTTTTTTTGTTTAATCGACAAAATACGGAAGTTTAGGTTTAGGTTCATCTAACTTAAAATTTTAGTTAACAGAAAGATGTCATATACTTTTAACTATCCTTCGTGATATAAATTTTTTTAATAAAAAAGTAATGAAGTGAATCACCCATTTTTAATATTAGGAAATATTATCAATAAATATACCACTATTGACTTTTCAGACGCGAATAGTGAATTATCGAACGTTCAGTTAAACAACCCTTATCAATGCCAGGAGTATATTGAAACTATTCTTAATAAAACAGGTTGTCAAATTGCTTATGGTGGCTATCTTGAAAAGAGAAATCTCTATAATGAATCTTCTTTGTTTAGTTTAAGTGATGACAAAAGAGATATTCATTTGGGCATTGATTTTTGGAGTAATGTAAATTCAGAGGTTTTATGCCCCTTAAAAGGAGAGGTTCATAGCTTTAAGGATAATTCCATCGTTGGTGATTATGGACCGACAATTATCCTAAAACATGGAGTTGGTGATTCCTGTTTTTATACTCTTTATGGTCATTTGTCAAGAAAATCTCTGAGTGGTTTATTTGAAGGTAAGAAGTTTGAGAAGGGTGAGGTGCTAGGCTATTTGGGTTCTCCAGAAGAGAATGTCAACTACGCACCTCATTTGCATTTTCAGGTTATCAATGATTTACAGGGTAAAAGAGGAGATTATCCTGGCGTGTGTTCTTCAAAGAATTTGGAGTTTTATAAGAAAAACTGCCCAGACCCTAATTCTATTTTGAAAATGTAATTTGTCTCTAATTCTCTGATAATACTGTTTTGAGAACCCTCCAGACATTTTCCATAACAATTTTCTGCCCTTCAGCCGTTGGGTGAATACCGTCTTCAAGATTTAAATCAGGATTTCCGGCTACTCCTTCCAATAAAAAAGGAATCAGTTCAACTTGGTTCTTTTCGGCTAGGTCCGGGTAGATTTTCTTAAACTCGTTAGTATAGTCTTGACCCATATTCGGAGGTATTTGCATACCTGCCAGAACTATTTTGGTAGAATTATTTTTAGACTTCACTTTATCAATAATCGCCTGTAAATTCTGCTTCGTTTCCTTTAAAGGAATTCCTCTAAGACCATCATTGGCCCCTAACTCTAGCACGAAAACTTCTACCTTTTGATTTAAAACCCAATCTAATCGGTTAAGTCCGCCAGATGTGGTTTCGCCACTTACCCCAGAATTGATAGAGGTGTAATTCAGGCCTACAGAATCTAATCTGTTTTGAATGAGCGCTGGAAAACCCTCTTTCTCCTCCAAGCCGTAGGCCGCAGTTAAGCTATTACCGAAGAACAAAATGCTTTTTGTAGAACTGGGGGTGACAGTTTCAGATTCACGAGAAATAGAAGAATCTTTTTTTTCGGTTTCTTTTTGCTTTTCTCCACAAGAAACGAGAGCTAGCAGAACTAAAAAATAACTAAACTTTAAGAGGTTGGTCATAAGATACAGCGCTTAAAAACAAATACAATTGCTTATTTTTCGAGCTTAACACGGGCAAAATTAGATTTTGCGGTGAAAAGAACGATTAATGACAAAGATATTAAACGTCAACCATCTTGGGAAAGCCTATACAAGTGGTTCGAAAAAACTTGAGGTTCTTAATGATATTAACTTTCACGTCAATGAAGGAGAGAGCTTTGCGATTGTCGGGCCTTCCGGAAGCGGCAAAACAACGTTGTTAGGTCTTTGCGCGGGTCTCGATGGGGCCGATTCGGGAACCATTGAATTATGTGCCACAAGACTCAACGCCTTGAACGAGGATGAAAGGGCACTTTTGAGAAATTCAAAAGTAGGTTTTATATTTCAAAATTTTCAGTTACTACCAACGCTAACGGCTTTAGAGAATGTGATCGTACCTCTAGAACTGCAAGGTGCTGATAACCCCGAAAATATCGGTCTAGAATTATTGAAAAAAGTCGGACTCGAAAACAGGGTTGATCATTACCCGTCTCAATTGTCTGGAGGGGAGCAACAACGAGTGGCATTGGCCAGAGCTTTTTCGAGCAAACCTTCCATTTTATTTGCAGATGAGCCTACAGGCAACTTAGATGAAGAAACTGGCGAAAAAGTGGTTCAACTGCTTTTTGAACTGAACCAAGAAGCAGGCACTACTTTGGTAATAGTTACCCATGATATGAATTTGGCAAATAAGTGTAAACGTGTCTTAAAGCTTAAGGGTGGTAGGGTTCAAGCCGAACAACTATCTGATCGTTTATGAAGATGAATAAGGGGAAGAAAGATAATGTACGTTTGAAATGGCTATTAAAAATGGCTTGGCGAGACGGTAAGGCCAGCACTAAAAGATTGGTGCTTTTTATGGCTTCCATCGTTTTAGGTATTTCTGCAGTAGTGGCGGTACAATCATTTAGCGAAAACCTGAAGCAGAATATAGGATCTCAATCGAAAGCCCTTATGGGTGCTGATTTTGTTATCGATAGTAATCATGAGCCAAACGAGAAGGTTCAGGGTATCATCGATTCTTTAGGCGGCGCAAAGGCTCGAAGTATCAGCTTCCCATCTATGGCATTGTTTCCGAAGCAAAACTCAACGAAATTGGTCGGAATTAAGGGTATTGAGGGGCCTTTTCCTTTTTATGGGGAACTGGAAACGAACCCACAATCAGCAGCTTCTTCATACCAGGGTAACAATAGTGCTTTGGTCGATGCTACCCTTATGCTTCAATTCGGGCTTTCAAAAGGCGATACAATCTCTATCGGTAATATAAGGTTGCCCATTGAAGGTGCTTTAATTTCAGCGCCAGGGTCGACAGGTCTTACCGCCTCAATTGCACCTCCCGTCTTGATTCCTTATGAATTCATCGCCAAAACGGGTTTGGTTCAAACAGGTAGTCGAATAGATTATGATTTTTACTTTGTCGCCGATGCGGGACAAGATTTGGAGGAATTGGATGAGAAAATAGACCCTATTCTAGATGCTGAGAATGCTGATTTAGATACGCATAGCTCAACCGGACAGCGCCTTGGGCGGCGGTACGATAATTTCGGTAAGTTTTTAAATTTGGTGGCGTTCATAGCCCTTTTGTTGGGTTCGGTAGGTGTGGCCAGCTCCGTGCACATATATGTGAAAGAGAAGTTACAATCTGTTGCGGTTTTAAAATGTCTGGGAGCTACAAGAAAGCAAAGCTTCTATATCTATTTGATTCAAATTGCTTTTATGGGCTTGTTCGGAGGTTTGTTTGGGGCCATCCTCGGGGTTGGTTTTCAGCAATTTTTTCCTGTATTGCTGAGAGAAGTAATTCCTTTTGATATTGAAATAACCTTCACTATATGGCCCATATTATTAGGTTTGGTTTTAGGCTTGGTTATGTCGGTCCTCTTTTCCCTATCTCCATTATTAAGTACGTGGTTTGTTTCGCCTTTGCAGGTGCTTAGGGTTCAAGAGAAAGGTATTGAACCTCCCAAAAGGGTTGTTTACCTTATCTATGGTGCTATCATTGTTTTCATATTTCTTTTCGCCTTTTATTTACTCGACAATCTTGCTTTTGCCTTCTACTTTTTATTGGGGGTTGTTGTCGTGTTTGCAATATTAGTGGCCGTTGGCATATTTTTTATGAGAATCGTCAAACGAAACTTTCCAAAAGGTTGGGGGTTTGCGGCACGGCAAAGTTTATTGAATCTTTTTCGGCCCAACAATCAAACTTTGGTCTTGATATTAGCTATCGGAATCGGAACTTTTCTAATCAGTACATTATATTTTACAAAAGACATTTTAATAGGTAAAGCAACTCTTGAGAACAAGCAAGAATCGCCCAATCTAATTTTTTTGGATGTTCAATCGAATCAGACGGAGGATGTTAAAAGGAGTATAGAAAAGTCAGAACTATCCGTTTTAAATGATATTCCGATTGTAACCATGAGAGTTCAAAAAATTAAGGAAAGAAATGCCAGCGATATTAGAAATGACACCACTTCAACCATCAATGACTGGGTGTTGAACCATGAATTTAGAGTCACCTATAGAGATTCTTTGATTGCTTCTGAAAGTATTGTGGAAGGGGAGTGGCCAAGTAAAGAATTAAGCGATGGTCTTGTGCCAATTTCAATTTCCGATAATGTAGCTAGAGATGCACAGGTTGAGGTCGGAGATAATCTTACCTTTAATATCCAAGGAGTTTTAATGGAAACCCAAGTAGCCAGCATTAGAACTGTAGATTGGGGTAGAATGCAATTGAACTTCAATATAATCTTTCCTTCGAAAGTGCTGGAAAGCGCACCCAAGTTCCATGTCGTTACCACATACGCTGAAAACGAAAAAACTTCAGCCGAGCTGCAGAAGCAAATGGTTCGGCAGTTTCCAACCGTATCTATTATTGACTTACGTCAGGTTTTAACCATAGTGGAAGGCATTCTGGATAAAATTTCATGGGTGATCAACTTCATGGCTTTTTTCAGTATTTTGACCGGAATTATTGTATTGATAGGATCTGTTAGAACCAGTAAATATCAGAGAATAAAAGAAAGTGTGTTGTTGCGTACTTTAGGAGCTAAGAGCGGACAAATTTTGAAAATAAATGCCTATGAGTATTTTTATTTAGGCTTTTTGGGAAGTTTCTTAGGAATTCTTCTTTCCCTGATTGCTAGTTTTCTTCTAGCTCAATTGGTCTTCAAAGCTGCTTTTATACCATCATGGATTCCTTTTTTGATAGTAGGCCCAAGCATTACACTTTTGGTTTTGGCCATAGGCTTGTTCAACAATAAGAGCGTTTTAAGTAGTCCACCGTTAGAAGTACTTAGAAAAGAAGTATCATAAATTAAAAGATGCTGTCGTCCCGGTTATATTGTTTTATCACCTGAAAGTACTTGCTTCTCCGACGGAGCCAATAGAAAATTATTTCTTGACGGAAGTATTTCTAACAAGGCCGACGCCAGAAAAGAAAAAGATGGCACCTAAAACCCCATAAACAATCAACATCTTTGTGGTTCCAGATTCGTTCGCGAATAAAATGCCCGTATAAACCAAGCCGCCTATACCTAGTAGCGTAAGTATGCTACCAAAAATCTTCTTTAAATCCATAGTTTTAAAAGTAGAAAAAAATAATCAATAAGATGAACTTAGTCAAAAAGACATTTTTGGCCAATGTAAAGTATCCAAAGTTAAGGTTAAAATACACTATTTATCGTTGAGGTGTATTCAGGCTAGATTACGATAATCGGCACAATTTTACACTTAATCCGAACTTTGCCACTTTAACGAGTTTTTAATCTCGTTGAACGAGCCGAAACCCAGTAGAATGGGGTCTGTAGAGTTTTATATATATAAAATCTACAGTCATGAAAACTATTGCAACTTTAATCTTTGTTCTTTTTATCGGAGTTACTTCTCAAGCTCAAAAAGCTACCGAAGTTAAAGTAAATGCTATTGAAAAAAGCATTGTGACAGAAGTAGAAATCACTGAGACTTTTAAGACGGTTAAATATGAAGTAGCACGTCTTTATAAGAGAGATAACGCCCGAGTTAAGAAAGCTCTTTCCTTTACAACTAAATATAATAGAGCTAAAATGGCTTAAGAATCAGTATTACGGTTACCTAAACGTTCTAATACCCCTTCGGCCCAATCTTCAATTCTCTTTCCAAAGCACTCTAAGATAGCATCTACTCCTACCACGCTTCCTTTCGACAATCTTCCCAATACGGCCAAGCTAATTTTTTCATCGTTTTCAGACCTTTTCACTAGTGCATTCTCATAGGTGTCTATCCCTAATTCAGAATGAACAGGTTTTATGAGTTCATGATTGAGTAAATTGACGACCAAGGGAGAGGAAACTTCCAATACCTTCGGTGAATCTAGAACACTGTTGATCATTACATCTACTATTACCTTTCGATTTTCTTTCTGAAGCGACCATCCATCTTGAACCAATTCTACTTTAGGGTCTTTTAAATAGTTTAAATCGACTATCCCTGCATCAATTAAAGCCAATAGTTGCTGCATACTTTCTATCGGTGGGCCATAAGAGTATCTTTTTATTCGCTCATGGAGCTTAATAACTGAAGCTATGGTTTCATGTGGTAAAGAAGAATGTGAGAAAGCTTGATACCAAAGAGATTGCAAATGCCGCCATACTTGACCCATACAATAATCAAAAGATATGGGCTCTAGGTCGAGGGCCATGGAGACATATTTTTCGATGAGAACGAGGGTAGGGGTATCTGCCTTTAGTAAAGAGCGATGTTTATAATTTTCATCATTGAGCCAGGTAACAGCAACTTCATATAGTTCGTTACGGCTCGAAAGGCAATCCATTCTTTTTTCTTCAAAATCAAGGTATACCCTAACCGCAATTGGCGCCATGGCCTCAATTAAAAATAGATTTCCTTCTACCTCGGTTTTATTCTGGGCCACCTTTCGAACGGATTCAAAAAATCGGTTCTTCTCTTCTTGTGTTGGCCTATAGATATTATCAATTTTTTCACCTAAAGGTTTTGGTACTAGAGGGAGTCCATCCAACGAAAAAGGAACTATTTTAGAAGGTATTCTGTCATTTCCCTCAAATCGGTATTTATAAATATCATCATCTGTCGGCAAAAATTTACCTCCCCTGTCACAGGTTAAGGCACGTAAGATGTCTATCATAGAAAGGCCAAAACCTCTAATGCCTACCTTGCTATCAGAACTAATCTTATTGCTCTTAATTAATCTTTCGGTTGGGTAAGCCTCCGGATACAAGGTACATTTGCAAGTTTCTTCTGCACGATGCTGCCACTTCAAGATTTCTTTCGAAGTATTTGTTGGTTGATGACCAATGGTCAGCAATACTTCGTTGAAATGAAAAGTGTTGCCATTACTATCGGTCAGCTTAAAATGACCATCGGCATAATCTAAATCTTCAATTTTTAAAGGCTTTAAATGGAGGTAGGGTGTCTTTAAAAGATTCTTTGAAAAACTTTTGAACCGTTCGTTAAGGTATGCCCCAAGTTTTTTTCTGGGAGGATAGTAGTCAGTATTCGATTTTTTTTCGGAATCGCTCCATTCACTATAAGACGGAAAGGATGATACAACAACCCCTTTAAAAGAAAACTTTTTACGACCCTTTAGGTCGCGCAAAGCCCTTTCGGAAATATTGAGCCAATTGCTATCAGGTTGGTCTACCCTCCAGGTGTTTCCAGAACCTGCGTAAACCGAAGGTTCAAATAAGGTTACATGAATAGTGCTCTCAGGTGAAAGATTCGAGAACTTATTGAAAAGCTGCTCGACAGCATAGAGACCTCTTGGACCTACTCCGACGATGGCGATACTTGTATTGGTTAGTTGAAAGGTCAATGGTATTTAGTATAAAACGGTAGTAAGTTATATAATAGCGAAGAAAGTTAGGATGCCTATCGATTAAAAAATCAGATTAAATACACTTAAATCCGATTTGGGGTCAGCAAGGGCGAATACATTTATCGGTAGTTTTTTGCACTTCATCCGTAGTTTTTCATTTGAACGAGTTTTTAATCTCGTTGAACGAACCGAAACCCCGTGAAATGGGGTCTGTGGAGTTTTAATTATATAAAACTTACAGTCATGAAAACTATCGCAACTTTAATTTTTGTTTTTCTTATCGGGTTCACTTCTCAAGCTCAAAATGCTGATGAAGCTAAAGTTGATACCGTTGAGATGACTGTAGTAACGAATATTGAAATCAAAAAAAAAGTTGAGATTGGAAAATATGAAGTTGCCCGTCTTTATAAAAGAGATAATGCACGTGTTAAAAAAGAATTATCCTTCTCAACTAAAAGAAATAAAGCTAAAATGGCTTAAGTGTTTTTAAATTCAGGAATGCCCCTAACCAAAAAAAGCCACCCATGGGTGGCTTTTTTTATTTCTCATGGGTGATAAACCTTCTCTTCTATTCCGGGAAACCTCTCGATTAACTGTCAAAAACTTAGATGTGACGTTGTATCGCTCAAAAACGGTAATCGAAGAAAATCAGCACTTTAACCCAGTTTTTTCACCATGGCGAAAAATAGGGTCGTTTAACGTGACCTTTTTTCTTAAGCAGTAAATGAGCGGTTACTTAGTAGTACCCAAATATTACTTATGAAAACTGTTACTACCTTATTTTTTGTATTGTTTTTAGGATTTCAAGCTTCTGCTAAAATACCAACACACGATGTTAAAGTTGACGTTATTAAAATGGATATTGTTTTGGTTGATAGCTCTGACAATCTTGAATCTTTTGAGAAGGCTCAAGTTAATAGCCCAAAAGGTATAGCTCGTCTTTATAAGTCAAAGAATTCAAGAATAAAAAAAGAATTAACTTTTACCACCAAATATAATAGGTCTAAACTGGCCTAAGTAATTCAATTAATTGAACGATATGATTTATGTTCTGCTTTTTTCCGCTTTAATAATCATTTCGGTTTACCATATTTTCAGAGATAACTTAAAACCTGTTAGACTTAAAGTCATAAAAAAGAAAACTGATTTTTGGAAATAAATAATACTCCTTAAGCGGTTACCGGGGCCATTTGGTTCTTTATGTGCTTGAACTTAACGATGTAGTGGGTGCCCTTCTTAGTAAAATCTCTTTTAATACTTCCCTGCAGCTGTCGAACAAGATTGTGAATCAATTTTAGACCTAAACTATTAGAGGTTTTGTGAGTTACCGTTTCAGGAAAGCCGATTCCGTTATCACCTATCTGAAGAAGAAATTCATTGTTCTCGTCTTTGCTTAATTGAATATGTATTTCTCCTTTATTTTCATCAACTATACCGTACTTGAGGGCATTGGTTACCGCCTCGTTGATGAGTAGGCCCAAAGGTATGGCCGTATCGATGTTAAGCTTTAAATCGGGTATATCAATATCTAAGGTAATATTACTGCTTGTTCCCTTGATTGATCTGATTAAGTATTCGGCAAGTTCTTGCACATACGAGCGGTACTCTATTTTAGAGAGATCTTCGCGTAAATACAGCATTTCGTGTACCATCGCCATTGAGATAACCCGGTTCTGACTGCTCTTTAAAAGATTTTTGACCTCCCTGTCGGCTATATTGCGCGATTGAAGGCTTAAAAGGCTTGAAACGGTCTGTAAGTTGTTTTTAACCCTGTGATGAACCTCTTTGATCAATGTTTCCTTTTCGTGAATTTTTTCTTCAAGCTCGCTTTTTGTTTTATAAAGATTATGATGGGCGTGTAAAAGGTTTTTCCCAAAAACACCTCCCAATAAATAAACTGAGAAAAGAACGCTTAGTAGTGCAAAAAGATTTCTAGAATTCTCAGGTACCACATTAGTGACAAAACTGAAATCTGCTACGCTTTGAGAGTAAATGAGTACAATTATCAAAAGATTGAGATTCAGGTATATAGTGCCGTAAGACTTAGTGGTCACATAGCCGGCCACAACAATCAATGCGAGTACAAAAATGAAGGGACTATTAATACCCCCACTATATAGAGTTATGATACTGGCACCGGCCAAGGTCATAATCGATACGATGTTATAGGTAAGGGTAAGGTTTTTATGGTATTTGTAAAGAAATGTATTCAGCAGATTCAGTATTCCGAAAATGAGAAATACATAAGGTATGACTACGGTTATCTTTAAAATGTAGATACAGGTAAGAAAGAACAGTAGTGAAAATATAGAGGTAAAGTAATTGACCTTAATGACCAACTTAGCTTTATCTTTGAAACGTTCTTCTATGTGTCTTTTGTTTTGCCTAGGCATATAGGGGATTTTCGTTTGACACTGTTACTCTTGGGTTTAAGTAAAAACTCACAAGCAAGAGTAAATTTACTTATGTTTTGGCTGATTATCAAATAACTTCATTGGTTTGATTTAAGTTGGAGGGTAATATCAGGTTCTCGAGACTTTCGGTTCTAAATCGGTCAGGTCACCAATTTTAATAGGTTTGCCTGATTCAATACTTTTTCTGGCCCCAATACCAATTAAAATGGACATGGCGCCATCTCTTACGCCCGCCGTTCTACCATACTCATCTTGTGTTTCAGGGCTTTTGAAAATTTTATCATGTAACCTTTTGTCTCCACCGCCATGACCACTTTTTTCAAGACCTACTTGAATGGTTTCATGCTTGTTCCATAATTTGTGAAGAATTACAGGTTCATATGTCAACTCATCCTTACCGGTTTGCGCCATCTCTTTGGCGTGTTTCTCCGCCTCATCTATAGATTCATTTTTGAAATAAGGGATGTCTTGCCACGCCTCAATTCTACCTTCTGTGCCATTAATGCCCATTCGCCAACCTTCATAGGGCGAGTAGGTGGTTAAAGAATAATTTAGCACGGTGTTATTGGCGTATTTCACCTGGGCACTCATCTTGTCATAAATATCTATGTCGTTTCTAAAGAGACAATTGTCCCTAATATATCCATCATGTTCTTCATGGTTCGCGTAAAGATTCATCATACGTTCATCTTTAGTAATATCCCAATGAAACTTACAGTCAGGCTTATGCTCGCACGTTCGGCATTTATCACCTCTAAAAGGCCCATTTTTACCATAAAATTCTAGGTCTCCGTAAGCAAAAACCTCACTTGGTTCCGAGTCTATCCACCAGTTTAACAAGTCGAAATGATGGGTTGATTTGTGTACCCATAATGAACCACCGCTTTCCATTTCACCATGCCATCTTCTAAAATAAGAAGCGCCATGGTACGTGTTCAAGTACCAATGAAAATCTACAGATACCAATTTACCGATTGCATTGTTCATCAAAAGTTCTTTAACCTTTGTGGCATAAGGGCTCCATCTATAATTGAAACCTACAATAAGCTTCTTGTCCGATTTTCTTTCGGCCTCTAAAATAGCCTGACACTTGCTCTCGTCAGTCGTCAGGGGCTTTTCGGTCAAAACATCGCAGCCCATTTCCAAACCTTTAATGATATACTCGTGATGGGTCGAATCTTTAGTGGTAACTATGACCAAATCAGGTTTGGTTTTGTTGACCATCTTTTCAAAATCAGTAAAAGTTGGGCACTTGGCGCCAATATATTCTTTGGCATATGCCAATCTTCCCGGGTTGATGTCGCAGAGACCTACAAACTCAAGTATGTCTGAATATTGGTCGACCAAACGTTTGCCCCAAAAGGAAGTTCCGCGTACCCCAGTACCGACCAAGGTAACTTTGAGCTTTTCAGATTTTCCAAAATTAAAGGCATGCAGGGGCATGGCCGAACTTGCGGCAAGCATACTGATGGACGAAATGAACCGACGTCTAGAATTGGTCATGAGAGATTAGTGTTTCAAGTATCAAGAATAAAGATATTGAATTTAAACCAATTCGATTTTTTGCACTAGAACGACCTCAATTCTTTATCGGAAAGGTAGGGGGCGGTTATTTCTCTGAAACGCACATTATAACTAGTTCCTTTTTTTGAAAGATCTCTTTTTACCGAACCTTTAAGTTGCCTGGCCAAATTGTGAATCAGTTTAAGCCCCAATGAGGTACTGGTTCGAAGTTCAATGTCTCTTGGGAAGCCCACACCATTGTCACTAATACTTAGGTGATACGTTTTGTTAGAATCATCTTTTTCTAACTTAATATCGATTTTGCCTTGTATATTCTCGACAAAACCATATTTAAGCGAATTGGTGACCGCTTCATTGATCAATAAGCCTAACGGAATAGCGGTATCGATACCAAGGCGCAAATCTGGAATGTCAATATTTATGACAACATTTTTATTTTCTTTATGAGTCGATTTGATGAGGTATTCGCTCAGTTCTTTTATATAAGAGTTGAACTCTATTTTCGATAGGTTATCACGTAAATAGAGCATTTCATGAATCATGGCCATAGCGTTCACCCGATTCTGGCTGCTCATTACCAAGTCTTTTATTGTTTCATTAGTGGAGTTTTTAGCTTGTAGGTTAAGAAGACTGGAAACGGTCTGAAGGTTGTTCTTGACACGGTGGTGAACCGTACGTAACAATCTTTCCTTCTCAAGAATTCTATTTTCTATTTTTCCTTTGGAGTCACTCATGGTCTGGTGGGCCTTCAAAATATCCCTGCCGAAGACACCGCCCAACATATACACCGAGAAAAGTAAACTAAGAAGACCAAAAAGGTCTCTAGAGGCTTCAGGTACAGCATTGATGGATTTGTAGATTCCGGCCTCGCTCAACCCATAGATAATCAATATGGCAACTACGGTACTTATCAAGTAGATTTTTCCGAACAGTCGAGCCGACACATAACCTCCTAAAACAATGATGATCAAAACAAAAATGAAAGGGCTATTGATTCCTCCTGATAGCAAGGTTATAGCAGATGCCCCTATAAACGAAAGTGTAGCGGAAACAACCGCCGAAAGGGCCAATTTTCCATATGTATTAAAATGAACGAGGTTTAATAAATTAAGAATGGAAAAACCAAAGAATACTGTCGGAACGACCCCATCTATTCTAAGTACGAACATACAGATCAGGCCAAAAACCAAGCTCAAGCCCGAAGAATTATAGATAAACTTTTTTAGCAACCTGGTTTGGTTGGATATTCGATGGTCTATTTTACTGCTTTTAATCATTCGATAACCAGGCGGTATTCACATTCATGCAAACCTAACCTATGCCCCAAGTATGTTTGGAGCTAGTGGAAACGAACAGCAGTTCTACCGACATATAGCCGATAAAATGAAGTATATTTCTAGGGTTAGGTAGAAATTTGGGTTTAAACTACGATTTTATTACGAAAAGTCTTTAATCTGCGGAAGAAAAGTTGAAATGAAATTTGCAATTTGCAACCAGTTGATAATAAAACATTTTTCTGTAAAAGCATGGAAATAACGTTCTCCTCAAATGTTATTTTGTTAATATTTATCCTACAAAAAATTCAACTATTCAATGTTTTTGAACATCCTTGAATATGACTTCATAACCGGTACCGTGACCAGTATTAAGACGTCTTGCTGAACCATGAAGTTGTCTGGCCAGGTTGTGAATGAGCTTTAAGCCTAATGATTTGGCTTTCTTAATGTTTACTTGCTTGGTGAAACCAGTACCATTATCACTAATTCTAAGTTTATATTCTTCCGGATTATCGGTTCTTTTCAGTTCGATGTCTACAAGGCCTTTATTCGTTTCGTTAAAAGCGTATTTTATTGAGTTTGTAAACGCTTCATTGATTAATAGGCCAAGTGGTATGGCCGTATCTATGCCGAGTTGTATATCAGGAATATCTATTTGTACCTCTATATTTTTTTTGTCGGCATTTGCAGACTTGATGAGGTAATCGGTGAGTCCTTGAACATACGACCTAAAGTCTATTTTAGAGATGTTTTGTTTTAGATAAAGCATCTCATGTATGATTGCCATTGACAGAACCCTATTCTGACTGCTTTTGGTCAGTTCTTTGACCTTACCATTTTTTGTATTTCTAGACTGTAGATTTAGAAGACTTGAAACTGTTTGAAGGTTATTCTTTACGCGATGATGCACTTCACTTAAAAGGTTTTCTTTTTCCTTTATTTTAATCTCAATTTCTTCTTTAGATAGAAATAGCGAACGATGGGTTTCTAAAAGATTTTTGCCAAATATATAGCCGAGTAGGTAAACAGCAAATAAGAGGCTAATGAGGCTAAAAATTTCTTTTGATGCTATTGGTATTTCAGTACGGAAATGTTCAGGATAAAAATGGCCTAGGAAAAAAATGATCAGAATACTTGATAAAATGACGTACATATAGACCTTGCCGAATAGTCTAGTAGAAACATAGCCCGCGAGTACTATAATGGCCAAAACGAAAATGAACGGACTCTCAATTCCTCCACTGAACAAACTAATGACGACCGTACTTACCCAAGATAAAATCGAGGTAAAAATGGCCATAACGGTTAAATTACGGTGGTATTTGAAGAGAAGAACATTTAAAAGATTTAGACCGGTGTACCAAAAAAAGATGAAAGGTATAGTGCCTTCTACATTGATAAAGAAGGTGCAGATTACACCCAAAACAAAGCTCAAAATAGAAGACGCATAATTGAATTTTAGCAATAAATCAGTTTTATTGCCCAATCGATTAAGGTTTATTTTGGCACGCCTAACCATCGAAATTTTAATTGAGATTGATTAACGAGTCATATTTTGATGTAGTTGAAGTCTTGTTAAAAGATACTTCAAATTTTAGAATTTGTACAATTCATGACGATTATTGACAAAAAAGAACGGCAACCTTTACATTAAAGGTTGCCGTTCTGCCACAAAGAAGGTTCTGGCTTCTATTCTTCGGTCAGTACCCATTCACCTTTTTCGATGAGCGGTTCTGCCTGTTTGTATTTTACGGTTTTACTTTCACCTGACATTACATTTTTTATGGTAACCCGATCGTTGCGGCCTATTTTAGGGCGTTCTCTAGTGATAGTTTCCGTTATCTGTGGTCTTTGACCTTGTGTTTGACCTGCGGCCCGGTTTCGCGCAGCCAGTTCATCACTATTAGGAATTTCTTCTTTACTGGTCTGAAGGTTTTCTTTTGGCTTACGTACATTACGTGCTTCCTGAATTTCATTAGGGTTGCCACTTGGCAATTCTCCTTTGAAAAGGAAAGAAACCACTTCTCTGTTCACCTTATCGATCATCCCTTTAAAAAGTTCAAAAGCCTCGAACTTATAGATCAAAAGAGGGTCTTTTTGCTCATGAACGGCCAATTGTACTGATTGCTTGAGCTCATCCATCTTACGCAAATGAGTTTTCCATGAATCATCGATAATGGCAAGGGTAATATTCTTTTCAAAATCGTTGATCAATTGCTTTCCATTTGATTCGTAGGCACCTTGAAGGTCCGTTACCACATTCAATGTTTTGATTCCGTCAGTAAACGGAACAACGATTCGCTCAAACTTATTCGAGTTGTCTTCGTATACTTTTTTGATTACCGGGAAAGCTGTGGAAGCATTTCGCTCCATCTTTTCTAGGTAATGCTGATAGGCAGAATCGTAGACTTTCAAAGCAATGTCTTGAACTCCTATTTTATTGAATTCCTCCTCTGTTATAGGAGAGGTAATCGAAAAGTATTTGATAAGCTCAAACTCAAAATTCTTATAATCACCTGCCGCCTTATTTGTTTCGGTAATGGTTTCGCATGTATCGAACACCATGTTCGCAATATCAACTTTTAATCGCTCACCTTGAAGGGCATGACGCCTTCTTTTATAAACAACTTCACGTTGGGCGTTCATCACATCATCATATTCTAGAAGACGCTTACGTACTCCAAAATTGTTTTCCTCGACTTTCTTTTGCGCTCTTTCAATTGATTTGGTCATCATTGAGTGCTGAATGACCTCACCTTCTTCTAGGCCCATCTTATCCATCATTTTGGCAACCCTATCAGAACCGAACAAGCGCATAAGGTTATCTTCTAAAGAAACGTAGAACTGAGACATTCCTGGATCACCCTGTCTACCGGAACGACCACGAAGCTGTCTGTCTACACGTCTAGAATCATGTCTCTCGGTACCGATGATTGCCAAACCACCTGCTTTTTTAACACTGTCGGTCAATTTAATATCGGTACCACGACCCGCCATGTTGGTGGCGATGGTAACAACACCTGATTTACCGGCTTCTGCCACTACATCGGCTTCTTTTTTATGCAGTTTCGCGTTCAGAACATTGTGGTTGACCTTTCTAATGGTCAACATTCTAGACAACAATTCTGATATTTCAACGGAAGTAGTACCTATCAGAATCGGTCTACCAGCTTCAGAAAGCTTGGTAACCTCTTCGATAATGGCATTATATTTTTCCCTTTTTGTTTTGTAAATAAGGTCGTTTCTATCTTCACGGGCAATGGGGCGGTTGGTCGGAATTTCCATTACGTCCAACTTGTATATTTCCCAGAACTCACCAGCTTCGGTAACTGCCGTACCGGTCATACCTGCCAGTTTCTTGTACATTCTAAAGTAGTTCTGCAAAGTAACGGTAGCAAATGTCTGGGTAAGAGCTTCGATCTTTACATTCTCTTTTGCCTCGATTGCCTGGTGTAGACCATCTGAGTAACGTCTACCGTCCATAATACGGCCGGTTTGCTCATCAACGATCATTACTTTATTATCCATAACCACATACTCTACATCCTTTTCAAAAAGGGTATAGGCCTTCAATAACTGGGTCATGGTATGAATGCGTTCACTCTTAACGCCAAATTCTTTAAAAAGCTCTTCTTTAAGCTCTGCTTCTTTTTCGACTTCTAGATCTTGGCTTTCTATTTTGGCAATTTCGGCTCCTATATCGGGCATTACGAAGAAATCACGGTCTTGGGCCCCAGAAATGTAATCGACCCCTTTATCGGTCAATTCAATTTGATTGTTCTTTTCATCGATTACGAATAAAAGATCTTCATCAACCTTCGGCATTTCACGGTTGTTGTCTTGCATATAAAAACTCTCTGTTTTCTGCAATAACTGTTTGATGCCTTCTTCACTTAAAAACTTAATAAGTGCTTTGTTTTTTGGAAGTCCGCGATAGACCCTTAACAATAAGAACCCGCCTTCTTTGGTATCTCCGGATGCAATCAACTTTTTGGCTTCTGCCAAAACGCCTGTTAAGTGTTGGCGTTGTTTGTTGACTATATCGCTTACTTTAGGTCTAAGTTCATTGAATTCGTGTCTATCGCCTTCAGGAACAGGCCCGGAAATAATCAACGGTGTTCTGGCGTCATCGATCAACACTGAGTCTACCTCATCAACAATGGCAAAATGGTGTGGCCTTTGTACCAAATCTTTAGGGGTATGGGCCATATTATCACGTAGGTAGTCAAAACCGAATTCGTTGTTGGTACCATAAGTAATATCTGCATTGTAGGCAGCCCTTCTGCCTGCTGAATTAGGTCTGTGGTGGTCGATACAATCTACCGAGAGACCATGAAATTCAAAAATGGGGGCCATCCAGGCACTATCCCTTTTTGCCAGATAATCGTTTACGGTTACCAAATGCGAACCATGACCGGCCAATGCGTTTAAGTAGAGGGGTAGGGTAGCTACCAACGTTTTACCTTCCCCTGTTTGCATTTCGGCAATCTTTCCTTGGTGAAGTGCAATACCGCCTATGAGCTGTACATCGTAGTGAACCATGTCCCAAGTTACTTCTTTACCTGCCGCATCCCAAGAATTGTTCCAAATGGCCTTGTCGTCATCTAGCGTAACATAACTTTTGGTACCCGATAAGTGTCTGTCAAATTCTGAAGCGGTAACCGTTAAGGTAGAATTGTTGGCAAAACGTTTTGCGGTTTCTTTGACTACGGCAAAGGCTACAGGTAAGATGTCGTTGAGCGTTTTTTCGGTAATAGTGTAGGCTTCTTCTTTTAGTTTATCGATTTCTGAATATAGCTCTTCGTTCTTATCGATATCTTCTGAAACCTTTACCTCTTCTTCAAGAGCATTTATTTTTGCGGTTATCTCGCTAATGTCTTCTGCGATCTTCAACTTAAAGGTATTGGTCTTGTCTCTAAGTTCATCAAGACTGATACCCTCCAGTTCTTTTTCAAAAGATTTTATTTTATCAAGTATAGGTTGTAGTTCTTTAACGTCTTTCTTCGACTTATCACCTACGAATATTTTCAGTACCGAATTTAAAATGCTCATTTTATTCTTTTTATGATGAAATACTAATGGAGCCACCCATTGGTAATATATCTTTTCATTTGTGCTCTAAGGTTCTCAAAAGCTATTCCACTAATGGGATAATGGAGAAATCAGTAGTTCGACTGCCAAAATTACAGAGAACTTGCAACCTTATATGCCATGTGGGGCGAATTTAACAAATTGTGACCTAAGAAATTCTTTTATTTTGAAGGATTATTGCGCCATTCGAAAAGGAAAGTCAACAACCAAAAAAAGCCCCTAAACGGAGCTTTTTATATTAGTTTCTTGGAAAGGGATTAATACTCATCCTCGTTCCAGAGATAGTCTTCTTCAGTAGGATAATCAGGCCAGATCTCTTCGATAGATTCGTAAATTTCACCGCCTTCCTCTTCCATGGACTGCAAGTTTTCGACGACCTCTAAAGGCGCACCGGTACGGATCGAGTAATCAATCAACTCATCTTTGGTGGCCGGCCATGGTGCATCGCTCAAATAAGATGCTAGTTCTAATGTCCAGTACATTGTAATAAATCGGTTTTAAAATTTTTGCAAAAATAAATTTTCTGAATTCATAGCCAAGTAAAATGACCATTTTGTCAGCAATATTTTTGATTTAATAGTTTGATAACGAAGAAATAATCAAATTATTAGAAAATAACAAATTATTCAAGGCTTAATCTCAAAGTTTCCCATGAATGAATAAATATTCTTTTTTAGGGAATCCATTTTACTTCTTCTGCTTTCAATTGTTGCGACAATTTTCGTGCCAGTACAAATAAATAGTCGCTCAACCGATTCAAAAATGACAGAACTAAATTATTTAATGGTTCTTTTTCGTGAAGTAGAGTGCACATTCTTTCTGCCCTTCTGCAAACCGTTCGGGCTATGTGACAGTATGACACAGAAGTATGACCCCCTGGAAGTATAAAATGGGTCATGGGCGACAGCGTTTCGTTCATTTGGTCGATTTCGCTTTCCAGTAAGTCAAGAATACTATCGTTCAACTCAGGAATAGACATTCGATTTACTTTTTTTGAAGACTCTTTTTCTGGGTCTACGGCAAGTAATGAGCCTACCACAAATAGCTCATTTTGAATTTTGACCAACACCTCTTTAAATTCTTTGCTTGCCTCTTGGTCTCTAATGAGGCCCAACCACGAATTTAGCTCATCAATGGTACCATAGCTCTCTATGCGCACATGATGTTTTTTTACCCTAGTGCCCCCAATCAAGGCAGTAGTGCCCCTGTCGCCGGTCTTTGTGTAAATTTTCATAAGCTTTTATTGATTGAACGCGAATCGAAAGAGTGAAGGGTTGTTATGGAGTGCTTTTACTGTTCGGTATCTTCTGTTTTTTCCTTTCGTTTGTAACCTTCCATGAATTTACGTGACTTTCTCTTTTTACCCTGTCTTTTATTGGTCATTGATATGAGCAAATAGACCACCGCAACGATACCAAGTATGTAATAAATAGTATTATTTCCCATTTTACTGAAATAGGTCTAAAATTAACGGATTAAATTCGAATCTTAAAATGCTCCTCAACTTGTTCCTTTCTGAAAAATACCGTTCCGCAATAGAACATATCAACTGTAACGGTGACCTCAGATAGTTCTTTTAAACGGTTCCATAGTTCAATGGCTTCCATATTTGAGTAAATATCGTTGATCAAAATTATCGAATGATGATTCAAAGAGCCCAGCTTTTCGGAAAAAAGCTCATCAAAGCTTCTCTGGGTCAACGTATCTACATAGATCAATTCAGGATTTAAATCCCCAATACTAATATTCGGAAAATGTTTTTTTACGGATGAAGAGGTCAAAGAATTAGCTCGGTAAATATTCAGACGATTGACTTTGAAATAATCTAAATTTTTAAGAAGAACGTTTAAAGTCTTGTTACTGCCATAACTCTTTTTGGAATACAGGCACTGTGTAACGTAGGCAAATACAAAAGGAGAATGCACCCCATGTTGATTGGTCGAGCGGGCTATGAATCTGATATATTTTAAAAACTTGAACAAAAATATTCCGGACTTATATTATTCTTCGAGTAGGGCAGAGAGTTCGAACCACCGTTCTGTCTTTTCCTCAATTGTATCGATTACCTCTTGCAGCTTGATGCTAAGTTGGTCAATCTCATCTCCTGACAGGCTAGGGTCGGTAAATTGATTTTGAACCTCAACTTTTTCTTTTTCAAGTTTTTCTATCTCTTTCTCGAGGTTCTTGAACTCCTTTTGTTCAAGATAAGAAAGGCCTGTTTTATTGGTCTTAGGCTGATTTTCAGAATTATTTTTAGCTTCCTTATTGGCTAAAGCTTTTTCTTGACGCTCTTCTATGATTTTACTGTCTTCATAAGCCCTGAAATCGGAGTAATTACCGGGAAAGTCTTCAACGATAGCGTCGCCTCTAAAGACAAATAAATGGTCGACTATCTTATCCATAAAATAACGATCGTGCGATACCACTATCAAACAACCCGGAAAATCTAATAAGAAGCTCTCCAAAACGTTCAAGGTGACAATATCGAGATCGTTGGTCGGCTCATCAAGAATTAGAAAATTGGGGTTCTGTATCAAAACCGTACAGAGGTACAAACGCTTACGCTCACCGCCACTCAGTTTTTCAACAAAATCATATTGTTTTTTCCGGTCAAAAAGAAAACGCTCGAGTAATTGCTGCGCTGAGATTTGGCGTCCTTTTTTTAAGGGTATGTAGTCACCAAAATCTCGAATTACGTCTATTACTTTCTGGCCTTCTTTTACATGAATGCCCTTTTGTGTGTAATAGCCGAATTTTATAGTATCGCCGATAACAACTTTACCGGCATCAGGTTCGTCGGTACCTGTAATAATATTGAGAAAGGTCGATTTTCCGGTTCCGTTTTTCCCGATAATACCAACTCGTTCGCCCTTCTTAAATGTGTAATTGAATTGATCTAAAATGGGTTTTTCGGGATAGGACTTCGAAATTTTATGAATCTCAAGGATTTTACTCCCCATACGCTCCATATTGATTTCGAGCTGTATTTCATGGTCTTTTCTTCTCTGTCCGGCCTTTTCTTTAATCACCTTAAAATCGTCAATTCTAGATTTTGATTTGGTGGTTCGGGCTTTCGGCTGCCTTCTCATCCACTCCAGTTCTTTTTTGAAAAGACGTTGTGACTTATGTTGCTCTACCGCTACCTGTTCAATTCGGGCTTCTTTTTTTTCTAAGTAATAAGAATAGTTGCCTTTATAAGAAAATAATTGCTGGTCATCTAATTCTAGTATCTCATTACAAACACGCTCTAAAAAATAACGATCGTGCGTAACCATGAACAGGCTCATGTTTTCTTTGGCAAAATATTCTTCTAACCATTCAATCATTTCAAGGTCAAGATGGTTGGTCGGCTCATCAAGAACCAATAGGTCAGGTTTGTTGATTAGGGCATTGGCCAACGCCAAGCGTTTCTTTTGGCCACCGGACAGTAAACCTACTTTAGCATCCAATCTTTCAAGTTTTAACTTAAAGAGTATTTGCTTATAAAGGGTTTCAAAGTCCCACGCGTTAAAGCGCTCCATTGCTTCAAAAGCTGCTTGGTATTTTTCTGCCTCTTCGGGGTTTTCCAATGCCTTTTCATAGGCATGTATTACCTGAAGAATTTCATTGTCAGATGCGAAAATTGTTTCCTCGACAGTCAATTTGGGGTCGAGATTAGGCTCCTGGTCAAGAAAACTGACCCTGATGCCTTTTCTGAAGTTTACTTGACCGCTATCGGGGGTGTCGCTACCCGACATAATGTTTAGAATCGAGGTCTTCCCCGTTCCATTTTTGGCAATCAATGCAATCTTTTGGCCCTTGTTAATGCCAAAAGACAAGTCGGTGAACAAAACCCGTTCGCCGTACGATTTTGATATGTTTTCTACCGTTAAGAGGTTCATGCTAAGCTAACAAAGGTTTTTTATAAGACCAGAACAAAAATAGGTATCGAGCTGCCAAGGCCAACCATACCAACATAAGTAAGGGCGAAAATATTTGTAGACCGACCAACCATATGAACATACTCGCAACAATCAATCCCAACGAGAAAAGAGCATATTTGGCTACCCAATTAGGCCCTCTCTTTCTGGCGACTACAAAAGCAACAAATAAGTGTGCCGGAAAAGCCCAGATAATGTTAAAGTTGCCCGCGGTTTGGGTGTGGTCGGTAAAGAACCAAAGAAAGATGACACCAAGGCCTATGATTCCGGGTATAAAAAATAAAATGAAATCTAGCCAGCGTCTGCGGGTATTGTATTTAAAGTCGATGAAAGTGAGCAGTAAAACAGCGATTAAAAAGATGGTCAGCCAAAAGCCTGGTGAGAGCAAAAAGATGGATGAGCTATCTGTTTTTTGAGGCTCAAAAAGGCTTTCCGGTCCGGAGGTAAAAACCTCATTGTCAAGGGTCGAAACCTCTAATTGCTTCATAGTATAATAGGGCAAGAACATGTGTTCGTAGGGTGTTGCCGTATCATCTATCACCGAACCCAAAGCTAAATCAATGCCAAAGCCTAACCAACTATTAACGGGTACATTGTGCCTGATCAGTTGGCGATGGGTGAACTGTTCGTTTAAATAATCGTCTTTGAATGCAAGTTTTTCACCGTACGATTGTTTTAGAACATCCCAAATCTTTGTCGAACAATTATTAAAGAAAAAATCATACTTATAGTCTCTATTCTGGGGCAGGTAGTTCGTTTCCAAGAGGTTGAAGAGCTCTTGTTTTTCTGGCAAGCCTATTTTCAAGATTTGCTCTTTTACCCAGCGGTTCTCTTCTTCGTAGCTCAGTAAAAAGTACGGAAAACTCTGCCGAGTCAAGGTATAATCAAGTTTGCCGCGGGCAAATTTTAGGGTAAAGTTAGGGGTGGTAAAATCAAACGTACCATAATTATAAACTACATCAATACCCTGAGAACTGTCTTTAATTCGAATGGCGCTGTGGCCAAATTTGGAATAAATCTCATCTCCGGCACCACAGGTAATGATGCTAATTTGGGCTTGAGGAGTCAGTTCTACTTTTTGGCAATACGCAGAAAAGCTAATAACCGATAAAAATAGGAAGAGTACTTTTTTCAATGGCTTTCTGATTACAGCTATTATTTTGGGCAAATATCCGAATAAATTATGGTCTGACCTGATTGAAGTGAAATTGTATTATTTTTACGCAAATCCTTCGACTTTATGAAAAAATACATTCCCAATCTTATCACTCTTTTAAACGTTTTTTGTGGATGTATCGCTGCTGTTTTTGCTGTTTTGAATGAACTCGAAATGGCCGCGATTTTCGTTTTTTTGGGGATATTTTTTGATTTTTTTGATGGTTTGGCCGCAAGATTACTCAAGGTTCAAAGCGAATTGGGAGTGCAGTTGGATTCTTTGGCCGACATGATTACGAGCGGCTTGGTTCCGGGCATTGTCATGTTTCAGCTTTTGGGAATGTCAATGACAGGTGGTTGGAATGCCGGCACTTTGTTGGAAGCAGACCCGTCTAACCATTCTTTTAAGGCAATTCTTCACCCCTTACCATTACTGGGGTTCATAATTACATTGGCTTCAGCCTATCGTCTCGCCAAGTTCAATATTGATGAAAATCAGGTTTCTTCGTTTATCGGGTTGCCTACACCTGCCAACACCCTTTTGATTCTTTCATTACCCTTGATACTTTACAACCATAACAATGAAGTTCTCAGCTCGATAATTCTAAATCAATGGTTTTTAATAGGACTCACTATTTTGAGTGCCTACCTTTTAAATTCGAAAATTGAGTTGTTTGCCTTGAAATTTAAAAATTGGAGTTTTAAAGATAATGGGCTGCGCTATATATTCATTGCCATTAGCTTGGTGTTGCTAGTTACCTTAGAATTTTTGGCAGTACCTTTTATAATTGCATTTTATATCATCACCTCGGTGGTAACGACTTTAAGAGATAAAACGAAGAAGGCTTAGAAGTCAAGCTTCTTTTTGCGAAGTTCAAAGTTTTGACCCAGGTACACTTTTCTGACCATTTCATCGGCAGCAAGATCTTCTGGCACACCGGATTTTAAAATTCCACCTTCGAACATCAGATATGAACGCTCGGTAATGGCCAGCGTTTCTTGAACGTTGTGGTCGGTTATGAGAATTCCGATGTTTTTGTTCTTGAGCTGAGCAACGATTCTTTGAATGTCTTCTACCGCTACAGGGTCTACACCGGCAAATGGCTCATCTAACAAAATAAATTTGGGATCCGTAGCCAAGGCACGAGCGATTTCGGTTCTTCTTCTTTCACCACCTGAAAGCAAATCGCCCCTGTTTTTACGAATATGGCCCAAACCGAACTCTTCGATGAGCGATTCCATTTTCATCAATTGCTCTTTCTTGCTCAATTTGGTCAGCTGTAGAACACTCAGAATATTTTTTTCGATGCTCAGTTTTCTAAAGACCGAAGCTTCTTGTGCCAGATAACCGATGCCATTTTGTGCCCTTTTGTACATAGGGTACTTGGTAATATCGGTGCCATCAAGGTAGATGTTTCCACCATTAGGTTTTACCAGGCCCACAATCATGTAGAACGAGGTAGTCTTACCTGCGCCGTTAGGCCCTAAGAGACCAATGATTTCCCCTTGATTTACTTCAAGCGATATGCCCTTGACCACTTTACGGCCCCGGTAGGATTTCATTATGTTTTCAGCACGCAGTTTCATCTTTGTAATTCTTTTTCAAAATAAAAGCCTCCTTTTTCTCTCTATCCCAAAGAAACAGGAAACTTTTAATTCTTGATAGGGTTTACATTTTCTTTAACCCTTTTTTCTTAAGTCTTTCTTCGTTCTTGGCCTCTTTTTTCAGAACGTATCCTGAAATGTAAATACTTATTTGATAGAGTATCAATACCGGTACGGCTACAATTATTTGGCTCGCTACATCCGGCGGCGTTATTACAGCTGACAAGATTAGAACTATTACCAAGGCAATTTTACGGTACTTCTTCATGATTTCAGGGGTAATTAGACCCACTTTGGTCAAAAAGAAAATAATAATCGGTAATTCGAATAAGATACCGCATGCAATTACTGCAGAGCGTACAGTGCCAATATAACTATCGATGTCGAATTCATTAAGTATATCGGGGCTTACTTGATAGGTTCCTAAGAAGTTGATTGATAGTGGTGCGACTACATAGTAACCAAAAAGAACGCCCATGAAAAAGAGAAGCGAGGCAACAAAAATAAATCCTCTTGAGTGTTTCCGTTCTTTTTCATACAATCCTGGACTGATGAATTTCCACAACTCATAAAGAATATAAGGGAAGCCAATTATGAATCCTGCCCAAATAGAGGTCCAAATATGCATCGAAAATTGAGCTGACATTTGCCTACTCTGTATTGAAAAGGGCAATTTATCGGCACAAAAGGCAGAGTCAAAACCCAAAGAGGTAGCGATGTCGCAAAACAACTTATAAGTGGGAAAATTCATTTTTGAAGGGCCGAAAATGACCGTGTCAAAAATGAAGCTTTTCATTAAGAAAGCGACACTGCCAATAATGACCACAGCTATGGTAGATCTTATGAGATGCCACCTTAATTCTTCTAGGTGGTCTAAAAACGACATTTCGTCGGGGGTCTTCGTATTTTGTTTAGCCATTATAGTATGCCTTCTTTTATCAAATTGTGCAAATGTACAACACCGACGTATTTATTACCATCTACAGCCAATAATTGTGAAATACCATTCTTTTGAATGATTTTAGTGGCTTCTACGGCCAGCACTTTAGATGATATGGTCTTTGGGTTGCTGGTCATGATATCTTTGGCAATAAGGCCGCTAATGTTATCATACTTATTCAACATTCGCCTGATATCGCCGTCGGTAATGATGCCGACCAAATTACCGTTTTCTGTAACGGCAGTGGCTCCCAACATCTTTTGCGAAATTTCTACAATAACCTCTTTGACACCTGCACTTATATCAACTTCCGGTCTTTGGTTGTTTAGAACGATCTCTTCGACTTTTAGGTACAATCTTTTTCCCAAGGCACCTCCGGGATGGTATTTGGCGAAGTCTTTACTGGTAAAACCTTTTATTTTCAATAGCGAAATGGCCAAAGCATCGCCAACGACCATCTGTGCAGTAGTACTGGTAGTCGGTGCGAGGTTGTTGGGGCATGCCTCTTTTTCCACATAGGTATTGAGCCTATGGTCCGCTTCTAAAGCGAGGTACGACTCTAAATTTCCCGTCATGGCGATCAATTTGTTATTGCCTCTTTTAATTAACGGTACCAATAATTTTATTTCGGCGGTATTGCCGCTGTTGGAAATACAGATAACCACATCGTTTTCCTGAATGGTGCCAAGGTCACCGTGAATGGCATCGGCAGCATGCATAAATATGGCTGGGGTTCCAGTGCTGTTTAGGGTCGCAACAATCTTAGAGGCAATGATGGCACTTTTGCCAACACCGGTTACGACTACTCTTCCATGACAATTTAAGATGCAATCGACCGTATCGGAGAACTCTGAGTCTAAAAGAGTGGCCAAGTTCAATATGGCGGCACCCTCCATTTCAATAGTTTTTTTTGCAATCGAAAGAGAAACTTTTGTATCGCTCAAATTATGGTCAATGTTAGAAGGTTGTTAACTTTGCGCGCCATTTGACGCATAAAAGTGCACTTTTCCTAAAACTATCCAAAAACACAGGAGTTTAGAAAAGATTGTTTTATATTTAAGATTACAAAATTACAAAACTAAGTAGAGGGTAATCCATTTTGCCCGGTAAATTATTTGGATCAAACCTTAATTCCCCCATTCAAGAAAAATGAATTCTCAAAAATTGTTTTTCAACCCACAATATTTTATAAAATTATATGGCTAGCGACAGACCCGTCATTAACGATAGTGAACTGCACTCGGCATTAAAGAAGTATTTTGGCTTCTCTGAGTTCAAGGGACTGCAAAAAGACGTGGTCAATAGTATTTTGCAAGGCGATAATACTTTTGCCATTATGCCCACAGGAGGCGGAAAGTCCCTTTGTTATCAACTTCCTGCATTGATGCAAGAAGGCACGGCTATAGTGGTCTCACCACTGATTGCCCTAATGAAGAATCAGGTAGACGCCATTCGAGGTATTTCAGACCAGAACGGTATTGCCCACGTATTAAATTCTTCATTGACAAAAACAGAGGTCAAACAGGTAAAGCAAGATATAGTTGAAGGTGTTACCAAATTACTTTATGTAGCGCCCGAATCACTTACAAAAGAAGACTACGTCGAATTTCTGCAAAGCGTAAAGCTGTCTTTTATTGCGGTAGATGAGGCCCATTGTATATCGGAATGGGGCCACGATTTTAGACCGGAATATAGAAATCTGAGAACCATAGTAAATAGGCTTGATGACAGTATTCCTGTTATTGCGCTTACTGCTACCGCTACGCCTAAAGTTCAAGAAGATATCATTAAAAACCTTGGTATAACAGGGGCCAGGTCATTTAAGGCTTCCTTTAACAGGGCCAACCTTTTTTATGAGGTTCGGCCTAAAACTGCCAATGTTGATTCAGACATTATCCGTTTTGTGAAAAAAAACGAGGGTAAGTCTGGCATTATCTACTGTCTTAGTAGAAAAAGGGTTGAGGAATTGGCTCAGGTACTTCAGGTGAACGGTGTCAGTGCGGTACCTTATCATGCCGGTTTCGATGCCAAAACCCGTTCGAAATATCAAGACATGTTCTTGATGGAGGATGTTGATGTAGTGGTGGCAACGATTGCCTTCGGAATGGGAATTGACAAACCCGATGTTCGGTTTGTAATACATCATGATATTCCTAAAAGTATAGAAAGCTATTACCAAGAAACAGGGCGCGCAGGCCGCGATGGTGGCGAAGGCCACTGCTTGGCATTTTATGCTTATAAAGACATAGAGAAACTAGAGAAATTTATGTCTAATAAGCCGGTAGCAGAGCAAGAAATTGGTAATGCACTTTTGCAAGAAGTAGTTGCCTATGCCGAGACTTCCATGTCAAGAAGAAAATTCATGCTCCATTATTTTGGGGAAGAATTTGATGAGGTGAATGGTGACGGGGCGGATATGGATGACAACTCCCGCAACCCCAAAGAAAAGGTAGAGGCAAAAGAGGATGTGACCAAAGTTCTCGAGGTTATTCAAGGAACTAACGAGAAGTTCAAGAGCAAAGAGGTGGTCAAGACACTGACCGGAAAGGTAAACGCCTTGATATCATCCCATAAAACCGATGAGAAGTCGGTATTCGGTATCGGTTCCGATAAGGGAAAAGAGCATTGGATGGCCTTGATCCGACAAATGATTGTTGCGGGACTGATCAAAAAAGAAATTGAACAATACGGTATTCTACATGTGACCGATAAGGGCAAAGGATTTTTAAATGCTCCTGAATCGTTCATGATGACCAAAGATCATACATATAGTTCGGAAGAGAGTGATTCGATTGTAGGCGTGGCGAAAGGGGCCGTGGCAGATGATAAGTTGATCAAACAATTGCGAGACCTTAGAAAGTTGCAAGCCAAGAAGCTAGGTGTGCCTCCTTTTGTGGTGTTTCAAGACCCATCTTTAGAAGATATGGCGATGAAGTATCCTGTAAGCCTAAAAGAGCTTAACAACATAAATGGGGTAGGAGAGGGTAAAGCCAAAAAGTACGGAAAGCCATTTGTCGATTTTATAGCTGCCTATGTTGAGGAAAATGATATCGTACGACCAGATGACCTCGTGGTTAAAAGTACGGGGGCAAATTCTGCGCTTAAATTGTACATCATTCAAAATGTAGACCGAAAATTGCCGCTGAACGATATCGCTGATGCAAAAGGGCTGGAAATTCCCGAACTCATTAAAGAAATGGAACAAATAGTCTACAGTGGTACCAAGCTGAATATCGATTATTGGATAGATGAGATTTTGGATGAAGACCAGCAAGAAGAGATTCATGATTATTTTCTAGAGGCTGAAACCGATAATCTTGAGGAAGCAATGAAAGAGTTTGATGGAGACTATGAAGATGAAGAGCTCAGGCTATACCGGCTTAAGTTTATTAGCGAAGTAGCCAATTAGGTGCTTTGCTGCAAGAAACAAGAAAGAGCCCCGATATTCGGGGCTTTTTATATTTGGAATTCCATCGATTCAATCTCCATTTCTATTCATATGAATTTTGAAAGAAAGGGTTGAATTTATCAGCTTTAAATTACTACTTCTTGAGATATCTGAAATAAGGTCAGAGCCTAGCTGAGATTCAATCCGTCTAGGACTTCAATAGCGCACACAAGTTTTAATCGACTGCTTTTTCCAACAGTTGAAGTGTCATTTGGTTGGCATTAAGTTGTGCTTTTATGCCAATAGGAAATATAAAGTTGTTCTCCACATGGCCAAAACTCATACCGTAAACCGCAGGAATACCCAAGGGTTTGATTCTATCGAGAATTACTTCTTTTAAAGAAAATGAGAGCGGATTGGTCGACTCGTTGCAACCCGCACAAACACCAAAAGCAATACCCGAGGCATTTTTAAACGTTTTACCTTCAATTAATTGGGTGAGCATCCTATCGATGCGATAAGGGGCTTCTTCAACATCTTCAATACAAACGATAGCATTTGTGAAATCTAGTTCATGTGGGGTGCCTATCAAAGCATTGATGAGGGTTAGACTGCCTCCAACTATTTTTCCATGGGCAGTTCCAGATGTAATTGTGTAGCGTTCGTATTCAGGGTCAATTTTCTTCTTGGCATCAAGATCAACATTTTCGATTAGTAGTTTGTTCTTTGCCTTCATAACAACATTTTTTAAATACTCTATGCTATAAGAGTCATCTAATGTGCTACCTACGGGTCCGTGAAAAGTAATCAACCCTGTTTCCTTATAAATACCATTCAATAAGGCTGTAACATCACTGAAACCGATGAGAACCTTCGGATTGTTCTTTATATTATTATAATCGATTTTTGACATAATTCGAGTGCACCCGTAGCCGCCTCTGGCACATAATATGGCATCGATTTTGTCATTGGCGAACATCTCGTTTAAATCTTTGGCCCGTTCTTCATCGGTGTTGCTGAAATAGCCATGATTGCCTACAATTCTAGAAGTATGATAAGGTTTGAGTCCTATTTTCTCCAAGGTTTTTATCGCATTTTCCAAGACTTCCGGCTTAACCGCATAGCCCGGTGCGATAAGACCAATGGTGTCACCTTTTTTTATTCTTTTAGGAAGAATTTTAAAATCGTTATCAGCAATTGCTTCTGAAAATAGTTTCTGTGGAAAGAGTAAAGTACTAGAGGCCGCAGCGGCGGCTCCCATAAATTTTCTTCTATCAATCATTATCAGCTTTTTATTGGGATAGGAAGTTACACAGAATAAAAAAATCGGCCTAAGCCGATTTTAAAATTTGTTAATGAGTTTTAGGGTATGGATGCCCCACCGCTAGAATTGGCCCTTCTAAGTTGTCGTTGAATTTTTTTAATGGCCGATTCAATTGATTTTTCGGGTTCTATAATGTTATACTCGCCCCAAAAATCAGGGTCGGCAAAACCAATGGCTTCATCGCTCAGAATAATGGAGGTTTTAATTCGGTCTTTCAATTTAGGATAATCGGCCGCCATATTCTTTTTCCAGTCGGTAACTGCCATTTCGCAGGTCATAGTGTATACTGAATTGAACAAGCGCCGATCCCAATCAACTTTAAATTCTAAAAGCACGTTGCTATACCCATAGTACCATCGTCCGTTCTTTTCGCGGTAATCGACCCGATAGGCAACTTCATTGGGCCAAACCCTTGCGTTCGCCGGTTTTCGCCTTACAAATAACCTTGAGGCAGTTTCTTTATCAGTAATGTTCAAACTATATATAGCACTTGTGAGTATCTTATTCTCGGCGTCTATGTACAATTTGCCTTTATATAGCGGGTCGGCTATATAGGGTTTTTGTGAAAAATCGATCACATAAATCAAACGGTCATTGACCCGGGTCGATCTGTCGAACCTAAAATCGTAATAGCCGATAGATTCGTTAGAAAAAATATACTCGGGATATTTCATAATGTCTACAAAAAGCGCATTAAAAGGCCCCCCTTGTAACTTCAGGGCAATGGTGTCTAGCTTATCATAGTCGGTACTTTTTCTGGCCTTATATAGTTTTACCCCATCTTGTTTTAAAGAGGTATAAGGCGTTTTATAAATATTTACGACCGCTTCGGAAAGCGAAACATTTTTTCTTCTTTTCTTAATGGTTTCCCGATAGAACGCGGTCATTAAAGTTGGGTCATCAAAATAGTTTTCCCCTTTTTTCTTTAAGGTCTCCCGCACCAAGGCTTCGGCGTCCTTCGGCACACTTACATTGATCTCTGAAAGTTCGGTAATCGAAATATCCATTGTAATTCGGTTGTTGCCATCTTTCAATTGCGCTAAAGGAATTGTCTTTGTCTTATACCCTAAAAATGCCACGATAATATTTGCATTGGCCATTTCTTCCGGCACTTTTAGAGAGAACTCGCCTTCGGTGTTGGTAATAGTGCTGATATTGGTGTTTTCGACCATTAGAGAAGCAAAAACCAAAGGTTTTCTGTTATCGGAGTCAACTACCTCTCCTTTGAAAAGAACATAATCGGCCTCTTCTTGAATATCGTCTTGAAAAAAGGCCGAGCTTTTTTCAGACCCTATGACCAGAGCAAAAAGTAAAATAAAAAATACCGTTACTCTGGATTTTTTTGAGTTGATTGAGAATTGCGGTAACATGTTGAATGAATTATGAGTGTTGAGTCTACTCTAAGTTACTAATTTTTAACCATGTAGGATGTTAAAAATTGCTTTTTCCGCAAGGTTGTTGAGTATGGGGCCACCCTCTAGTATTGAAGGTGTTAGTCGTGGGTTTTGGCAGAAGAAGAGACTAGCTTGTTTATTTCTTTGAGTTCGGTAGCGGTAAGGTCTCTCCATTTTCCGACTGGAACGTCTAATTTTACGTTCATAATGCGAATGCGCTTTAGCCGAGTAACCCTATAATCTAAATACTCGCACATGCGCCGTATTTGGCGGTTAAGGCCTTGGGTCAAAATAATTTTGAATTCGAAATTGCTGATCTGTTCCACTTTACATTTTCTTGTAACGGTATCAAGAATTGGGACGCCATTACTCATCTTATTTAGAAAGTCTTTTGTTATAGGTCGATTAACGGTAACTAAATATTCTTTCTCGTGATGATTTCTGGCACGCAAAATTTTATTCACGATATCTCCATCGTTGGTCAAAAAAATGAGTCCCTCACTTGGCTTGTCCAACCTACCGATGGGAAAAATTCTTTTAGGATAATTGATGAAATCGATGATGTTGTCTTTTTCGACACGCGTATCGGTAGTGCAAACGATGCCTATAGGCTTGTTAAAAGCAAGGTAGACCGGTTTCTCTTCGGGTTCGTTTATCAATTTTCCATCAACCCGCACATCGTCACCTTCACTTATTTTCGTTCCCATTTCAGGCACTTTTCCGTTAATGGTAACCCTGCCTTGCTCAATAAGTTTATCGGCCGCTCTTCTTGAGCAATAACCGACCTCGCTAAGGTATTTGTTGATGCGTGTCTGTTTTGGTTCTTGCACTACTGATTTTTTAAGGGTACAAAGTTATGGCTTTCCGAACAAAGAACTAATCGATCAGTAGCAAGACTAATGGGGTAATTAAGTACTCAAGATTTATGAGGTTGCGATGCGAAGTCTTTATGTAAGGCGCTTTATTTTTTTAATTCACAAAAGTGCCATAGAACGCCTGAGGGGTCGTGCAAGAAAATTTCCCGTCCGTAATCGAAATTCTTGATCTTGGTAAATTTGACCGTACTAAATCGACTTCTTAAGTTTTTGGACCTTAGATAGTCATAATAGGCATCTAAATCTTCCATTTCCAAAAGAACCATTGAATTGTCTATCCAATCTTTCACATAATAATCTTGCAGATAGAAAGAAAGATGGTCGTTGACAATAAATAAGCTCATTTTGTCACTTATAACTCTCTCCTCAAAGTCAAGAGATTGATAAAAGAGCCTAGATTCTTCAAAATTGTGGGCCCCGATAAACGTTCTTATACTTTTTACCTTATCGTACATTTTTACATATTTACGAAAATGTGACCTGCAAGTGGTTCATTGGTAAGGTCGTTCTCGGTTTCATTTAAAAGAATGCCGTGTTCTACATAGGCCTTTAGATTGGCCATCCAGAAAGTCCATCCGTTGCTACAGCCATTGTAAATGTTCATTTTACTTTTCTCATCTGTCGGAATATCATATTGATTTAAGGTGAGTAGAATAAAAGAATTCACTTCCTTAAGTTTGATGGATACTTTACAACTTCCCGCGAATGAAAATTCAAGATGGTCGACACCATTGGCAAATAAAATTTGACCTTTCTCTTGACCGTTCCAATTATGCCATTCCCAAACATAGTTGTCGCCCTCTTGAACAGGCTCGTCCATCTTTCTGATTTCGCCTTCTTTTGTTGCATATTGAGCGCTACTTAGAAACCAAGTGCAAATACCTTCTTTAGTTGCCCAGCACCAATAAAGCTTTTTCAAAGAGCTTTTCAGGTAGATTTTTTTGGTAAACGATTCAAAAGTCAAATTGCCCATAGTTGCCAAGGTTTTGAGTTTTACAGTAAAATCGAATTTATTTTTTCCGGCTTAGTTCAAGTTGGTATAGCTGTCTGCCCAACTCTGCCAAAAAAGGAATGCCTACCTCTTCGTATTCATAATCATTGTCATTAAAAATACCATTTTTATTGACCAAAATGGTAGCGGTAATCAAGAAATCAACTTGGTTATTCAAATCTTTTATATAGGCGCAATCGGTCAAAGTACCGTAAGCAAAACCTACTTTATTGTAGATTTCAATGTGATCCGGAATATTTTCTTTCGTATCTCCGTACATAAAGAATTTGCAATAACCATCGTAGTAGGTTTTTGGATCGTAACCCACCTTTCTTGGTACCGTGTGCATTGCTTTCAGTAAAGCAGAGCTTTGTTCTTCCGAAAGATGAAATTGTTCCGACGTTTCGAACACATCAGGAAAAATTACCCGTTTTAAGACCTCATGTTGGGTACTGATAGGATAATAATTCTTGAAACTGAAATCATAAGGTTCTTCAATGAGATTTTCCTCATCGTAGTATCCATTACCCTTTTTTATTTTATCTAAATTCAATTGCTCAGGTGCTGTATTGATAGTAGATGGCAGTTGGGTCGTGGTACTGTCGTTCTCATAGATGACCAGTGGTTTTGTAGCCAGATCTTCTGAATGGTACCCCAAGCGATGGGCGATTCGAACAGGAGCAATTTTTTTGGCCTTTAGGGTAGAATTGATGTAATCTTGGCCCATGAATTCAACCAAACGGTTGTTGGCGTCGTTATCGCTCACAGCAAAAATTTCGGAAATCGTTTTTAAAAAAGTAGTTTCTACCGAGTCTCCTTCTATATAAAAACGAGTGTTCATCTGAATCGAATTCAATTCGTTCAGTTTTTCCAAAGCCAGAACGGCAATCGGAAACTTTACCGTACTGGCGGGGTAAAAATATTGATTGTCGTTAACCTGAAAGTCATAATCTTTAAAGGTTACACCTTGTTCAGTTCTATTGATTTGGGTGTATCTTATTTGTACTTCAAATTGTTCCAGACTGTCAATGACCCTTTTGATTTCAGGTTGTTCTGAACTGAGAACATGCAACAAGGGATCTTCAATCGTTTTGGTCGGTTTGCATGTCAGAAACACAACACTGATGATAAAGATAAGGCTTCTAATGTTCATAGGCCTTATTCTTCATAGATTTCACCACGATGAGGCCGAAGGGCATCGCGTATGGCTTTCATTTCGTTCTCTGTCACCACCATGTAGGCAATACTATGCATTTCATTTAATTGCTGGTGACCTGTAATATCAAGTTCTGTTTTTTCAACTGCGATAAATTCTTTTAAGTGGATTACGTGATGTTCTGCCGTTTTTTCTGCTGCCGGCCCTCTAAAATCCCAAATCATTTTTATTTTCCTCTCCATCTCTCTATTTTATTTTGATACCGAAATTCTGTCTTCGGCAAAGGCCTTGAAGTCTTTCATGTATTTAAGTGTTTGCTTTTTAAAAGCGCCTGGCATTAAGAAGCCCATGGTCTTCATCATGAGTCCCGAAAATTGAAATTCGGTTTCGCAGATCCACTGTGTGCTATGCCCATCAATATCCTGAAAATAATTTTTTTGAATGTTATGCACATTTTTGGCATCGTAAGTGGCGTGAAATTCAAAAGGGAAATTATTTTTTAAAATAGTTTCGATCAAGACCATTTCCCTGTTTTTCATTTTATAGGTCAGTTCCATTTTCGCCCCTTCGCTTCCCGGTTTTCCTGATAGAAATTCGAACGAAAGAAGGCCTTCCTGCCAATGCTTCATGTTATCTGCATTATCCATTTTTGTAATGAAAACTTGGCGAGGTACATTTACCCTAATTTCTGTCGTATATTTCATTGTGAATATTTGTATCGTAAGTATTCAGGTCTGGCTTTGGAATTGAATATCTCATTGTTGAACAATGCAAGCCTAAAGTAATGAATAAAATAGGCGGTCGCCAAAAATCTGTTAAGTAATAGGTTAGGCTTTGCACGCCATTTCGGTTTTTTTATTTTTGCAGGATGAAATTTTTACAACTCTTCAAAAAAGTAAGGGTGAAAAGAGGCTTTCCATTACTTTTAATGATGGTGGCCGTGGGTTGTGGTTCCTTTTTCAAGAAAGAGGAGCCCGAGTATATTGCTCGGGTAGGCGAAAACTATTTGTACAAAGAAGAGGTATCTAAACTTTTGGCACAAGGTATTTCGAAAGAAGACAGTGCTTCGTTCGTTACGAATTATATCAATAATTGGGCTTCAAAACAATTGCTGTTAGATAAGGCCAAAATCAACCTTCCGGAAGACAAACTATCGGAGTATGATGCTTTGGTAGCAAACTATCGTACCGACCTTTATACAAGGGCGTATAAAGAAGCATTGGTTCGTCAAGGAAGCGATTCTATCATTAGTAATTCGCAATTGGAACAGTTCTATGAAGCTGAGAAAGAGAATTTTAAGCTAAAAGAAAAGGTAGTTCAATTGCGATTTGTAGAGCTTCCCAAACAATTTTTGAACAAAGATGAAGTTATTGATAGACTAAAGAGCTTTAAACCAGAAGATAAGGTTTATTTAGACAGTATAGGGGTACAGTTTAGAAAACTGAACTTTAATGACTCACTTTGGGTCAGTGCTGCCAGGGTTATAGGTGAAATACCTCCATTAACATTTGAAGATGCCGATAAACATCTAAAAAAATCACAATTTTTCGAGTTAGAGGATGAGAAGGGGGTATATTTGGCTAAAATCGTCGATGTAAAAGAGGTGAACGAAATTGCACCTTTGTCTTATATAGAACCTCAAATAGAACAAGTTCTTCTAAGCCGTAGAAAGCTCGACTTTCTTCGTAAACTGGAGACTGAAATATTGGATGAGGCCATTAAAAAAAATGAATTTGAAATCTATACAGATGATGAATAAAGTATTAGGATTATTTTCTTTGATGTCAGTAATCGCCATTACGGGCTTTGCACAAGAGACGGTTACAGAGCAAGATGCGCAAGATGAAGCATTAGTAACTACAGAAACTGAAGCACCCGTCGTAACTAAAGATACCGTAAGAAACTTCAAGAAGGTAAAACTTGATGGTATTGCCGCCGTAGTCGGTGATTATGTAATTCTTGATTCCGATATCGAAAAGACATTGATCGATTTAAAAAGCCAAGGCGCCTCAACGGCAGATATTACCCGCTGCGGACTTTTAGGAAAACTGATGGAAGACCGTCTGTATGCTCACCAAGCGGTTCAAGACAGTCTTTTGGTATCCGATGATGAGGTGGCAGCGACTACCGAGCGTCAGATACAGGGGTTCGTACAGCAGATCGGTTCGATGGAAAAATTGCTGAAATTCTATAAGAAGGAAGATGAGGCTAGCCTTCGTGAAGACATTAACAAGATCAACAAGTTGAGAATGCTTTCTGAAAAAATGCAGGGAAGCATTGTTGAAGGTGTAGAGATTACGCCGGAAGAAGTTCGTCAGTTCTATAATAAGATTCCGAAAGAAGAGCGACCTGTTTTTGGTGCAGAAATGGAAATCGCACAAATTGTAAAATCTCCTGAACCATCAGAAAAAGAAAAGCAAAATGTTGTAGATAAACTCAATGCCATCAAGGCAGATGTAGAAGACAATGATGCTAGTTTTAGCGTGAAGGCCATTCTTTACTCACAAGACCCAGGCTCTAAGTCTAAAGGTGGTTTTTATAGTATTACAAAAGAAACCGGTTTTGATAAGACCTTTAAAGATGTTGCTTTTAGCCTTAAGGAAGGTGAGATTTCAGAACCTTTTGAGACCCAATTTGGATATCATATTATTTATATTGAGAAAATAAGAGGCCAGGAATTGGATTTGAGGCATATTTTAATGCAGCCTGAAATCTCCCAAAAGGCCCTGGATGATGCGAAATCGGAACTTGACACCATTAGAAAGCATATTTCAGAAGGTAAGTACACCTTCGCCCAGGCGGCTTTGAATTTTTCAGATGAGAAGGAAACTAAATTTGATGGTGGGCTGTTAAGAAACCCTACCACTTTCGATAGCCGTTTTGAGCTTACCAAAATGGATCCGACCCTTTACAATCAAGTAAGAAATCTTAAAGATGATGAGGTTTCTAATCCTATCTTGGAGCAAGACCCAAGGGGAGGAGGTCCGAAATACAAAATTCTTAAGGTGACCAATAGGTTCGATGAGCACGAAGCAGATTTTGCGAAAGACTACCTGAAGATCCAGCAATTGGCGAAGACAGAAAAGCAATACAACGAGATTAAAAAGTGGATGGACGAGCACATCGAAGAAACCTATATCAGTGTTAATGAATCTAACCACGATTGCGATTTTGCCAATAACTGGGTAAAACAGTAATTGCATGTCAGATGTAACGGCAATTGAAAACCTGGTTGAAAAGCATAAGGCCCTCAAAAATGAAATCGCCAAGGTAATAGTTGGCCAAAATGAGGTAATTGATCAGATTCTTTTAAGCATCTATACAGGGGGGCATTCTTTATTGATTGGTGTGCCCGGGTTGGCAAAGACCTTAATGGTCAATACCATCGCCCAGACCTTGGGGCTAGATTTTAAGAGAATTCAATTTACACCTGATTTAATGCCCAGTGATATTCTCGGTAGCGAAATATTAGATCAAGACCGAAAATTTAAATTTATCAAGGGGCCTGTTTTTGCCAACATAATTTTGGCAGATGAAATCAATAGAACTCCGCCAAAGACCCAAGCTGCTTTATTGGAAGCGATGCAAGAAAGGGCTGTGACAATTTCCGGTGTGCAACATCAACTTTCACTCCCATATTTTGTTTTGGCTACCCAAAATCCTATAGAGCAAGAAGGTACTTACCCTTTACCAGAAGCCCAATTAGATAGGTTTATGTTCGCTATCGAACTTAAATATCCGTCTATAGCCGAAGAAATAGAGGTGGTTAAAACGACTACTACCGATGATACGGTAACCGTTAATCCTTTGTTCAATGCAGATGAGATAGTAGCCGTTCAACATTTGATAAGACGCATTCCCGTACCCGAAAACGTGATTGAATATGCCGTGAAACTCGTGAACTCCACCAGGCCGAATTTAAGTGGCACTTCAGAATTTGTTCAGCAGTACATAGATTGGGGAGCGGGGCCGAGGGCCTCACAAAACCTTATTTTGGCGGCAAAGGCCCATGCAGCGGTGAACGGTAAATTCTCACCCGATGCCGAAGATGTTCAGGCAGTTGCTATAGGCATATTGCGTCATAGAATTATTAAGAATTACAAGGCAGAGGCGGAAGGTATTTCAGAAGAGCAAATAATTGCCGAATTGCTCTAAATCACTATCTGAACTAGAGTTGTTTTATCACCAGATACTTCAATTTTCTTGGTAAACTAAAATCCTTTCAAACAATCGATTTTAGCGTTCAATTTTATTCCCAAAAAAATAGGTTTTGGCAGGGTTCGCAATCCGTTTAGCTGCCATTTTTATCACAGAATTCTCATTATTATTTAAATTGATTAAAAACACCGCAATCCTACCCTAAAAATTTTATTTGCCCCTTCTATTTTATTAATTTTACGGGATTACAATAACCTAAAACAAGATAAAATAATGGCATTCGATATCGATATGATAAAAGGGGTGTACGCCAACATGGCCGAGCGTGTTGATAAGGCCCGTGAAATAGTTGGCAAACCTCTTACCCTTTCGGAGAAAATTTTATATTCCCACCTGTGGGACGGTAACCCTACCACTGCATTTAAAAGGGGGAAAGACTATGTTGATTTTGCTCCGGATCGTATTGCCTGTCAAGATGCCACGGCTCAGATGGCCCTTTTGCAATTTATGCAGGCCGGAAAGAAAAAAGTGGCCGTTCCAACTACAGTTCACTGTGATCACTTGATACAAGCAAAAAGTGGTGCTGCGAAAGATTTGCAGTCAGCCAATAGCACTAGTGCCGAGGTTTTCGATTTTTTAGAGTCGGTTTCGAATAAATACGGAATCGGTTTCTGGAAACCAGGTGCAGGTATAATTCACCAGGTAGTTCTTGAAAATTATGCATTTCCTGGAGGAATGATGATAGGTACCGATTCTCACACGGTGAACGCTGGTGGTTTGGGTATGGTGGCCATTGGTGTTGGTGGTGCCGATGCAGTTGATGTAATGGCCGGAATGGCTTGGGAACTTAAATTTCCTAAATTGATAGGAGTCAAATTAACCGGTAATATTTCTGGTTGGACTTCCGCAAAAGATGTAATTCTTAAAGTAGCCGGTATTCTAACCGTTAAAGGTGGTACAGGTGCAATCATTGAATATTTTGGTGAAGGTGCCAAGAATCTTTCATGTACCGGTAAAGGTACTATCTGTAATATGGGTGCTGAGGTAGGTGCAACTACTTCCACTTTTGGTTACGACGATTCTATGGAGCGTTACCTAAGAGCTACCGACAGAAGCGATGTTGCCGATGAGGCTAATAAAGTAAGAGAATATTTGACTGCAGACGAAGAGGTGTATGCCAACCCTGAGCAGTACTTTGATGAATTGATTGAGATAAACCTAGATGAGCTTAGGCCGCATTTGAACGGACCATTTACCCCAGATTTGGCTACGCCAGTAGGTGAGTTGGGTGTGAAGGCCAAAGAAAACGGATGGCCAATCAATGTTGATTGGGGGTTGATCGGTTCTTGTACCAACTCTTCCTACGAAGATTTGACTCGTGCAGCCTCTATCGCAAAGCAAGCTATTACCAAGAAAATTAAGCCGAAGTCAGATTTCGGTATTAACCCAGGTTCAGAGCAGATTCGCTATACAGCCGAACGTGATGGTCTGTTGCAAATCTTCGAAGATTTAGGAGCAACCGTGTTTACCAATGCATGCGGGCCATGTATCGGTCAGTGGGATAGAAGTGATTTGAAAGGAGAGGAAAAGAACACCATTGTACATTCTTTTAACAGAAACTTCTCTAAAAGAGCCGATGGAAACCCAAATACCCACGCATTTGTTGGTTCACCGGAAATGGTAGCCGCAATTGCCATTTCAGGTAAGTTGGATTTTGATCCGATGAAAGATTCTTTGATCAATGAAGATGGTGAGGAAGTGAAGCTTGATGAGCCTATGGGCATTGAATTGCCAATTAAAGGCTTCGAGGTCGAAGATGCAGGTTATTTGGCACCAAAGGAAGATGGTTCAAGTGTAGAAGTAAAAGTTGCTACTGATTCTGAGCGTTTACAAATATTGAGTCCTTTTGAGCCTATTCAACCTGAACAGATGAAAGGTGCAAAATTGTTGATCAAGGCTTTTGGTAAATGTACTACGGATCATATTTCTATGGCGGGCCCTTGGTTACGTTTTAGAGGTCACTTAGATAACATCGCCAACAATACGTTGATTGGTGCTGTTAATGCCTTTAACAAGAAAACCAACTTTGTGAAGAGTCAACTGAGCGGTGAATATGGCGGTGTACCCGATGTACAGCGCGAGTACAAAGCGAAGGGTATCAGAACTATTGTGGTGGGTGACCATAACTATGGTGAAGGTTCTTCTCGTGAGCATGCAGCGATGCAACCTAGACATTTAGGGGTAGCTGCGGTATTAGTAAAATCTTTTGCCCGTATTCACGAGACCAATCTAAAGAAACAAGGTATGTTGGCCTTAACGTTTGCCAATGAAAGCGATTACGACCTTATTCAAGAAGATGATACTTTCAACTTTGTTGATCTAGCTGAATTTGCTCCTGATAAACCTTTGACCATTGAAATAGTTCATGCAGATGGTTCAAAAGATACTATCAAAGCAAACCATACTTATAACGCCGCCCAAATTGGTTGGTTTAAAGAAGGTTCTGCGTTGAATGTAATTAAAAGAGAAAATGCCGCCTAAAGTTTGGTAAGCATTAAATTTAGATAAAAAACTCCCGCTGCTAAGTGGGAGTTTTTTAGTTTTGGGCAACATTAACCGAGTATGAAACGTAAAACCGTTTTGACCCTAGCGGTCATAGCTATAGCTCTTTCCTTTTTTGTAACCCCTGTTGGGTATTGGTCAAAAGTTTGGTTGATGCAAATTTTTGCCTCGGCCCCGGAAATAATTAAAGAACCGAATCAAGATAAAATAGCCGGCTATGACTGGAGTCTGAAGGATGCGGATTGGAATTACTTCAACTTTGAGAAATCAAAAGGTAAACCAGTTTTCATTCACTTTTGGGCCTCATGGCATTTACCAAGTGTATCTGAATTGGCAGATATTCAAAAATTGTATGAGGGGTTTAACGAGGATGTTGACTTTTACGTGGTGACCAACGAAGAGCGCGAACCCGTTGAAGAATTTATGTCAGAGAACAAGTTTACTTTTCCCATAACCTATCGAATCGTTGGCGAACCTGCGCCTCTTAAAATTCCTGAGCCATCAGGAACTTATATAATTGACGGGCAAGGGCGAATCGCAGTAAAATCTGTAAAGAACAAAGATTGGTATAATGATGAGATAGTGTCTTTGTTAACTAAACTCACCCAGTAATCAATTCTTAAAGTATTTAAACGGAACAAGCAGCATACCGAAACATTCCCCGTGACTTTTACCCAAATGTTTGTGATGCATTTTGTGCGCCCTTCTTACACCTTTAGCGTACCAATGGTTGGTGTTACGAAACATTTTGAACCTCTGATGAATAAAGATGTCGTGAACCAGAAAATAGGCTATACCATAGGCTAAAATACCAAAACCTAGGGGCCACCCGTACCAAAACCAAGTTTGAGCACCCAAATAGAACAATACCATACTTACCACGGCATAAAAAACAAAAAAAGCATCGTTTCTTTCAAACCATGAATCGTGGTCTTTTTTATGATGATCTCTATGCAGGCTCCAAAGAAAGCCATGCATGATGTACTTATGTGTGAACCATGCCATAAACTCCATAAAACAAAAGGTTCCCACAAAAATTAAAATCCAAATTAAAATTGTCATACTATACGAGGTTGAGTTTATAATTTACATAGGATCTCGCCAGTAAACCAAATTTTTCATAATTAGGTACCCTGATACGTACGTTCTTAATTTCCAGTGGAGGAGTGTTCTGTAATTTTTTGAGCAAGCGATAATAATATCTATAGGCTGTATAAACCCCAAATTGAGCCTCTGGTGGTAGTTTTACGATACCTGAATATCCGAGTGCAAAATCAGCCTTTATGTCGTCAACAATACTTGTTTTGGTGATTTCGTCAAGCTCTTTAAAATTAGTGTTCGGAAAGTAACTTCGGTTGAGTTCTTCGTAATCAGCCTTTAAATCTCGAAGAAAATTGACTTTTTGAAATGCGGAACCCAAAGCCATGGCAGATTCTTTTAAGTCGTTATACTTTTCTTCATTGCCCTTCACGAATACCTTCAAGCACATTAGACCTACCACATCGGCAGAACCATAAATATATTCTTTATACTCGTCATCTGAGAGATAAGTACTTTTATATAAATCGGTTCGCATACTTTTCATAAAAGAAGCCACCAAATGATAAGGTATGTTATAATTATGATAGGTATGTTGAAAAGAATTAAGAATCGGATTTAGACTGATTTTGTTCTTTAAAGCCTTATCCAACTCGATTTGAAACTCATTGAACAGTGTTTCTTTATCATAGTCATGAAAAGAATCAACAATTTCGTCTGCAAATCGAACAAAACCATAAATATTGTATATATCGGTTCTTATCGATGGCGATAGCATTTTGGTAGCCAGACCAAAAGAGGTGCTGTATGATTTGGTGACCACTTTACTACAGCGGTACGATACATTGTCAAATAGTGCCTTCATAGATTTTACTTAAGATTTTTCATGATGAGTTCGGAAACTAATTTTCCTGAAATTAATGCTGGCGGCACCCCGGGTCCGGGTACTGTCAACTGTCCGGTAAAGAATAAATTCTTCACCTTTTTACTCTTTAGTTTGGGTCTTAAAAAGGCTGTTTGTGTTAATGTATTGGCCATACCGTAGGCGTTACCCTGGTATGAGTTGTACTCTTCTATAAAATCGTTTACGCAAAAAGACTCGTTTAAAATGATGTGGTTGCGTACATTTTGTTTCGTGAGCTTTTCAAAACGATCCATGATTATATCAAAATATTGTGCACGTAGTTGAGGGGTATCTTCGAGCCCCGGGGCAATCGGAACCAGAAAAAAACCGGTCTCTTTGTCTTTAGGTGCCATTGAACTATCAGTTACCGAAGGAAAGTTGGCATAGAACAAAGGATCTTGAGGCCATTCGGGGCAATCATAGATACTTTCGGCATGGGCTTGAAAATCGGTATCAAAAAAGAGGTTGTGGTGTTGTATGTTGGCTAATTTTTGGTCGAAACCAATGTAAAACAGGAGGGAAGAGGGAGCAAATACCTTATTCTTCCAATAACCTTCACTGTATTGGCGATATTCGGGCACTAACAGACTCTCTGAATGGTGATAGTCTGCCCCGCTCAGAACGATATCGGCCTTTTTTTCTTCGCCATTGGTAATAACTCCTGTTGCGATGCCATCGGTCACCACAATATTCTTAACCGCACTGTCAGTAATTATTTCTACCCCCAGTTCAGTTGCCAATTGACCCATCGCCTTGATTACTTCGTACATGCCACCTTTGGGATGCCATGTGCCGAGACCAAAATCGGCATAGTTCATAAAGCTGTAAAATGAAGGAGTATTATCGGGTTTTGCACCTAGAAAAAGAACGGGAAATTCTAAGGTCGCTACCAATTTCGGATTCTTGAACTTTTTTCGCACTTCGCCGCTAATAGTCTTAAAGAACTGGTCTAGTCTAAGTACGGTTTCAGGTGTAACGAGCTCTAAAGGTGAAAGACCAGGTCTTAAAACTACCTTATTAATCGCTATATCATAGTTTTTCTGTGCCCTTGATATAAAATTTCGGAGATGTGGAGAGCTTCCTTCTTCAATGCGCTCAAATTCTAAACATATTTTCTCCAAGGTATCACCAATAGTAACTACCTCATCCTTAAAGAATATAGAATAAGCGGGATTTAGGCGATCTAGGTGATAATAGTCGGAGGTGCTTTTTCCGAAGTCTCTGAAAAATTTCTCAAAAATATCTGGCATCCAGTACCAGCTAGGGCCCATGTCAAAAGTGAACCCCTCTTTTTTCAACTGCCTAGCCCTACCGCCGATAGATGCGTTCTTCTCGTAAATAGTAACGTCATAACCGCTTTTTGCCAGATAACAAGATGCCGACAAAGAGGAAAATCCTGAACCGATTATGATTACTTTTTTACCCATTTAATGTTTTATAAATTTTGTGTTACCTCTTCAATTGACGTAAAGGTTCTAATATTATCCGGCAGCTTCTCCGAATTCAAGTATTGCACTTGTTGACCTAAAAGCCACAATTCTGGGTGATTGAACTTTTTGGCAATCTCTTGAAAGTCATTGATATATTTTTCGATGTAATCTTTTGTAGGATCAACCGTGAAATAAGAAACAAAGCAAACATTATCGAAATACTTTAAAACTTCGGTCAGATTATCTAGCGGCACCGTTTGCCCTAGGTAAATAGATCGATAACCTCGCCTTACAATTTCATAATTGATAAATAAAAGGCCTATTTCGTGAATTTCGTTGTCGGGTAAAAAGGGAACAAAAATTTTATCATTTCTGTTGGGCTGCTTGCTTTGATGCTCCTCGGTATTGACAACAATTTTCTGTTTGATCAGGTTGGTCAGAAAGTGTTCGTGTGCCGGACTTATAGTATCTGTTTGCCAAAGCATGCCCAACTCATTAAGTAGTGGTATGAATACCTCTCTAAAAATTTCATGAAATTTTTTATGGCCTTGCAAACCATCATAGGTTTTCATGAACAGCGTTTGATCGAAATTGATCATCGAAAGTTTAAAAGCATTGATGCTATGGTTCTTTACACTGTTGTGGGCAACAATATCGCGAACCATTTCAGGAATATTCTGATCCGGTATTTTCGCAATTTTTGAAATTTTATGACCGTGGTTGTATAGAAGGGTGATGTTCAATAATTTCTGAAGGCTGCTCAGTGAATAGGTTCTAATATTGGTACTGGTTCTTTCAGGTGATAGCAAATCGTACCTTTTTTCCCAAATTCTGATGGTGTGCGCTTTGATTCCGGAAAGATTTTCCAAGTCTTTGATGCTGAACCTTTTTTTAATATTGTTCATCTTTTTTTAAAGATTGTTAAACAAATTTATAAAATTAATTGATTACTTAGCCGTTTTGACCTTTTTGTTTTTCAAAAGGTACTTAAAAAAGATGGGCGACGCCCTACGAGATATTAAATAAGGCCAATAAAAAAGCCATCTTCAATCAAGAAGATGGCTTTTGTGCGCACGAGAAGACTCGAACTTCCACGACCTAATGGTCACCAGCCCCTCAAGCTGGCGCGTCTACCAATTCCGCCACGTGCGCGGAAAAGAAACCCTAATAATTCTTAGGGCCTGCAAATATCATGAAAATAGATTTTTTATAAAAGAATTAAAGTCGAAATATCGTAAAACAAAAAGCATGGCCTATACCATGCTTTTTTATGACACATTTATTAAATCTCTATCAGGTCAAAAGTTAAACCCTTCTAATTACCGATAGCGGTAGGCTATCTGGGCCAATTGACCGACAATCTTAACCGAATCTTTCATTGAAAGTTTTGATCCATCAGCATGAATCCAGCGCTTTAGGGGCTGCTCACAAATCAATCTTTTGGCCTCTTCTTTGCCGTAGTACCTTCTCATACGCATGAATATCTCTACATCAAAAAGCCATTTGGTAACAAATTTCTTTTGAAACATATTAGTAACGATATCCCTGTCCATAATCTTGGCACCACATTGGGTGTCTTGAAAGGGCATGCCTAATATTTTTTGAATGATCATGTTAATAGTGATGCTGATAATTTTTCGGGCCGATTCTTTGGTGATGTTCGCTCCCATACGACTTATTCGTGATCCGCTTACAATCTTGAACTCTGAGTTTTCAAGGGTTTTTACCAAATCATCAAAATCACGAAAATCGGTAGATAAATCAGCGTCTAAATAACCGATATAATCAAGTTGCTCATCTTTGGACAAATGAAGTACGCCCTGCCTTACGGCTTCGGCCTTTCCTCCGTTTTTCTCACAATTGTAAACACTTATATTATTTTCATTGCCTTTTTGAAGTTCTTTCAATACAGCCAATGTATTATCGGTACTACCATCATTTACAAAACACAGATGGTAACCAAGGTTCTGGTAGGCAAATTTTTTGAACTCATCGCTTGACAACCTTTCTTCTTCGTTATAGCACGGTATAACAACCCCCACGCAATGTTTCTGCAACATCTGGGTGTCGGTGGTCGTCTTCTGATTACTACTATTTTCGGGTACCCCAACAATTCTTTTGATTCGGGCAGACATCTCATCTAGACTTACCGGCTTCTTCATGTAATCTTCGATGCCTAACTCAAAACCATCGACAATGACCTTTTCATCGGTATTGCCTGACATAACGATAATAGGAGTTTTTGAGCTTCTATCTTGCCTTATGTACTGAACTACATTCAAGCCAGACATTCCGGGCATGTTTATGTCAAGTAGAACCAAATCTGGTTCAAACGAATCGAAAAGTTCAATTCCTTTTTCACCATTATTGGCCGTGGCTACCTCATAACCAATTTCAGTAAGTCTTTTTTTGACTGACATTAAAATCAGTTGCTGGTCATCAATCGCTAATATCTTCATACGGATCGAGTTTAGATTTGGGTATTTTGGTTTTTCGTACAGTTTTAGACTGCCTTTGCTGAGCCTAGATTATATATTAAGGTAATCACTGTGCGATTTTCTAAGTACATAACAATAATTTCCTTTATTTATTGTTGTTATTTCTTACATAATTTGTTTAAATGAAGGGAACTAATACATTATTGGTAGTGGCCCTGTTCATAGGGGTGGCATTTCATGGATCAAGTATATTCTTCACTTTAGAATATACGTATGATGCTTTAATACACCTTTTCTTTGCCGACCATTACGCCAATAGCTGGTTCGAACCTTGGGATTACCGATGGTATACCGGTTTTACGGTACAGGGTTATCCGCCCCTAGTTCACCAAATGATAGGTATCTTATCATATATCGGGGGGCTGAAATTTGGTTTGTTTACCGTCGGTCTACTGGCTATTTTATTATACGTTACTGGGGCCTACCGCTTTGGATTGTTGATGACGGGCGACAAAAAGGTGGCCGGTTATACAGCTATATTGGCAGTGTTTTCTTCGACCTTTATTGAAACATTGCACATTTTTGGACAATTACCGAGCATATCGGCCCTGTCTATATTAATGCACAGTCTCACAGAGATTTACCTATGGTTGAAAACGGGTAAAAAACTGTATTTGTTTACCAGTTTGTCGTTAATTGCGGTAACGGTAACAAGCCATCATGTTACCCCTATTTTCGGAATGGTTTTCTTCATATTTCCATTGATAGGCATGGTTCTAATGGATGTCTCTAGAGACAAGGTCAATTCCTACAAAGAGCTTACTTTTTTTGTTTTTTGGAAATCGTTCCGGCAACTCTTTTGGCGCATTGTTACTTTTGGTTTTTGCTCATTGATTCTCATTGTTACCTGTATTTTACCTTATTGGATCAATTCAAAGAAGAACCCTATTACACAGGTACCCATTCCACATGGTTCAAGAGACAATTTTTTAGAAGTAACTTCTTCAGGATTGGTTTTTTTTATGATTCCTTGGGGAATTCTTTTGTTTTTGATTCCTTATATTTTTTATAGATTCTACAGCAAGAGATACCTCTTTTTCGGGCTTTCAATGACCATGTTGACCATCTTAGGTACCGGAGGTACGACACCGATTCCTTTAAAAATATTAGGTGAAACGGCATTTAATATTCTGACGTTAGACCGCTTTACACTTTGGGCCACTATTATGGCCCTCCCTATTTTTGGGGAATTTGCCTATCGAATGGTAGAGGGAGATATCAAAGATAAGATTCAAAGAAAGTTCGGTTCGGTCTACCATCGAATTCTTGGCGGTTGTATTGCTGGGGGCGTTCTATTCATGGTCATTTTCACCATGAGTCTTGGTTATTTTAGACCATCACAGCCAGCTAAAATCAAGATGCTTCCAATTGTCAATTTTTTAAATCAAGACCAGCACGACCGATGGCGTTACCTGCCTTTGGGTTTTGGTGATCAAATGGCGTGGCTTTCGGCGCAGACCAAAGCGATGACGGTTGACGGAAACTATCACTCTGCACGACGTCTTCCCGAATTGACGACCAGGGCGATAGAGCGCCTTGAAAATTCTAAATTTAGAGGGGTCGAGGGCATTGGTTCATTGCAACAGTTTTTGACGGTACCTGAGAAATACAACTTGAAATATATCTTTTCGAACGATAAATTTTATGACCCCCTATTGTATTTCTGTGGTTGGCAGCGTTTACAACAGTTAGAAAACGGAATCATGGTTTGGGAAAAGCTGAATGTGCCCCCCATGCCTGCCATTTTACCGAAAGATGATGTGCCCAAATGGTCAAAGATAATGTGGGGTGTCATTCCCATATTAACCGTTTTAGTGGCATTTTTCATCAATGTTCAAATGTTATGGTTTCGGGTTCTTAAGTCGAAAATATTACCCGAACCAGATTATTTCAGGTATCGGGTTGCGTATAAAAGATTTCCTAACTTGATGGTTCTGGCAAACCATGTTTGGGCATTGGTGGTTTTGGTTTGTTTAGGATATGGTATTTATGTGTTTTACATACATAATACGAGTCAACGTTCTCCGGAAAATGTGATTACTTCATACTACAATGCTTTGGATTTTAAAGAGTTTGAAACCGCTCATTCTTATTTAGATAAGGAGAAAGAGGTGCCCATTGCCCAGTACATGCTAGAGGTTTCCGTTACCGACGGAATCTTAAGTTCATATGCCAAACTTGATGCTATGGAGGTTTCCATAACCGAAGAAAGTGAATCGGGAGCAAAGGCTATCGTAAATACCGATTGGGTTACCCCTCTAGAGCGTGTTCATAAAGTTTATTATCATGACTTGGTCAAAAGAAACGGAAAGTGGTTCATATTACCATCCTACTTAGATACCGATATCCCGCCGGATCAGCTTTTTAGTTCGAACGACACCAAGTTCTACAACCACGGCCGCCGTAGAATTACGACACAACAGACCCACCATGAAGATGTTCTTAAACAACCGGTGCTTGAGGTCTTGGCCGCCAAACTTGTCTGTTATGATGGGCAGTACTCCGTAATCGGAGAATTACAGAATGTAGACAACATACCGGCCGATGTTGTTATCAAGGCAACGCTTTATAACGACGCCAACAAAGAATTGGCGAATTATGATGCGAAATATCATATCAAACATAAGTTGATGCCGATGGAGACAACCTCTTTTAAGATTAACTTTGAAGGTATTGCCTGGTCTCAAACAAAAGATACGATACCGCCAACGTTCAACCCTGATGAATTCACCCCTATAGAATTAGAAGAGCAACCGACTAAATTCAATTTACAATGCGCCGGTAACGTAGCTAACACCGATTTATATAAGGGGTTGACCATACAGTCTTTGAACCTTGAAGATGAGAAGGTGAGCGGTGAATTATATAATTCAGGAATACAGGAAGTTACCATTCCCTTATTACTGGTTTCTTACTATGATGAAGACCAAGAACTGGTATGGGTAGACCATAAATTTGTAAAAGATGGTGTTCGGGTTCAGCGCAAACAACCTTTTGAGTATTCTTTCGTTAATGTAGAAGGGCTCGACATTATTAATAGCAGCCTTAAAAATTGTTTTGTGAACGGATTACCGAATTCTTCAATAGCTAAAAAAGTGGTGCCTGATAGAGATCTTAGCCATGCCGGCGAACTGCTTCAGCCGTTCGACGGTGATAGTTTTGACTTTGTCAAGCTCGAATTGAACAGTTACATAGGAAATCCGAAGTAGAGAATAAAGTGGGGCGCATTTTAATCATATTACTTCCTTTTTTACTTATTGCTTGTAGCGGTGAGGCTACTATCTCATTACCGCAACCCATCGAAGTAGAATTGTCGGAAGCCCCAAAGCGTATTTATGCTGGCGATAAAGCCGTTATCAGTTTCGAGGTAAGGGGTGAAGGAGTGCCGTATTTAAAAATAGACCAGAGTATGGGGCCAGTAATTCTATACCCTCAAACGAGTGGGGCTAATATAGAATTTCAATTACAGCCCGAAAATACGCGTCAATCGGGCACTTACACTTGGAAGTTGGTTTATTCGGAAGAAATTTTGCAAAAGGGTACGATTGAGGTTTTGCCTAAAGTGGATGAAGTTACCAAAATAGAGACCTATTTTGGGCCTCGAAGTATTAGGGCGGGGGGCAATGATTTTTCAATGTTGTTCGTAGTGCCGACCGACATTTACGATAACCCATTACCTGACGGTACTCAAGTTGATATCAATAGACAGATGGACAATCTACACGACAGTGTCGGAATTGCCATTAAGAACGGATATATCTGGCATAATCTTTATAGTTCTGATACTACTGGGCGTATGCTAGTAAGTGCCGGGGTAGGTGAGGTGAGTGGTAAGGAACTGACTAGTATGATAACCCCATCCAATTCGGTTAATTTCAGTATTGATTACACCCGGGTTCATGAGTACGCCGATGGTAACCAGGTGGTAGAATTCTTCACCGATATTATTAAAGACCGTTTTGGCAATGTGGTAAGTGACGGTACTTTGGTGAATTTTAGGGTCACCGACCAGAAAGCCGCTAGACTTCAAACCGCAGGTACGACCTTGGCAGGTGTCGCCACGGGCAGACTCTTGCACCCAACTGAAGCCAGTAAATGGTCTGTAACCGCTTATGTTACGGGAGAATCGAAGAGTAATGACATCGAACTATCTTTTAGAACCGCTGTTGAAGATTACGATGTTCAATTTTCTGAGGATAACCGAGCAGTACAAATTGGACCAATGCATGGATTTATGGAGCAATTGACTCCCGATGGCCTACTTATTACCTTAAGATTGTACGATGAACAAGGTAAATTAATAGATACCAAAAAGACGAATTCTTCAAAGGGAGTTGGCGCTTTTGAGTTGCAAGAAAGGTTTTATAAAAACGGAAAGTACAAGATAACTATTACCGCAGCAGGTATTAACAAAGAATTTCAAGTAGCTTTAGGCAACGATGAATTGGAATAAGTGGATCATACGAATCGGATTATTGATCACCTTTGTCGGTGTCAATGCCCTTATATTGTTCGGTATCAGTTCGGTATGGTCGTATTTGAATACCGGAGCCGACCGTTCGTCACGTCTGCATTTGAATATTGATGAAGTACGGTCTTACCTACCCAAAGTTGAATGGGATACTACAAAGGTAGAAGGCCGTCCTATAGAGCCCCTAACGTTGGCCGAAATCGAGAGGGATTACCTAAACGGCTGGTATGTAAAGAATACCGCTCTTTTTACCAATAACCGATACGGTATCTCAGATTATTTTACCGACAGCGCCCGCGTAAAATTGCAACGGATACTTGACCTAAATAAATCGAACCAAGCTACCTTCAAGCAAACTTCGTTAAATCATCATCCAAAGCTTGATTTTTATAGTGCTGACGGTACACAAGTATATTTTACCGACCACAACGTACATCTGCACCAAGAATCATTCTTGAACGGTCAATCTGTTTTGAACCAAGAAAATCAAGAAGCTTATAGAGTAATTATGCTACTTGAAGACGGTTTTTGGCGCGTCCGCCATTTTACAAAGTTTGAACCGGCAGATGAAGGGCCTCCGGATGATTTTGTACTCTCCGATAGCACCAGAAAGCTTATTAGAGATATCAAAGGTCTTAATTACTATCCGCAAGATACCCCTTGGGATATGTTCGGAAAAAAATACAACGATACCATTATTGCCAAAGATTTTAATTTGATCAAGGCAATGGGCCTCAATACCATTCGAATCTTTATTCCGTATGAAGATTTTGGTGCAGCCCATGTTGATTTTGATAAATTGGCGAAAGTCCGCTCATTACTCGATTTGGCCGAAAAGAATAATCTTAAGGTGGTCGTTACACTTTTTGATTTCTATGGAAATTATGATGTATTTGATTGGACACTGAACCATAGGCATACCGAGCAAATAGTTACCGCATTAAAAGACCATAAGGCAATTTTGGCTTGGGATGTAAAGAATGAACCAGACCTTGATTTTAAATCTCGAGGTAAGGAGACTGTTTTGGCATGGCTAAAACAGATGTTCAAGGAAATCAGAAAATGGGATACCGAACACCCTATTACGGTGGGTTGGGCCAGCCCCGAAGCTGCGGCAAACTTATCGGAAGAGGTCGACTTCGTTTCCTTTCACTACTATAAGAAGTTAAGTGATTTTACTTCCTCTTATGATACCTTGAAAACGACTGTTGCGAACGATGAAAAACCAATTGTTTTACAAGAATATGGGCTTTCTTCATATAGTGGGGTTTGGAATGCTTTTAAGGGTTCGGAGGAAGAGCAGGCAGCCTATTATGAAGAGATGCAAAGTACATTGATGGATAAAAAAATTCCTTTTCTCTTCTGGACATTATACGACTTTAGACATGTGCCCAAGTCGGTGGTAGGTAGCTTACCTTGGCGCAAACAGCCTCAGCGATACTTCGGATGCTATGATGTCAACGGAAGGCCAAAAGCAGCTTCAAAATATCTCATTCAGTACTAAAAAAGAAAAACGGAATGATGATGATCATTCCGTTTCTTTGAGGGGGTGCTCGATATAATTAAACATCAGTTGTTTCAGGGGACAATTTTATAGCATTAACGTCAATAACTTGACCTTTTGATTTTTGTACTTGAATAGCTTTGAAATAATCGATATACATTTTGGTAATGGTACTCATCGGTAATGAACAAGCAGCCTTATAATTAGCTTGGGCAAGTTCTGTTCTATAGGCGTCATCAGTCAGAATTTTTTGTATGGAATCTGCCAGGGAGTATTTATCCTCAGGAATAAAGAATTCTCCTCTATAACCTTCTTCTCTCACCAAAATACTGAGGTCACCTAGATCGGGTAAAGTCACAGCTTTACCATAGCTGCCCGCTTGGTGCAATACACCCGAACTGCCCGTTGTAGAAGTGTACGGAAAAACAACGACCGCACTTTCTCCAAAAATAACGGGAACATCTTCTTCAGCCACGTAACCCGTAAAACGAAGCTGGTCTACATGGCTGTATTTTTGTTTCATTTCCTCAATATAACCAGGCGTATTTGGGCTATCGGTTCCGGCAATTACAATTTCAATATCTTCATCGGTACGACCCCTAATAACTTCTACCGCTTCGATTAAAACTTCTACTTTTTTATAAGTTCCGAACTTGCCAAAGGCCATTACCTGCTTTGGTCCTGAGGGTAAATTGAAATCAGGAGTTGGCGGCGTTTCGAATGAACCATGGGGAATGAGGGCTATATTCTTTGCCCTATATTTCTTTTCTAAAGTCGAAACATATTTACTGATTGTTACTGCCACAATATCGGAGGCCAAAATGAATTTAGTAAGATTGGTTCCAATAAAGTTGTACGCGTATTGAAGCAGCTTGTTGTCGGTAAAACCTGCGTTGCCCAAATCAACTTTCTCCAAAATATTGTGCAAAAGAGAAATGGTCGGTATACCTCTTTTCTTGCATAGATATGGTAGTAACAAACCTAAGGCCGCGGGTATTTTTTTATCACCGAACTTTAAAAATTGTAGATTAAATAGAATAGCATCAGGCCGGTGCTTTGATATGGCTTTGTTTACTCGTAAAACATTGGTGTAGCTGTTAAAATCCCAACATTCCTCAACGCTAATCTTACAACCGTCCTCTTGAAAATTTAAGTCCTTTGCCGCCGTTGTCTTATCGGTCATCAAAACGATTTCATCGATTTCATCGTGTAGTCTAAAGTGTTTGACCAAATAATAACCATACTCGGTCAAGGTAACTTTACTTGGCGGATAGGCCGTTACAATGGCTAGTTTCATAAGTTGAGATTTAGGGTAAGACCTGGGTCTTGTTCGCTTTATTTCGTATTTCTTTATTTAAAAAGTATATGATTTGAATAACCAAAAGGGATGACATGGCAATAATCTGTACGTGAACTACAGAAGAAAGACTATCATGAAAAAGAGCTACGAGTGCTATTTGAGATAGTCCTAAAACTCCTGAAATTATTACAGGTACAAAATGGTCTAGTGACAGAAAGTAATAGGCAAAAATGTTTGACAGGGCAAATAGCGACGTTGCCAAGGCATATTGCCATAAAAGGGCCGACATTGATAAATAAGAGTCACCGAACATTAAGGTGATGATGAGTTCGGGAAAGAAATAACAAGCCATTACGATGGAGGCCGAAAGTAGACCTATGTAGGTAATATATTTGAATAAAATAGGTGCTGTAGGCTCCCCATCTTTTTCTTTTTGTACTACCGCAGGTAGAAGTAACATCACAAACATCCAGGCGACAAAATAGACCACCCTTCCAATCAAGGCTAGCGAGGCATACAGGCCAGCATCCATGGCTTCAAAATAGTGTTTGACCATTAAGATATCGCTGTTATTGATGATGATTTGCGTTAATTCATAGCATGCCGTAAGAATGATGAACTTGTTCACCTTTTTGCTGTTTTCAGCACTTAGCTTGTCGTTATTGAAGAAGGTAACACCTTTGGCATCTGAAGGAAAAAGACCGAATAAAAACGAGATGAAAATCCCCGTGGCAACTAAAACTCCCGGTTGAACATCAAAAATTAATAGTAATGCCATGGTCAACAATAACCTGCTCCACATTTCGGTCTGGTAAGTGATAGAAAGATTATTGAATTCTTGCCTGCCCTGGTAAGTTCCTCGGTTGACACTCATAAAAAAATATACCGGAATACCGAGTCCGAATATGATGAACATCCAACGGCTTTGCGAATTGAAGAGCTGCTGAAGCTGGCCGGAAAATAATATAATAGCTATACCGACTACGAGGCCAATGAGTGCTGATCGTCGATAGCTGTTCGACTTAAAGATATGCCACTCTTTACCGCTGAATAGAACGGCAAACTTGGCTACAGCCAATTGAAAGGTCATACCCATGAACGATAGCACTAAGAGTAGGGTTATAAGTAGTGCCGCCTCGGAAAAAGCTTCGGGGCCGAGAAATCTACCCAATAACAGATTGTATAAATAGTTACCACCATTGACCACCAATACACTGAGCATAAAAATTTGCTCTTGCGATACCTTTCGCAACATGAGTTTGATAGCGGTCATTTTTAACTGGTTGTATTACAAAATATAGGCCCCATTTGTGTGCCGAGACCTTTCATAAATAACGCAAGTTTTTAAATTTATTGTAAGATATATCTTATAATTACTGTTGATGTAGTAAGTTTGTGAATGTTGAGCTTATTTTTATTCGAATCTTTATATAATAGAGTTTAGCCAAATTTATCTTATCTGGTTAAATAGTATTTTTTGTAGGAAGTTTTCCATTAAAATCCTCCCTTTTTTTAATTTCTCACAACATATTTCGGATAATCGTTCGTTATCTATTTTGTAAATAAAAACTTACGAAATAATGTTTCGATTTGTAATCCTTCTGTTTATTGGTTGCGCATCCCATTTTGTAATCGCTCAAGACGATATGTCTCCTGGTTTTAAAATGTTGGAGAAAGGTGATTTTGAAAAGGCGGAAAGTTTTTTTGAAAGCTATTTGCAAAGTGACCCCGAAAATAAAACGGCCAATCTTTGCTATGGCCGCGCAGTTGGCCTAAGTGGAGACCCTAAGAGGGCTACTGTTCTTTTTGGGTCTTTAAAAGACCAATACCCCAATGACTATGAGATTACCATTAATTATAACGAATCTTTTTTATGGGATAAGCAGTATAATAAGGCAAAACCGCTGTATCAAGATTTGGTTGAAAAATATCCGGATAAATTTGGTGCCGTGCTGGGATATGCCAATACCCTATCTAATTTAAAAGAATATAAAGAAGCCTTGGTTTGGGTCAATAAGGCCATAGCCTTAAACCCTGAGAATGAAAGTGCCAAAGTTTCGAAAAAATACATTCGCTTGGGTTATGCTAATGAGTATGTCAATAATCAGAGTTACAAAAAGGGTATCAAGTTGCTTCTTGAAATTTTTGATGATTTTCCTGAGGATAAAGATGCTTTGCTCAATTTGGCCAATGTCTACTTGATTACTAAAAATACAGATAAAGCCAAATCGACTTATCGAAGATACGCTACCTCTAAAAAAGATTCCATAACGGCCATCAACGGTATGGCATTGGCCGAGCATATTGCTGAAAAAGATAAGGAAGCCTTAAAACAGGCTGAATTTGCCAAATCGATGGTTTCTGAAATCACGGATGCTAAATTGACCGAGCAAACCCTAAATAGATATGTACAAGCTTTAATCTGGAACAGAAAATACGGGGATGCCAAAAAGGAGATAGAAAAACTTGAAAAAACGTACCCCGATAGTAATTGGGTGCGCGCCTTAAGGGCCACTTTAGGTATGTACACGGCCAAATTCAAGATGAGTATCGAAAACTATGATGCTATTTTGGCCAAAGACAGCGCTTCTTTCGATGGCAACCTAGGTAAGGCCAATGCACTTTTTGCTTCAGACCGGGTTGTTCCCGCCTACAAAGCGGCTTTTCAAACTTTAAGAATTTTTAAAAACCAAAAAGATGCCAAAGGTTTTATAGAAAAGTTGAATGGTATGTATACCCCTCTGGTAGAAGACCACGCCGCCTATACGTTTGATAATGGCAATAATGTGGCCATCTCCAATACAATCTCGGCCTCTTTGCCATGGAGTACGAAATTTAAAACATCACTAAGCTATCAATACCGAACTACCGAAAACTCTTTGATACTTAATAAAGCTGAATCTCATGTGGCTACCATCGGTCTTGATTTTAAATTGATGCCGAATGTTAGCCTAAATGGAGTGGCCGGTATCAACAATAGCCGATTTGAGACATCATATACCCAACCGGTAATGAATATTAAGTTGGTCACCAAACCCTTTAGATTACAAAATTTAGAATTAGGTTACCAGAGGGAGATCCAAAGTTTTAATGCAGATTTGATTGAGCGCGAAATAGTAATGAGCCATTACGGACTAAATTATAACCTCGGAACCAATTTTAATTTGGGTTGGTACACCCAATTGATTCATACCCAACAGTCCGATGAGAATACTCGAAACCTATTGTTTACCTCTTTATATTACTCTTTGATGCGAAAGCCGGCACTTAAGATCGGGCTAAACTATCAGTACATCACTTTTGCCGAGCAAGTACCGACTATCTACTTTAGCCCTGAAATTTATAGAGCGGGTGAATTCTTTGCCGATGTACGCGGTAATTTTTCCGAAAAGACCAAGTTCATGGCAAGTGCCGCCACGGGTATACAAAAAGTAGAAGAAGACCCTCAAACTCCCATATTTAGGGCAGAGGCTGGTCTTACCCATGATTTTAGTAAACGGTTCAGTGCCAATGTTTATGGTAAGTATAGCAATATAGCATCAGCAACGGCAGCCGGTTTTGAGTTTACGGAAATGGGACTAAAAATCAAGTGGATGCTGGGACAGAAACCTGTTTTCTATGCCAAGCTGGATAAATAGGTAGAAAGGTAAGGAGAGGGGATATAAAAGTTGAAGAAAAAGCTTTTTGGAAATCTAGAGTTCCGTTATATAGGCGCCTACCATATCGAGTACAGCCTCAAAATCGCTCCCTTTTTCGGTATTGTTTTGAAGAAGGTCCGCTTCAAAATCTTGGGCAAGCTGGTATGATTTTTCAAGACCAAGTATATTGAACTTATGCTTGATTTTATGAACTATCTCCGCGGTTTTTGTGAATTCCTGGTTTTTAAGGGTCGTTTCATACTCCTCCCTTTCCTGCGGAAACTCCTCCTTTAAAATACTGATGAACTGCATGGCAAAATCGTGGTCATCGCCAGCCAGTTGCTTTATATAATTGGTATTTGGGGTTTCCATGTTATTGTTTTTTTAATGTAAAGTAGAAGGTCGTACCCACATCAACTTTAGACTCAAGGCTTATATCGCCTTCGTAAATATTGATGATTTTTTTGACCAGTGATAGCCCAATACCTGTGGCATTGTTATCGTTACTCAATTTACCGAACATATCGAAAATTTTTGATCGGTGATGTTCCGGTATGCCTTTTCCATTGTCGGAAATAAAAAAGGTATAGTAATAAGGGTTGACCTTATGGCCTATTTTGATAATGCCGCTCTCTAAATGTTCGGTTGCCGTGATGGCATTGGTAATAAGATTGGTGAAGAGTTGTTCTAAGCTATATTTTTGACCATAAATGGTAGGCAATTTCCCGTTATACTCCAATTTCACATTCTCTGGAACATAAATGGTGTTCTCTATCTCCTGTAATAGATCGGAAATATTGATATTGGTTTTCTCTTCTTCTAAAGAAGAAACCGTGGCGTGTTTTAAAACGCCATCGATTAACCTATCCATTTTTTCCAGATTTTGAGCAATCAATTCTCCATTGGCCTTGCTGTCTTCTGAGAATTTATCTTGTTCTTCATCTAGAATCCAAGTGAGAAGGGTACTAATATTTCTGATAGGCGATTTAAGGTCGTGCGAAACAACGTGCGCATAATTGTTCAAAGACTCGTTTCGGGTCTCCAGTTCTTCCATGAGCTTGTTTTGCTCTGAAGTCATTTTTGATAATTGCTCGGCCTGCTCGCCAATTTTTTTCGCAAGGCTTTCTACATCAAGAATATTTTCTTTAGACCCATCTTCGATATGCAGGTTTTCGTTCAAGCTTTCTAGCGCTTTTTCAAGCGAATCGATAATCTTTTTTTGACGACGGGCCTCGGCTTCCAGTTCTCTGTTGGCCTCATAAAGCTCTTTTGAGCTTATCGCAGTAGCCCTTTGTATCATGGCGACCTTGTCGTCTTGGTCTTGATATGATTTTTGAACGGCATCTAAAAAAGTCTCCAATTCAGGATGGTCTCTTAAAGATTCCGGTAAATATTTACGAATTTGTCTTTTTAAAAGTGAATGCATTATTCGCTCAAGAGTGTTAATGTCATTGTTTGATTATGCAATTTACACGATTCTTCCCCAGCAAAGGGCGCCATTTCACCATAAGAATAAAAACCTGTTACTGCGGCTTGTGAACCTACGATATCAATCACTTCTTCTACTTCATCTTCGGTTCGTTGGTCCATTACCAATTTACGACCTACACAGCTGACCAATAGGGCCAGTTCCGTTTTATTTTTACGTAGTTCAACAGCTAATTTGGCCGCTTCCCTAGCTCCATCTGCAATGTCATCAACTGTAGACATCATCAATTGAACGGAGGAACCCTCCGGTACATTGCCCGCCAATAGCATTGAGTTCTCTTCTTCGTCTATATTGAGAATGGTTCTTACTAAGGGTTTTGAACCATCGTGTAAATCTACATTTAAAGGATAAAATAATGCCGAGTAGGGCAAATCTTTAGCCTTATCCCCCAAGTATTGTTTATAGAGGTCCAGTGCAGGTTTTCCGTCAAGCTCATATAAAACATTGCCGTCTGATTTCGTAATCGTACGCAAAGGCCCGAAGACCGACCAACCACCGTAGTTGGCACTGGTAATTTCTAGACTATCTCCGTACAGACCGACAGCAATAATTTCCCCTTCTTTAGGGTTTGAATTGTAGCTACAAAGGGTTCGTTCGAATCGAGCATCGTCTCCGCAGAGTCCGCCACTCAATCCTACTTTTGAACTTTTTATTTTCTCGAGACCTGAAATGAGAGTGCTTCCGTTCACAGTACTACCCTCAGAGACTACAAAGACATGTTTAAGGTTTTCAGAAGGAAATTCCTCCATTAATTCCTTACCGAGAAGTTCGTCGTCACCGTCGTAGTCTGCCAAGTTTTTGCTCTTGATTATAAACGTACTTCGCTCAAATTCGATGGCCGTTAAAACCATTGTTTTTTCAAACACGTTTTCGTTGAGAATTTCACCACTCGTTGAGCCCATGATGATGTGCCCCCCTGGAAAAAGTTCAGCTATTTCAGAATAGATATTTTCAGCCTCTAATTGGTAACGGTCACCAAATACCAGAACCAAAGGGCTCTTTAATTCTGTTTTCTCCGTCTGAAAAATCCAACTTCCACCTTTTTCTTTTTTTGCCTGTAAAATTTTCATGCCTGTGATTTTGACTGCTCGGTTAATAACGATTTCTTTAGGGTAAAGTGAAATTGTGTACCAACCCCGACCTCACTGTCTACCCAAACATCACCTTCGTATCGATCAACAATTTTTTTCACAATGGAAAGCCCAATCCCCGTAGATCGTTCTTTATTTCCGATTGATTGGAATATCTTGAATATTTTCTCGTGGTATTCTTTGGGTATACCGACCCCATTATCTTCGATAGTAAACTGAAATAAATCTTTATGTTCTTTAAAAAGCACCTGAACAAGACCGACCTCCCTTTCAATATGAACGACGGCGTTACCGATTATATTCTGAAATAACTGTTGCATTTTGGTGCGGTCACAAATAATGGTTGGTAAGGTTTTAGGCACTTTAACGCTCACATGATCCGGAATATATATGGTTTCTTTGATTAATGCTATTACCTCGTTCAGGTCGACCTCACTGCTTAATAGTTGTGAGCTATTCGCCGTTGAATATTCTAGAATGCCTTGAATAAGCTTATCCATAGATGCTACCTTCTCTTGCATTAGAGAAAGTTGTTCTTGGCCTGCCTCATCTAGTTTATCATGATAATCTTCTTTGATCCAGGATGCCAAAGCGCTAATACTTCGTAAAGGAGATTTTAAGTCATGCGAAACGATATGCGCATATTCTTGCAGGTTTTTGTTACTGGCCTCGAGATCCGATAAGAGTTGTTCTTTTTGTTCTTGAAGTTCTTGTTCTTTGGTAATGTCTTCAATGACCACCACTTGAAACTTAATTTTTCCTTCTTCGTCTCGAACAGCGCTGATATTGGTTTTTGCAATGAATGTCGCCCCGTCTTTACGAACATATTCTTTGGTCATTGACACATTGTCTTGCCCCTCGGAATTTAATTCACCAACAAAATCAGAACATTTTTCTTCATCGTAACAAGTTGTAATTTCGTTTGGGGTAGAGTGTATCAATTCATTTTCAGTATAGCCCAATAGCTCTGAAAATCTTGGGTTCACTTTAATAATCTTACCATCAACGGTTAAAGCAATACCGAGTGGTGAATTATCAACGATTATATTAAGTTCTCTTCGCTGTTCGGCCAAGAGGTTTTTAATTTCTGTTTCTTGGCTTATATCTCTTATAATACCATGAAGTCCGATAGGTCGACCTTCGGTATCGTAAATGACGCTACCGTTGATTTGTATGAATTTATGCGACTTGTCGCGAACAACGATTTTTGCCCTGTAGTTTTTTAAAACCCCCACTTTCTTAAGCGATTCGAATGCCTGAAGGGTGTATTCAACATAATCGTAGTGTACCATCTTGCCTACATTGATAGGCTCTTTTCTGTGGTCATAACCCAAAAAGTTAATGGCAGAATCATTCATGGTGATCACATTGTAATCTAAGTCAAGAATGACATAGGGATCAATGATTTCCATAAAAGAATCGCTGAGGTCGGTCTGTTTTTTATTCAACAGACTCTCTAATTTGCTATTTGCCGCCTTTAAATGGCGGGTCATATCATAAAGCTCCTTAGATTTTTCTTCCAGAATTTTTTCGGCCTGAATTCGGGCCTGCTTTTGGCGTTCTAAGGCTCTTTTAAGTAATATTACTTCTTTGTTATTATCCATTTTGAACGATATCAAACTGTACCTCGGTACCGTCTTCTTTCAACAATTTGTAGGTTACTTTTGCTGAACTGTTATAGTGTTCAAAACATTTTTCGATTAGGCCATGGGCCAATCTATAGAGACCGCGAGAAGAAGAATAGACCATTGATAGTGAATTGTCGGTCTTTTCTAAAATCTTGAAGGTGGGCAACTCGGCTTCGGGATATATCTTTTGAACATGTACATGAATATGGTCTTCTATCGCGTAGATTAGACCAAGCGGGTTTGAATAGCTTTGTATCACCTCGGGGTGTGCCTTGCCTAAAGAGGTGAAAAGATAATGCCCGAAGGTGTAAATTAGGGTATCTACATCAATCTTTACCTCTTCGCTGAGGTTGGTGATCAAGCTGACCATTTCATTAAATTCGTAGGTGCCAATGGCGGTGTATATACCGTTGGATGGTAAATTTGAAGACTCAATAATTGAATCGGCCACTTCAAGCCCGAACTTCTCTTCTACCATTTCGAGAAATTCTGTAAAGACTATTCCTTTCATTTAGTACTGTGGTTTGAAAGGGCCCCGTTTTGATTGCCCCTATTAATTCAGTATAAATGTAGGAAAAAGCCTTCCTTTTGATAAATAAATGTTGTGAAATGTAGGAAAAACGTTATGCCTTCACCAATTCACTTACTTCCCAGTACTGCACAACCTTTGTTAACTTGTCTTCGTAATCCTCATATTTCAAAGGCTTGAGAATGTAACCGGCAATACCAATTCGGTAGCATTCGAGCAAATCGGCACGGTTTTGAGATGTTGTAAGCATGATAGTAGGTAAATACTTATAATGCTCATCGGCCTTCAATACTTTCAAGAACTCGATACCACTCATTCGGGGCATATTCAAATCCAACAAAATAATATCTGGAAGTTGGTCTGCAGAGCCAAGAACTTCTAAAGCCTCTTCACCATTTTTAGCTTCGGTAATTTTGTGCTGTACTTTTAGTTTGGCCAAGATGCGTTTGAATTTCATCGTTTCAATCGCGTCGTCTTCTATAAAAAGTATGTTCATGGTGAAATATTTTGGTTGCCCTATGGTAAATATAATGAAAAGTTGGGTTGAATAACCAGTTCTAATAGAGGGTGATAGATTTATGGCATCTCGGGAAAGAAAAACGTTAAGGTCCTTATCTTATTTACTAAAGGGATTTGGTTAATCGCTTATGCCCTTTATGTTTTTATAAATCGATAGCATTTCCAGATGTTGAGGACGCATAAGCTGCATCGACAATTTTTAAGACGACTTGCCCTTCTTCGAGACCGGGAACAGGTTGGGTGCGGGTTTTAACGCACTCTATGAAATAGGCCATTTGCTTGTCGTAAATTTTCTGGTCGCAGTGTTCTTCTTTTGTAGGAAATTGGGGTGAAATGGTTTCCATAGATTCCCCGTTTTTTAATTTTAACTCGGTAGGGAATAGGTTGGCATAACCTTGGGTGCCGAATAGGGCTGTGCTGGCTTCCGGACCATCCATATGCGGATGCCACCAACCACTTTCGATAATACTCTCAGTTCCATTTTCCCAAGTAATAACTATTATACCAGTATCATCAACATCATAGTCACCAAATCGAGTGGATATGCGAGCGTATACCTTCACTGGTTTTGGGTCGTTCAGAAGAAATCTTACCGTATCGATGGCATGTACGCCCATATCGGCCAAAGCACCGCCACCGGCAAGTTGCTGGTCTGAGAACCAACCGCTAGGCCCCCAATTGACATGAATGCCATAGCCTTTGGTTTTGAAAATCGGTCCGAGTTTTCCCGATTCAATTGTTTTTTTAAGGTATTGGGCCTCTTCATCAAACCTCCACATATGGCCGACCATCACCAATTTTTTTGTGCCTTCAGAGGCTTTTCTTATCTCTTCTACCTCGCCTGCGGTAGTGGCCAAAGGTTTCTCGATAAATACATCTTTGCCGTTTTTTAAGAATTCTATAGAATGAGGCGCATGAAGCGAATTGGGCGTACTTAAGACAACAGCTTCTATTGAAGGGTCTTGAAGAATAGGTTCAATACGCGTAAAGGCATTTTCTATTTTATATTTATTGGCAAAAGCCTGAGCACTTTTTTCAGTTCGTGCCACGATTGCCGCTATTTCTATAGCATCTATTTTCTGAAGTGCGCGAATATGATATTCGGCGATATAGCCTGCTCCAATAAGCGCAATTTTAATCTTCTTCATAGTTCGGAATGTTTTATTTCGAAGTTTCTTCCACCGAGTAGGCCTCCAAAAGAAGTGCTAGTTTATCCGTAAGAATAAAATCGATTCCTGCAGCAAACAGAAATTGCATTTCTTCAACGGAATTGGCATCAAAATAGTTGATTGAAACCCTGTTGGATTTTAAGTCTTTCACATCTTTTGCAAGGTGCTCATGTTCGCGCGATTTTTTCAGTTGAATATGGCCATAGCCCATTTGAATGGTTTCTTGAACATAGATTTTTCGGGAAGAGGTTCTTTCCATATTACACATTCTCAAGGTGGTGTCGACCGACATTACACCTCTTGCAGCTTTTTTTCCACAGGCAATGATAGCTTGAAACTGTCTTCCCGATTCTATGATTTGGTCAGCTACCTTCTTTCCTAATTCTTGCCCACCTTTTAAGTGTACATTGAGCCAAACATTGGTAGGCATTACTTGAAGAGCTTCCTTGAGTGTCGGAATTCTTGTTTCTTTGAATTTCTCCGATTTCCAAGAACCGGCATCCAATTTTTTTATATCGGCCAAGGTCATTTTTTCGACAAGACCCGAGCCATTGGTAGTTCGGTCAACATTATCGTCATGAATCACTACCATGTAACCATCTTTAGTCAATTGTACGTCGAATTCAATCATCTGGGCGCCTAACCTGCTGGCTTCCTCAAAAGCGGGAATCGTATTTTCAGGATGATTTTCAGTAGCCCCTCTATGGGCACAAATTCCTTTTTTAGGTAGATTGGCAGGCTCTTGGCTAAAAAGACCAAGATGTAAGGTGAGTAGTAGAACGGATATAAAAGAATTCATGTTTGAAATTACATCAAATCGTCAACGTGCTGATAAATTTTTTCGATAGCGTCTGCAATCAAATCCATATCACTTTTGTCACCCATCAAGATTTTATGGTGTAAACACACCGATTCATGTTCAAAAAGGCGTTCACAAACTGGTAGGGAAATCTTTTTGGGGTCAATAGCTGACCAATAGGCATCGTTCAATTTATGTCGGGCAGGCTTCGTATGAGGCACGTACAGCGAACAATTGTTCAATGGCTCATAACAAGCATCGACAACTATATTGAGTTCAGCCTGTAATGCTTCGCGAAACCTACTTATGGGTAAATCTTTGAATGCTTTCTTGTCATACCTAAATGCAAAATTGAAATAGGCCTTTTTAGTTTCTCTTATGTCGCGCTTTAAAGGTGTTAAACCGGGAATTTTAGAAAGCAAATCGTTCAAATAAGCTCCGTTGTCATCTCTATTCCTGTTTTGGTCCGGTAACCGTTTAAGGCCTTCAAGCAAAATCGCTGCCTGAAATTCAGTAATTCTTAAATTGCCCGATTGTAAAAAATTGCCATCATCGCCATAGTCACCAATGCCTTTGTCTCCGCTGTTGAGGCTGCCTTTAGGCCTTCTGCCACAATTACGTAGGGCATCTAATCTTTCGGCCAATTTAGGATTGTTCGTTGTTACCGCACCACCTTCACCAGCGGTGAGGTGTTTAGATAACTGGAAACTGAAACTGCCTATATCGCCAATACTGCCGGCTTTTTTTCCCTTCCATTCTCCGCCGTGTTTGTGGGCACAATCTTCTATAATGTACAAATCATGTTCTTTTGCGATTTTCAATATGGCATCCATATCGGCAAAAGCACCATAAAGGTGCACGGGTACAATCGCTTTTGTTTTAGGCGTAATGGCTTTTTTAATAGCTTCGGGGTCAATGCACCAAGTGTCTTCTAAAACATCAACTATTACGGGTGTTGCATTTACGTCAATGACGGTAGCGGCAGTCGCCTGCCATGTAAGACCAGGAATAATTACTTCATCTCCAAGACCAATTTCTAGAGCTTCAAGGGCTATTTGTAAAGTAACGGTTCCGTTAACGGTACAAATGCTATAATCGGTACCGGTGAACTCGGCGAACCGTTTGTTGAATTCCGTTTCTTTAGGTCCGTTATACGACCAGACCCCGCTGTTCAAAACTTCGAGAAGGGCCACTTCTTCCTCTTTTCCCCAAACAGGCCATTTCGGCCACGGGTTTTTTACGGTATCCCTCATTGGAGGTCCTCCTAAAATTGCTAGTTTTTCCATTTTTGGTACTCTATCTAGATATTCTGTTCTACTTGATTGGTATCAGCAATTTTAACGGATTGCTCAATATTCGTATTCCACCCTGAAACTTTCACTTTTGCTTCCCCATCCTGTTTGAACCTGGTTTTTAAAACCCTTTTCTCATGTGGTAATAAGCTTATATAGTTGTCATTCCAAAAAACCGGAACTATAAGTTCTTCATTTTCATCGACCAATTGGGCACAGATTAAAAATGCTATTTCATCATTTCTGTTTTCAATGAGAACTTCTGCTATCAATTCGCCGTTTGATTCTTCTATAGTGTACCTAGCATCTAAATTTACCTGTGGCAATTTTTTGAGTAGGGTCAAATCAGCATATTGCTTGCTAGGGGTATGAAAGGCGAACTCGCCCAAATTGGCCTTATAATCCAATAGTTCTTCTTGGGTCGATAGCCAATAAAAATTGGTGTTCAATTGATTGCCATGGGTGTCGAATAATCGAAGGTCAAGAAAGTAAGTAGTCGTCAGGCCTTGTATTTCCTCTAATCTCATAATGTATTCTGAAGAGTCTGCCTGAGCATTTAGAGTTCTGCGGGCACTGAACAAAAGGTTCGAATTTATGTCATACACCCGAACCTGTGCCATCAATTCTTGAGAAGGTTTCAATTCATCATTGACCACATAGATGTGATGATTACCATAGTTGTAGATTATCTGAAGGCTTGAACAGGCTTTTTGAACGGCATAGAACGCACCTGTGGGCACTAGGTAATAATCATACACTTGCCAATACATTTTAGGCCATGCAGCATTGAGCATCCATTGTATGATGCCCGTCGTTTTAGATTTATTGACGCGAAAAGCTTCGAACATAGGCCGCATTAATTCGTAATTTAATGCTTGAGCCTTTTTATCGAAGTCATAAATATTTTCGGGGAGACCGTATCGCTGTTCGATGGCCTCATTAAACCGGCTCAAATCGGCAAATTCATATCGGCCGCAATGGTAATTCCATACCTCGCTAATCGGCCACAACTTTTCTTCGGGAATGAACTTCTGAATGCTTTGAAGCACTGGAACCTGAGCTCCTGGCCCTGTTTCTGTATTAAAGCCATAAGCCCCACCAAAATTAACGTCAGTGTACCAATAAACCGGTGCCGTATATGCGTAAGGGCCAAGCATTTTCACCCCTGAAGAGCCGCTAATTTCACTCACCACATCTTCACTACCGATCACATGCTGGTCACTTCCGACACCCCCTGTTGAATTCAAATAAGGTCGAGTAGTATCATACTTAGTAAAGCTTTCGATATATTTTTCTTCAAGTTCGGTAATGGGTACTTTATCACTGGCCACGGTCCAAACAAAAATACTCGGATGATTGCGCAACCATATAATTTGGTCTTCCCATGCTTTGGCCACATGGTCGATATCGTCTTTTTTGTAAACGGCACCGAATCTTTCACTTACGGGTACGCCCATATGTATTTCATGTTCCCAATGACAGCTCCATCCCGCCATGATCAAAATACCATGTTCGTCACAGAGGTCATATATTTTTTGGTCAGTTCCCCAAAAACCCTCTAACCGAATACAATTGAGGTTCATCTGCTTTACATACTGTATTTGAGCTTCCAATTTTTCATGGGTATCCATGAGCAAAAGATCATCCGTCCATCCAGCACCTTTGATTAAAAGTTTTCGGCCATTGATTTTGAACCCTCTATGAATATCATCCACCCAATAATCAGCGGTGCTCCGTATTCCAAAACGTGTTTCGGTCTGGCTCCAAAGTTCATCATTGACCAAAAATTCGATTTGTAAGTGGTACAGGTTTGGCTCACCAAGACCAAGTGGCCACCATAGTCTAGGATTTTCCATACGCAACTCCGGTACTTGTTGTGAATCAATTTCGACCAGTTGATGCGAATGAGGTTTTAGCGTTACTGACTTCGAAAATTTTAGATTTCCAATTGACCCTACTATTACACCGGAAACCTTGTTTTTGGTACGGTTGTGTACATCGGTTGTAATTGTCAATTCGGCAACGGTACCTTCGTAATTTTCTAAATGGGTTTTAACGAATGGGCGTTCAATAAGTGCTCCCCCGTGCAATTTTAACTTAACAGGTCGAAATATACCCATGTTACCGTCTGGAGGGGCCGGATTCCAATCGACAAAGCCAGTGCTAAAATCTCCCGGTTGGGGAGGAATCACCTCAATTGCCAACATATTTTCGCCATCTTCTAAATAGGAAGTCACAGGAAACGAGGTAATCTTATATGCGCCATCTATTTGATTGATATTGGCAACCAAATGGCTATTTAGCCAAACATTTGCTTTATAATTGATTCCTTCGAATATCAATTCTCCAAATAAACCTGACTGTTCTTCTGTAAGATGAAATTGCTTGCAATACCACCAAGGTACTTGAAATTGGTCTGTTGGTATTTCCTTTAAATTCTTACCGAAATAGGGTTGTTCGTAAACCTTGTTTTTTACCAGAGCTCCAAGAACGGTGGTAGGCACCGAACATGATAACCAACTTTTACTCAATACGGGGTTGAAGGATAGCTCTTTACCAGATTCTGAAATATCTGAAGATGAACTAATTTTCCAATTATCTAAAAGTTCTAAATGAAAATACTTCATACTATTCGAACCTTTCTTGAGCATTAAGTTTGATTTGGGTCAGTTTAGATTTCCAGATCATACCACCCCCGATACCCAATAATATAAGTCCGGCAACCAAATCGGTCATTTGTTGAACAAAAGTTTCGGTAAAAATCATGGCAAAAATTACAATGAGCCCAAATAGGGCTATAAAAACACCCAAAGCTTGGTTGATTTTTGCCGTTTTTAGTTTATTGGTTATTTCGATTTTATTCATAACAAATTCAATTGTTTGTTAAAAGAGATAGTAGACGGTGGCCAGAATACCGAGTACAACGGCCGACCATATTTTAAGATTGTTGTACCAAAATCTCTCTTCTTTCGGTACCCCTTCATAGATATACTCGTTAGGTAGCAACATTACGAAAGCACCGATAACCAGGTACAAACCGAAAAATATCATTTTGGCGGTTTCCTGAGGGATGTCAGAAGCCCAGTCGAAATTTAGCATATCTATACAGTTTTTGTTTTCATTACAATTTTAGAGCTGAACACCAGTCCTTTTAACCTTTCCTCACTATGCTTCTTGGTCAATAGGCTTACCGTAATATTGATGATAAAAGCCACTAAGAAAGACCACCAAGAGATATAGAGAAACGGATCTTCAATATGAAAGAATTGCTCCTTAAAAACATTTAGGAATACGGCAAAGGCAATACCGATAACCAATGCCGAAAGGCCGCCCCATTGTGTGGTTCTTTTCCAAAAAATTCCCAATAAAAGAATGGCAAACAACGGACCTTGAAAGTATGACATAAAGGTTTGAATTGCCACATAAATACCAGGGAAGTCACTACTGATAGGTGAAGTTGCAACCCCAAATACGAGTAGGGCAAGCGTAGTTATTTGTCCGACTTTTAGATAGTGTTTGTCGCTAGCTCCTTTTTTAATGAAAGGCTCATAAATATCTTTAGTAAACAAAGTGGCGGTTGAGTTTAATAGTGAATCGACACTGGACATTAGACCTGCAAAAAACGCAGCGAACATGAGGCCGACCAACCCTGGAGGCAAGATACTTTTGATCATCATGGGCAACGCTTGATCGCCATCGGCCAAATCAGGATGTACAACAACGGCCATTAACCCTGGAAACAATACCAATATGGGTATAAACATTTTTAAGGCAGAGCCAAAAATCATACTAGCCTTGGCGTGCCATTCATTCTTGGCGGTCAAGCATCGCTGAACAATAGATTGATTACCGATCATATAAGCATTCGCCATAACGAAGGTAAGACCGAACAAGATACCTGTCCACGGAAAGGGAGACGAGGTGTCAGATGGTTGAATAATATCGAAATGGCTCTGATACTCAGGGCCCATAGTAGCAATTTTTTCGACCATGTTGTCCCAACCACCTACGGCATGTAATCCTAGAAATACTAAAGCGAACCCACCAATGAACATGATGATCATTTGTACCACATCGGTCATGATTACCGCTGTGATGCCGCCGAAATACGTATAGAGACCTACAACCCCTGCGGTTGAAAGTATAGAAATCCATATAGGCCAGCCCATTAGTACATTTAGAAGAACTGCACTGGCCCAAAATAAGACCCCAAGGTCGAGGGCGAAAAACAGGATCCAGGTTGCTGAGGCAATGGTGCGAACCGATTTGTTGTATCGACGCCCCAAGTATTCCGGTATGGTATACATTCCGCCTTTCCAAAAATAAGGAATGAATATAAATGCCGCCAATAACATGGCAGGTACCGAACCTACCCAGTCAAAATTACCTACCGATACTCCGTATCTATAGGCCTGGCCCGAAACGCCCACGAAATCAAGCGCACCGATATCGGAGACTACGATGGACATTCCTATCGCCCAAAAAGGAAGGCTTTTTCCTCCTAAAAAGTAATCTTCGGAAGAATTGACAAATTTCTTGAAGTACAGACCTAAAAGCAACATTCCTACGATGTAGGCTATCACAATAAAATAATCGATTCCGGCAAGCATGTTTGATGGTAGTTTGATTGACTACAAATAAAGACCAATCAATTTCAAAACAGTTGTTATATTTTATTCAATTCACATTAAATATTGACCACTTGGCTCTGTAAACCTTTAATAAGTGACTATTTGAGTTAAAATATGTACAATACCGGTATCAGTAATTCAGCTTGTTCGACTTTTGCATTAATTAAGGTTTGGCAAATTTTAATATGGAATATTAACACATAGTCTACACTAATCTATATAGGTAATTGCAAGAGGATGGGAGAGAACATAGGGGTATCTTATTAATGATGGTATTTTCTTTCCGGAAATAGAGGATAGAGGCTTGTGAAAAGGGCTCAATATCTTTTCAGTATAATAGTTTTTCACTTATAATTAATGATATATTAACCATTATTTTCTTTTATGATAAAATTGCTCTTTTTGAGGTTAAATTAGCATAGGTAATTAATAATATACCATGTGTTTCAATAGCGAATATCAAATAGATTTGTGTCAAAAGTGGAACATCAAAATCAAAAACAATCCTAATTAACTAATTCAGCCACAATGAAAAAACCAAAAATCCATTTGTTCTTTTTTCTTTTGTTCGCCCTTTACGCCACCGGCGTAATGGCACAAAGGGAAATTACTGGGGTCGTCAGCAGTACTGACGGGGAGCTCTTGCCCGGGGTTTCCGTGGTTCTCAAAGGAACCATCAATGGGGTAAGTACCGATTTTGACGGTAATTATAGTATAAGTGTACCTGGCAACGATGCCGTTTTGGTATTCTCTTATATTGGTATGTCAACCCAAGAAGTTGCCGTTGGTAGTCAAAATACCATCAATGTATCGCTAGAGGCCAGTTCAGAGGCCTTGGATGAAGTTGTAGTAACTGCATTGGGTATCTCTCGGGAGAAAAAATCTCTAGGGTATTCGGTGAGCGAAGTCGACGGCGATGCCTTGGACAATGTACCGCAAGAAAACGCCCTTAATGCCCTTTCGGGTAAAGTGTCAGGTGTGGCCATCAATAGTACAGGAGCTCCCGGATCTTCTGTAAGTATGGTAATAAGAGGGGCCACCTCTTTATCAAGTGATAACCAACCGTTATTTGTTATTGATGGTGTACCTGTTTTTAACTCTTTAAACAACGTTGGGGGCGTCGGTAGCGATAACCGTGTAGACTATGGTAATGCTATTTCAGACATCAATGCCGATGATATTGCAAGTATGACTGTGCTTAAGGGAGCCAGTGCGGCAGCCCTATATGGATCTCGTGCAGGTAATGGGGTCGTACTTATTACTACCAAGTCAGGTAAGGCCAAAAAGGGTATGGGGGTTACTATTAACTCCAGTACTGTTTTTGATATTCCTTATCGTTATCTCGATACTCATACGAGATTCGCTGCAGGTTCAAGACCTTATACAGAAGATAACTTTCCTTCTAACGAATACGGCGCTATTTTAATTGGCGAGACCTCTTCAGCATGGGCAGGTCCTGCTTTAGATCAAGGCATCAGGGCGATTCATTGGCCTTATACCGAACAAGAAATTGCTAGTGGTGTGCCAGTTCCGCGTGAGTTGAAATCGTATAACAATGCGGCCAATTTCTTTAATACGGCGATAACCTCTACCAACAATATTTCAATTCAAGACAACACTGAAAAGTTAAATTATAGGTTGTCTTATACCAACTTGGAAAACAAAGGGTTTGTCCCCAACTCAGATTTGAGCAAGAACAGTATCAATTTGAATTCTTCATTGAAGTTGTTGGATAATTTTACCGTAAGCTCAAGCTTAAATTATACCAAGACGGCTAGTGATAACAGACCGGCAGGAAACAGGGGAGCCAACCCGATTCAGGCCATGTATGAGCTGGCACCGCATATAGACGTTCGCGATCTAGAAGATTATTGGTTGACAGATTACGAAGGCTTAAGGCAAAATTCGCCCTATGCGTTCGGCGATGACCCAACGCAAACGGAATGGAACAACCCTTATTTCTTGGCCAATGAAATCAATAACGGTTTTGAAAGAAATCGATTCTACGGAAATGTAAAGGCCGATTGGCAGATTACCGAAGACCTTTCAGGTATGGTTCGCTATAATTTTGATGAGGTGAATGAGGTTCGTGAAACCAAGGTTTCCAATGGTTACACCAATGAGATCAATGGTGCTTACGGCATTACCGATATCTTCAGAAACGAAACCAACATCGACTTTTTGTTGACTTATGCGAAAAAGTTGAATAATTGGGATTTTTCTGCCTCTTTCGGCGGTAACAGAAGGGTAAATAGAACATCGCAAGTGACCAACGCCACCAAAAACAGTGGCCAAGGTCTTTTAACTCCGAACTTGTTTAATCTAAGCAATATTTCTCCTGAGAACTTGGACTATACTTCGTACCAAACTGAAAAGCAGGTAAATAGTTTGTATGGTTTGGCAAGTATTGGCTTCATGGATACGTTCTTCGTAGATGTTACCGGCCGCAACGATTGGTCTAGTACACTTCCTGAAAGCAACAACTCTTATTTCTACCCATCCGTTTCGGCGAGTTTATTGGTAAATAATGCCATCAATATGGGGAATGAGGTCTCTTTGGTAAAATTGAGAGCTGGTTACGCCGAAGTAGGTAATGACACCGACCCCTATAACCTGGTTCCAATTTTGAACAGTGGCAATTCATGGGGTGGCGGTTCTTTACTTTCGGTACCCGGAAACCTATTAAATCCTGAGTTAAAACCAGAGTCTCAAAACTCTTGGGAAGCAGGTGCCGATTTTGCTTTCTTCAGCAACCGCCTTCGCTTCGACTTTACATATTATGAGAGTGATAACAAGGATCAGATATTTCCTGTGAACACCCCTGTTTCCTCTGGTTACAATTCTAAATTTATCAATGCCGGATTAATTACCAGTAAGGGTATCGAGGCTGGTTTCGGGGCTACTATATTGGCCAATGAAGATTGGAATTGGGACATGAATTTCGTATTCAACAGAAACCGTACGCGAGTAATGGAATTGGCCGACGGCATGAACTCGGTCACCCTTTGGACCGATGCAAGAGGAGGTGCCATTACTTGGTTGGGTGAAGAAATCGGTAACATTTTCGATGCGGCGATGGTACGTGTCGAAGACCCAAATTCGCCTTATTTTGGTTGGCCTATCATTGATGACGAAGGTTTCGAAAGCAGCGACAGAACTAGAGAAGATGAAGATGGTAATAGGGTTGCTCCGATTATAGGAAACTTTAATCCTGACTTCAATATCGGTATGACCACTAGCGCTTCTTATAAAAACTGGACGCTCTCAATGAATTTCGATTGGAGAAAAGGAGGTCAATTTGTTTCTCAAACACACCGCTACGGTGAATCTGATATGCACACCCAGAGATGGCTTGATAAATTGCATAATTTCAGTGACGTAGGTGATTTGCCTGCCTATTTAAGAGAGAATGCCGATCAGTACCTTTCACCAGATGGCGAGTTCTACGTGCTAGTCGGTGGGCCAACTGCCGAAGATGGTGGTTTTCCAGTTGAAGATGGCGGTATTACTTTGAGCGATGGTGTGTTTATGCCCGGTGTTCAAGGAGAATATGATGAGAACGGAAATTTTGTGGCAACCGCAGAAAACTTAGGTGGCCCTGGAACTATTTACACCAGATATCAAGATCACTATGGTTGGGATTTTACAAGAAATGCCACTTTTGACGCCGATTACGTAAAACTTAGGGAGATTTCATTGACCTATAATGTACCGGTCAAGACCATCAAACAGATTGGTTTTCAAAACTTGGCCATTTCACTTTACAGCAGAAACCTCATTTTATGGACCAAAGCCGATATAGGTATCGACCCTGAAATGGCTTTTCAACCAGAATCTAGTGAGCAGGGTAGAAGTGGTATTCAGTTCAAACAAGGTATTGAAAGGTTTAACGTAAACCCTTGGGCAGTTCCAATCGGGTTTAAATTGAGCGTAGGGTTTTAAATAAGGGCAATTCAATAAAAAATTAGATATAGTTATGAAGACTTTAAATAGAATTATGAACTTGACCCTGATGGTAGGTGCTTTGGTGATTACTTCCTGTGATGACGATATCACCGAAAGAAACATCAACCCGAACGGGGTCAACTTAGAAGAGGGTAACCCCAGCTTCTTGCTTACCGACGTCATGGTCAATACGGCCATGGATGTTGGTCAAAAGGGCTATAGCGACCCTTTGGCTGCCTACGTGCAGTACATTCAAAAAGATTCTTGGGCCACCAACGATTATAATTGGGAAGGCGACGGTTGGGAAGATTATTACAACAATTTAAGAACTGCCAAATTGGCTTTGGAGCGCTCACAAGAGTCTGGCTTGATTTTTCATGAGGCGGTAGCCATGATTCTCAGGGCTCACAATTTTGCTTTGCTAACCGATTTTTATGGTGATGTACCTTACTCAGAAGCATTGCGTGGTGCCGATGAAGATGGTATCGATTTACCCAAATACGATTCTCAAGAATCAGTATACAAGGGTTCAATAGCCGACTTTGAAGCTGCTTCGCAAATGTTGAGTAATAATATGGGCAATTTGGAAACATTCAGTGCCTCTCAAGATATTTTCTTTGGGGGTGACGCCGAAAAATGGGTCAAATATGCCAATTCATTAGCCCTAAGGTACTATATGAGACTTTCTGAAAAAGACCCTAGTTTTGCCAGTGCCGGTGTTCAAAGTATGTTGGCTTCTCCGCTTATTGACAGTGTAGATGAGGAGTGTGCAGTATCTTACCTAGGTATAAGCCCTAGTGATTCGCAGCCAAGTAATGGGTTGTCAGGTACACCATCTAATTTTACCAGGGTGAAGCCATGTACTACCTTGACCTATAAGTTACAAGAGCTAGATGATCCCAGAATGTCAATTTGGTTCGATGCGGTTGAGATTGCCACTACTGTTGTGGCCCCGGCCGATATGCCATCCGGACCTTCTACCTTTTTAGAAATTGTAGATGGTCTTCGATACATTAATACTGATTCTTTGGCCTCAAAAAATTTGGCAATTTATAGTCCTGATACCTGGTATGCCGATAGAGAGGCCGGTTTGACCATGATTGATACAAATAGTGTATACGTTGGCTTGCCGGTTTCAAACCAAGGTACCGAACCTTATACGTACAATTTGAATCCGAGCCCTGTACAGGGTGGCGGCAATATTCATGTTTCATTGATGAACCCGATGTTCAATGAATTGTCAGGGCCAAATTTGAAGGCACGTTTATTCTCGTATGCAGAGCTTTGTTTCTTGAAAGCCGAGGCCGCCTTAAAAGGGTGGGGTACCGATGCCGAAGGCAACTATAACAAAGGTGTAGAGGCCTCACTTGAAACTTGGGGATTGGAAGATGAGTTCGCCGATTACATCGACAACGAAGGCGTAGCCTATGAAGGTACCCTAGAACAGATTATGGAGCAAAAATGGATTGCAAACTTTTCTTCGGCTTCCGAAGCTTATCTTGATTGGAGAAGAACAGGTTTACCCGATTTAGAACCAGGTCCGTTTGCAAGATCAAGCGTCATACCTGTTCGTTTTGTGTATCCTACTGAGAATAGTACGCTAAATGGTGATAACTATTACAGTGCCCTCAATAATCTAGAAGAGACCGAGCATACCGATGATGTTCCTGGTTACATACAGAATGATACTCCATGGTCAAAACCATGGGTTTTACAAGGTGTTGATCAACCTTGGTAATTTGAATGGCGATATATCCGAGAGTGTATATATAATTGTTTGTTAGTTGAGTTATCTGAATTACCTGGGGCCGCAACCTCAGGTAATTTTATTTATCCTAAATTATGTCAGTTGCTTCCAAGCGGTTGCAATAAATCTTAAGGCTGTGAAATATACTTTTCTAATCTGTTTGGTATTTGTTTGGCTAATGTCTTGCAGTAATGAACCCGAAGAAGTTGTTCTTGACCTTTCGGAGGCTTCGATTATTGTTTCCGACTCATTACATGATGCTATGGGCAAAACTATAGTTCAGGTGTTGATCGAGGAAGTTGAAAGGCGAACCCGAATAGATTGGGCTACTTCTGAATTTGATAATTCTAAGTCTTCTATTCTTCTTTGCCTCGAAAACGATAAAGACTTTATTGAAAAATATAACAGTACTATAGGTTCTGAAAAAAGTACCCTAAAGAATGAAGGCTTCAGGCTCTTGCACCAAAAAGAGGAGGGAAAGGATTTATTATGGATTATCGGAGCAGATAAGCGCGGACTTTTATATGGAGTTGGAAAACTTTTACGTCTTGCCCAAATGGCGGAGGGAAAAATAACTATTGAGAAATCATTGAACATTTCTTCCTCACCCGAATATTCGCTTCGCGGACATCAATTCGGTTACCGGAACACTGCAAATTCTTGGGATGCTTGGTCTGTAGAACAATTTGATCAACATTTTAGAGAGCAAATACTTTTTGGGGCGAACAGTTTCGAAAACATTCCTTTTCAAAAACCGGATTCTAGTCCGCATTTTAAATTGAACCCTCAGCAGATGGAGGTTAAAATGAGCGAGATTTGTGAGAAGTACGGCGTCGATTATTGGGTATGGACTCCGGCACCCGAAGATTTAATGGAAGAGAATGCCCATGAAAATGGGTTAAAGGAGCAGGAAGCCTTTTATGCCAGATGCCCAAAGTTGAACGGGGTTTTTGTTCCTGGGGGCGACCCTGGTGAAAACCATCCTTCGGTATTGATACCCTACCTAAAAGATTTGGCGAGTGTATTGAAAAAATACCATCCAAAGGCAGGAATTTGGGTGTCATTACAGGGCTTCAACGAAGAAAAAGTCGATTACTTTTTTGAGTATCTGCAAACCGAAAAACCGGACTGGTTAAAAGGTTTGGTAAATGGCCCGAGTAGCCCACCGCTTGCTTATGAGCGCGAGCAACTTCCGCAAAAATATCAGTATCGCTTTTACCCCGATATAACCCATACCGTGAGGTGTCACTATCCCGCTATTCGGTGGGACCAAGCGTTTGCCCTTACGTTGGGTCGTGAACCCATCAATCCGCAACCTGAATTATATGCCAAATATTTCAGGGAAGATGTAGATAAAACTAACGGGTTTATCACCTATTCAGATGGGTCACATGACGATGTGAACAAAGTTTTGTGGAGTCAATTGGGTTGGAATTCAGAACAAGATATTCACCAAATAGTTTTAGAGTACTGTCGGTTTTTCTTTGGCTCTGAAGTTGCAAAAGAAGCGGCCAATGGAATTTTCTCTTTGGAAAAAAATTGGTCAGGGCCCATTCTTGAAAATGACGGTATTGAAAGCACACTGGTAGTTTGGAAACAATTGGAGGACAAATACCCAGAATTAGCCGGTAATTGGCGATGGCAACAGCTTGTTTTTCGGGCTTATTATGATGCTTATGTAAAGTTGAGGCTTGTGAACGAGTCAGCATTGGAGAGCGAGGCTTATAAAGTTCTTTCCGAATCAAGAACTATGGGTGCGGACGTTGCCATTGATAGCGCCATTAAGGTTTTGAATCAAAGGGATACCACCGATAGAATGGTACAACTGCGTCGCAAAATTGAAGAGAATGGGGAAACATTGTTTCAGAGCATAGGTTCTCAAATGAGCGTGCCCAAGTATCAGGCTCGAAGTGCCGAACGTGGTGCTGTTCTTGACTTTCTAGATATACCTTTAAATAATAAATGGTGGCTAGAAGATGAGTTCGAAAAGGTGAAAAAACTTTCCACAGAGAATAAAAAAATTGGCCGTCTTGATTTCATAAGAACCTATGAAACCCCGGGAGATGGCAGTTTCTACGATAACATTTCTAGTGCAGCTGCAAAACATGTAACTTCTGAAACCGATGATGCCATAGATTATCTTTGGGAAAACGACGGTATGAGCCGTAAAAGATTATCTACCCAACTTTTTCAATTTTCACCAATTTTAGAGTATAAAGACCTCGACCCAGAAGCCAATTATCTAATTAGAGTGGCAGGATATGGCGAAGCACTTCTCAGAGCCAATGGAGAACGCTTGAAACCTACTAAATATGAAAAGGGTTTTGAGCAGTTTAAAGAATTTCCTTTACCCAAAAAATTAATCGGTGATGGTCATCTAAAAATTACTTTTGACAGACCTGACGAAGAACATTTAAATTGGAGAAAACAATCACGGGTGACCGATGTTTGGGTAATCAAGAAGTAGCTCTATAATTCTAAAAGATAAATTTGCTTGGTTGAAATGCCTTCTTCATTTTCAACCAATCTGTTGTAGGCAATAGTTTTTCCATCGTGTGACCAAACAAGATTGGTCGGGGCATTATCGGAAGGTTCGGTCAGTACCTCAAAACCCTCAGAATGTATGTCTCTTTGAATAACAGAATTATTTTGCACATAGATTATTTTGTGTTCACTTGAATGCCAGCGTACGCCGCTTTGTACATCGCTTTTATGAAAGCTGACCTGGATGGTTTGGTCACCGGTAGGTGATATACAAAATACCTGTTTGATATGGTTTTGGTCATAAGCCAAGTAAGCGAGCCAAGCCCCATCAAAAGATGATCGAACGATACCCTCGCAACCGGGCTGTTCGGTTTTTGCGGTAAAAGTCAGCCGGCGTTGAGAGGCACCCTTGGGGGGTGAGGGCAAATCTGATTCCGTGCCCTGCAACAAACCTTTTTCAGATGATAAAGTGATATCTTCCGGTATGTCAACAATGTAAACTTCATCAACATTCTGACCATCGGAGTTTTTTACCGTACCGATAAAACCGCGCGCCCTTTGCTTTTTTCCATTGCGGTCGGTGTATCCATAAGTTCCGACCCAGCTATCGCCGGCAGCCCTACTGATTTCGTCACTGCCGGGTTGAGGTTCAGGGACCACCTCGACCACCAATGTACTGAACCAATCACCTGAAAAGTTTTCCGGGTTTTCTGGGTCTATGATTACTTTACTTTCCGCTTTGGAAACACCTATCGTTCTCAGGTTTAGTATAGCACCAGTAGAATCTTCCAATTGTTTCATGATGGCGTCGTTATAAGTAAACCCGATAAATTTTCCATCACCACTCCATTCATGGCGGTGGGTGCCACCTCTAAGTGCCCCTGGAGTAAAGGGAAGTTCAATATCCCTAGCATCCATAAAAATGGGCTCATTAAGTTGGTTCTCATCAATGATTACCCCGGTACGCCGCCATTGCTCGTAAGGGTTGTCTTTAGAAGAATTCATTAAACCATGAATGAAAGCAACTTTGTTTTCGGTATGGCTGTAGCTCACGGCACCGACCCCAGGGCCATATGCGGTGTTCTTATCTAGGTGGTAAAGCACTTTTTTTTCGCCGGTAGCAACATGAACCTTTTCTATTGTGGCATTGCCCCCGATACCGCCTTTCTCTGTTCTTGTATCATATACCAACCATTGATCATCTGGAGAAAAATTGTCATTATTATCCAAATCGTGGTTGTAGGTGAGATCCGTAGTCAGTTGTCTTTCTTTTTTAAACTCCATCTTCTTGCATGAATGGATATTGGTAAATGCGATTAAAATTAGAAAACAAAACTTTTTGCAATGCATGAAAAAAGGTTTCTTTATTATTCTTTGTTCAGCCTTGGCTCACTAATGACACCTAGATATCGCCCTAACCAATAGGGTAGAAGCCAAATGTCGCCGGCGGAGTATTCTTCTGAACCATCGCCACCTGTTCTATCTAATCGGAACATATTGGCATTGTGGCGTTGCACTTGACGCTCATCTGGCGGTAGTACCTCTTCAGTCGTTTGATCCCTAAAATTAGGTTCGATAAAAGTAAGGTCTTTCCGGTGCGAATTCTTAACATCCCACGAGCGCATATCCATCGGATGTTCCCGAAGATACCAAGCGGCTTCGTCTAGGTCAAAGTTTTGAGTTTCGCATACGGCAGTGAGTAAATTCCATGCCCCATCTTTTTCAGGTCTTTCCGACTCCCAGTGGTCAATAATAGATTCTTTGAATTTCGTTTTTAGGGTATCGTTAAGCGCGTACCTGTACAAGCCCCAATAGCCAAGAAAATACATCTCGTCATCGGAGTGGTTCCAACCTTCGGAAAGCATCTTGCTCCAATCATCGGCGTCTTCAGGGGCTTTGCCAATCTCGCTCATAGGTCTCATCAAATTTTCAAAATAACCATGATTGTTCATCAGGTCGAATGCCTTTTCTTTATATACTTCCTTTTGGGTAAAATGATAGGCCGTTTGAAGCATGGCAATGATATTCGATGAATTGATTTTTCTATCACCTACCATTATAGGCCGCGCATTGACATACTCAGGATTCCATTTACCCCAAGTGGTGGGTTTACCATCAAAGTCAACGAGATAATAGTCGTTTTTGACAATGTGGCCCATGAGCGTATCTATCAAGGTTATGGCTCTTTCCCTTAAATCATTTTCCAATAATTCGGCCATGACGCTGTAAACAAAAATATGGCCAATAGCTTCATCACTGCTCGTGGTCGATTTCCAATCCCACTCTGGGTCATCTGTATGTTGCCATCGATCGGAATCATGAAGACTTTCTATATAACCGCTTCGTTCAAAACTGCGGGAGGGAAAACCTGGGACATCATTGATCGTGAACAATCGTTCCATTGCTTCCATAGATTCATAACAATTTTTCAGGGCTTCTTCATTGCCAGTAACCTTATACCTGTAAACTTGACTTGCCAAGTACATCGACGTCCATAATCCATCATTGTCAGAATCATCTAATCGCCCCGAGTTCACATCACCATTTTTTAAATCTACCAGAGAGGCATTAAAGCCCAAACGTATGTGTCTGTCTCGTACTTGCTTTTCGTAAAAGGCGGCCTTATCGGCCAAGGTCATGGGATCGAAATGAATTTGTGCCAGGCCGTTATCGGTTAAAATATGTACTCTTCCTTCATGGCCGCTACTAATATGAACAACCTTGTTGCCCGGTAACCACCGCTTACCGTAATAATAATTGAAATCACCATCGATATCCATGCGGTAGGCACCCTCATCTGATCCGAACCAGATTTCTTCATCTATGCTTTCGATCCATGTAATTGAGGGCACAGGAAGCTTGTTGATCAAATCGGAAGGTTTGCCGTTAAGTTCGGAGTCTACGGTAAAATAACCGTTTTGTGTGCCTATGTATAACTTTGCACCTACCACGTCAAAAGAAGTGGCCTCATTGTTTATTTTGATTGTCTTTATTTGATTGTTCGATGCGTCGAACGTAGAGACCGAATTTTTTCCTAAAATCCAAAAAACATTGGCTTCATGCCCGTATCTTATTTGTATGATGTTGCCGTCTTCAACAGTACCTTTCCAAGGGGCTTTGTCTTTTGACAAAAACTGCAGTTCTTTCCCATCACTTATTAGGAAATCAAAATTGGAACCAGGTTCCAGCAGATTGGCATTTTCAAGGTCGTGAGGGAGAAATAGGTTACCGGCCCAAGCGTTGCTCAAAACTGCTTTATCATCTACATAGACGAATTGATCTTGAAATAAAGAAATGCCATTCAGGCTTTTATCTTTTAAAGGTCGGTAGGTATTGTCAGCTATCAATGTGCCATCAACCAAAAATTGACCTGCTGAAGTGCGATACAAACCATTTTTGCCTAAGACTTGAACAACACCGTTACGGTCTTCGAACACTTTTTTTGGCGAAACCGAACTGTTAAAATAATATTTGACACTGTAATCTTGTAAGTAGGGAGTGTCTTGATAAATAGGTAGGGTAGCTGATTTTTCGGTATCCCCATTCGAATCATAACATGAGAGGAATAGAAACGGAACCAACAAAAAAATGAAATACAGGCGGTTTAGCATGGGTCAGTTTGATAGGGTTGTTTAAATTGTTTAAATTGATTAGGATAATTTTCCATCAATTGAAACAAAAGAAACGATTAAAACAGCCCTATGCTTCCTATATTTTATTTGGTTTGCATAGAATCTTTTCCCAAAGGCATTTTCTTCTTGTATTCGAACGAGATCTGATTATTTACTCATCGAGGGAGGGATATTTTTGCTTCCCCACGCCTTATTGGGTTTGGGCCCCATTGTAAACTCTAAAGTGCCTCCTTTAAGGATTTGAGAATGATCGATAAAGGTTTGATTGAAAGATTGCCCGTTCAATGTGGCAGATTGTATGTATTGGTTTTCTTTAGAATTGTTCTTGGTCTTTATAGAAAACGATTTACCCTCTGCGAGGTTTAATTGTACTTCCTCAAAAATGGGGCTACCAATGGTGTAAACCGTACTTCCGGGGGCCATTGGGTAAATACCCATGGCACTGAGAATATACCAAGATGACAAAGAACCCATATCTTCATTACCGGACAATCCGCCAGGGCCGATACGGTAAAACTCATTCATGACTTGCCTTGCCCTTTGTTGTGTTTTCCATGGTTGCCCAGCATAATTATACAAATAGGTAACGTGATGAGAAGGCTGGTTACCATGAACATATTGACCGATAGTACCAACGACCCCCACATATTTTGGTGGGGTAATAATGGGCGACATTTCAAAAAAAGTATCCAGTTTACCGATAAACTCTTCTCGGCTTCCGAAAAGGTGGATTAACCCTTGAACATCATGCTGAACCGACCAAACATATTGCCATGCATTCGACTCGGTATAATGACGATTGGGCCTTCTGCCCACAAGCAACGGATCAAAATATTGGTAATAACTATGCTCACCTTCAGTCACAATTTGCTGGGTAGAGTTTTCTAGGCTAGGTAACCAAGACCCATCAGCTTTTCTAGGGCGCATAAATTGACTCTTTTTATCCCAAACATTTTTATAATTATAGGCCCTCTCGATAAACATCTCATGGTCTTTTTCTTTACCCAGTTCTTCGGCCAACTGGGCAATACACCAATCATCATAAGCTAGTTCTAAAGTGTTGGGCACCGCTTCGGTAACCTTATCTATGGGAGCATAGCCCTTATCAAGATAAAATTCAAGACCTGAGCGACTCGCTTCTCTAGGTATCGGTGATTTTGGGGTTTCCATCGCTTTTTTTCTCATGGCTTTGTAAAGCATTTCAACATCAAAATCTTGATAGCCCTTTAAGTAAGCGTCAACGATTATGGGTATTAGGTGGTCACCCACCATCGATTCGCCATAAACGTTCAAGAAGTGCTGTGCAGGTAACCAGCCGTAATTTTTCACTTTTTCCTCAATCGATTTGATATAGTCGTTTACATGTTCTGGGGCGATTAAGGTCATTAAAGGGTGTTGGGTTCTATAGGTATCCCAACATGAAAACGAACCATAAAAATTAAATCCGTCAGCTTTGTGAACTTTACCGTCAGAACCAAAATAGCTCCCATCGATATCTTGAGAAATGTACTGGGCCAATAACGAGCGATATAGGGCAGTGGTGAAAATCTGTTTTTGGTCTTCAGTGCCCCCTTTTACAGTAACTTTCGATAACTCGCTGTTCCAGATATTTTCTGCCCGCTCTTTGGTTTGGTCAAAATTCCAATGAGGAATTTCAGCCTTCAAGTTTTTTCTAGCTCCTTCTATACTAGTATATGAAATACCGACCTTTACAAGTACTTCCTCATCTTCTTCGGTATGATATTGAACAAACGCCCCAATTTTATCGCCCACTTCGGCATTTTTGTATGGGAAAATACTCCCGTCCGATTCAGGCGTTTTATAAGAAGCATCAAAGGTTCCGTAGTATAGAAAGGGCTTGCTGAATTCGGCCACAAAATACACCTTTCCGAGACCGGCCGCTTTAGCTCCTTCAATACGATGATTATCAATAATTTTCAATTCTGAAAGTTCACCTTGAGTCATATTTCCAATTTGATGGCCTACATCTAAAATAATTCTTGAAGTCTCTGACTTTGGAAAGGTGTATCTGTGAAAACCAGCTCGTTCCGTTGAGGTCAATTCTGCCTTTACATTATAATCTTTTAGCATTACCGAATAATAACCCGGGGAGGCAGATTCTTCAGAATGACTAAACCGGGAACGATATCCCGCATCAGGGTTCTCAAGAGAACCTGGAACGACTTGTAGTTTCTGATGGGTCGTGGGCATCAATAGAATTTCTCCTCCATTGACCATTCCAACACCGCTCCAGTGCGTATGACTAAAGCCCATAATTGAACTTTCAGAATAGACATAGCCCGCACAGTACGTCCAACCTTCGGTATGAATATCAGGGCTCAAATGAACCATGGCGTTGGGCAAGGCAGCCCCCGGATAGGTATGGCCGAAAAAATCAGTGCCAATAAAGGGGTCAACATTATCAATTGGTCGATTTTGACTATTGACAGTAATAACTGTAAACAATAACGATAAGGTGGAAAGTAGGCCGGTTCGAAACATGCTTGGTTTATTGTGATTTAGCTAAAAGCAAATATAGCATTCACCTTTATTTAACTAGGTTAAGATACTAGGGGTAAAAGACAAAAAAGCAGAAATATGAGGTGCCTCTTAAAGCTTATATTTGTAAAAATGGATGTTTAAAAGGTAGCTGAACACAAATGAAGATAATTGTACTTGATGGGTATACGCTGAACCCAGGAGATTTGAATTGGGATGGACTCAAAAATCTAGGAAATCTCAAAGTGTATGATAGATTACCCAACGAAACTGATAAAATTGTGGAAGCTATCAGTGACGCCGCCTATGTCTTTACCAATAAAACGCCATTACCAAAAGAGGTCATTAGAAGGGTGCCCCTTCTAAAATATATCGGTGTATTGGCCACTGGTTTCAATGTGGTCGATGTCGATTATGCCAAACAGCGCGGTATTACCGTTACGAACGTACCCACTTACGGAACACAGGGCGTAGCACAAATGACAATGGCCCTTTTACTGGAAATGTGCCATCATGTAGGCGAACATAATCGAGCCGTTCAAAATGGCGACTGGAGTTCTAGCGATGATTTTTGTTTTTGGAACTATCCCTTAGTCGAACTAGAGGGCAAAACGATGGGCTTGGTCGGCTTCGGAAGTATTGGTCAGGCAACGGCGAAGTTGGCCGCTGCATTCGGCATGAGGGTAATCACGACGGGAAGCAGTAAAACTCCCGAACCGGAAGGCTGCTCATACGTTGATTTTGACCAACTTTTGGCAGAGGCCGATGTAATAAGTTTACACTGCCCACTGACTGATGAGACCAAGGGCTTGATCAATGAGAACTCGATACAAAAAATGAAAGATGGGGTCATGTTTATCAATACATCTCGTGGGCCGTTGGTTGTTGAAGAAGATTTAAAAAACGCCCTTGTTAGCAAGAAAATAAGCTATGCCGCAGTTGATGTAGCCTCCAGTGAGCCTTTGAATGCCGATAATCCGTTATTGGGGCTTGATAATTGTATCATCACTCCGCACATCGCCTGGGCCTCGCAAGCAGCTCGTAAGCGTTTGATGCAAACCGCCGTATCGAATTTAGAAGCTTTCTTGGCAGGAAAACCTGAAAATGTAGTTAACCCCTAATAGTTTTAGAATGGAACAAAAAAAGGAGTCACTAACCAGAAGAAAGTTTTTAATTAAATCAGGCCTGGCAACGGCAGCGACGCCTTTGATCCCGTTTTCCGTTAGGGGAGAGGAGCCCCTCATTGCCACAGATGAATCTTCTTTCGAATTTGTCTTCATGACCGACATACACATCAAACCTGAAATGAATGCCCCTAAGGGGTTTCAAATGGCTATTGATAAAACCAATGAACTGAATCCTGATTTTGTAATTACGGGAGGAGATTTGGTCTATGATGTTATGCGTGGTGACTACGAAAAAAGCGATGCACTTTTTAAGCTATATACCCAAATGGCAAAAGGATTTAAAATGCCGGTTTATAACTGTATAGGTAACCACGACCTTTTTGGTATTTATGAAGAGAGCCCTGAAGACGAAACGCATCCTGATTATAAATATGGTATGTGGCAGCGCTATTTTGGCGAAACCTATTATGCTTTTGACCATAAGGGTTGGCATTTCATTACCCTGAACTCTTTAGATGTTACCGATAATAAGAGGTACAAGGGTTCTTTTCACCAAGACCAACTGGCTTGGTTAAGAAATCATCTTAATGCTATTGATACCAAAATACCAATTGTCATTACCACGCATATACCTATGCTCTGTACTTTTTCACAGTTAAATGGCAAAGAAGGCACGAGAACGGCAAATAATGCCTTCGAGGTTTTTGACATTTTTAAAGAGCATAATTTAAAGTTGGTTTTACAGGGACATATACATTGGAAGGAGTATGGTTTTGTAAATGACCGTGTTCATTTTTTGACCGGTGGTTCGATTGCCGGAAACGGATGGAAAGGGAGAAGGCACAATACCAAAGAAGGTTTCATGAAGATAAAGGTTAATGGCGAAGATTTCTCATGGGATTATATTGATCACGGTTGGGAAGCCGAACGTATGAAACTGGGCGTTGGTGTTCAAGAATAGTAGTGGGCCTTATTTGAGATTCGCTAACATGAACCTTTTTACATTTTCACCCAAAATGGCCCTCATTTCGTTCTCGCTAAAACCCTGTGCCATTAGTTCTTCTACCAGAAGGGGCATTCCCGTAACATCAAAAGGCATGGTAGCACTTCCATCATAATCGGAGCCTAAAGCAATACAGTCAATACCGGCAATACTTTTTACATGCTTCATGGCATCAACAATACCTTGAATTTCAGGAGAACTCACGGCGCCCTTAAAAAATGCGATGCCTATCAATCCTCCGTTCCTAGCAATCTTTTTTATATGTTCGTCAGAAAGGTTTCTCGAATTGTTCATGGTACCTTTCACACCTGTATGGGAAACAATTAACGGTCTATCGGTCATCGAAAGAATATCGTCTATCATGGCCGGCGCAGCATGTGCCAAGTCTATGAACATGCCCAGCTCATTCATACGATTGATTACCTGACGGCCAAAATCGGTCAGCCCTTCTTCTGAAATACCATGTGCTGAACCGCCCAATTCGTTATCAAAAAAATGGGTAGGCCCCAGCATTCGTAGGCCTTCTTCATATAACTTATCCAGATTTTGAAGATTTCCCTCAAGGCAATGACCTCCTTCGACACCGAGAAAGCCGCCAACCGTTCTTCTATCGTTTTTCCGCTGATTTAGAAGATGCTCGAAGTCTTTTTGGTTTTTGACCAAGATAAAATTACCCTCAAAATCGTCGACATATTCCCGTAGTTTTTGACACTGGTATTCGGCCCTTTTAAAAAGGCTGTTCCAGTTACTCAAAGGTTTTCCCTGTACTATATTGAGCAAAGTAATGTTATCAAAAGAATCGCTAGAATTTTTTGAAAAGTTTTGCCCCGCAGGTGATTTGGTAACTATAGTAAAAGCCTGCAAGGCCATATTCGCATCTTGCATTCTCGGGAAATCAACATGACCGACATCGTTTTTCTTGGTCAAATCCCTACTCCACAAAAGGGCATCACAATGCAGGTCTGAAACAAAATCCAAAGAATTATAAAATTCAAGGGCTTCGTTAGAAATGGTATAGGGTGGTTCTTGTTGGGTCTGGTTATGCTTTTTATCCAGCACCTTGGGCACAATAGTAATGACCGCGATATAGATTAGGGTTAAAACCAAAATTACAATGAGAACTGTTTTCTTTTTCATTTGATTTATGCGGGTTACTTCTGTTGAAACTGACTATTTTTCTTATGATTTATAGTTCAATACGTAAAATAGGAAGATTCACATTCTATGAATTCAACGGGAATGTCTGTTATGAAATCACGCATCCATTTGGCCGCAAACTCCATTCCCGCTTCCTCAGAATTGATATGCCCCAAGAAAACGATGGCTTTGTTTCGGCCTTGCAAAACGGCATCCCTTACATATTCATAAGTTTCCCATTGTGGAACCTCCCCGGCAATCACCACATCAACATCGTTCTTTCTTAATTGTGAAATATGTGCATCGGTACCTGAAGCACCTGGTATAAAGGCCACATTCGTTAGTGGCATATCTTTGTTTCCCACCACGTGAAAAGCATTATCAGGAAAGGTCTTTTTCAGTTGAATCAAAAGTTCATTGAGCGTAGTCTGAGGAAATTCAAACTGGTAATAATTGCCATCTTGAATGTTTTCTTGCCAACCTAGGCGTTCGATTATGCCCGACATTATAGCATCGGGCCGAATGCGATGCACATAATCGTGAAATCGCCATACCACTAAGCCGTTATCTAAAATGAACTTCTTTTTTTCTTCAAAAACGGGGTCACCCTGAAATTTATCGGTACTATCTAAATGATTATAATAAAGAGGCTCGTGGGCAATGATAAGGTTGCAATTTTTGGCGACCGCTTTTCTGAGCACATCCATAGTCGCAAACATACAGGTAACAACGCCTTTAACAGTGGTTTCGGGGTCTCCCTCTTTTACTATATCGACCGTGTTGTTTACGGTTGCGGCTTCCGTTTCGGTGATAATCGTTTGAATCGTTTCCTCTGCGGAAACTTTTTCTTGACAGTACATCAGCAAAGGAGAAAGCAGAATGATGAATATTTTGGTGGGTGATTTCATCGGCATAGATTTTTAAGGTTATACTTTTTACTATTTGTTGATGAAGTGCATTTTTAGAAAATCGATGAACACATCGTTATCGCTGGGCAGCGAGCCGTGACCTCCGGCGTGCATATAATAGCCCAAGTCTTTTAAAATCGGTTTTTCTGCCGCGGGCCAAGTTTTTGTTTGCAGCCCTTCGGCACCCAACAATTCGTAAACGGGCTCTACGGCTACGGCAGCATCAAATTCTCCTTTGGGGTCTGACCAATAATCGGTATCGCCGGTCTGTAACATGAGCGGGCGAGGGGCAATCAGTGACAGGAGCATATGGCTATCGATAGGGGAGCTATTAGGATCAAAACTATATTTGGCCCGTCTTCCACTAAATTGATAGAAATAGCGGTTGGGGTGCACCATGTGGTGAATTGTTTCCCCGTATTGCCGTCTTGAAATAGCTGCACCGCCTTCACCTGAACAGCTGGCTATGACCATGCCGAACCTTTGATCAATGGCTCCGGCCCACAAGACGGTTTTTCCAAGTCTTGAAATGCCATATAAAGCTACTTTTTTGCTATCTATGTGATCATTGGTCACCAGATAGTCCATAGCATAACTAAGGCCCCACGACCAAGCCGAAATTGTTCCCCATTCATTTGGTGCCGGATAATCTTCGCCTTCTTCTAAATAATGGCCCCTAATACCATTCTTAAATCCCGCGGGATAGTCGGGTTCGATATCGCCATAATAAATGGTCGCGACCCCAATACCGTTATCTAAGAACTTCTCTACATCAAAGGGTTTAAAGGCCCTTCCTTGAGAAGCAGGGACTCTTTCCCCTTCACGGGTCCACATCATACCCTCTTTGAGTTCAGGGTCATCTACCGCGTTGGAGTTGGGAGAAAATCCGATTTTCAGGAGTAAGGGAACGGGTCCTTTGCTCTTTTTTGGAAGATAGATTAAAAGATCGGCTTTTATTTTCGTGGTATCTTCCGTAAAAAACAGTCTCACTTGAGTTCTTGATGCCTTGTTATTAAAGGCCGAACCATCATTCTCAAAAACGTTAAAGTTTAATTTGGGTTTTTCAGGAAATAGGCCAAACTGTTCAGTTTTGAACAGGCTCAGTATCTCTGGTCTTCTTTTGTTGAACCACTCTTCACGACTAGTAATCTTATCACCGTTCTCTGAGATGAGAAGTTCAGGCAATTGATAATCGGGAACGTTATTTTCATCATAATTGATAGCAATACCGGCTACTTTTTTGTTCAAGTCTTGCGCGTTTGCGAATGATGTAATCGACATTAGGTAAGCAAAAGCCCAAAAGGCCTTTCTGTGAAAAAATGACATGAAATGAAAGTTTGATTTCTTGAAAGTTACCATATAATTTGATTGATAAGTTAGGGGATGTACATATTTTCAAGAATTGCCACAGACGGACTTTCACTAAGCCATCTCTTGCTAAGACCTGTGGTATCGCCTTTGGCCAAAAAATAGACAAATGATCCCAAGGCCAGATCAACATCACCATCGCCATCGATATCTCCGGCATCCATTACCAGCCACCTACCGTTACTGGCTTTTGGGAAAGATTGGGCACTAAAATTTAGGTTGCCTTTATTCTCGAGATACACAAAACTTTCTTCCGGCCTATTGGCATAATCAGGAAAGAAAGAAATTGCTGCTATATCTAAATCTCCATCCTTATCAAAATCAATTGGTAGCGCGTTATAAGCCCCGTTCATTCTAAAAAAATAGGCTTGATCAAAATTCATTTCGCCGTCGTTCAGGTATATGTACACTCCATGATAGTCTTTTAAGATGGGGGTTTTGTCGGCATTATCACCACATACATAAAGTAGGTCATCGAAACCATCACCATTAAAATCAATGTATTCAAAATTTTGACTACCGTTCAACGGTGAAAATTGTAACCATCTCTTTTCTTGAAAATTGCCGTTACCTTGGTTTTCGAAACAATAGATGCCTTCCTCGCCCTGTGCCATGAGGCAAATTATATCCAGCTTCCCATCTTTATTGACATCTTTAATGACCGATTTAATAGCACCGGATGCTTTTTTAATAACCTTTGGTTGCCATTGGTTCTCTCGGTTTTCGTACAGAACAAGCTGACCAGTGTGGTCACCGTACTCGCAAATGACCATATCTTCTTGACCATTGCCCGTTAGGTCACCGTAGGCCATATGTACGGGTCGTTGTAAACCTTTTAGAATAGAAGTTAACCGTACTTGAGCCGAATCGTCACCTATGTTTGATAAGCCTTGAAGTGTGCCTTTTGACAAATCGTTCGGAAATATATTTTTACCCACACTCAATAATTGAGAAGAATCTCCTTTTTGTTCCCATTGAATGGGCGTATTGAAAGTAAGTATGTTTTTTTGCAATTGTTGCTGGGCATCTAAGAAAGAAAGTACGTTACTTTTTGGTTTGCCATCGGCAAAGAGAACGCCTTCTTGGTTTGGTCTAATTTTCACCATGGTGGTCATGGGTGGGCGGTGGCCAAATTCAACTTCTCGATATTCGAACTGTTTTAGATTGAGGTCTATACTTTCGTTATAGACAGGCGAGGGTACCTTCTCCGGTGCGTTTTGAGTGTAAAATTCTTCAAGTTTTCTCCAATCTTCTTGAGCAATAATCGGATGCTCAGGATAAATATGGGCCTGCTTCACAACTTTTGCATTTTCAGCATTCCCAAAAATACTATCGTTGAGCACGCCATTCGTGTAGAGACCCAATCGCTGTGCCATGGCCGGTAGAACATCTTCTTTCCAGATATTTTTTGGTAGCATTTCAGGGGAAACATAACTATGGCACGAGGCACAATGTATTTGAGCCAATTCACTACCGGTTAACTGCGTTGCCTTTGGCTCGGCTGTGTCAACCTTTTTCGGTTTTGAATTTGATTGGCAGCCGGCCAAAGACCATATAATGATGCTATAGGTAAATAGTTTTCGCATTTCTATTTAGGTCGTTCCTAAAGATAGGCCAACCGAAGGAAGTACCATAACGTTTATTTGATTCCGTAAATGGGGCCGTAAGCACTGCACGCCCTATAATCTTGACCTTCTTTGTCTTCACCGAACGATGACCAAAGTGCAGGTCTGAAGATTTTTTCTTCTGCTACGTTGTGCATGTTCACCGGAATTCTCAACATCGAAGCCAAGGTGATTAAGTCGGCCCCGATATGGCCATAACTGATGGCCCCATGATTTGCTCCCCAATTGGCCATTACGCTGTACACATCTTTAAAGGCACCTTTGCCCGTAATAATTGGTGCGAACCAAGTGGTAGGCCACGTAGGGTTGGTACGCTCATCGAGTAATTTATGTACTCCGTCTTCCAAAACTACCGTATGACCCTCGGCAATCTGTAAGACCGGGCCTATACCCTTTACCAAATTGATACGGCACATAGTAACCGGCATTTCACCGTCGGTCTTGAATTGAGAGGAATAGCCGCCACCTCTAAAATATTCTTTGACCGCTTGAGGCCATTGGGTCGCTTTCAAACAATTATCAACCTCATCTGTGGTAATATCCCAAAAAGGTTTCATGACCGGGTTACCAGCTAAATCTTTTTGTTGGGCCGTAGCGTCTAACGTAGTCGACCCCGAATTGATAAGGTGAATGATTCCATTTTTGGCTTTTCCTTGAAGGCTTTTTCCGGTGGCCCTCAGAACCGATTCCGGACTCCAATAGGTTCTTACGTCGGAAAATATTTGGGCAGTATTCGTTAATAGATGGCCAAAAAGCATTGAAACACCGTTAAGACTGTCATTTTCTGTTGCGACCATAAATGCCTGTCTTATCCCGTTCCAATCGAAAGAAGAATTCAATATTGCTTCTGAGAAATCTCCGTTGGGCATATGGTCTGTCCATTGCCTTTGCCCTTGAAAACCAGATATGATGGCATTTCTTCCAAAAGACTCCTCACCAAACCCCATTTGCTTCAGTTTGGGGTTCCCGATCATTAAATCTCGAATGATTAGGGTCATTTTTACAACGGTCTCCCATTCCCATTTTTTTCTTTCGGCACTGCCTTTTAAATCTTCTCTGTTATAGTCTTTTCCCTCTTTACAATTTTCGATGGTCCATTCATATGCCTTCTTAAATTCATCCTCATCAAAAATATTTTCCTGAATTCGTCTGTTCACTTCACTTTGGTCAACAAATTCGGTTCGCATACCTAAATAGTCATGAAAGAACCCTTGGTCGACCATCGAACCCACAATACCCATTGAAGAATAACCGACGGATAAGTATGACTTGCCTTTCATTTGTGCTACTGCAAGGGCCGCCTTCACAAAACGAAGAATTTTTTCCTGAACATCTTGGTGTATTTCGGTATCGTTGGCGTCTTGCACTTCTTTTCCGTAAATACTGAAGGCAGGTAGGCCTTTTTGAGCATAACCCGCCAATGCCGCTGCCAAATAAACGGCGCCAGGTCTTTCGGTTCCGTTGAAGCCCCAAATAGCCTTGATCGTATTGGGGTCGGCATCCATCACTTCGGTACCATAACACCAAGCAGGGGTTACGGTAAGGCTCACGGCAACCCCCTCACGCTCAAATTTGTCTGCACACATGGCAGCTTCGGCAACCCCGCCGATGGTGGTATCAGCAATGATACAACTGATTCCTTCCCCACTGGGAAATCTAAGATTGTCTTCGATTAACTTGGCGGCGTTCTTCGCCATTGCCATGCATTGCTTTTCAAGAGATTCGCGTACGCCTCTTTCACGACCGTCGATTACAGGTCTGATACCCACTTTTGGTAATCGACCTATGAGCCTGTTCCCCATTATTTAAGTTTTAATAGTTGTGTTAAACTGAGTAAATATTGACTGATTATGTAAAAATAGAGGTAATCAAATAAGAGCGAGGTTAATATAATATAGCTTTTTAACAAGATACTTTCAAGGTCATAAGAGGTATGTTTTTAGTTTTGTTCTTACCACTTCTTATTCCTATTGTAAAAATGACTACCCACATCATATTTGACATGAACGGAGTGATCACCGATGACGAACATTGTCATGAAATGGCGACCAAAGAAGCTTTTGGTACGTTGGGTCTAAATGTCTCTCCTGATATCTATAGAACATATTGCTTAGGAAGAACAGATGTAGCAGCTTTTACCGATTTGTTCAATGACTTTGCCATTAAGCAAGTTGATATATTGAGTACCATAGAAAAGAAAACAGAAATCTACTTGGGGCTTGTCGAGGAGAATTTGAAAATTTATCCGGGAGTTGTCGAGTGCATACAAAGGCTTTCGAGTTCTTACACGTTGGCTTTGACAACAAGTTCTACAAGGGTTGAAGTGAGTTCAACTTTAGGTTTGACGGGTTTGACCGATACATTTGATGTGATTCTAACCGCAGAAAATGTCTCCAAGGGCAAGCCGGATCCCGAACCGTATTTGTTGACCCTGCAAGAATTGAAGGCCAAAGCGAGTGAGTGCATGGTCATAGAAGATTCAGAAAACGGGATTAAATCGGCTAAGGCGGCAGGAATTAGATGTTTGGCCATACCGAATACTGAGACAATCGATAAATTAGCCCTTGCCGATGGAATATTTCACAACTATAGTGAATTGACCAAAGAACTATTTGACTCTCTTTAAAATCTGTCAAAGAATTTGAAACTTAAAGTTTGGCAGGATCAAGAACCACATATTTAACGGTTTTCCGATTCCAGGTATAAACGATGTGCACTAAGCCATCCTTCGCCTGTATGACCGTAGGATATGAGTACTCTTCTCTCTCTTTATCTGTAGATTCCCTTAAAGGTTCAAGGTCTAGAACACGCTTCCATTCTTTTCCATCTGTAGAGATACCTATACTTAATGGAACTCTGTCGCCCCAATTTTTTCCATTAGGGTTGTAAACCAGAAGATGCCTTCCATCTAAAAGACTTACCCCATCAATACCGGAATTGGGGTTAGGTAGTTTCGTGGCTTCCATGTCGCTCCAGGTCTTTCCATAATCAGATGACCAATTTTCTGTAACCACTTCGTTTTTCGTTCTGCTCAACAGCTGTAATCGACCTTGACCATGATTAAAGATTACCGGTTGAATTGCACCAAATTTTAAGGGATTATTCAGTGGTGGAGTACTTGCCCATGTTTTCAATGAATCACTACTACTCTCTACATGTATCGTCCAATCTCCAGACGTAGTCTCTGTGCTTGAAGGCGACAACACATCGCCGTTTTCTAATGTAATCGGTTGGTTTTTGATGGGCCCTAATATACCTTCTGCTAACCTGATCGGCTCTGACCAAGAGGCTCCGTCATCTTCGGAAGTCATGTAAAGTCCCCACCATTCTTGAGGGCTAGGCCCTACTTTGTAATATAGGTAAAGCGGTCCATTTTTTTGCTTAAACAGAACTGGGTTCCAACAGGCGTATCTCGTAACCCCATCAGGCTGCAATCCATTGACAACCTCGATAGGCGTTGACCAATGATCATTAGTTTTTCTAGAGACCCAAATACCGACATCTTTATTTTTTTCTTTGGTGCCGCCAAACCACGAAGCAACAACGGTTCCGTTGCTTTTCTCAACAGTAGAGGCATGGGCTTCGAGGGTCGGTGCATTTTCCAAGCCGTAAATGAACTCTTGCATTATTACTGATTCATGTTCGATAGGCTGGTCTTCAGGTAGTTCAAAAGGTTTTTCTTTACATGATGAGGCCAAGGCCACAAGTGTGAGTATTATAAGTAAGCGCATGTGGTTAATTGATAAGTATTAAAGAATTTTTGGGTTTGATTTATTTCTTTGAGGTTTTAAACCTTTCCATGATTTCTAGCCAGTTGGTAAAGATGATTCCCTCTTTCTCAAAGAAATTGATTAATTGGGGGTCGGCGAACATTTCAGATTCCCATACTCTTTGTTGCCATGAGTTAGTGATACCTTTTAAATTTTCGGTCTGGACCGAAGGATGAAAAATGATTTCGGTGAGCCCGGGATTCAATGAGTTGACCAATTTTTTGAAATTATCGATTTTTTCTTCATAAGTCTTTGCGTTAGGTGCACTACTGAAGAAATCAAGTTTGGGCAATTGATATTCTTCTATCATTTTAACCACCGAATCATCTAAAGGATAACCTTCTTTTCTAAAACCTGCCAATACTTCCGGATTGGAAATGTCGATGACATTTGCCGGAATTTGATATTCCTGCGCGACTCTTAAAAAAACTTCTACATAACTGGGGTCGGCATATAAAGTACCCATATGGGTATCTATATGATCGGGTCGATGGCCCCAGGAGATGGACTGCTCTATTTGAGCTCGTACTTCTTTTTCGACTTCTTCCGCAGAGGCATGTTGAACTACTTGAATGACTTTGTGCCACATATGGTCGGTTTCGTCTAATAGTCCCGAAACCTCTTCTTTGGCAGTCACCGTACCCCATCGATGGGTTTTCCATTCGCTGGTAAGTGTGAGATGCAGGCCAATATCTGTTTTCGGATTTTCAATGGCCCAAGCAATAAACTCTTTGGCATTCGGGCACGGAACCATAACCGCTGCCGATTGAATATCGCCATCATCAAGTTGATTTTTTGCGGCGATATTGGCTTCAGGACACATACCAATGTCGTCGGCATGAAGAATAAGAACCTTTTTGCCTTTTGGCCAACCTAATTTTTCGGCCCAAGTCATAGTTTCTACATTGGCCTCATTTGACTGGGCCATGGCGACATTTTTATCTTTTTGTTCTTTGCACCCCCATAAAACGGAAGCGCTTAACATACCAAAGACCAGTGATTTATATAATGTGGTGCTCATAACTATACTATTAGAATTTTATAAAACTTCATCATCATCTGCCAGATACATTCGTGTACTTTTGGTATAAGTACCACCATTGATGTCTTTATATTCCAAATCGATATAAAAAGCCTTGAATCCCGTTTTTGGGTAATCAATTTCCTCGCTAACCTCACCATCATCATTTAACTTAATGGGCGTTGAACTCCATTCTTCATCCCTGAAATCACGGTCAGTTGAATCGGCTGTCCATAGAAAGGCATTGGTCAAATTATCGGTTGAAGAAGAGACCGATAAAGTAGCACTTTGCTCTTCGGTATCGATTTTATAATTCAGGTTGTCATATTTCTCTTTAGCCAAGGTTTGCGCCCAAAACCCGCTTAGCGATTTTAGGGCTTCTTCACCACCTCCTAAATTATGTCCGGCGTTCGGCGTATAATGAATATAGTTTTCTCCTGGTATATCGTTGATGTAGTGTTTAATGGCATCAACTGGCCAGTATTCGTCATTGGTGCCTATGAATATCAATTTTGGCATGGTCAGGTCTGCCCTATAAGAGTAGGGGTCTATCATTTGGGTAAGGGCTTGCCCATCGCCCGTGTTGACCGTTTGCGGAATTTCAAGTTTAATATAATCGTTGATTTGAACACTATACTCGTTCCAAGATTCTAAGTGGTAATCGAGGCTCACCGGCATGTTCAGTACATCGATTACCATAGGCGCAATGGCTTCTACACGTTTGTCACTGGCACCGGTCAACCAGGTAGTCCAGCCACGTTTGGAGGCACCCGAAACCGTAAATCTTGAGACTTTCTTCTTAAGCTTTTCTTGACTAAACTCCTGTACTGCATCCATAGCCCGTACGGCGCTCTTTACCATCGGAAAGAGCAGGGGCCAGGTATAATCTTTGTCGTTCTTAAAATTATGTAGGGTAAACGAAATCAATTGGTCTTCTACCAAGTCGCCTTCGTAGAGTGGTTGCATGGGTACCTGTCTGACTATGGCGGTTATAGCCTTGTTCTTCATTGCCATCAAAGCCATAGGCTCCGTTTCACTACCCTCTTTATCCATATTCTTCCATTTGGGTTCTCCATCCTTCAGGTGACCTCCTGTGATAAATAAAAGCGAGCCATCGAATTCAATATTTTCCGGCACAAAAATCGTTAATTGATGTTTCCATGTGTGCTCCCTCCATTTCTGGGAAGTCAAAAGCAAGTCATATGCTTTTACTCCTTGCAGATCAAAACTATCCTTTAAAACCCAAGAAAATGTTTCATCCCCATTTTCTAAATAGCTTTTGAGGGCGTTTTCAGGAGTAACTTCCGCTACCGTTTCTGCTTCCGCGACAGCATCTTTTTTACTCTCTTTACAAGAGTTGATCAGGCCTACACATACAAGGCAGACCAGCCAGAAAGGTGTATTTAAAATCTTTTTCATTCGTTGTTTTGTTTCTGAGGTTTATTGCTATTTTTTATTAAATCAAGTGCTTCATTGACGAAAATATCCCCTGTCATTTCACCAAGACTGGTTCGCGATACATATTGGTACCTTTCAAAACTGTTAAAGTCTTCTTTCGTCAAAATATACCCAAAGGCATCATTCGTCAGACCCAACAAAAAGGTATGTCGGGTGGGCATTTTTCTTTTTAGATAATAACCTATATTGGGCAAAGCTTCACCAGGAATGGTAATCATTTGGGCCGTTCCGAGGTTGATGAGGTTGACGTTGGTGGTCACATATTGCCCATCACCAGAACCCAAGGCTAAAGGCGAATTGGTAAGAATGTATTGCATCATTTCCGATTCTACCGGAAATTGTACTTTTTTAGATGCTATAAAAAGGTCAGGTTGTGTCTGTAATGTTGCTCCCTCTAAAATCCGTAAGGCCTCATCGGCCAATAAATGCCCAATACGTTTACACTCTTCCCAATCATTGACTTCTTTGCCATCTTTCAAACGGTTATCAGCAGTAACCATTCCGCCCTGTGCGCCGTTCATAAAAATTGACATTCCACCGGTTAGTTCTTCGATACGTTTGTTCAGTGGGCCAATGAGGTCTGGGCTCATAATACCTCTTTTGTTTCCAATGACTTCTGGGTGAATGGCGTAGTTTATAAGAGTTGCCAGTATCTTTCCTTTATTTTCTCCTTTAGAGTGTATAGCTTGAATAATTCCGCATCTAGGGTCGTAAAGGTCAGGCGCATAATAGTTATATGATATTTTGCCATTCACTTTCTCATGGCCGATTTTTAGATGAACAGGTTTTAAGTTTTCAAGTGCTTCGTTTATAGCCTCTGCCATTTGTGAAGCACACCAGTCTAGATATTCTAAATCTGCGCTGTGTTCACCATTCTCATCGGGGAAAGCGTAGGCGTCAGGGGCGCTATGAGTATGCGTGGCACCTATCAAGATGTTGTCTGCCGGTATCTGGCTAACAAGTTGTCTTGTTTTATTGCCGAGTGCGGCAGGCCAACCAAGGTTGTCAACGGAAACGATGGCCACTTTAATGTCATTTTTAGCTAGAACCAACGCTCTTACATACAAATCTCCTTTCTTTTCGGTTGTGGCTAGTGCTTTGCCTACGCCCCCCGAAACAGCTATAAGAGGTTCGGGCGTAATCTTTCGTTTAGAGGCACCGGCCATTAAATCTTGAGACCATGAATAGGCCTGGGTCGCAATGCACATGATTAGGACCAACAACAGCCGGTAATTTAAATTTAAAAATTGCTTAACCTTCATTTAAATGTTAAAACATCGATTAAAATGTTAAAATTTAGTATAGGGTGATAATTCTTCATTTTGTAAAAATATGTTTAATAAAATAATTGAATAGATAAGATATTATCAATAATCAACAAAATATTTGCAATTGTTTCAAAGCTAAAAATATAGTTTTGGAGCAGGTATTAGAGAATAATTAACAGTTCTGGATTTTCAGCCCAATCTTCCCTCGATTATAATAACCAACTATCCGCTTGATGAAAATGAAAACTTTTTACCATGAAAAAACTAGCTTATAAATCAATTTATCTAGCTGCTTTGTCCGCTCTTTTTTTCGTGGGTGGATGTGAGACCGATGTCAATACGAACCAAGAGCCTATATCGTTTTCTGCCGATATCTTTAGTTCGGTAAAAGGCAAGAAAGTGGCCTTTCAGGGTTTGACCAATAATGCCGTTAGCTGGTCATGGAATTTTGGTGATGGAGCCTCTAGCAATCAACAAAACCCAGTTCACGTATATTCAGATTCGGGCTACTATACGGCAACTTTAACGGCGACCGATGAAGCGGGAACAACTATTACCAAAGAGGTTCAATTAGCACTTGATATTACCCCGTATGTGCTCTTAACGGGTGGCGCTACTGATGAAGACGGTAAAACTTGGAGACTTTCTAGCGCTCATTCCGATAGCGATTATTTTGGCAATGCAGATGCCGAACTTACCCCATTTGATGGTGCGCCCAATCCATTGCCGGCCGGCATTTTTGGTGCAGGCCTAGGTATGGCAGAAGTATACGAAGATGAATTTACTTTTTATTTCGACGGAAGGTATGAGATGGATCTCAAGGCCGACAATGCGGCGTTCAGTGGTCTGGTTTATCAATTCGTAGCGGATGGGGGAGCCAGCGTGGTCAATGATGGTGGTGCCGATTTCGGTTTGTGTACTGCTAGTTTTTCGCCTGATAACAATGCTACTTTTAGCTATACCGAGGACTCCGTTTTTACGGTTTCTTCAGTCTATGGCGGAACCGTCTCTTTTGAAGGTGTCAGTTCTCTCGATTTTTCCGAATCGGCGTACGTAGGGCTTTTAGATTTTGAGCGGAAAGTTATGATTCAGGAAATCAATGACAATACGATGCGCTTGGTCATGTTTTTGGCAGCTTCTCCTGACTTTATAGGTGTGAATACGAACGCCGTCATCTTGACATTTGAGGTGGTGCCGTAAAAATTTTAAACCATTCCAACTTTATATACAACCAATTCTAGTATCACTATTATGGAAGATTTTTATAAAAAGAATAGGTCACCGTTTTCACAAGGCCGTACATGGCTGTTTCGAATAGTGACGTTAACGGTTTTTCTGTGTGTAGGTGAAATCATGGCTCAGACCGTAACGGGAGCCGTCTCTTCCGCAGAAGATGGTATGCCGCTTCCCGGGGTGACCATTATGGAAAAAGGAACCAATAATGGAGTAACCACTGATTTCGACGGACTTTACAGCATAACCATTCAGTCTGAAAACCCAGTTTTGGAGTTTTCGTACCTCGGATTTGTTTCTCAGGAGGTCGCAGTTTCTGGTAGTTCTACCATTAATGTTTCCTTGGAGACCAATACTGAGGCATTGGATGAGGTAGTAGTAACGGCTTTGGGCATCAAGAGAGAAGATAAATCATTGGGTTATTCCGTAGAGAATGTAGCAGGCGAAGAACTCACCAGAGTGGCCCAAGAAAATGTTTTGAATTCGCTTTCAGGTAAAGTGGCGGGGGTTACTTTAAATAATACTGGCGGCACCGGCTCTTCCGTCAGCATGGTAATCAGGGGGGCCATATCCTTAAGTTCCGATAACCAACCTTTGTTTGTAATCGATGGGGTTCCCGTTGCCAATAGCCTTAATAATATCGGTGGCTTTGGTGATAGAAACCCTGTCGATTATGGTAACGCCATATCCGATTTGGATCCTCAGAGCATTGAGGACGTCTCTATTCTCAAGGGGCCCAGTGCTGCCGCATTATACGGGTCTCGAGCAGGTAACGGGGTCGTGTTGATTACGACGAAAAAAGCGGTCAAAGGTCAGCGAATGAAAGTAAATTTTACATCGAATACCGTTTTCGACATTCCCTATAGATATATTGATACCCAGTCACGTTACGCTTCAGGTTATTTCTCTTACTCAGATGCTTCCGAAGGGGGCAATATTATGCCCGATGTTCTTAACTCGGGTGGTAACGGAGGTCCTGAACTGGATCGCGGTTATTTTGCCGTACAGTGGAATTCCCCTTTAGATGCCAATGGTGTTCCTATTCCCACCGAATTAAAAGGCTATCCCAACAATGTAAAAGAATTTGTTCGAAACGGTATTACTACTACCAATAGTCTTACCGTGAGCAGTAGCAACGAAGTTTTGAATTATCGTTTGGGAGTAACTGCAATGGACAATACCGGGGTTGTTCCCAATTCAGATTTGCAGCGAAATAGTTTCTCTTTATCGGCTTCCTCGAACATGAGCCAGAAATTGACGGTCAGTACCAACGTGAATGTTGTGCACAGTTACGCCGATAATAGACCAGCTTCCAACAGAGGTACGAATCCGCTTCAGGCCGCCTATAGCATTCCTGCTAACGTTAATATACTTGATATCAAAGACTACAAGCTACCGGGAACCGATATCTATAATTTTTCAGCTAATTATGAAAACCCATGGTTCTTGGCCAATGAGGTCAACAATAGCTATTCCCGCTTTCGGGTTTACGGTAATGTGGCCTTGGATTGGAATGCCTTTCCTGGTTTTAACCTTCGCACTAGCTATAACCTGAACAGTTTCAGCCAAACCCAAGAAACTAAAATGGCTCCGGGCTATACCCGTGAAAATAATAACGGAACCTATGGTATCGCAGAAAGTGAAGGCATGGAGACCAATGTTGACTTCTTGGCTTCGTACACCAAAGATTGGAACAAGTTTGACGTGACCGTATCTGCAGGGGGCAATTTAATGTACCAGCGGAATAGAGGTTTGAGCAATTCCGCTTTTTCAAGGGCCGGCCTCATCGTTCCTAATTTGTTTACCGTTGATAATATAGCGCCTACTTCTTTGAACTATTCCAGTTTTACTTCCGAAAGGGCAATTAACAGTGTTTATGCCTTGGCCAACATTGGAGTTTACGATATGCTTTATTTAGATGTTACGGCCCGTAACGACTGGTCAAGTACTCTACCGGTCGATAATCGATCGTATTTCTACCCCTCTGCTTCTTTAAGCTTTTTGGTGAGCGAGTTAGTGACTATACCAAAGGTCGACTTATTGAAACTGCGCGGTGGTTGGGCCCGTGTGGGTAACGATACAAGTCCGTATCAATTGGGCGCTTATTTCAATAATTCCGGTCAATGGGACAATGCCGTTCTCTACAGCGCGCAAGGTGGCTTAAATACACCTGATTTAGAACCTGAGGAAGCTACTTCCCAAGAGTTTGGGTTGGATTTGGCGATGTTTGGAAATCGCTTACGATTTGAGGGTACTTACTATACCGTAGAGAACAAAAATCAGATAGTACCTAACATACCGATACCCGGTTCTTCAGGCTATAACAGCGTTAGCATCAACGCTGGGGTCTTAGAGAGCAAAGGTTTTGAATTGGCCTTGGGCTTTACTCCCGTGCAGAGGGATGATTGGAATTGGGATTTAAATGTGAATTATACCACCAATGAATCTAAAATTCTCGCTCTCGCCGATGGTGTCGATTATATAGAATTCTGGAGTGAGAACAAAAGTGTCTCGCGCGGTTATGTGGCCAACCCCGCAACTGGGGAAGATGGTTTGGTAGGTAATATTTATTCCCCGATGATTAGAAGGGTAACCGATGAGAATTCACCCTATTACAACTACCCTTTATTGGGTCAAGGCGAAGATGCCGAATGGTTGGCAACTGAAGAAAGGGTGAAGGTAGGCAACTATAACCCTGATTTTGTGATGGGCCTTCAATCCAGTCTTTCTTATAAGAATTTTACTTTGAACCTTACTTTTGACTGGCGTTCAGGAGGGCAATACATGTCGCAAACATCCCGATATCTGGTCGAAGATGGCTATGGTCAAACATTGATAGACAATTTGGTCAATCCAGGTATATCTGAATTAGGGCCTGAAATGAAACAATGGGTACTCGATAATGCCGACAGATTGATTTATGGTGAAAACTTTCTTTCCATCGGTGGCCCGCCTGGTGATGGTGGTCTGGCCGAGAGCCTTGGTGGTAGAGTGGTTTACGATGGTATTTTCAATGCCGGTGTGGTCGGAACCCATGATGAGAACGGTAACTTTATTCTTGATTATGAAAATTTGGGTGACGTAGGAACCAATGTCATACCGTTTTCGGTCGGTAACCCTTGGGAGTTTGGTACCCCTCACATGTTCGATGCAGATTATATCAAGCTTCGAGAGATTGCTTTTGGTTACAACATCCCCTCAAAACATTTAGATAGAATAGGTATTGAAGATTTGAATGTTTCGCTCTATAGCAGAAATATCATGCTATGGACAAAAGATTCAGATTTCGGCATTGACCCTGAAAGAGCTTTTCAGGCTGAAACTGGCAGGGACAATCGAGGAACCCAGTTCAAACAGGGTATAGAAAGGTATAACGTAGAACCTTGGTTGGTTCCGATAGGAATCAAAATTGGCCTCACTTTTTAATTGATAAAACTTCACGATGATGTACAGAATAGCGAATAAGGTGGTCATGGGCATGGTAGGCATATGTGCTCTTATTTCATGCCACGGTCTTGAAGAACTGAACGAAAACCCCAATCAAATAGGGTCTGAGAATGTTGATCCCAATCTTTTGCTGCCGACGGTAATCAACGGGGTCGGTAAAAATGTGGTCAACCTTGGCTTTGGCGATATGGCCGGCGTTATGCAACACACACAAAAAGATGGCTGGTCAAGTGGGCACAATGCTTATGACTGGAGCAATGATTCGCATAGTTGGAATGGGTATTACAGCCTGCTTACGAATAATAAAACTATGATTGAAAAGGCGGAAGAGGAAAGTTTGGATTTTCATCATGGGGTAGGCTTGATAATGAAGTCTTACCTGTTCGGAATGATTGCGGATCTCTGGGGTGATGCCCCCTATACAAATGCGCTGAGAGGCGATGAAGGGGCAGAATTTTTTGATGCTGAATTTGATGCCCAACAGACGATTTATCAAGGAATACATTCCGATTTAAAGAAGGCTAATTTATTACTGAGTAATAGTCAAGACAGTTATTTCAGTATTCAGGCTGATCAAGATATTCTGTTTGGCGGTGATGTCGCCAAATGGCGAAAGTTTGCCAATTCATTGCTGCTGCGGTATTACATGCGCCTCTCTGAAAAGGAACCTGCCGTCGCAAGACAAGGTATTGAATTGATAGTTTCTCAGCCGCAGACCTATCCTCTGATTTTACAGGCTGCCGATGATGCCAATATGCCCTACATTGGTAATACTACGAACGATGCTTGGCCGACGAATACCAAATTTGATGCGGATCCCCAAGGTTCATACTTTAGGGTCAAGATGGCCAAAACCTTGGTCGATTTACTTCAAGATTTAGAGGACCCTAGGTTGGGTGTTTGGGCCAACTCAATAGATGTACCCTTAGTTTTAGATGAGGGTGCGCCCGACGGTACCGATTATGTTGATGAAGAGGGAAAGAGACACGTCTCGCAAGATATAGTGGATGCCTATGAAAACACAGTGGGCTTTCCCGTAGACTTTGATAGTTTGTACGTTGGTTTGCCAACGGCCTTGACTTTTGGAGCCTCTTATAATTTGAGTGAAGATGTCAATCAAGGTACGTTGAACCTTCATGTATCGCAACTGAACGATATTTATAAAGAAGCTAGTGGCCCTTTGCTTCAATCGAGACTTATGTCTGCATCGGAGGTCAATTTTATATTGGCGGAAGCCGTAACAAAAGGTTGGATTAGCGGTAGCGCTGAATCTTATTACAATGAAGGTGTCAAGCAATCGTTCGCTGCTTGGCAAATTGATGGGGCTTACGACGACTACATTTCAGGAGAGGCGACTTATGGTGGGGAAGATGATATCATTATTCAAAAGTGGATAGCAAGTTGGTCTGCGGCGACCGAGGCTTGGTTCGATTATAGACGTACCGGCCTGCCAGAATTGACAACGGGGCCAGCTTCAAAAAGAGCGGCGTTGCCCTTAAGGTTTTATTACCATATTGACGAAATCGATAACAACCAAAACTCTGCCCAGGCAATTGATCGGTTAGAACCTACTGAGTTTAAGGGTGATGATGCAAGTAATAACAGTGCATGGTCAAAATTTTGGTTACTACAAGGTACTGGCGAACCCTACTGATTATGAATTGGTTAGGGTGTTTTCGATATAGTGTAAAATTGCCCTTTATGGTTAAGATATAATGTGTTTCCTATAAAATTGTGGTAGTGTGCAAGCCTACTTTGGTCTTACTTTGGCCAAACACTAATCAAGCTTACTATGAAATATCCACTAAGAGGGGTTATTCCCCCGATGGTTACTCCCTTATTGGAAAACCTGCAACTCGATGTTGAAAGTCTCGAGAAACTGATAATGCATTTGTTGAATGGTGGGGTACACGGTATTTTTCTGTTAGGTACCAATGGCGAAGGGCCGAGTTTAGATTATGAGGTAAGAAAACAGCTAATTACCGAGTCTTGTAGAATAATTGCTGGGCGCGTACCGGTTTTGGTCGGTATAACCGATACCTCTTTTTCTGCAGTTATCGAAATGGCCGAACACGCCAAGAAGGAGGGTGCCGATTACCTAGTGTTGGCTCCGCCTTACTATTTTCCTATCTCACAAAGTGAAATGGTCGAATATCTTGAAAAGATAATTCCGCAGGTCGAATTGCCCGTGATCGTTTACGATATTCCTGTATGTACCAAACTCCATCTGTCTTTAGAAACGATTAAAAGTGCCAAAGAAATGGGCGCTTTTGGGGTTAAGGATAGCTCGGGCGACCTTGGCGCCTTGTATACGCTTATAGATGCCTTTAAAAATGAGCAGTTCTCGATTATTGCAGGGGCCGAACTTTTTATGTCAGATGTGCTGATGCATGGCGGACACGGCGTAGTGGCCGGTGGAGCCAATATTTTTCCTAAGCTGTTCGTAGAGCTCTATGAGGCTTCCATCAATAAAGACTTTGATAGTATTACGCTTTTGCGCCAACAAGTGCTTCAACTGCAAAATGAAATTTACGAGATTGACGATTCCCCAACCAAAAGTATTAGGGCCATTAAAAGTGCGCTCTCGCTGATGGACATTTGTTCGGATCACATGGTTCCTCCCTTAAGCGGATTCTGTCCTGAAAAAAAGAAAATTCTCGAGCAGCGTTTGAAGCAATTTGCGATTTAATATTTCCAGGGAACGGACCTAAGTGAAAACAACAATGAAGAATCATAACCTTATTTCCATACTATTTGTGGCCATTTCATTGGCTGTTGCCTGGGCTATTCGTGGTCAGTTTGGCCATGAGCAGGGTGCGGCTTGGGCAGGTGCAATTGGTGGTTCTGCTTTGGTTATAGCTTCAGGTCGTAGGGATTGGTACCAAAAAATGTTGGTGATTGCTTTGGCATCAGCTGTCGGATGGGGTGCGGGCGGTATGATCAGTTATGGTCAGGTAGTTGGCTATGGTCGGTCCGATGACTTTTTCAATGCTTATTACGGCTTGGTCATGCTCTTCGTTATCGGTGGGCTCTTCGGATTATTAGGTGGCGGACTTGTGGGATTGGTTTTGGATTCTACCAAAGAAAAACGTGTCAAATGGGGAAGTTTGATGGCCGAGATGACCGCCGGAGGAATTTTAACCTATTATTTTCTTGTTGAACAAATAGGTTTTAAGATGACACCGCCACGTTCAGAGGCTTGGGCGGTTATTCTGGGAGCCGGTTTGGCCATGATTTGGCATATGGCTCGTGAGGGTCGAAATTCTCCCTTGCGGGTGGCCTTTTTTGCTACATTGGGTGGCGGACTAGGTTTTTCGTTCGGTAATTTTCTTCATGTAGTCGGAAATGTAATGGAGATTCCTTTTAACATGTGGAATGTTATGGAATACTGCATTGGTTTTATGGGAGGTATGGGAATGGCCTACGGAGTTTTTACCTCAAAATGGCCAGAGCAAGAAGCTGGGCATGATAAGTTATGGGTCAACAAGTCGGCGCTCGTTTTTATAGTCGTTTTTATACCCCTGATTGTTTTTAGGGAGTCTCTTGCTTTTGGGCATATGCTAAAACGGTTGGGAGATATTGCCAATGCTGAAAAAGTGGCAAGTATAAGTACCTCGGTAGCGGCAATACTTCTACTAATTATGTCTTTATGGCTGTTTTATAAATTGAAATTTCAAGGGTACAACAAGGTAAAAGCCGGCTGGTTCATGTTTAGCTTGTTGCTAGTATACACCCTAATGAGCTATTTGGTAACGGGCATTTTGGCGGGTAATTCACCTATTAATCAACATCTCTACCTAGCCAATATCATTTTCCTTTTCTTTTTATATCAAAAGAAACTAAAACTTATCGATAGTGGTTCGTTAGAAAAACTTCCTCAAAAATGGGGGGTGGTAATTTTAACGACATTACTTTTTCTAGCCCTTTGTGCATTTATTGCCATTAATACCCATGGCGAATTGCCAGGATCTAATAATCGTTTCTGAAGCTATCGAAAATTCTTTCTGTAATCAGATGGTGTTTTTCCCATGCTTGCCTTGAAGTAGTGGTTAAAGTTGGCCAGGTTGTTATATCCACTTTCAAAACAGATTTGCGTGATTTGTTTATCAGTTTCGGCCAACAGCTTGGCAGCGATACCTACACGCACGTTTTTTACATACTCCATAAAAGTAAGGCCGGTCTTCTTTTTAAAGAAACGACAAAATGAGCTCGGCGCCATATTGAGAACATCGGCGGCATCTTCTAATTTTATGCCTTCCTGTATATTCTGAAATACGTATTCGTAGACCTTATTGACCTTCTCAATGTTTTTTGAGAATACAGAAGATTTGTTCATAGGGTTGGCCAGAATTTCACGCTCCTCAACCTTCAAGAGGTAACTGAAAACCTTCAATAGTCCTATAAAATAATCCAAGCCTTCGCTAGTAGAAAGCTCTCTTAAGGCCTCATGAATTTCTTGGTCATTTTCGGTCTTGAAGCGTACGCCTCGATTGGCCACCTTTAGTAGATTGACTACTTTTTCCAATTCCGGAATCTTGAAAAAGTTAGAATCCGCCACATTTTCCGAAAAGTGTGTAACGATGCAGGTAGCAGCTTGATCTTTTTCTGAATCTAGCAATTCCCAACAATGGGGTAGTTCAGGGCCAAGTAAAACCAAGTCGCCCTTTTCAAAGTTAGATATGTTGTCGCCCACTATTCTCCTGCCTTCGCCGGAGGTGATATAATTAAGTTCAAAGTTCTTATGCGAGTGAATTCTGGCGTTTGAAGACAGGGGAAGTTCCCTCGAAATGAAAGAATGGTTATTAGGAACGTATATTTTCTCGAAAACGAATTCCATATATAAACATATTTAACTCTTCTTATCAATATTACATAATTATTTCGAAATAGGGGTTAATATTATATATGATTTGTGTAAAATAATTGTGGTAGGAATATTCTTTATCGATTTTCTTTGTAAGACGTAAAATTGATATATGAAATTACACTTAAGGGGTATAATTCCTCCTATGGTAACCCCTTTAAAAGCTGATGGAAGCTTAGATGAAGAAGGGCTAAAAAACCTGATAGAACATCTAATAAATGGTGGGGTACACGGCATATTTTTATTGGGTACCAATGGTGAGGCGACAAGTCTGACCCATGATATGAGAAAGAACCTGATATCAAAAGCATGCCACTATATTGACAACAGGGTGCCCGTATTGGTAGGCATATCAGATACCGTATTAGAAGATTGTATAACCATGAGCGATTATGCAAAACAATGTGGCGCAGATGCTGTAGTTGTGGCACCGCCATATTACCTACCCATTTCGGAAGAAGAATTTCTCGATTTCATGCTGGAGTTGGTACCCCGATTATCACTACCATTCGTATTGTATAACATGCCCAGTTGTACTAAATTACATCTATCGGTCGATACGGTGGAGAAAATCAAAAGTCTAGGAGCTATAGGGATCAAAGATAGTTCCGGTAATCTAGGATACCTTCATGAATTAATTGAACGGTTTAAAGAGTCTCCCGATTTTGCAATTATTGCAGGCACCGAGTCTTTCTTATCGAGTAACATACTTCACGGTGGGCATGGCGCTGTTGCAGGTGGGGCTAATTTTTTTCCTAAATTATTCGTCGATCTTTATAATGCATCCATCAATGGTGAACTGTTGATGATCGAACAGTTGAACGAAGAGGTCAATAGGCTTTACGAAACTATCTATAATGTAGGTGCCCATAGTTCAAAAATTACAAAAGGCACCAAATGCGCCTTGGCGGTCATGAATATTTGTGAAGATCATATGGCACTACCATTAAAAAAGTTTAACGAAATTGAACGACATAAAATAGAGACTTACGTACAGCAGTTTCAACAGACCTTGGCAACTTAAATACACATAAAATGAATTATCAGCTTGGTACGGTAGACACCATTATTCTTGTTATTTACGGATTAATAATGGTGGGTATGGGTATCTATTTTCTACGAAAGACCAAAACCTCTGAAGAGTTCATGGTGGCTGGTATGGGCATACCTTCTTGGGCAGCGGGCATTGCGGTCATGAGCGCCTATACCAGTAGTATTTCGTACATCGCCGTTCCCGGAAAGGCCTTTGATGATAATTGGCATCCCTTGATATTTGCGCTTACTGCCTTGCCGGTGGCTTGGTTCGTCACCAAATATGTGATTCCGCACTACCGAAAGCACAAAATTATCTCGGTCTATAAATATTTAGAGGAGAAAATAGGGGATTGGGGCAGGGTGTACGCCTCTTTCTCTTTCGTTCTTTTTATGGTCGGTAGAACGGCGGTCATACTTTACCTTTCTTCTCTGTTGCTGACCTCGTTTGTCGATTTAGATATCAGAACGATTATTGTTTTAATTGGGGTTTTGACTATAGCCTACACCCTTATGGGTGGCATGGAAGCTGTTATTTGGACAGATGTTTTACAGTCGGTAATAATGATCGGAGGCCTTCTTTTTAGTGCCTACGTGTTAACCACCGAAGTATTTTCACAACCTGATTATCTTATTCAAAAAGCGTTCGACGACAATAAGTTTAGTCTCGGTGATAGTTCGTTCTCATTCGAGAGTAGAACTATTTGGGTGATGATTATTTATGGAGTTACGGAAAATATTAGAAACCTAATGGCCGACCAGAACTACACTCAAAAATATAGCGCGGTAGCAACGGAGGCCAAAGCAAAGCGTTCGGTTTGGATCGCTATGTTCATCTATTTGCCATTGACCGCTATTTTTCTCTACATAGGTACTACCATGTTTGCCTTTTATTCAGGAGGAGGTCATTTGTTAGATCCATCCATCACTAAAGGCGATGAGGTTTTTCCATTTTTCATAGCTACTGAACTTCCGGTAGGTCTCAAAGGATTGATTATTGCGGCGATTTTGGCAGCCTCTATGAGTACCGTTGATTCCGCTTTAAATTCATCGGCAACCGTCTTGTACCTAGATTATTTTAAAAGATATTTTAAGCCGAATGCTTCTGAAAAGGCAAGTATCGGATTTTTGCGATGGACGACCGTTGTATGGGGTGTGCTGGGTGTCGTTTTTAGCCTGCTATTAATCAATGCCGAAAGTGCTTTGGACATCTGGTGGCAGATTTCAGGAATTTTTGGAGGGGGCATTTTAGGGCTCTTTCTATTGGCCATTTTCAATGTACGGCCTAAGTTTTGGCAAGGGATCGCCTCTGTTTTGTTTAGTGTGCTTATCATTGTTTGGGGTACCTTTTTTAGAGATTTACCAACCTCGTATAAATGGCTGGAGTGCTCTATCGACCCCATCATCATTGGTGCTATCGCCACTGCCGGGCTTATTGCATTAGCTTTGATTTTTGTAGGTTTGAACCGACTGAACCATAATTCCCCCAAAATTGAAACAGAATGAAAATAAGGCTCTGAAATGGGGCGTGCTAGGTGCCGCTACCATTGCGATTGATCAAATAATACCAGCTTTGCTCGAAAGTGAAATCTGTGATCTTACGGCAATAGCTTCCCGTGATTTCTTGAAGGCCAAAGGGATTGCCAATCAATTTCATATACCCACTTATTTTGATAGTTACGAAAAACTTCTTGAATCTAATGATGTCGAAGCCGTCTACATTCCTTTACCGAATCATTTACACGTAAAATGGGCCATATTGGCTTTGAAAAAGGGTAAGCATGTGCTTATTGAAAAGCCTATCGGAATGACCGCTTTTGAAACTGATGAGCTTATTCAGGCATCAAAAGAGTTTACTCATTTAAAGGTCATGGAAGCTTTTATGTACAGGTTCCATCCGCAGTGGAAGCGGGTTCTAAATCTTCTTGGCGAAGGGGCTATTGGTGAGGTTCGATTGGTAGAATCTTCATTTTCATTTTTTGAGGATGACCCTAACAGTATTGTGAGCAGCAAAGAATGCGGTGGTGGTAGTCTGATGGATGTAGGGTGTTATCCTGTTTCGATAGCTCGTTTGATTTTTGGTGCAGAACCCATCAGTGTTATGGCAAATATGGATGTCGACACCCATTTAGATGTGGATTTAAGTACGAGTGGAATTTTAGAATTTGAACATGGGCGAGCCATTATTTACTCATCTATCCGGCAGTTTGAGAATCAAACGGTCAAAATTAGCGGTACGGAAGGAAAGATTGTGGTCGACGTACCCTTTAATCCATCGAAAGATGAACCAAGCAAATTGACCATTACAAGAAATCAGGGCAGCGCTGATTTATTCGTGGGTCCTTGCCACCAATATTTAGTTCAGGTAGAATCTTTTGCAAGGGCAGTTATAGATAATAAAGAAGTGCCAGTGTCTCTCTATGATTCTTTACGTAATATGAAGGTGATTGACGCTTTGAAAGAGAGTCATGAACAGCAGCGGAAGATTATATTGGAGTAGATTGCCATATTTTTAATCATTTTTCCAATAGTAGAAATAACCATCCTCGGCACCTAGCAGCAAATCGGGCTTTTGACCTCCATCCCAATTGACTAGGGTAGGGTCGGTCGAATGCCCTGCCAATTTTAAATCTGATAGGTCACCGTGAAATTTTAGATCGACCCTATCATTTTCTTGGCCCACATTTTCCCAAAGGGCTGCATTGATACCATTGACCAAAATATCGATATCGCCATCATTGTCCCAATCTCCGAAAGCTAATTTGCGTCGGCCACTGCTTCCATATTTTTTTTCGTTTAGCTGTATCGGGCCGTTATTCTGGTTGACAAGATTATTTTTGCGGTCAAAAGTGCCATTGACCGAATGAAAGATTCGTTTTCCGGGTTTCAATATTAGTTCGCCATCTTTTTTGTAGCGTTCAAAAAAGCTAAGGTACCCCTCAGTATCAAGCATTATCAGGTCGGTAAGCCCATCTTGGTTCCAATCGATGGCCGTTGGGGTAGTTCGCCATTGGGTGGCTAAACTATTGGGTAATGGATCCCACCAATACCAATCGGGTTTTGGGGTCTGGCTGCCCCAATTAACTTGTACGTGTTTTTCCTCTGATAATTTGGGCTTGCTTTGACTACCGATGTTTTTATACCATACCACTTTGCCCCATATAGAATTGACAATAAGGTCTTTCAATCCATCTCCATCCCAATCTTGAACTGAAAGAGTAGTGTAACCCCATTTAGCTTCGCAGGGCCCTTGAATGGAACCATTTTCTCCTGCCTGAATTCGTATAATTTCATTGTTGGACTCCAAAAGTCTTGGTGCCGCCCATTTCGGTGTATGGCCTCCGTCTAGATTTTCAATGAAAGCTATATAGCCTGCCGAGTTGCCACATATGAGATCTTCATCACCATCATTGTCCCAATCTGTACTAAAAGGTGATACCAAAGCGCCGAATTTTAGATGTTTTGCTTTCTGCTTAAAGTACTTGGGACTGTTAAAAACCGGCATGTGATTTTCAATTTTACCTGTATTTTCAACCCATGCTACCCGGCCATCTTCGTCACCTACAATAAGGTCAATATCCCCATCCTTATCCCAATCAATGGAAACAGGAAGAATCATTTCTAGATCCATAGTAATAACACCTTCGGTATTTTTTAAAAATTTACCTTCGGCATAAACTGGTTCTTCTCTTGTTCCGATATTTTCGAACCAGGTAAACCTATCTAAAAACTCTCCACAGATAATGTCGAGATCGCCATCATTATCATAATCATCAAAGTTGGGCGATGGTGCGCCATACACATCGATGGGCTTGCCACCTGCCATAATTTTATCTTTCAATTGGTAGGTGCCATCTCTGTTTTCAATTAAGTAAACATAACCGTGAAGGGGGCCGTTGGTCCACTCTCCTTTGTCATTAAAAGCATTGTCCCATCCGTAATCTTCACCATCTTGTATACCAACAACAATGTCGAGGTCACCGTCATTCTCGTAATCAACATATTTCCATTGATTGAAACGTATTTTATTGTGAAGCTTTTCGAAGGTATCGCTAGGGAAAAGCGAATCAGGTTGATTGGTAAAAGCGGATTTAAAATTCGTAAATTCCTTACCGGGCTCTAAAAACCTAGGTTCGCCATTAACATAAGATACTTGAACATGTCTGATAGGCTCATTTATTTTCACGGGCGGTTCAAAAGTCGGGAAAGCGCTACCGCTTTTATTTTCGAATAAGAAAAGACCATTGAAAGGTACATCGTTGCATGAAACCAGTAAATCCATATCCCCATCATTATCATAATCCATAGGTAACGGATTGGCCCATAAACCTACACCCAAATCTACCTCTAGCCCCGGATTGTTATAAAGTAACCTTTCAAATTTTGGTGAGGGACTCTCCATTTCTTTAGATGGTCTGGTTTTGGCCAAATAAAGTAAGATGAGGCAAATACTTAAAAGCGTTAGGGGCCGAGTGAGTGTAAGTGTCATGATTGATTTAATGGTAAAAAGTAAATATAAAGAAAGGTCTTTTGGTAACACTACACATTTTTGATCTATTCTAATGGAAAATTAACTTTTAAACATAGCGAGTTCTTTGAGTTAAGAGTTGAGTATCTATGATTTTAAGTAACCAATATCCGTTGAGATGATATAAATAATCAGATTAATAGGAGTTTTGGCGGTGCGAGGGAAGATTAATCCCATTTATATCTTGATGCTGACATTTTGCTAAGTTGTCAATATTCTATCTGTTTTTAATAAGAATGATGAAATCGCATTTGTGATGACTAAGTATTTTTATCCCTAACCAAACAACCATTCAAAATGTCAAAGTTTTTACTCTTCATGATGCTCTTAATGGCCGCAACTGGTCATTCACAACAATATTTGGATCAACCCTTTCTGCAGGATCAGGCAAAAAAATATATCCTGAACGACAGTTTAAAAGAGGAAGTGTTAATTAAAGTCGCTGCTGATCGCAACGGTTTGATTCAAGTGTTGGGCGATTCAGGACTTTTGCTGCCGTTCGAAAAATCATTGGTGAAAGATCAGCGGTACCGACCTTTGATCGATATGAATATTTTGGATTTGCAAGAAGCAAACGGCAAGCTATACTATTTATCAAGCAAAGAGGTTTTTACCAATGCTGCTGGCGGTACTTTTTATTTTGACCATGAAATGAATGAACCCAAATTGTTCGCTCTCGGTCAAAATGAAACCGTATTGGTAGTCTCTAAAAATCAATTGAAGATTTTTGAAAGCAAAGAAGTTATATGGGAACACCCTTTAAACGATATTTCAGTAAAAGAACTTTTATTTGATGCTAACCACAATAGATTTCTACTATTAACATCAAGTGCACTTTATGAAGTGCCATTGTCAAACTTAAGCTTCGAAAAAATCTTTGACGGCGAGACAATGAACACAATGACCTTTTTCAAGAATTCAATTTTGGTAGGTACTGATAATGGTGTAGTTGAACTTTCGGGAAGCCCTCTGAAAGTAATGAAGATTCAGTATGAACTGCCCAGTAATCATATAACCGCTTTGAAAGTAATAAATGATGAATTGTGGTACGGGTCGACTAATGGAGCATTTAAGTTACGTGCAGATGGAAAGTATGATTACTATGCATCTAAAAGATGGTTGGTCGATGATGAGGTATTGACATTAACCGAAGGTCCTGAAAACAGCGTACTGGTTTTGACTAGGGGTGGTTTATCGCAAATTATATTTCATCAAATGACTTTGGAGGAGAAGGCCAATTACTTTCAAAAAATACAAAGGGAAAGGCATTTACGGTACGGCCTTACCGCTAATTTATCTTTCCGGGAACCGGGAAATATTGCTACCGGTTATTTTAATGATAGCGATAATGACGGTCTTTGGACCTCGATGTATTTGGCAGGCGAGCTATTTCGATATGCCGTGACCAAAAGTGAAGACGCGAAATTAAATGCTTATGACGCTTTCGAAGCGATGGAGAGGTTGACAGATATTACCCCTATGCATGGTTTTCCGGCTCGTTCCTATGAGCGTGATGGTTATGAGGTAGGTTTACATGCCAACGGATTTTCTGAGGAGTGGTATCAAAAACATGTGAAGGACAACGGCCGTATCTGGCGATTGACGGATGATGAGAAATGGCGATGGAAGTCGACTACAAGTAGTGATGAGTCTTGTGGGCACTTCTTCGTTTATGCCCTATTTGCCGAATTGGCACCGGATAAAGAATGGCGAGATAGGGCTATTCATCAGATAAAGATTCAGACAGACCATATTATGGAAAATGATTGGTATTTGGTCGATTGGAATGGAGAGCCCACAGCATGGGGCCGATGGAACCCCAAATACGTAAACCAGTTTCCTATTAATGTGGGTGATAGAAGGCTAAACTCTACTCTTATTCTCGCATTTTTACAAACGGCATACCATTTTACAAAAGACGAAAAATATAAAAAAGCGGCTAATAAACTGATTAAGAGGCATGGTTATGATGAGAATGCCAACCGCCCAGCTTCGGTTATTGGTTTCGTTGAAGGAGAAGACTTAAGCAATAAATGGAACCACTCCGATGACGAAATGTACTTTTTGACCATACCGGCCTTTGTGAAATATTCGTTTGAAGAAGCCCAAAAAGCAAAACATTTAGAGGCAGTTAAAAGCCATTGGGAAATAGAAAGGTCGGAGAAAAACCCCCTTTGGAATTATTTGTTTGCCCTTTCGGGAGGAACTCAAATAGACTTTGAAGAGTCGGCATGGTGGCTTAGGGAGTTTCCGATGGATTTAATCGATTGGTCGGTGGATAATAGTCATCGAACAGACTTGAAAAAAATAGAACCTAATTTTAGAGGACAGACCTATTCAGAAGTACTTCCGCCCGATGAAAGGCCTTTGCACAAACACAACGGTGCCTATAGAAACAACGGAAATGGTGGAGGTAAAAGAGAATACGCTCCCTATATCTATTTGCTACCTTACTGGGCAGGGCGGTATGTTGAAGCCATTAGTGCCCCTCAAAACTAGAATTGAAAATGAGATCAGCTAATAAAAAAATGCTACTAAATTTGATACGATATTTCTTATTATTGGTCACACTCATTGCTGTGGCTTGCAAGAGTGCGCCACAAGCCAACTCATTAAAGAACATTCAAGCCGAATTTCAAGATTCGGCCTCCAATAAGGTTTTAGTTGCGGCCCATAGGGGAGCACATCTTGATAATTTTGAAAACTCCATAGCCTCGACCCTTAAATGTATAGAATTAGGTGTTGATATTGTTGAGGTCGATGTTAGAACCACCAAAGACGGTCATTTGGTATTGATGCACGATTCAAGTGTTGACCGAACTACTAATGGCAGTGGAAAGGTTGAAGATTTGACCTTGAAACAAATTCGAAGCCTACGCCTGAAAGACCCCAGTGGTAAACTAAGCAAAGAAACGGTGCCCACCTTTGAAGAGTTTTTACGAGTAACGAAGGGCAAGATAATGGTCGATATTGATATGAAAACCGATAATGTAGAGGGGATAGTCAGTGCCTTAAAAACAACGGGTACTTTGGATGAAGTTTTCTATTTCGATAACGATTACCACCAATTGAACAGGGTAAAAGAGTTACATGCCACAGCCCAGATTATGCCACGGGCCTATAGTTTGCAGATGGTCGATTCGGCAATAACCCAATTCTCGCCACCTGTTGTACATATAGATGATAAATTCTATACGCAGGAAGTGGTTGACTTTATAGAAAAGAAGCAATCGAGGGTTTGGATCAATACGTTAGGAGATTTAGATAAGGAAATAGCTAAGGGTAATGGATTGGTAGCTATAAAAGAAGCTGTTCAATACGGTGCCAATATCATACAAACTGATGAACCGGAAAAACTTTTACAACTCTTACAAGAAAACGGACTTAGATAACTTAATTAATCGTCCCAATTCATTCGTTGTAATCTAACGGCGTTCAAAATTGCCAAAAGTGCGACACCCACATCGGCAAAAACGGCTTCCCACATAGTCGCCAATCCTCCGGCGCCTAAAGCCAATACCAAGGCTTTGACCCCAAAGGCAAGAAAGATGTTTTGCCAAACGATTTTTCGGGTCGATTTGCCAATTTCAATAGCCTGTGCAATTTTCGAGGGTTGGTCGGTCTGGATGATTACATCTGCTGTTTCTATGGCCACATCGCTTCCCAATCCGCCCATGGCCATACCTACATCACTGGCGGCAAGAACCGGGGCATCATTAATACCATCACCAACAAAAATGGTCTTTAGGTTTTGATGGGTCTTTAATTCTTCAATAGCCTTTAACTTGTCTTCGGGTAGCAATTCGGCTTTTGCCCAGTCAACTTCTAATTCATTGGCCACTTTTTGCGTAATGGAATTTTTATCTCCAGAGAGAATTCCGATTTGGGAAATACCACTCTTTCTTATCTTTAGAATAGCACTTTGTGAATCTGCTTTTAATTCATCGGCAAGTGTTATGTATCCAGCAAATTGTTGGTCTATTGCTACCAAAACCAAAGTTTCAACAATATCTTCGGTGTTGAGGTTTAATTTGATTTTACGCTCTTTAAACAGTTCTTTGTTCCCAACAAGAACATGTTTGTCTTCTATGGTTCCTGCTAGGCCCTTTCCAGCTATTTCTTCGACATCCTTTACATCGGTAAATTTTATATTAGAGGGATATTCGTTTATCGCTTTTGCAATGGGGTGGGTCGATTGGGCTTCGAGCCCCTTGATGTAGGCTATCAATTTATCCTTTTCTATCAATATTGGCTTTATTTCCTTCACCTTGAAAACACCTTTTGTGAGTGTACCTGTCTTGTCAAGTACTACGGCATTGGTTTTCGTGATGGCATCTAGATAGGAAGCACCCTTAAAAAGAATACCGTTTCTTGATGCGGCCCCCAATCCACCAAAGTATCCCAAAGGAATTGAAATGACCAAAGCACAGGGGCATGATATGACAAGAAATATGAGAGCACGATAAAACCATTCTTCAAAAACATAATTCTCAACAATTACGTAGGGCAAAAAGGTGAGCGCTACCGCCAAAAAGGCGATGATTGGGGTGTAGACTCGGGCAAACTTTCTAATAAATAATTCCGTTTTAGACTTTCGTGCAGTTGCATTTTGAACTAGGTCAAGAATGCGGGAAATGGAGCTATTCTTATATTCTTCTGTAGACTCCATTTCAATGACCTGGTTTAAATTGATACTTCCGGCATAGAGTTTTTCGCCTTTGTCAATATTTCGTGGTGTACTCTCTCCTGTAATGGCAGCGGTATTGACCGTTGCTCTTGATGAGAGCAATCGACCATCCAACGGAATTTTTTCACCTACCCGAACCTGAATTTTTTCGCCAATAGCCACTACTTCTGGGTTGATGGAAGTAAACCCTCCGTTTCTGTACACCAATGCCTCTTTGGGTCGCACATCTAATAATGACTGAATATTGCCCCGGGCTTTTTTGACCGCGGCTTCCTGAAACAATTCTCCGACTGAATAAAATAACATTACCGCCACACCTTCTGGGTATTCCTTAAGAGCAAAAGCACCTATGGTAGCGATTGACATGAGTGAGAACTCGGTAAAAAGTTCACCTTTTGCGATATTTCTCCACGCAGATTTTAATACCGGCCAGCCAACAGGTACGTAGGCTATTAAATACCATATGAACTTTAACCAGCCTGAGAAAAAAGACAGCTGAAAATAATCTAATAATATGCCCATAATAAGCAAGGCGAAACTGAATAGGGCAGGGGCGTAGATCTTCCATCTATTTTTATCGGACTTGTCGTTGAGGGTATGACAGCCATCGTGCGAACAGCATGAACTGTCATTTGAGAGGTTACTTTCGGAATTTGCAATTTTCATAGGGTTGCAAGTACTTAAAATTAAGTATGCAACGGAAGTGCATTAATTCTGGCTGCACTTATCGCAAATGCCTTTAAGAACCATATTGGCATCATTGGCAATGAAACCTTTGGGTAAGTTAAGCGGCGGTATTTTATAATCGGTCAAACAAACCGTCTCATCACATTTATTACAATGAAAATGCAGATGTAGGTGCCTTTCAAGGTCGCAATTACAACCCTCTTCACAAAGGGCGTATTTACTAATACCGGTGCCATCATCAATCTGGTGTACGATTGAATTTTCTTCGAAGGTCTTCAGGGTTCGGTACAGTGTGGTTCTTTCAGCCTTGGAAAAAGAAGCTTCAACATCAGATAATGTTGCGGCGGCCTGTCTATCGGCGAGATATTTAAATACCAACAATCGCATGGCAGTGGGCCGTACTCCTTTACTTTCAAGAAAATCTTCTATTTGGGCCATAATACCTAAAAAGTCACATTCTCATTTGGTATGATAAAGATACTACTTGAAAGGTGATGAAATGACCAGAAGTAAAGGAAGTATTATAAAACAAAAAACCTTTCCGATTTCGGAAAGGTTTTTTCTGGTGACTTGGCTGGGGCTCGAACCCTCAGCTTTCAGCTCCCTATATATCAGCATCCTGCAAAAATTCGCATCTCTTGTTGACGATTTGTGAACTTCTTTCAGTTAATCTTTCCTTCGGTATTCAAATATAATTAAAGTGGCGAAACTGATTAATTGCCCGATTAAAGTTAATATAGGCCATAATTAAAGATTGACTACTCCTCATCCCCACTTAGTGATGAACTTTTACGAAATCAAACATACAAGTTGTGACTTTCATTAAAACACGTATTAGGATTCTCAAGTAAAATTTAATCAGCGCCCTCTCGATTTGTTTAAACTTTCAAAATACTTATTTTAAGTAATCAACGTATAATTAGGGTATTATGTTTATATGTAGTACCTTTATAAGGTTAAAATTCAGATAGCCCAAGTCAATTTAGTCTTCAAGGATTTTTTATTTATTTTCAGCTCTCTTCTTTTAATCAACGTCATAGTTAAATATTTTAAGTCAAACGTTTTAAGTATGGTGACGCCTCTATGGATTTGAACATTCCAATAAATGTTCCAACACATGGATAGTACCTCAACATGCCGAGCTGATTACGCTTAATTATAAGCCCATTGTACCGCATGAGTGAACCATATCCCAATAAAATTAGTAGCAACGACAAGCCAAGTTTTTCAAAAAATTTGAATTCTGACTTTTCTAGAACTTTGAGAAGAAGAGTTAGTTCATACTTTAAAACCAATAACTTAAGTAAACATGCGAATATGAGTATGGTTGTAAAGACTATACTGATGCTTACAATATTTTTCGTTCCATTAATTTTGATTAACACAGGAATCATTACTTCTGCATTACTACTATATTCTCTTTATATATCAAGTGGAATCGGAATGGCAGGAATAGGAATGGGTATTATGCACGATGCCATTCACGGTTCTTATTCGAAAAACAAAAAAGTAAATACCTATCTTGGTTATACAATGAATCTTATAGGTGGGAATGCCGCTATTTGGAAAATCCAACACAATGTACTTCACCATACTTACACTAATATAGAAGGGGCGGATGATGATATCAACACTCCTTTTTTCCTTAGATTTTCCCCACATACCAAAAAAATCGGTCTGCACAAGTTCCAATATTTGTATGTATGGTTTTTTTATGGCCTTTCAACCATCTCCTGGATAACTACCAAAGATTTTATTAGGCTCGATCGGTATCGGAAAATGGGATTTTTTAGCAAATCAAATAGTTATAAAAATGCACTTTTAAAAATTATAGGTTGGAAATTGATATATTATTCTTACGCCTTATTTATACCATTAATTGTAGTACCATTATCCCCGTGGATTCTTGTTTTAGCCTTTTTGAGTATGCACTTTGTTACGGGACTATTGATAAGTATGGTATTTCAAGTGGCTCATATTATGCCGAGAGTAGAATTTCCATTACCAAATGAAAATGGTAAAATTTTGAGTGACTGGGCATGTCACCAGTTGGCCACAACCACTAACTTTTCCCCCAAGAGCCGAGTTTTTTCGTGGCTTATTGGAGGATTGAACTATCAAATTGAGCATCACTTACTACCAAATATCTGTCATATTCACTACAGAAAGATTTCAGGTATTGTTGAGTGCACTGCCAAAGAGTATGGGATTCCTTACAATACAAAAAAAACATTTTATTCTGCTCTCGTCGACCATATGGGGCTTTTGCATGAATTGGGTAAGGTACAACCCGTTCCCATTTGATAAAGATCTGATCATAAACGTTAAATAGTAATTAATTTTAAAATTAAAGTAATGAAAGAAGGAACAGTAAAATTTTTTAATGAAGCAAAGGGGTACGGATTTATTCAACCGAATGATTCCAATGGTGATGTATTTGTTCACCAATCAGGTTTGATAGATAACATTCAGGAAAACGATAAGGTCAAATATACACTAGAAATGGGCCAGAAGGGTATGAATGCCGTAAACGTCGAATTATTGGATGAATAGATTAGACAAGCAATAAAATATTTAAAAACCATCTTTATAGGATGGTTTTTCTTTAAGGTGACTTGCTATATGTAGTTGAGTGAACCGGTAGTAAAATCCTGCATCCATTATCTTTAGAGTTCGAATATATAGTTATTCGATTGGCGTTTATGATGAAAGCATGGAGAAAGAAAATAAATTAAATGCATTCGAATTCATTTTTGGCCATTGCATTTTCGCTAGTTAAATATAATCTCTCAAAAGGTCAATTCTTGAAGAAGCCCGAAGCCTTGATAAAGCTCGAATTTTAATCTGTCTCACCCTTTCTGGTGTGAGTTTTAACCTGTCTGCTATCTGCTCCAATCCTAATGAATCTGAAATCCCGATCCCATAAAACATTGTAATGATAAAAGTCTCACGCGTAGATAGTTTTGTAAGCATTCTTTCTAATTCAGCTCTTAATGAAAGGTTGACCATCTGTTTCTCCGGACTTTCAAATTCATCGGATGAAATGATGTTATATAAATTCCGCTCTTCCATGCCATTTATCAAAGGCTCATCCATCGAAAGATGCCAAGAAGTGTTTCTGGAGCATATTTGAATATCATTTAAGGGATAATCAAGTATTTCCTCTATTTCTTCTACTGTTGGTTCTCTCTGATTATTCTGTTCAAAGATGCTCGAAGCTACCTTAATCCTATTTATTGCATTTATTTTGTTCAGGGGTAATCTTACCAATCTGGATTTTTCGGTTAGTGCTTGCATTATTGATTGGCGAATCCACCATACTGCGTACGATATAAACTTAAAACCACGGGTCTCATCATATTTCAAAACGGCCTTGACCAAACCTAGGTTGCCTTCATTGATTAGGTCATGCAATGGGAGACCACGTGATTGATATTTTTTGGCAACCGAAACCACAAATCTTAAATTGGCACAAACCAGATTATCTAGGGCTTTTTCTTCACCGTTTCTTGCACGTATGACCAATTCAATTTCTTCCTGATCTGAAATCATGGGAATTCGACTGATATCGTTTAGATATTTGTTGAGCGAGTTAGTATCTCTATTGGTTATTCGATTTGATATGACCAGAGGTTTCATACAATAAATATTTTATTTAGAAAATACTATTATCGCACCCCACACCAATATAAGTATCGAAAGATGGAACCTATAGTAATTACTTGCTATTCTTATTCTTCTTTATTTTTATGATATTCGTTTTGATAAATGGCCTTCGCCAATTCCAATCTTTTCTTTTGCGATTTTTTGGTAAACTCTTGGTTTTGCTTCAAGTTTCTATTTTGCTTGGTACTCTTTACCTTATAACGATAGCGTTTTAACGCCCTATCTATGTTTTCTCCGGGAATAATTCTAATAATTAGCATAATCTGAAATTAGTCTTGTATAAATAAGTCCATTGCAAAACATATCTTGCATTGAAATTTTAAATGACGAGATGAAATAATCTGTGGATTATTGCACTTCGTTTAAGTATGGATTTGGCTTAAGATTCAAGCAAAAAATAACTAAAAAGCGACTCCGGGAAAGTGAATTGGAAAAATTAGAGAGCTTTCTTTTTTTATTTAAGGATTGTATTCAAACATCCGAACCGTGTTTGGTAAAGGAATGAATTTAAAATGAGACTATTCAGGTTTTAGTGACTTATTTAAGTATTTTGTGGTTAAGTCTGAAATTTTTTTATTGAAATAAAAAAGAGGGAGAAGCTAAATTTATGTTTTAGGAGTAATTTAACCGCTTATTCGATTTTTTATATAAATATGGCCGTTTTGGTTATCACCGGTTTTTCTAATTTCGATATCAAAAATATCTGTTTGCTTGATGAGGGGGTATAGTTTGGAAAAACCATAATTTCTTGGATCGAAATCCTTTCTTTTTTTTATGATATGATTGCCCAAAACCCCTAAAAACACCCAACCGCTGTCATCTGAAACTTCTTCGATACTCTCCTTGAGCAAATTAGTCAGATCTTGGTCGATTCGTCCAACTGCTTCATCTTTTGGTTTATTTTTGGTTTTTATTTCTTCCTTCATTAATGTGTCAGGTAGAATATTATCCCGCTTAAGAATTTCTATATAAACAAATTTATCACAAGCTGTTATAAATGGCTTCGGTGTCTTTTTTTCACCAATACCAATGACATACATGGCCGCTTCTCTAAGTCGTGTTGCAAGCCTGGTAAAGTCGCTATCACTAGAAACAATACAAAAACCATCAACCTTTTCGGAATATAATAAATCCATTGCATCGATGATTAATGCACTATCTGTAGAATTTTTACCCTTGGTATAACTGTATTGCTGAATTGGAGTGATAGCGTTTTCCAAAAGTACTTTTTTCCATCCCGAAACACCTTTATTGGTCCAGTCTGCATAAATTCTTTTGATTATGGGGTTCCCGTATTTTGCAATCTCATCGAGCATTTCCCTTATATTTCCATAAGGCACGTTGTCCGCGTCTATCAATACGGCTAATTTCCTTTCTTTCATTTTACTAATTGGAATTTTTATAATTTATGTTTTGTAAATATTATTAGGAGGGATTAGAGACTACCATTAAAGGACCCTCTTTTAACGAAGACGAGACTAATTTTCGCCGATATGGGTAACCGAATAAAATATTCGATGCAAGTTTCCAAAAAATCCGTTTCCTTATAGTGCCGGTAATTCTCCATTAACGAAAGAGCTTCCTCGAGAACACTTCGCTCAACAAGCATTTCATTTACATTATCTTTCTCACTCTCAAAAAATCTTTCAGCTCCTAACAATCTGAAAATTATATCGGCATCTATATCTCTAGAGTTTCTAACAAGAGTTGTTATAGAATTTTCTTTATAGATTGCCCTAACCACGTAGACCATAAACAAAGTATTTAATCAACTAGATTACCTGTTTTCGATTTGGGCTTAAGCATTCGGAAAGCAGAAAAGAAAATGCTAAAGGATTCTGTGAAGTTAGGATATTCTAGATCTCAATTGAGAATTTATTTACTTCACGAAAAAGTATAGAAGAATTACTGCACTTGCTCGATTTTAACCATCGCCTTGGCCATAATTAGCGCATTTATCATTGCAATTTCCTTAGAATAACCGTGTAGTTTAATCATTCCATTGGCTAGCCGATGTACTTTATCCAAAAGCAAACTTTCCAAATCAAATTGTTTTATAATTTCATCGCGATTTATAATATCCATAAGAAATTAAATTGGGGTGTGTAATTAAAAAATGAGAATGAAATACAAAAAGTTTTAAATGATTTAGTTCTTTTTTGAGTTCCAATGAACAAGAGAGATCCAGTCTTCATTTATGGTAAAAAGTCGGGAATAACTAATCGCTCTAGAGTTTACTTGATTACTCGATACTTGAGTACCATCTTTGCGCAAATAAAGTTTATTTGAATTAATGCGAGTTGCTATTTCAAGCGCCGTTAATGGAATACGTGCATTAATTAGTATCGTTTCCATGACATCATGCAATTTTCTGTTTTTCAGCATTTTATCTATTTAATGGGTTGTAAAATTTCTTGGAAAACGATTTTGAACTTATATCTATTGTCAATCCAAAGGATATCATTTTTTCCCGAGCACTTAAAATAAATTGAATAAATTAATGGAAAGCTAACTATTCTAGTAAGGTACGATATTAAATTTGATTTAAGTTAGTTTAATCTAATTATAACTTGGTAATTTTAATTATGATTGAAACTGACCTTCAGGTTTTTACACATGTAAAATTTTCTTATTCTAATTCTTCAAGCATGTAATCCCCATAAAATCTCATTTTTTTTTGCTTAAACCTGAAAGTTAGCTACGGTAAAGCTACAAGAATTGTTATGCTCACGAAGGCTTAGATTACTATGGTTGAAGAATCTAATAGTTCCAATTATTGTTTAACCAATCTGATATTTGTGTCGTTTTAAAGGGTCTTTTTTATTATCCCTTTTAGTAAATTCTTTTACTAGAATAGCTCATTTCGGGAGAGGGTTACAGGTCCTGTAGGTAATCCTCCATTTAAATTGCTTTCAAATAAAATATTTATAGAATGTAATTGACAACATTTATGAATGCCAATGGGCTCTGGCTATATTAATATTAAAAGACATCAATTAACCACTGGAATATGGATTTCAAAATCCCAAAATAATCTAGAAGTGTTAGCATAAAATAAAGTATAAAAAATATAGCTAATATCCACCTTCCAAACCTTGTGCTAAACAACCAAAGTCTAGGGTTGTTGTTATCTCTATTGGGGGACATCGTATTAAATTAGAAAAGAGGTGTATCCATGAAATGAAAAATTTTAAAAAATAACCAAATAGGCTATTCAATATACATTATAAAATAGAGAATAAGTACATGAGAAGTATTAAATGACTAACTAGATTATAGTTCCAATTGTCTAATATTTTTAAATTTTTAAGTCTTCTACTTAATCTTTGAAGGTTTTTATTTTCATTGGTAAAATTATTTTACGTGCAACACGTGAATTGATACCATTTTAGTTTTGAAAATTTATATATATAGCCGACTGGTAACATTAGGATATATACGTTTTCGGAATGATTTTTAGTATAAGTGATGATAAAGCAAAGTGGTATGTGTTTATAAAAAAAATTGTTCCGATTTTATAAAAAGTGTTGAACCATCCGTCAATTTTGAATTTTAATTTCTAACTATCGTAAATGGCTTTTCATTTGAATTTTACTTTGTAAAAGAAGAAGGAAAAGCAAGAGGATAGCACGCTGGCGCGTGCTAGTGATAGTCCATCTCATTGTAAACCCCTTGCAACAAGGGGTTTGGAGGCTTGTTGGAGAATATCGGCACAAAGTTTTTTAATGGAAAAAGGCTATCAGGCCTTGTTTTGTGAGGAACTTTTAATGGAAAAATGGTCTTTTAAGGTTTTAGATAGTAGAGTAGTTCATTTTTGAACACCCATCGATAGTTCCTTATCAATTTCTTTTTATTGGTGCTCAAATCAATTCTACTGACCATTTGTTTGCAGGTCCTTTAGTTCTTGCACCTTTTCTATGAACCTCAGATGTTCAATTTCTATTTCCCTTAACCGTTGCCTAATCGATGCCTCGATTAAATTTCCCTGTGAACATTTATCATTTTGCTTTTTTTGAGGCAATCCGGTTTCATCACCTTCGATACGTATTCTGCAATTTTCATAGTGCCTGTTGAATATGGCTTCCATACTCCGGATGAAAATTCTCAGTTCCCTTTGGATGGAAATTATTTGGGCCCTGTCAATCTCGAATTCGTTCCCGTATCGGGCCACGCTATAGGAATGCTCCAATATCAACAAAAGTTCGTTGTTCTCCATATCCATGGTCTTGGGGAAGGGCCGTAGTGTAGGGAAGTACCTTTGGCAGTAGTTGATGTGGCTGATGATGCTATGGGTCACCCTAGCCTTCCCCATGCACATACGCTCCAAGAAACGGAACCCCAGTTCAAAGGCCTGGTGCATGTTGAAGGTGGCGATGGCATGGTTTCCTTCCCTGATAAGGATATCCGCCGTATGGGCAAAGGTTCCCACCTTCTCCATTTCGGAAGCCCGGTAGCGGATCGCCCTTTTAAGGATATTCCCTAGGTTCATCTCTGGATAGTCCAATAGGTTGCCGCCCTCGGAACGCACAAAGACGGTATGGCCAAGGCAGCAATGCTCCAAAAAATAGAGGGAGCCACGGGAAAGGGCCATCTCCGACTGTTCCTCTGTATAGATGCGTATCCGAAGGTTTGGATGGCTCTTGCCCTGTTTGGCCAACCAAGAAAGGACTTCATGGGGAATGGGGTCGTTATCGACATCTGCAATGAAGGTGAGGATGTGGTACGTTAAATTACCTTCCCTTTGTTCCTTGGAGAGAAAGACGGCATCGATGGTGATCACGTTCAGTATGCTATCTATGAGCCTGGAGAGTTCCTCCTTTTCTGTATAGATTTCCGGTATGTTCTTATAGTATTGCATGGCATTGTCAATTAAGGGGTTATAGATTTAAATCCCATATTAAGTCCATGTTTCCGTGTAGCCCACCAAGTGCGGTTGTATTTTATCGGAAGCGATTTGTATTTTACAATCGGATTATTGTGGGAAACACCCTATATTTGGTATATGGAGACAAAGACCAGGAACAACCATATCGGAAGGAAGATCAGCAGGATTAGAGAGCTAAGGGGAATGAAACAGGAAACCTTGGCCGAACAGTTGGGCATCAGCCAACAGGCGGTATCCAACATCGAGAACAGCGAAAAGGTGGAGGATTCGAAGTTGGGAGAGATAGCCAAGGCTTTGGGAGTCACCAAAGAAGGTATTGAAAACTTTTCGGAGGAATCCATTTTCCATAACATTAACAATTTTCATGACAACAGTGTAAACAATGGCCCATTAAACAATTTCCACTGTACTTTCAATCCTTTGGATAAATTGGTAGAAGCTTATGAAGAAAACAAGAAGCTTTATGAACGTCTTCTTCAAGCTGAAAAAGACAAAGTTGCCTATTTGGAAAAGCTAATCAAATAGATTGTTTTAGGTTGCAATAATTCCAATACTTTACAGGCCCTTGTTAATTTGAAATATCTTTATATCATAGAGCGGTAATATATAGGCAAATGCAAGTTCAATTTCGTACCAAAGATGAGGCCAATATGGAACAGGAAAGGGATTTCTTGGCACTGTCCCCTACAGAGCGTGTCTACAGTTTTTTGGATTTGATGCAGAACATACATAGGTTTCCCACGAAGGCCAAAGAGAGCCATGATAATTTCATTATCCAGATAACCACTGGAAAATGAGACAATGGAAAGATGATATTGACCTTTTCTTGGAAATGACCAACAAGCACGGGGTTAGGATGCTCATGGTAGGGGGTGGGGCAGTCAATTTTCACGGCCACCAAAGACACTCTGCGGATGTTGATTTTTGGATAGACCCAAATGAGGACAATTTCAAAAGGCTGGTAAAGGTATTCAATGATATGGGCTATGAGATTGAAGATTTACCCTTAGAAGTGAAGAAAGGTCAACAAAATATTTCTATTAAATTCTCTCCTGTCGATCTTAACCTTGAACTGATTACAAATTTTTCGGTTAACAAAAGTTTCGACCAAGCCTACGAAGCTGCCGAAGAAGCGTGGTTGGAGGAGCGCCCAAATCTAAAATGGAAAGTGCTCAACATTGACGATTTGATTACCAGTAAGCTTAAATCGGGAAGGCCCAAAGATTTAGCCGATGTTCAAGAGCTAAAAAGAATTAATAATATAGATTGATAGGTAAAATCCTATCCAATTACCGCCCAAGAATTAAAGTTAAATAAAAACCGTTACTGCACTCTTAATCGATACACGCTTATAACTTGCCTAGCGAATTGATTAAGTATTCCGCAAATCTAAGGGCATCTCCATGGGTAATATACTTTTGTTCCTCTACTATGTGCTTACATAGAATTTAGCTAACAAGAGATTTTTTAAAAAATATTAATCAGACTTACCGAAGAAATTTGATAGTTGCTATGGTAATTATGTATATCTACCATTTCTAATGGGAATGTAGGTTGCACCCTATCCGGATTTTAACTGACGTTTATCTTTCCGAACACTACAAAATCCGAATAGGAACCCTGTGCAAAAGTTTAAAGGTAAGATTTGGGACTTGCAGCTCTCCACTGCGCTCCGTTCGCTTACTTTATAATTTCTTTTACTTTTTCGTTTCTGAGCTTGTTTCGAAGTTTGAGCATGTCTTCACTAATTTTCTTCTTGAGGACCCTTGCATAGATTTGGGTAGTGGCCAATTTGGTATGCCCCAACATCTTCGAAACTGTTTCGATGGGAACACCATTGGAAAGTGTAACGGTCGTTGCAAAAGTATGGCGGGCCATGTGGAAGGTCAGGTTCTTTTTAATTCCGCAAAGGTCCGCTACCTCTTTTAGATAACTGTTGAGCTTTTGATTAGATATCCTGGGGAAAAGGGTATTTAATAACTTGGTTTTGGGATGACCAAGATATTTATTGATAAGTTCTAGCGATATGTCCAATAAAGGTAGTTCGTATAGATTTCCGTTTTTATTTCTCTTTGCTGAAATCCATTTGTTTCCATCGATTCCTATTTCAATATTCCTTGCCTTAAGATTGACGATATCTCCATAGGAAATTCCAGTGTGGCAACTAAAAAGAAATAAGTCTTTCACTATATCGAGCCTTTCGCAATGGGGTTTTAACTGAATGATTTTCTGAAGTTCGTCCTGATTTAAAAACTCACGCTGCCTTTTTTCCATACTGGGTTTGAACCTTATGAAAGGGTCATTTTGAATCCATTCCAATTCAATCGCCAGCTTGATTTGTTTTCTAAAGCGTTGGATGTGCTTCATCACGGCATTATTGGCAATGCGCTTTCGATAATGCTTTCTTGGCTGATACGTGCGCAAATAGCTTTCAAATTGAAGCAGAAACGAGTAGTTCAATTCATATAACGGATAGTCGCTCTTGCCGAACTGCTCGCGGACAAATTCAAGTATGTATTTTTGATTTGTCCTGTAATGGCATAGGGTTTTTGAAGCAAGCTTTTCGCGATTGGTCGTATTGTGAAAATTAAAGACGTCACTTAAATAATAAGCCTTTTTGTTTTCTCCCAAGTAACAGGATTTGATCTTTTCCACTGAAATGAAACTTCCATTGGACTTGAGCTCACGATAAAGCTGGAATAGGTCGGTCTTGACCTCTTCCAGATATTCGTTGATCAATTTTGAGGAAGTATTGGAACCCTTTGCACGCTGTTTTTTGGAATCCCATCGGTTGATATCAATCTTCTTTTTAAGGCTTATGTTGGCCTTTTGACCGTTAAGGCTTATTCGAACGTAAAGGCCTGCCTCATTATTGGCATCCGCCCGTTGCGCGTACTGCCAAAAAAGAATGGAAAATGTGCTAGTCGATCTCATAGAATTAGGTTTTAGTTAAACTGTTTTCTACGAAAGTCAAATCAACCAGTAAGAGGCTAACCGTCAGGGCGTTGGGTCGTTAAAATATGTTGACGATTTAAAAACCCAATGTTGACGATTTGTGAACTTTTTAAACCATTTTAAAGCAAAATAAATGATGGCTTAAAAAATGCAAAATCCTGCAAATCAGACGTTTTGCAGGATTTTGATTTAGTTTGGTTTCCCAAAAAGTGACTTGGCTGGGGCTCGAACCCAGGACCCTCTCCTTAAAAGGGAGATGCTCTACCAACTGAGCTACCAAGTCATTGCTTTGTTGCTGGCTTAGTGCCTTAAAGCGGGTGCAAATATAAGGCCTATTATTAATTAATCAAGGGGAAATAATGATATTTTTGTTTTTTATTGAATTTTAAAATAAATCCAAATTATGAAAATAGTCCTCCTAGGATATATGGGTAGTGGAAAATCGACTGTAGGTAAGCAACTTGCGAAAAATACAGGCATGAAATTGGTCGATTTGGATCACGAAATTGAGAGGAAAGAAAATTTAAAAATACCTGAAATTTTTGCCGTAAAAGGAGAAATCTATTTCAGAAAAAAGGAATCCGAGGTGCTTTTAGAGCAGTTGAACGAAGAAGAAAATGCCATTATATCGCTAGGAGGGGGCACACCTTGCTACGGAAACAACATGAAAATAGCTCTTGAGGCTTCCGAAAGTGTGATTTATTTAAAAGTTTCTATACCCGGTCTGGTACAAAGACTTTCAAAAGAAAAAGAGTTAAGACCTTTAATTAAGAATATTCCTGATGAAGAACTGCCTGAATTTATAGGGAAACATCTGTTCGAAAGAAACATTTTTTACAATCAAGCAAATTTGGTGATTGAATGTGATGGTAAATCGCCTGAACAAATTTCTGAAGAAATCGAAAGTAGATTAGTCTAGATAAACCATATCGTTTTTTGCCTGGAACTTTACGTGTACGTGTTCATGTAGCGATGTTGAAAGGGATATGCCTTTGAAATCGGCCTTTACAGGATACTTTTTGTGGTTTCGATTTACCAATACGGCAGTTTTAAGTCTTTTTAGCGGGGTTTTCAAAAAGTGGTGCACCCCATAAATGAGGGTGGTGCCAGAATTGAGAACATCGTCTACCAATACGACGGCTTTGTCTTTATATTTTTCTTCCGGTAAAGAAGTTGTAACACCGCTTTTTAAAGGGTTTTCCTTGTCCATAAAAACCGTGCACAGCGTAATTTCCAAGTCGGTTATTTTCTTTAGTACGGTTTGTATTTTCTTCGCAAAATTGAGACCTCCACCATCGATTCCTGCAATAACAATTTCTTGCTCATCTACGTTGGTTTCGTAAATCTGATAAGCAATTCTCTGTATGGTATGTTGTATTTGCTGATGTGAAAGAATCTTATTGTCCATGAGAGTTATATTTCCATTCAAATATATAGAAGATACATTTAACTGGGTTAGGTAAATTATAGTTCGTCAAAACCGTTTTTTATAGTATCGTCGGTATCATCGAGGTAGTCATCAATATCTCTGCGATCTTTCTTGGTAGGTCTTCCGGTGCCTTTTTTTCTATAATAGTCTTTACTTTGTTTTAACAGCTCGCTATGGGCAAAAGCTTCCTTCGGGGTAGTATCCTTACGATAAATGTCAACCAATTTGGCACCTACCCGACTTTCAGGAATATCCAACACGGTCAGCTGATAATCAATCTGGTTCTTTCTCACAATAATCTTATCCATAGGATAGACTTCACGAGAAGGCTTCACGGCCTGGCCATTAATCTTTATCTGCCCTTTCTTGCATGCGGTCGAAGCAATATTCCTTGTTTTGAAATACCGGGTGCTCCATAGAAATTTATCAATGCGCATAACCAAAAATCTTTGTTAAGTGCTCCTGCAAAAATAGGGGAAAATTGTATCTTGCCGCCCTTAAAGACAGATAGATGATAGTGAACCGAATTATTGTTCTTTTAGGCTTTGTGGGTATTTTATGTTCATGTAACAATGATGATGATAATACGCAGTCCGTTGAACCACCGAGATTCTTAAGTGAAGTTTTGGCCGAAGATGAGGCTGAAATTCAGGAGTATCTTAAAACACATTATTATAACTATGAAGATTTCGAAAGCCCATCTGAGGACTTCGATTATAAAATTGTTTTAAAGGAAATTCCGGAAGACGACACCACTAATATTCGACCCTTGTCAGAATTCGTAGAAACATTAGAAGTTAAGGTTCCTTCCAGTTTTTTTCTTATAGAAGGAGAGGAAGAAACCGTAGTTCATAATCTCTATTATGTGATTGCCCGACAAGGTATTGGTGACGCTTTAACTGTTGCCGATTCTGCTTATGTAAGTTATCAAGGTCAATTGCTTTCGGGTGATATTTTCGATAATTCTCGAGTCAATTCTCCCTTATGGTTCGATTTGGCAAATCTTCAAGTACCATCTTCTTCTATACTTACAGGTACAGCAGCAAGAGGATTTGGAGAGGCAGCGAGTTTATTGAAAGGTGGCGGTGAACCAATCTTGAATGAAGATGGAACTTATTCTGTCGATAATTATGGTGTTGGATTCTTTATCTTTCCATCAGGTCTCGGTTATTATAATATTGCACGTTCGGTAATACCTTCTTATAGTCCTATGATTTTCACAATGGATATGATTGCTGTAAAAGAAACTGATCATGATGGTGATGGCACCCCCTCAATGGACGAGGATAGTAATGGAGATGGATATCTTTACAATGATGATACTGATGGTGATGGTCTACCAGATTATTTAGATGCTGATACCAATTAGTTAAATACGAATTAAAAACATAAAAAGCCCCGACTGAACTCAGTCGGGGCTTTTTAATATCATTTTCTCAGTACTTATATCTTCAGCGACAAACTAACAATTAGCTGGTCTGGTCTGGCATCAATTCTACTAGGCCCCACGTTGGTGATATTTGTATTGATGAAAGTGGCTTCGTTATCATTAAAACCTCTTTCGTATCTAATGTCAATACCCAATCTTCCGAATTCAAGTCCCGCTCCTAAATTGGCACCTACAGTAAAATCGTTTTCAATATCGTTGATTCCGATACCATCAAATTCGGTATCGAGAATGTATTGAAAAGCCGGTCCCGCAAAAACATGTAAAGGACCAATAATCTTAACACCTACTAACAAAGGCGCATCTAACTTGCTAATATCGAATTTATCACCTTGGTAGTCCGACTTGGTTTTGGTATAAACCAACTCGGGCCTGAAATAAAGTCGACTTATGCCGATTTTTCCATAAAGCCCCAAATGATAACCTACATTACGGTCTGGTTCCCGGGCGGCGTCACCTATAGACTCAAAATAGTCGCCATTGGCACTATAGTTAAGCCCCCCTTTGATACCAATACCTGAAGCACTTTGTGAAAATGCAGCAAAGCTAGCCATAGCCAAGACTGCGGTAAGAATTGTTTTTTTCATAGTTCTCGTTTTAATACGTTGACAGCGTATCAAAAACGATACCACTATCACTTTCTTTTCATTACCTTTAAAACGGCCTCAACAATTGCTTTATTGTTAAGCCCGTATTTCTCCATTAGCTGTTCCGGTGTACCACTTTCACCAAAAGTATCTTGTGTAGCGATGAACTCCTGGGGCGTAGGGTGCTGATTTGCAAGTACTCTGGCGATACTTTCACCAAGACCACCGAGATAGTTATGCTCTTCACAAGTGACTATGCAACCTGTTTTTTTAACTGATTTTAACACAGCTTCCTCATCCAAAGGCTTGATAGTGTGAATGTTGATTACCTCTGCAGAAACGCCTTGCTCTTCAAGTTTTTCAGCTGCAATAAGTGCTTCCCATACCAAATGACCCGTAGCTACAATCGTTACATCGGTACCTTCGTTAAGCATTAACGCTTTTCCTATTTCGAATTTCTGGTTTTCAGGTGTGAAATTGGCAACCTTTGGTCTACCGAAACGTAGGTAAACCGGTCCTTCATATTCGGCGATAGCCAAAGTAGCCGCTTTGGTCTGATTGTAATCGCACGGGTTGATGACGGTCATGCCCGGAAGCATTTTCATCAAGCCTATATCTTCAAGAATTTGGTGGGTCGCACCATCTTCACCTAAAGTAATACCTGCGTGGCTAGCACAGATTTTCACGTTTTTGTCTGAATATGCGATCGATTGCCTTATTTGATCATAAACACGACCTGTTGCAAAGTTGGCGAAGGTACTGGCAAAAGGAATTTTACCACCTATGGTCAGACCTGCCGCGATACCCATCATATTGGCTTCTGCGATACCCGTTTGAAAGAAACGGTCAGGATTTTCATCTATAAAAGGTTGAATTTTTAGGGATGCAACCAAATCGGCACATAATGCTACCACATTCGGGTTCGTTCTGCCTAATTCGGTCATGGCGGCACCATAACCACTTCTAGTATCGTTCTTACCTTGATCTATATATTTTTTCATATCGTTGCCTGATATTCCCCATCAGGGAAAAGTTTTTAATCGTTTTAAAATAGTGAGCTTACTGTCGGTAATCGTAAATTAATAATCACCTAAAGTGACAGGGTTTTGAGATAAGGCATTTTCTAATTGCTCATCATTGGGTGCCTTACCATGCCAAGCATGCGTATGCATCATAAAATCAACACCGTTACCCATCATGGTATCTAGCATGATACAAACGGGTTTTCCCTTGCCTGTTCTGCTCTTGGCTTCTTGAAGCCCTTTAATAACCGATTTCAGGTCGTTACCTTGCTCCACTTCTACCACATCCCAACCAAAAGCCTCGAATTTGGCTTTGAGGTTGCCCATCGGTAAGACTTCTTTCGTTGGTCCGTCGATTTGCTGACCATTTCTATCAACTGTCGAAATTAGATTGTCTACCTTCTTTCCGGCAGCGTACATGATTGCTTCCCAGTTCTGACCTTCTTGTAACTCTCCGTCGCCATGTAGACTGAATACGAGGTGTTTGTCACCGTTCAGTTTTTTGGCCTGTGCGGCACCGATAGCGACCGACATACCTTGGCCAAGAGACCCTGAAGCCACTCTTACACCAGGTAAACCTTCATGGGTGGTCGGATGCCCTTGTAAACGTGAGTCGATTAATCGAAAAGTACCTAGTTCTTCAATAGGAAAGTATCCCTTTCTTGCCAAAACACTATAAAAAACGGGAGAAATATGACCGTTGGAAAGAAAAAAGAGATCTTCGTCCTTACCATCCATATCAAATTCATCCTTTAGCTCCATCACCTCATTATAAAGTGCGACTAAAAATTCAGTACAGCCCAAAGACCCGCCCGGGTGGCCCGAATTAACGTTATGAACCATTCTCAGGATATCTCTTCTGGTCTGTACCACAAGGTCCTGTAATTCTTCTAATTTTGCCATTTTAAATTGTTCGTTAGTAGTAAGTTTCAAAAGTAAACGCAATCTTTTGGGTTTACAAATTGCTCTATGGATATTTTCATGACTTTTTGTGAAATAAAGGCCGGAAAAGGGTGATTACTTGAGGGGATGAGATAAGTGCAGGTAAAATCATGGTTAGTAGTAGCCGAACAGGAAGAACTTTATTTTTTCGTTAAGGCAATTATGGTAGGTAGTTGATTATCTTTGCCCGCATAATTAAAGGTTTGAAGTTTACATTACATCATAAAGACCCGCAAAGTAAGGCGAGGGCCGGAACCATGGTCACCGACCATGGTGCGATTGAAACCCCGATTTTTATGCCAGTGGGTACGGTTGCTTCCGTCAAAAGCGTGCATCAGAGAGAATTAAAAGATGATATCAACCCCGATATTATTTTAGGGAATACCTACCATCTATTCTTAAGGCCCAAAATTGATATTCTTAAGAAGGCCGGCGGGCTGCACAAGTTCATGGGTTGGGACCGGAATATCTTGACAGATTCAGGAGGTTATCAAGTTTACTCTTTGTCAGGCAATCGTAAAATTAAAGAAGAAGGGGTCAAGTTCAAATCACATATTGATGGGTCGGTACACCTTTTTACCCCTGAACGTGTAATGGAAATTCAAAGGGTCATCGGTGCCGATATCATTATGGCATTTGACGAATGCACACCTTACCCATGTGATTATAAGTATGCCGAACGATCCATGCATATGACGCATAGGTGGTTAGAGCGCTGTATTACGCATTTGAAGAAGACACCTTTTGAATATGATTATGCGCAAACCTTTTTCCCCATCGTTCAAGGTTCAACATATTTAGATCTTAGAAAGCGCTCCGCTGAGTATATTGCCGGGATAGAAGCAGAGGGTAATGCTATCGGCGGGCTGAGTGTAGGCGAACCTGCAGAAGAAATGTATGCAATGACCGATGTAGTTTGTAGCATTTTACCTGAAGATAAACCTAGGTACCTTATGGGCGTGGGTACTCCTATAAACATACTTGAAAACATTGCTCTGGGCGTAGATATGTTCGATTGCGTAATGCCAACGCGAAACGCAAGAAACGGTATGTTATTTACCGCCTACGGAACCATCAATATTAAAAATAAAAAGTGGGAAGACGATTTTTCTCCCATCGATGAAATGGGCATTACTTTTGTTGATAAAGAATACACAAAGGCTTATTTGAGGCATCTTTTTGCGGCCAACGAATATCTTGGCAAGCAAATAGCGACCATTCACAACCTAGGGTTTTATATGTGGTTGGTTCGCGAGGCAAGAAAACATATTTTAGAAGGTGATTTTCTTGATTGGAAAAATCGAATGGTCAAACAAATGGATAATAGATTGTAGTGCTAACCATTCTAGATAAATATATTCTTAAACGATACCTCGTCACCTTCGCAGTGATGATCTTGCTGTTTATTCCCATTGGAATAATGGCGCACCTTGCTGAACAAATCGGAAAGATGCAGGCCAACGAGGCACCTTTGGATGAAATAATTATCTATTTCGGAAACTTTACAATTTATATAGGCAGTCTTCTTTTTCCTATATTTCTCTTCTTATCTATTATTTTCTTCACCTCTAAACTGGCGGGCAATACTGAGATTGTCGCCATTCTTAGTTCAGGTGTTTCGTACTCACGGTTTTTGCGACCCTACATTATTGGTGCTTCTATCATTGCCATTATTATGTTCATTATGGGCATGTTCGTAGTACCGTCGGCAAGTAAAGGGTTTAACGAATTTAAGTACAAGTACTTAAAAAAAGGCAAGCAAGATCGGGTAACCAATAATATTTTTACACAGCTAAACAAAAATGATTTTATTTATGTGAGTAGTTTTGACCCGGCACGTCAAATTGGTTACAATTTTACTTTTGAGCGTTTTGATGAAAACAACGAATTGGAATTCAAGATTTCAGCAGCCAATATTCGGTGGATCGAGAAAGACAGTTTGTATCGTTTGACTACCTATAATAAGAGAAAATTATTGAAGGACACTGCTCTGGTGGAGACTAAAAGAAGATTGGATACTCTATTTACTTTTGAAATCGGTGACCTTACTCCTGTGTCTTACGTGGCCGAAACCAAAGATATTTTTGAACTTAATCGATTTATCAAAGATCAAAGGGCCAAAGGCGCCTCTAATATCAATGCCTACGTATTGGTGAAATATAAACGTTGGGCGCTTCCAATAACAGCCTTTATTCTGACCGTTATCGCGGTTGCGGTTTCTTCGGTCAAAAGAAGGGGGGGTATGGGTGTAAACCTTGCCTTCGGTATCATAGTGGCATTTATCTATGTGTTTTTTGATAAGGTGTTCGGTACCTTGGCCGAACAATCCGGTTTTTCTCCCTTATTGGCAGTATTACTACCTAATATTCTATTTGGTGTTTTGGCCATTATCTTGCTTCAGAAAGCGAAACGATAAAGATTCACTAAAACCGTTGTATGTTATATGCAGCCCAAACTAAAAAACTATTTGCACCTGCACCTCATTGTTTTTATATGGGGTTTTACAGCTGTATTGGGTAAGCTTATAAGCTTAGATGCACTGCCGCTGGTATGGTACCGAATGTTAATGGCCTCTGTATTGATCCTTGGTTTTATAGGGGCAAAAAGGTATCGTTTGAAGGTTACCAAGAAAATGCTCATTTCCCTCATATTTACAGGTATCATAATTGCTTTGCATTGGGTAACGTTTTTTGGTGCTATTAAGGCCTCTAACGTATCTGTGGCTCTGGCAACAATTTCTACAGGTGCATTTTTTGCTGCCTTGATCGAACCTTTATGGTACGATAGAAAGATAATAGGGTACGAAGTGGTTTTCGGCCTCATTGTTATTCTGGGCCTATACCTAATTTTTAATGTAGATACCAGTTATTCACAAGGTATTATATTGGCACTCGTATCGGCACTTTTAGCGACTATTTTTTCAATGATGAACGGCCAATTGATTCAAAAGGAACGTCCGTCGGTAATCTCTTTTTACGAATTGACAAGTGGGGTAATCTTACTGACCATGTACTTAGGTTTTAAGGGTAAGTTGACTTCCGAATTGTTTCAAATATCAGTTTCCGACCTATTTTATCTTTTTATATTGGCCTCAATATGCACGGCTTATGCCTTTATTGCATCGGTAAAGCTTTTGAAGCACATAAGCCCCTATACGGTAATGCTAACGGTCAATCTAGAACCGGTGTATGGCATTATTCTAGCTTTTGCCATCTTTGGTGAAAGCGAGAAGATGGACCCCATGTTCTACGTAGGGGGGTCTATTATTATCGCCACGGTGATTGCCAACGGAATTCTTAAAAACAGGAGAAGGATCGGCAAACCTGCTATCGAATAAGCTTATAATGTTATATATTTGCCCATCAAATTAAACGACTACTACTTATATGGAATATCTCGATTTTGAACTCCCGATCAAAGAACTTGAAGAGCAATTAGACAAGTGCATGGTAATTGGCGAGGAGAGCGATGTAGATGTAAGCGAGACCTGTAAGCAGATAGAAAAGAAATTAGCTGAAACCCGTAAGGATATCTACAAGAACCTTACCGCTTGGCAAAGGGTTCAGTTATCAAGACACCCGAACAGACCTTACACCCTTGATTACATCAAGGCTATCTGCGGAGATACTTTTCTTGAATTGCACGGCGACCGTAATGTAAAAGATGACAAAGCGATGATTGGCGGTCTTGGCAAGATTGGCGATCAAACCTTTATGTTCATTGGCCAGCAGAAAGGCTACAACACGAAGACCCGTCAATATAGAAATTTCGGTATGGCCAACCCTGAAGGTTATAGAAAAGCCTTAAGGTTGATGAAATCAGCCGAGAAATTTGGTATACCTGTAGTAACATTTGTTGATACACCCGGTGCATATGCAGGTATTGAGGCAGAAGAGCGGGGGCAAGGTGAGGCCATTGCAAGAAATATTCTCGAGATGACCCGTTTACAAGTACCGATTCTGGTTTTCATTATCGGAGAAGGTGCTTCCGGAGGTGCTTTGGGTATAGGCGTCGGCGATAAAGTTCTTATGTTGGAGAACACATGGTATTCCGTAATTTCCCCTGAATCGTGTTCTTCGATCTTATGGAGAAGCTGGGAGTATAAAGAGCAAGCTGCGGAAGCCTTGAAATTAACTGCTACTGATATGAAAAAGCTGAAATTGATAGATGAAATAGTAAGGGAGCCAGCAGGAGGTGCACATGCCAATCGTGATAAGACCTTTACGACCGTCAAGAACAAAATTTTATCACATTATAAACAGCTTGAAAAGTTATCCCCAAAGGAATTGGTCGATAGCAGAATGGAAAAATATGCACAAATGGGAGTTTTTAACGGATAAAATACCATTTTAGCAAGCTCAGAAAAATCTGGAGGTTTTAATCTCCAGATTTTTTTTGTTATCAACACAAAGTCGTAACTTATTAACACCCAATTGTGAATGACCTGTGGATTATAGTTCAGGGTATGATACAGTTATTTGTATATTTTCGTAGTCATGGAAAAAATTAACCCGGTAATCGGTAGAAAGATAGATAAATCGACCCTTATCAACTTAGAGCGAGGTAAAATTCCTCCACAATCAGTTGATTTAGAAGAAGTTGTGCTTGGTGCAATGATGATTGACAAAAAGGGTGTTGATGAAGTCATCGATATTTTACACCCCGATGTTTTCTATAAAGACGCCCACCGGTTCATATATGAGGCGATATTTAAACTCTTCGAGGGATCGGAACCGATTGATTTATTAACCGTTTCGTCTCAATTAAAGAGAGATGGCCGATTAGAATCTGCAGGGGGTGATTTTTACCTAATAAAATTGACCCAAAAGGTAGCTTCTTCGGCACATATTGAGTTTCATGCGCGTATTATTCTCCAAAAGTTCATTCAGCGCAGTTTGATAAAAATTTCAAGTGAAATTATTGAAGAGGCCTATGATGAAAGTACCGATGTTTTTGATCTCTTGGACAATGCGGAAGCAAAACTCTACGATGTCACTCAAGGTAACTTAAAAAGATCGGCCGAAACTGCTCAAAGTTTGGTGATTCAGGCGAAGAAAAAGATTGAGGAGATATCAAATAAAGAAGGCTTGAGCGGTATTCCGTCAGGTTTCGATAAATTAGATAAGCTTACTTCCGGTTGGCAACCAAGTGATTTGATTATCGTTGCTGCAAGACCTGGTATGGGTAAGACCGCCCTTACCTTATCGATGGCAAGAAATATTGCCGTAAATTCAGATATTCCCGTGGCATTCTTTTCTTTGGAGATGTCATCGGTGCAATTAATCACTCGTTTGATTTCTTCTGAAACGGGTCTTTCGTCCGAAAAGCTTAGAACGGGCAAATTGGAAAAGCATGAATGGGAGCAGTTGAACGTAAAGGTAAAAGCCTTGGAAAAGGCGCCATTGTTCATTGATGATACTCCATCATTATCCATTTTTGACCTAAGGGCCAAGGCGCGTCGTTTGGCATCTCAGCATGGCATTCGTATGATTATAATTGACTACTTACAGTTAATGACCGCAGGAGGAAGTCAAAAAGGAGGTAACCGTGAACAGGAAATATCGACCATTTCCCGTAACCTAAAGGCGTTGGCAAAAGAACTGAACGTACCGGTTATTGCACTTTCCCAGTTGTCAAGGGCAGTTGAAACAAGAGGAGGCAGTAAGCGTCCAGTACTTTCCGATCTGAGGGAATCTGGGGCAATCGAGCAAGATGCCGATATTGTGTCTTTCATCTACAGACCGGAATATTATAAGATCGATGAATGGGATGATGAAGAGCGTAGCCCGACCCAAGGTCAGGGAGAATTTATAGTAGCCAAGCACCGTAATGGGGGCCTAGAAAATATACGATTGAAGTTTATCGGGCAGCTTGGTAAATTCGATAACTTAGATGATTTTGATTCCCCATTCGAGTTTCAGTCTAAGATGAACGATGAAGATGAAAACCCATTTGCAACCAAGAATTTCCCAAGTGCCGACCAGGCTTTTGGCAGTTCAATGAACAGTGGGGGTATGCCAGACGATGATGATGTTCCATTCTAAATAGGTACAAATATGCTATCTCAATTGATAGCAAGAGGCATTAACAAATATCTAACGGGCTAACAGCCCGTTTTCTTTTATCTTTGAATAAGGTCCGTTATAAATGCCCAATGCCTAAACATTTTACTACGCTTGTTATTTTCTTATTTATATGGATGCAGATGCACGCCTCGGCCATATTAATTCCTATGGATGTCGAAAGCCAAGATAACCACTTGAAGGCCTATGGGATCACCTATTGGGTATTGAGCAAGCAACAGAAAGTTCAATGGCTCTTAAATTATCGGGGAGGCTCCTTCTTATTACCAGATGGAGATATAATTAGAAAAGAATGTCAAATACGCGGTGTTTCGTTTGAGATTTTATCTGATGATCAAGTAAGCGGTATTCTCGATGAAGTTAGTAGCCCTTCTCAAAATAAAGAAGCTGTAATACTTGAAAAGGCTCCTAAAATTGCGGTTTATTCACCGAAAGGAAATCAACCTTGGGATGACGCCGTAACCATGGTTCTTACCTATGCCGAAATACCTTATGTAACGGTTTATGATGAAGAAGTGTTGGACGATAAATTGGCTATTTATGACTGGCTTCACCTTCATCACGAAGATTTTACTGGGCAATACGGTAAATTCTACGGGGCCTACAGAACAGCACCTTGGTATATAGAGCAAAAAAAGGAGGCAGAAACCTTGGCGCAAAAGCTTGGTTACAGCAAGGTATCTGAAGAAAAGAGTGCTGTGGCCCAAAAAATAAGAAACTACGTGATTGGAGGAGGTTTCATGTTTGCCATGTGTTCGGCCACCGATAGTTTTGATATTGCACTTGCGGCCGAAGGAGTCGATATTTGCGAGCCTATGTTTGATGGAGACCCTTCCGCACCAAACTATCAGTCGCAGCTCGATTTTACGAAAACATTCGCATTTGGCAATTTCACCTTAGAAAGAAGCCCACTTAAATATGAATTCTCATCTATAGATATGACGAATAAACGAGGCAACGTACCTAAAGAGTCAGATTATTTTTCTTTAATGGATTTCTCTGCTAAATGGGATCCTGTGCCTACGATGCTATGTCAAAACCATACCGCTTTGGTAAAAGGTTTTATGGGCCAGACGACCTCTTTTTCGAGAGAAGAGGTGAAGCCTACGGTTCTAGTTTTAGGAGAAAACAAAATCAATGGAGAGGCAAGATATATTCACGGCATAAAGGGAAAGGGTTTCTTTACTTTTTACGGAGGTCACGATCCAGAGGACTATCAACATAGGGTAGGGGACCCAAAAACGGAATTGGAGCTGCACCCTAACTCTCCAGGCTATCGGTTGATTTTAAATAATGTGTTGTTCCCGGCTGCAAGAAAGAAAAAGCAGAAGACATAAAAGTATCTTTGGGTTTGAATGAATACTATAGTGTAAAAGACTTTACTGATCGATTAAGTATGATTTGATGACTTTTAAATAGCATGAAACATAACTTTCATCAGTTTAGCTTGGTACTTTTTTTAGGCTTTGTTTCTTTTATGGGTTTCGGTCAAGCGAACGAGATTCGCCTATATGGCAGAATAGCAGCTAATAATACTGATGTAGCAGATATTTTAGTCGTAAACAAAAACACCAAAGAATCTACAATAACGGACGCTTCTGGATCTTTCTCATTGGAAGTAAACTTGTCCGATGTTATTCAATTTACAGCGGTTCATCTTCAATCTAGAGAAGTAATTATTTCAGATTATATTTTTGGGCAAAAGTTTATAATTGTTGAGTTGACGGAAAACGTTATAGATTTGGATGAAGTTACCGTAACACCCTACAATCTTTCAGGAAAACTTAGTTCAGATTTGAATAGCCTTAATGTAGAGGGTCAATTTAATTCTTCAGACATTCGACTTCCTAATGCTGATTTAAAATTACTATCACAGGAAGAACGACTTCTTTTAGAGGCTGATAGAGGTAAATATATTCGATATTATGGTACTTCGCTAGTTATCAATACCCATAAGATTATAAATCGTCTATCAGGTAGAACCAAAAAACTGGAAGACCGACTGAAAAGGGAAAAAGATCTTCAGATAGAGAATGAAATTGTTGCCAAATTTTCAAAGCAAACTATTGCCGAGGGCCTTAACTTACCATCTTATCAAGTAGATGGCTTTCTTACTTATTGCCTTTTTCAAGAAGACTTTTTTAAAGTCTCAAAAATGGACGCGGAAGAAATGTGGAAGTACCTCGAGTCGAAGAGAGATAGTTTTAGAAAGCTGAATTAATTATGAGTACTGCGACTGATGTTTATTAATTGCAAATACCTGTAATAGAACAGTTTAATAGCAATCCATTTTAATCTGTCTTTTGTTTTGAAAGTGGCTTAAGTCTTTACCAATGTAATTGCTGCAAATAGATCGTAATTCTTGTAAAACCTCTTTTTGCATGGCAATAGACCCGCATATCATGATAGTTCCGCCTTTTTTTAGCACTTCAATAAAAAGCTGCTTGTCTTTTTCTATCAGGTGCTGTACGTATACCTTTTTATCCTTTTCGCGAGAGTAAGCCGTCTTGAAATGGCTCAGTTTGCCTTCCTGTATAGATTTTTCAATAAAATCTTTGTACAGACTTAAAGAGTTGGGGGTTCTTGCTCCCCAATAGAGATGTAGCTCTTTCTTTTTACTATTCTCAGCTATCATTCCTAGAAAAGGGCCAATCCCTGTTCCCGTGGCGATTAAAATGGTTTTTTTTGAGTTTTTCGGAAAGTGGAAATTTCTATTGGGAACCACTTTGGCCGTTAAATCTGCTCCATCTTCTAATTGGTGCAGATAATTAGAGCAAAGTCCGTTCGGATGCCTTCTAATACTGATGACCAATGAATTGTCCGATAACTTTCCAAGGGAATAGAGACGTTCTCTTTCTCCTTCTTTTGGTATTACAGAAAGTAAGTCTCCTGAAACCGGTTTGGCTCCATTGAGGTTTTTTAGGTTGAGCAAAAAGGTTTCATCCGAGGGTAGTTCGTCTTTATGCAAAACCCTAAAGGTTGATGGGGGAAGGGAGTTGCCCACAATTTTAGGTTTCTCCAGACGTATATCCATCTCCTGTAATTGGCTCCACTCGGTACACCAATTTTGAAAAGCCTCAAAAGACTGGTCGTTTACTGTGGAAACATCCATTAAAGCTGTGGCCTTGTCTAGTTTTTCTAACTGTTGATGCGCATCATAGGCGAATTGACAAAAATGGGGGTAGGCCGTAGAACCAAAGCCTACTGTAGCAAATTGAAATTTTTGACTTTGAGACTTTTTTGCCAATAGCTGCATGAATTTTTCGGCCGATGCTGGTGCTTCTCCCTGACCGTAAGTGGCGGTAATAACAATTAATTGCTTCATACTTTTAAAGCGATCATAATCGTTCATCATCGCTAGAAAGCAAGAATAATTCTTGTGTAATAATTTTTTCTGTAGTTGCTCGGCAAATTGTAGGGTAGTTCCTCCTTCCGTTCCCACCAGAATAACAAATTCCGCATCGTTCTTTGAAATCTTGTTTTTAATTTTTGTTTTCGGGCGTTTAAAATAAATAACAAAACCTGTGACAATCAAGAAGGGAATGGCAAGACTACCAGCGCCCAGTACTATCGCCCAAAGAATGCTTCCTTCAGCTGTGTGCAGTACGGTTGCCCAAGAAGAAATGATATTGACCATCGGAAATTGGGCTTCCGCCAATATTTCGCCGGTGTATTGGTTGACATAAAGTTCACGGTTCTTCAACCGTATGATATAATAGTCTTCAACAAATTCTGAGAAGGGGTATTCAAGCTCTCGTAATTCGCCAAGTTTAATTTTTTTGAAAAGCTCAAAATCATTTAATGATAGAGAGGGCATTTCATTAAGATTGTCATAATCAACTTCAAGGGAAACGGTAGGCTCAGGAATGATTTCAAATCGCAATAGAGATAAATAAACACCTGTAATTGCTAGAAACAGAATAGGGATCAGTGTTATTCTTGAATATTTGACATGATGGTATTGTGAAAAGTTTTCTTTGACTATGGGCGAAAAGAATTTCGAGAAACCACCTTGTCTTTTGGCAATTAAAACAATGCCGGTAAGCGCAATTAAAAAGAGAAAAAACGAAGCCAGACCGATGAGTAGTCTGCCAGGGGATTTTAAAAATAATGATCGATGTAGGTTAGTGGAGAATTGAAAAATCGGCTTTTTTTCAATCGGTAATCCTAAATTTTCACCCGTAAAAGGATTAACGTAAAAATCTTGATTTTTACCTTCCGCAATAGAGGAAACCTTAAGAAAGCCATTTCTATCTCGTGTGATAGCAACGACCTCTTCATGGGTTTGGTTCAAAGTAGACAGAACCTCTGCCAATGACAGCTCATCGGCACCGGAAACATGATAAGGTTGAACTTTGTTGTAGATAGGTTCAACAGCTAAGATGATTCCGGTAACCGAGGCTATCAATAAAAATATTGAAGAACAAATAGCAAATAACAAATGGCTATACCGCCAAACGGATACCAGCATATTCGATTATCGATTTGGCACCATTCGTATGTAGCGTATGTAACCAGAACCGTCTACTTTTTCTTTAATAGTAGCCGTATTTAAGGGCACTTCAGCGTCAACCGCATAATATTCCTGATTTTCGACGGCCGACTCAAAACGTACCTTATAACCCGAATCTAGCTGTGAAGAATCGAAGCCTAAAGAAATAATGTTTCTTTCACCATTACCAATAGTTGCTCCGGTTACCCCATCAACATTTTCATTGGATCCGTGGCTAAATTTCCACCAATTTTTTAAATCAGGAAACCATTCTTTGTCATCACCTTGTATATATAGCGTCTTCACATAGTTACCATCTGGATCAATCAATGATACCACTACGTAGGCTTTTTCACCTGTATAGTTCATCATTTGAATCATACATTTATAGCTTACTTCGGCTGGTTTTACAAAACCGGACAAACCTACGGTCAAAGTAATTGCAACAACCGCTATCGTAAACCTGAGATAGAGATTTTTCATGTTCATTCTAGTTTAAAAATTCGAGATTGACCTGGTTCTTTGTCAATAGTTCATTTTCGCTTGCCAAATCATGAGCCGTTTCACCAAATTCGGTGGTCGATTTGGCATCGGCTCCTTTTGATAAAAGGTATTTCAAAATCTCAGCATTTTCCGTTTTCATGGCAGCATAGTGTAAGGGTGTATTACCATCTTTATCTTTAGCATTGATGTCTGAACCAAAAGAACTAACCTCTTTCAAAAGCTTTAGGTCATTCTTGGCGACGGCTAAGTGCCATATAGAACTATCATCTGCTTGGCGAGTTTTGAAATCGAATCCTTTGGCTTTAAGAGCTGCTACTTTTGATTCAAAATCGCGTGGTTTACCACGACCATTGAAAAGATAATAGGCTAGATTATTTCCGTCGTTGTCCAATGTGTTGACATCGGCACCTTTAGAGATTAAATAATCGGCCACATCAGAGCTATTTCCTTCAATCGCAATAGCTAATGGGGTTTGACCGCTTTTATTTTTTTGATTGATGTTATTCGTCTTTTCGGCAAAATAGGTAACCACTTCCAGTTTGTTTCTTTGGGCAGCATTCAACAAAGCAGTGTTTCCTTCTTCATCTACCGCATTAGGGTCAACACCTTTTGCAATGAAATAATCGAAAATTTTGGTGTCGTCAGAAGAACGAGATAAATTGAGCAAAGGTGTAGTGCCGTTACTAGAGGTAACGTTCGGATCGATTCCTAGACCTTCTAAGTATTTAAAGACTTCGAGGCCGTTGCTCGATCCCCTACCTCCTCGGCTAGCGAACAGAATCGCATTTTCTTTGGTTTCAGGATTTGCTTTTGTAGAAACCCCCTTATCTACCAATTGCTTTAAAATTTCAATATTTCCTCCTTGGGCAGCTATACTGAAAATACCGTTACCGTGGTCGTCGGTAGAGTTTAGGTCTAACCCTTTATCAACAAAATAATTGATCAAGTCTAGATTTTTTGCCCTAGGTGCAGCGACCAAGAGAATATTACGGCCATCATGATCTTTCTCGTTTTTCAGGTCGGCCCCATTGGCAATCAGAAAATCATAGATTTTAGTATCATCTTGCCCTGTTGCAGCGGTAAACTGTGATAGAGAATAACCATGGGAATCTTTAAGGTCCATTTTGGCTCCTTTACCAACTAGATATTCCATAACCTCTAAATCTCCACGGGATGCAGCCCAGAAAATATAGGTACGGGAATCATGGGTTCTCTTATTTACATCATTACCCTTGTCTATCAAATGGGCAATGGTGGTAACAGGGTTGCCAGCGAAAATAGCATAGGTAACCCCATCGAAACCACCTCTATTGGCTTCTGTAATAGAATTGCCTTGGGCTATTTTAGAATCAATATCCGAAATACTTGGTTTTGACTTCCAATAGTCTTGATCGAGAAACTGATTCTCGTTTCCACCAGGTTGCGCTAGGGAAGAAGAGACCGATAACATGGAAACAGCTCCAATAAAAAAGGCCTTTAATGTTTTAGTTTTCATTTTCTATAAGATTTTATTGAACGGATAATCACTCTTTTAGCTTCTTAGAAAAAAGTTCGGAGTTGAATATACTCTTTATTTAGATTAATTCAATAAAAGAATTTCCACGGATTTTTCCATGGAAATTCTTCTTAAAATATTCAAACGAATTACCAAGCCCCTATAAAGTGGCTACCGGTAGCATTTACCAATTCGGCCCCTTTAGTTACTAAACCTGTTTCGGTATCTACAACATAAATATTACCGTCTTGCCCAACAGGCGCTTGCGTTAAGTAAATTTCATTACCATCAACTGCAAAACCTTGATATTGGAATAGGTAAAAATCTGGATCGTATGGTATCTCATCTATAAGAGTAGCGGTCTGTGCATTTAGGTCAACAAGGGCGAAAAAGCCTTGTGCACCGGCGGCACCTTCTGCAGAACCAGCATGACGGTAAGCCAATACGGCTTTGCCATTGGCTGCTGGTCTCCAGGCTAGAATATAAGCTTCCTCCACGCCAAGAGCGTCATCTAGATTGAATACATATGAATCATCATACTGATTATCGGCTCCGATTTTTAGTATATGAGAACCTTCAGGGTCACCTTGGTTTGCCTGGTAAACATCACCATTGTATTCGAAAGCATTGATGCTACGATATCCATTGGTATTACCATGACCTACAGTGGAGGTAATAACGGTCGGATTGGTCAATGAAGGATAATCTAAAACAATTGTCTTAGACCCTAAGATAGCACCTTCTCTATCGCTCTCAACAGTAGCAGGATCCACTTTGCTCAAACGCGCACCGATGTAAAGCTTATCGCCGGCAGCGTTCAAAGTAGGCATATCGATTCTAGAGATGTAATATCCATTCGATTCTTCCTCTTCCGTTAAAGGCACGCTGTGCTCTTGAAATTCAATTATTTGAGAATTTACCAAATCAAGGGTTACAATACCCATGGTAGCCTCTGTTCGAACGTAAGTATCATCTGTAGCATCTTCAGCCGTACCATTGTCATCAATGACATGTTCGGTAGAAACATAAACGGCAGCACCTGTTTGGTCTCCGTCAAATAACTTGATCCATCTCGGGGCAGAACCAACGTAAGGTTCTATACTTACATTTGTACCCTCTTGTGTAAAGGTCTGGCCACCTTCAACTTTATATTTTGTATAGTTACCACCAGTATCACCTGCGTAGCTAATGTTAAAAATAGTATTACCATCTTCAGAAGCCTGTAATCTGGCCGTTCTATTTGATGGCACTGTAAAACCGTTATTAAAAGGGTCTATTGAAACTGAAGGATCTTTGGCATCGGTGCTACTAACAGAATAGATCAATGTTCCTCCATTACCATCACCTGGATTTTCTCCCATTTGCGCTCCGGCAATGGTAATCCATCTAGCTTCTTCCTCTTCTTCAGGGTCTGGATCAGTCGGTGTTTCTCCATCAGGTTCAGGAGAAGGAGAGCTATCATCGCTACTACACGAAGTCATGAGGCCCAAAGCCAATAATAGTATGGCGAAGGATTTAAAGTTTAAGAAATTCCGTTTCATATTAGGTATTATTAAGAGGTTAAAAATTATTGATTATGTAATTTAATTTTAGATAAAATGCCCTACCCGGTTTTTGCACCGATAGGTTGTCATAAACCGGTTTGTCGAATATATTTTTGACGTCAAAACTCATGATAACCTTTTTGTTGGGGAACGTGTAGCTAAGACCAAAGTCTTGAGCAATTTGTTCAGGAATTCTAAAGAATTCATCACCAACAGTATTTGTTCCCCTGATATTCAGGTATGAAAATTCGTCGGTGTAATAGATGTTGTAAAAGAGGTTTAAGCGTGATTTTCTTTGTAAAAAGTCTTGGATAGAGTAGCGCAATCCACCATTCATGGTAAAGAAAGGGGTGTTAGGCACATCTATTTCAACACCCTGATTCTCTATTAATAGCTCAAAGCGTGAGAAGTTGAAGTTTAGTGCTAGATTGTTGTTAAAGCTATAATCTATTTGCGCATCGATTCCTTTTGAAGTTCCGCTTCCTTGATTAACATACAGTATAAGCTCTTCATCTACGTTCAAAGATGATTCGATAGGCAAACCAATTCGGTCTTTAATATTTCTACTGAAAAAATTTGTAGAAACGGTCAACTGGTGTTTTCTGAAATTGAATGCCCCTAATCGGAAGCCTAGATTGTAATTGTCGCTTTGCTCAGGCTTGATAGTGGGGTTGGCAACTACGTTATCACCATCATTACCGAAGATTTCGGTTTCGTTCGGTAAACGAATGGCCTTTTCAGCAGAAGCTAAAAGGGTTATGTTAGGTAAAATAGCATAAGAAGCGGCAAAACCGTAACCCTCATTCGTGGTAGTACTCTTTACGATGTCATCAACAATAATATTATTACCGTCGGGTCCCGTGGCAATCTCCGGATCGATGCTTACCGTCTCTTGTTGGTAGTACTTGCCGAAGAGACTAGCCCTGAATTTATTCTGGAAGGCATTTATTTCATAAGTCAGGGCATATATATTTTTAGTTAAGTCCCTGTCTCCTGTGAATGTATTTTCTAAAACGGATACAAGGGCATCACTGTCCTCCCTGTCGATAGAGCTATACACATGGTTCAACAAAAATTTATGATGTTCATTTATGGTGTAGTTCAACCCACTTCTAATAGAAGCCACATTTCTTTTAATGGTAGCTAGAGTAGGTCCTCCTTCCTGTTGAGAATCCCAAGTATATTGAAATTCGTTGCCCCTAAAATCGATGGCTCTCTCACCGTTCCAATTATAGGCCCAAGCAACCGTGTCATTAACAATTCGATTACGTTTGCCGTACAGGCCGTGTATGTTCAAATCGAGACCTTCGGTAAAAAGATCCTTTTTCTGGTAAGTAATATTGGCAAGCGTTGCATCAGACTCTAAAAATCGGTCCTTATACGGGCGGGAGGTCATAAAGGCCCCATGCTGAACCTCTTTAAAATCATCGGAAACCGTTAAGCCGACTAAAAATTGATCCGCCCACTTGACATTGGTATAACCAATTTGGGCGATGCCCCCTGTTGAACGATATGCGTCATTGAACCGTCTGGCAGTTACCGGGGTTTCAACACCTCCAAGACCTGCGACAACGACTCTTCTTCCCCAAACCTTGTAATTATTATCGGAATAATTATTAAAAATAGAGGCTTTAACCGTGAAGCCAGATTTATCGAAACGATATACCCCATTAGCATTAGCCTGAATGGTATTGAACGAACCGTATGAAATAGAGGCGTTAATATTGTTCTTGGCTTCGCTATGAAGTTCGATGTTGATGGCTCCGCCCAAAGCATCATCTGCCAAATGCCCAGGAACCACACCTTTGTAAACCTCAATTTGCTTAATCATCGAAGGTGGTATACTGTTTAAACTAAATGATGAGCCATAAACGGATATTGGAATACCATCAATAAAAATTCGTACCGCACTTCCTGACAAACCGTTTAAGCTATATTCAACATTAGAGCCTAAACCACCGTTCTGCCGAATTTTTACGCCGACCGTCGTATTTAACAATTCATTGGTTTGAATGCTACGGATGCTAGCCTCTTCGGTCTGCACGGCACTAACGGCGAAACCTTCTGTCTCAATAATCGTTTTTTGAGATTTACCGTTTACCGTAACTTCGTTCAGGTTTTCAACATTCTCTTGAAGGGTGAAATCAATTCTAATGTTAAGGGAGTTTTCTGTTATTTCAACAGTTTTCGCCCGTGTACCATAGCCAATGAACGATATGACCACTTTGTGCTTGCCCGTCGGAACTTTTTCTAAGAAGTAGTTGCCGTTTAAATCGGTCAATACCCCTACTTTCAAACCTTCTATCGTAACGTTCGCAAACGATAAGGGTACACCTGATTCATCTTTAACATTGCCCGAAATAGTTCCTGATGTTTGTTGTCCGAAGACTGATAAGGCGGTTAAGAACAGAAACCATGAGCATAAAGTTTTCATAAGCAAGCACACTCTTTTTATTGAGATTTAATCTAAATAAACTAGTTTTGCAAAACTAAAGCAGGGTTTCACCGGTGAATACCGCAAAAAGAAGTTTTACCTACGCAAAAGGAATTATGGAAACAATTTTTAAAAGTGATGTATTTAAGAATAGAATCTATAGGCGAAAGTATCGTAAAGACTTTCTTTCTGACGAACTCATCGAGAATACGGTTACTGTTGATACACCCGATGTGTCGGGAATCATTCGAGAGCTGAATCTGAATGGAATTTTTGTTTTTTCTAAACATATGAGCTCGGCAAATGGCTATAGCTTTGATGTGAGCAACAACTTTTCAGTTTTTAAATTGCATTTCGAGATCAGTGGTAATTATAGCTATTTTCCTGAGGGGCATACAGAGCCTTTTGTACAAATTCCTAACTACCATTATAACATGTTTTATTTGCCTCATATAAAAGGTCGCCTTGATTATCAAGGTGCTCCCCGTAGAACGTTTGAGGTTATTTTTACATTAGATTTTGTGAAGAGAATAGCAGGTAATGATTATAAACAGTTTTTACAAAGGGTAAATATCGCGGTAGAGAAGGGAAGACCTTATATTTTTTGGGAGGAAGCCAGGCCAATCTCTCCAGAAATCGGTAAGGTTTTAGAAGATATCATTTCGTGCCCGTACAAGGGCGAGATTAAAAGAAACTATTTACAATCAAAAATAACTACCCTTTTAATCGATTTGCTCATTGAGGCAAACGGAAAATATCAACCAGAGCCGAAAGTTGTTTTACCGGCGGCCGACCTTGAAAGTCTGGGTAGGGTAGAGAGGTACATCAAATCGAATTTGAAGAAAACCATACGAATAGCCAAGCTTGCAGAAGTAGCCGGATTCAATAGTTCAAAGCTCAAAAGAGACTTTAAGATGGTATATGGTACCACCATATTCAAATACATAACGAGGCTAAGAATGGAAAGGGCCAAATTGAAAATACGCAAAGAGGGCCTTTCAGTGGCCCAAGCAGCCTATGAGGTAGGTTACACCAACCCCCAACACTTTACCAGCGCCTTCAAGCGCACCTTAGGCTACCTGCCTAGTAACTTAAAAAAATCAGGAAAATCTTTTAATTAGTGGGCTAAAAGCTTTTGCAGAACTGATTCAACACCAAAATCGTCATTGCTTTTAGTACTGTATTTTGCAGCCTTTTTGACATTGGGGTGGGCATTTTCCATAGCAAAGCTAAAATCGGCAAGGGCCAGCATTTCCAAATCATTATTGTAGTCGCCAAAAACCATGGTCTCGTCAGGCCTAATATTGTTGAGTTCCTGTACTTTTTGCAGCGCATAGCCTTTATGCGCATCGGGGCTCGATACATCAACCCAGTTCTCACCGGATACTTTAACTTTTAACTTTCCTTCAAGATGAGAAACAGAAGGGTAGATATACTTTTCAGAACTGATATGATGGTAGATGGCAATCTTCAGAATTTCACCATCAAACTCAGATAGATTATCTAGTAATTCGTATTCAGTATAGTATTCTTTTAATTTGTCTTCGAACTCTTTTGAATCATTACGTATGTAGGCCTTTTGGCTTCCGCATAGCACAGGATGTATATTTTCGACCGATTCTAAAATGGTTAGTACTTCTTGCTTTGCATCTTGGTTCAATGGGGTGGAAACCAATATTTCATCGTTCTGAACGGCAAAACCACCATTTTCGGCAATTACAATAATATCGTTCTTTATCGGCTCGAGCTTATCAATAATGCTATGGTATTGCCTTCCGCTGGCAGCAACGAATAATATACCACGTTTTTTAAGTTCGTCAAAGAGATCAAAGAAATGGCTGCTTACCTCGTGGTTCGAGTTAAGTAAAGTTCCATCCATATCGGTTACTACCATTTTAATTCCTGACAAATCCATATAATCCAAATTTTGAAAGCTGCAAAGGTATTTGTTATCGTTGGATAATAGCTTAGATTTATGAACTTTTACGATTTGTTGACAATTAAGAAAGGTACGTTCATGAAATTTTTTCAAAAGCAAATCGCTCTCAAAGCCAGAGAGCGGGGTTTCCATTTGGTAACCAATGAAATTGTAAACTCGTTACCCGAATTGAAGGAAATTGAGAAGGGTATGCTTCAGGTATTCATCAAGCATACCTCTGCAAGTTTGACTATTAATGAAAATGCCGATCCTACGGTACGTACCGATTTTGAGAGCCATATGAATCAAATGGTTCCGGAAAATGCTCCTTATTATATTCATACTTATGAAGGCCCTGATGATATGCCGGCCCATATCAAAAGTTCACTTATGGGGGCTTCTGTACAGATACCCATCACCAAAGGTAGGTTGAATTTAGGTGTTTGGCAGGGTATTTATCTCTGTGAACATCGCAATGGTGCCTGGTCGAGAAATTTGGTCGTCAGTGCTTTTGGGATATAAAAAAATCCGGCTCGCTAGAACCGGATTATAAAGTGAGATAAATACTTAACAATTATTTTACCTTTTCGACTATCGCTTTAAAAGCTTCTGGGTGGTTCATGGCCAAATCTGCCAATACCTTTCGGTTCAGCTCGATTCCGTTAGCTTTTACCTTACCCATGAATTGTGAGTATGACATACCGTGCAAACGGGCACCCGCATTGATACGAGTAATCCAAAGTGCACGAAAGGTTCTTTTCTTGTTTCTTCTATCGCGGTATGCATAAAGCATTGCTTTTTCTACCGCATTTTTGGCTACCGTCCAAACGTTTTTACGTCTTCCGAAGTAGCCCTTGGCTTGCTTCATCACCTTTTTTCTTCTGGCTCTAGAAGCAACTGCATTTACTGATCTTGGCATAACTTTTAAATTTTTGTAGCAGGCGGTGCATTACGCACACTTTGAAAGGCCCGACTCCATGGTTAATAAATTACCTCTTGAACAATTACTTTAAACACAATTGTTCTTTCACACTACCTTCGTCCGATTTGTGAACTAGTGTACTGTGAGTCAACTTAAGCTTACGCTTCTTAGATTTCTTTGTAAGAATGTGGCTCTTAAAAGCGTGCTTTCTTTTGATTTTGCCAGTACCTGTTAGCTTAAATCGCTTTTTGGCACTAGACTTTGTTTTCTGCTTAGGCATCTTTTCCTATTTATTGATTATCTCACTTTTCATGCTAAACGCCGCCCAAAATAAATTGAACAGCGTTCAGTATTTTCTATAGTTTCGAGCAATAGCCCGAATTATTTCTTAGTCTTAGGGGCCAAGAACATGGTCATTCTTTTACCCTCTAATTTTGGCATTTGTTCAACCTTGCCAAGTTCTTCAAGATCTTGGGCCAGTCTTAATAAAAGAATTTCACCTTGATCTTTATATACTATTGAACGCCCTTTGAAAAAAACATAGGCCTTTAGCTTGGCACCGTCTTTTAAAAACTTTTCGGCGTGTTTCTTCTTGAAATCGTAATCGTGGTCATCGGTGTTAGGCCCGAACCTGATTTCTTTTACAACTACTTTAGAAGCTTTGGCCTTCATGGCCTTGTCACGTTTCTTCTGTTCGTAAAGAAACTTTTTATACTCCATGATTTTACACACAGGTGGCTCTGCTTTGGGAGAAATTTCTACCAAATCAAGACCCATTTCTTCAGCTATTTCGCGTGCTTTTCTTATGGGGTAAATACCTACTTCTACATTGTCACCTACCAACCTCACTTCCGGAGCGAGTATTTTTTCATTGATATTATGCGGATTCTTGTTCTCCCTCCTAGGTTGTGGCCGAAATCTTTTTCTTATTGCTATGACTTAAACTTTTTAATTAAACTTAATTTTTTAAAACGACTTTAAGGTACTATTTATTTCTTTAGATACCAAGTCTGCGAAACTTTCGAGGCTTATCGATCCCAAATCTTCACCACCATGTTTTCTCACGGAAATGGTATTTGAGAGTTCTTCATTTTCTCCTACGATCAGCATAAATGGCAATTTGTTCATTTCTGCCTCCCGTATTTTTTTCCCTACAGTTTCGTTCCTGTCATCAATGAGGGCGCGAATTTCGTTATTTTCCAAAGAATTTAAAACTTTTTCCGCATATTTTTCATGTTTCTCGCTCACTGGCAGTACTATAGCCTGTTCAGGAATCAGCCAAAGCGGGAAATTTCCACCGGTATGTTCCAACAATAAAGCTATAAAACGCTCCATACTTCCAAATGGTGCCCTATGGATCATAACCGGTCTGTGAAATTCGTTATCACTACCCTTATAGGTAAGGTCAAATCTTTCCGGTAGGTTGTAATCTACTTGAATCGTTCCTAGTTGCCATTGTCTTCCGAGGGCATCCTTCACCATAAAGTCTAACTTCGGACCGTAAAAGGCGGCCTCTCCTTCCTCAATTATATAATTAAGCCCTTTCTCCTTTGCCGCGTTGATAATGGCGTTTTCCGCTTTCTTCCAATTTTTGACCGAACCTATATATTTTTCGGGTGTGTTCAGGTCTCTTACGGAAACTTGGGCGGTAAAATTTTCAAAACCTAAAGAACCTAATACGTATAATGATAAGTCAATAACATTTTTGAACTCTTCATCTAATTGCTCAGGGGTGCAAAAGATATGGGCATCATCTTGGGTGAAGCCCCTAACACGGGTTAAACCGTGCAACTCACCACTTTGCTCATACCTGTAAACGGTTCCGAACTCTGCATATCGCTTGGGCAGCTCTCTATAGCTAAAAGGTTTGTTTTTGTAAATTTCGCAATGGTGCGGGCAGTTCATTGGTTTTAGCAAGAACTCTTCATCTTCCTTAGGGGTATGAATGGGTTGAAAACTATCTTCACCATATTTTGCATAATGCCCAGAGGTAACATAAAGCTCCTTTTGGCCAATATGTGGTGTAACCACCATTTCATAGCCAGCTTTCTTCTGTGCCTTCTTTAAAAATTGCTCTAAGCGTTCTCTTAAGGCGGCACCTTTCGGAAGCCAAAGCGGTAGACCTTGTCCTACTTTCTGCGAAAAGGTAAACAATTCCAATTCTTTGCCGAGCTTTCGGTGGTCTCTTTTCTTGGCCTCTTCTATCATGGCCAAATATTCGGTCAGTTCTTTCTGTTTCGGAAAAGAAATACCGTAAACCCTTGTCAACTGAGGTTTATTTTCATCACCGCGCCAATAGGCTCCAGCGACGTTTAAAATTTTAATAGCCTTTACTATGCCGGTATTGGGTATATGGCCCCCTCGGCACAGGTCGGTAAAAGTATCGTGATCGCAAAAAGTAATAGAGCCGTCTTCAAGGTTTTCGATTAGCTCTATTTTAAACTCGTTGCCTTCTTCTTTATAATAGTTTAAAGCATCGGCTTTTGAAACCGATCTCATTTTAAAATCGTGTTTGCCCCTGGCAATTTCCAAGGCTTTCTTTTCTATAGCTGCGAAATCTTTTTCTGAGAGGGTGTGTTCTCCAAAATCGACATCATAATAAAAACCATTCTCTATCGCAGGCCCAATTGTCAACTTTATGCCAGGGTATAGTTCTTCGAGGGCTTGGGCAACTATGTGCGATGTTGAGTGCCAAAAGGCTTTTTTTCCTTCAGCTTCGTTCCATGTATATAAGGTCAATGTACCATCTTCGTGAAGAGGGGTGGCCGTTTCTACTACCGTATCATTGAATTTGGCCGATATAACGTTGCGCGCTAGTCCGGCACTTATGCTGAGGGCCACGTCCATAGGAGTGCTGCCACTTTCTAATTCTTTAACATTGCCGTCTGGAAGAGTAATTTTAATCATGCTTTTTTGATAAATAGGTGGCAAAGATACTATTCCCTTATTAGGCGTACAATATATGTTGATTTGGTTTTGCAGATTTATGATGGAGTATTGTTTTGTGTAAATGGATGTTGCATTTAAAGCGGTATGTAGAAGGAATCCAGGGTAGCGGTAATTGTTTATAAGGGTGATAACGGTTTTTTAGTAGGGTGATGAGTGATTTATAGAGAGTGTTTTTTGGTTGCCAAAATATGAGGAAGTGTTTGCGTAAACTAAATATTAGAATTATATTTAATGCCCTTTTCTAATAAAGCATTTTGTAAATCATTAATTAATAGGCGATTGTAAAAAGTTGCAAAAAAACTGTTGTGGATTTAAAAAACAGTGTTACATTTGCAGCCCCGAAACGAGATGGTCTCGTTGGGGCGAGGGTTCCTTTACATACTGGGTTTTTGATGCGGGAGAGGTTTCGAAAAAAAAATTTCGGAAAAAGGTTGCAGGATAAAAAAACAGTTGTAAATTTGCACCCGCTTTGAGAGACAGACGCCGAGGGGCCGATGTCGGGAGAGGCGAAAGCATAGAGAAGTTCATTGACATACTGAGGAGACATAGCGAGCCGCGAAGGTCGGAATTTAAGACCGGCAGCAGGCGAGCTAACCAAGAGTATTTTTGGAATAAAAGATAACACAGATAGAGAGACGGGGCCGGGAGGACTTATCGGCGTTGGCGCGAATATATTTACGAATCAACGATGAAGAGTTTGATCCTGGCTCAGGATGAACGCTAGCGGCAGGCCTAACACATGCAAGTCGAGGGGCAGCGGGGAAAAGCTTGCTTTTCCGCCGGCGACCGGCGCACGGGTGCGCAACGCGTATACAATCTGCCCCCTACTGCGGGATAGCCCAGAGAAATTTGGATTAAGACCGCATGGTACCGTATTGCCGCATGGCATTTACGGTTAAAGGTTACGGTAGGGGATGGGTATGCGTCCCATTAGCTAGATGGCGGGGTAACGGCCCACCATGGCGACGATGGGTAGGGGCCCTGAGAGGGGGATCCCCCACACTGGTACTGAGACACGGACCAGACTCCTACGGGAGGCAGCAGTGAGGAATATTGGACAATGGGCGGGAGCCTGATCCAGCCATGCCGCGTGCGGGAAGAAGGCCCTATGGGTCGTAAACCGCTTTTATACGGGAAGAAACCACCCTACGTGTAGGGTACTGACGGTACCGTAAGAATAAGGACCGGCTAACTCCGTGCCAGCAGCCGCGGTAATACGGAGGGTCCGAGCGTTATCCGGAATCATTGGGTTTAAAGGGTCCGTAGGCGGGCCGTTAAGTCAGGGGTGAAAGTCTGCGGCTCAACCGTAGAACTGCCCTTGATACTGGCGGTCTTGAGTCATACTGGAGTAGGCGGAATATGTAGTGTAGCGGTGAAATGCATAGATATTACATAGAACACCGATCGCGAAGGCAGCTTACTAAGTATGTACTGACGCTGATGGACGAAAGCGTGGGGAGCGAACGGGATTAGATACCCCGGTAGTCCACGCCGTAAACGATGGATACTAGCTGTCCGGGCCCTTGAGGCCTGGGCGGCCAAGCGAAAGTGATAAGTATCCCACCTGGGGAGTACGTTCGCAAGAATGAAACTCAAAGGAATTGACGGGGGCCCGCACAAGCGGTGGAGCATGTGGTTTAATTCGATGATACGCGAGGAACCTTACCAGGGCTTAAATGTAGGTTGCATGGGGCAGAGACGCCCCTTTCTTCGGACCACCTACAAGGTGCTGCATGGTTGTCGTCAGCTCGTGCCGTGAGGTGTCAGGTTAAGTCCTATAACGAGCGCAACCCCTACCGTTAGTTGCCAGCATGTCAAGATGGGGACTCTAACGGGACTGCCGGTGCAAACCGCGAGGAAGGTGGGGACGACGTCAAATCATCACGGCCCTTACGTCCTGGGCTACACACGTGCTAC